>NZ_CP141590.1:2666591-3353183 GCF_035581365.1 Tsuneonella sp. CC-YZS046 | reverse complement strand
CCAGCGACGAACCTCCTCTATATTTGGAACTTCAACATCGATGCTTGCCAGAGCACTTTCGATAGCAGGGGACCGCACGGACATAACCGGGCGGTCCCCTCGCCTTTCACGGGCAGGCGAAAGCCCGTTCCTGACCGACATGGATCACACCGGCTCGCCCAGCAGAGCGCGAATGCTCTTGGTTTTCACGAGGGTGCGGCGGCCGACCTTGATAGTTTCCAGCCTGCCATCGCCGATTAGGGCGTAAATAGTAGTGGTGCCGAGACCTGTCGCCTTCTTGGCACCTTCGATAGTCGTGGTAATCGGGTCCATAAGTCGCCTCCGCTTTTTGCTGGAAAACCAGCGGGCGACTGCGACATTGTCAGTATAAAAATACGCGGGGAAACGCGCTTTGGGCGTGCAGTGCGCGCATTTTCATGCGCGTTTTGAAGGATTGAGGCGTGGCCTGCCGATGGTGCCTTTGCTATTACGTCCTTCGGACCAGACTTCCCGAAAAGAAATATTGCTCCAGCCATGCTCCTTGCGCTTCGGCTTGAATATCTCGACCCAAGCCCTTTCGCGATTCCCGATCCGGCATGAGGCGATCTCGGCTTTCATGCGCTCCAGACTCCATGCCCCAGCATTAGGCTGAGCGACAGGACTGATCCCGGTAGGTTCGCCGAACACTGCCAGCATTCCCGCACGTGGCAGATGAACATCGTAGAACCAGACCACACGCTGCTTATCGCCGAATAAAGCTTCAAAGCTACTCGACTGGCCTCGCCAACCGGCCTTCACCAGATCACACGTGCCTTCGCCGTCGATCTCAGCGCCGACCCAATCCGAGACCTGGATTGGCTCCAACGGAGACGATGGAGATTTGCGGCCTTGCGCGGCCACCCTTTCTGCCTCAATCGCCCCGACCAACGCCGCCTCGATACGACGCATCGTGTCTTCTTCGAGACGACTGATGTTCTGCTCTTTCGTCACCGCCTCGTAGATGCGGTGGATAGCACCGGCACCAGTGTATTCGGCCATTGAATCGATGCGCGAATACAATTCCAGGATTTCGACGGCGGTGAACAACGCTTCATCTCGATCGTCAGGTGCCTGACTGTAGGCTAGCGCCACCGGCCACGGCCAAAACGGCTTCGCAAGCCAGGCTTCGACTGGAATATTGTCACTCATGGCACTGGGGGACACCTTGGTCATCATGCACTTGCCCCTAACTTCAGCGGAAGTTGCACAACTGTGCCAGACGTGCCCGCAGCATACCGCCCCCATGCATCGAGCAAGGTACGGCGCATCTCGATAAACTTCGCCCGATTATAGGCCCGGATGACACGATCCGGGATTGTATGTGCCAGTGCCGTTTCGGCCACCGCCTCGGGGATGTTCGACATCTTCTCCGCCGCCCACGTGCGGAATGTCGCGCGAAAGCCGTGGACGGTATAGCCCGTCGCCCGAACTACCTTACTCATAGTCATGTCGCTGAGCTGCTTGCCACCTGCACCGGGAAAGATGAGACAATCCTTTTGCGACGTCCGCAGCTTTTTCGCGCGCTCCAGGATAGCCAGAGCCTCAGCAGAAAGCGTCACGGTATGCGCCTTGCCGCTTTTCATGAGGGAGCCGGGACGCCGCCATTCTCCTGCCTCCATGTCGATATGCGACCACATGGCGGAACGGACCTCACCACTGCGAGCGGCTGTGTAGATCGTGAAGAGCAGCGCAAACCTGCCAACTGTATCCGTCGCATCATCCAGCTTGGCAACGAACGCAGGTAATTCCTGATAGGGCATGGACGAGAAGTTCCCCGCCTCTGCCTGCCTTGCCAGCAAGGGGCGCAGGCCATCGCGCGGCGCACCGGTTGCTCGCCAGCCATGGCCTTTCGCATAATCCAGAACCACACCGATCCGCTGGCGCAGTTTCTTCGCGGCCGCTGGCTTGGTTGTCCATAATGGCGACAGGACGGACAGGATGTCTTTCTCGTCTATCGAGTCCACCCGGAGCCCACCGATCTTCGGGAAAACATGAAGTGTGAGCGTGGACAGAAATGCCGAGGCGTGGCGCTCGCCCCATCCAGGCGACAAGGCCTTATGGCAAGCCTTCGCGGCCTCCTTGAAGGACGGCGGAACTACTTCTCGCTTGTCCCGCGCCGCTATCGGATCGCCACCTGCTCGGGCAACCTTGCGAATCTCCCGTGCCTTGTCGCGCGCTTCCTCCAGCGTCAGGTCAGATAATGCGCCGAGTCCTATATCTCGCCGCCGCCCATCGGACTGAACGCGAATCATCCAGGACTTCGCCCCGGTACGAGAAACAAGCAGATAAAGGCCCGCGCCGTCCCCATGACGACCGGCTTTCGCGTTCCTGACCTTCAATGCGGTTAGCTTCGCCAAATTGCACTCCCACATTCGCTCCCACGTTATGAAGCGACTTGTGGCGAAGGTCAACGAAGGAGAGCGAAGAACATGGGGAGAACCCTTACGGATTCCCTAGGGGAAAACGAAGGGTCACGAAATGTGACGAAAGGTATGATGGATGCCCCGCGAGGATTCGAACCTCGATTGACGGAGTCAGAGTCCGTAGTCTTACCTTTAGACGACGGGGCAATGCGGGGGGTGCCTCTAGGCCCGCAGGCGGCGCTGGTCAAGGCCGCGAAAGCGACATTGGCGTTAACTGGCGCCCGTGGTCGAGCCGAGCTTGCCGGATTTGCCGCGCAGCGCTAGCATCGCCTCAGGTCCTCGCCCGGAAACGGCGAGTGGAAAACGAGAAAGTACAGGATTATGGCGGAACATTCTCCGCCGGAGCGGCGCAGGGCTCATGCGCCCGGCAAGCAGGGAGGCGATGCACGAAGCCGGAACCGGCAGCGTGCTTCGAAGAAGCTTCCTGCGGAAACGCAGTCGGCCGGCTCCGGCCAGATTCAGGACAGCGCCAGGGCTTCCCGCCCGAATATGTTTCGTCAGCTTCAGCCGCGCCGGCAGGCCTATGCCGCAATCGACCTTGGAACCAATAATTGCCGGCTCCTGATCGCGCGCCCCTCCGACGAGAATTTCACGATCATCGACGCCTTCAGCCGCGTGGTGAGACTGGGGGAAGGACTGGCGCAGACCGGGCGGCTCAGCGACGAAGCGATGGAGCGGGCGCTGGCCGCACTCAAGGTTTGCGCCGAAAAGCTGCGCCGCCGCAATGTCCATCTCGCCCGATCCGTCGCGACCGAGGCTTGCCGCAGGGCCAGCAACGGCGCGCAATTCATCGAGCAGGTGCGCAAGGAAACCGGCATAGCGCTGGATGTCATCTCCGCGGAAGAGGAGGCCCGCCTGGCCGTGCTGGGCTGCCACATCCTGCTGGAAGGCGGGACGGGGCCGGCAGTCATATTCGACATCGGCGGCGGCTCGACGGAACTGGTGCTGGTGGAGCCGGACGGCATAGCGCCGCGCATCATGGACTGGCAAAGCGTTCCCTGGGGAGTGGTGTCTCTCACGGAAAGCTGCAGCCGCGATGAAACGACGCATGAAGCCAGAAACCGGCGATATGCCGAGATGCGCCGGCTCGTGTCGGAGAGCTTCGCGGAATTCGCGGAACGAATCGCCCCATTCGCCGGAAACGATCCGCGCCTGCTGGGCACCAGCGGCACTGTCACCACCCTCGCCACGCTTCATCTGGACCTTCCGCAATATGACCGCCGCGCCGTGGACGGGCTGATCGTTCCATCCGCGGCGATGCGCGACATCAGCGCGCGCCTGTCCCTGATGCCTCTGTCCGAGCGCCGCGAGTTGCCCTGTATCGGGCGCGAGCGTTCCGATCTGGTGATCGCGGGCTGCGCCATTCTCGAATCGATTCTCGATATCTGGCCGGCAAATCGGCTTGGCGTCGCCGACCGCGGCATTCGCGAAGGTATCCTGCGCAGCCTGATGGCGTCGGATCACCAGGGCGAGCGGGGCAAGCTTCGTCTCCAGCAGACGAGGGCGGGGCAATGACGTCTCCGCCGGCCGGGTCCGGCTCATCAGGCGCCATCGCATGACAAGATCGGGCAGAAACCCGGAAAAGCGCCTGCGCGCCGGCCGCAAGCGCACCGCATCATCCGCGCGCTGGCTGAGCCGCCAGCTCAACGACCCCTATGTCCAGAAGGCCAAGGCGGAAGGCTATCGCAGCCGGGCCGCCTACAAGCTGCTGGAACTGGATGAGAAATTCCGCCTGTTGAGGAATGCCTCGCGCGTGGTGGACCTCGGCATCGCTCCCGGAGGGTGGAGCCAGGTGGTCCGCCAACGCAGCCCGCGCGCGGCAGTCGTGGGAATCGACCTGCTCCCGACCGAGCCGATCGAAGGCGTCACCATCTTCCAGATGGATTTCATGGACGACGCCGCGCCGGGAATGCTGGAAGCCGCGCTCGATGGAGCGCCCGACCTTGTCCTGTCCGATATGGCCGCCAATACGGTAGGCCACAAGCAGACCGATCATTTGCGCACGATGGGGCTGGTTGAAACGGCGGCCGACTTCGCGATCAAGTCACTCGCGCCAGGCGGCGCCTTCGTGGCCAAGGTGCTGGCAGGGGGGACGGACAATCAATTGCTCGCCCTGCTCAAACGGCATTTCCTGACGGTCAAGCATTCCAAACCCCCGGCAAGCCGCAAGGATTCGTCCGAATGGTATGTCATTGCCCAGGGATTCAAGGGGCAGACGGAAACCTGACCCCCGCCCCTTGCGGGCAATTCCGATCAGTGACGATCAGTGGGCGGCGGCAGGCGCGGCCGGAGCTTCACCCGCGGCGGCGGCCCCCGCTTCGGCCCCCGCTTCGGCCGGTGCGGCGCCGGCAGGCTGCCCTTCGGCAGCAGGAGCTTCAGCGGCAGGCGCGGCTTCGGCCTTGGGCAGCGGCAGGTTCGAACCCTGCGTGTTGATATAGGCTATGATATCGGCGCGATCCTGCGGCTTGCTGAGACCGGCGAAGCTCATCTTGGTGCCGGGGGCAAACGCCTTCGGGCTCTTCAGCCAGGCGTCCATATCCTCGAAGTTCCAGTTGCCGCCATGGCCGGAAAGCGCGCTGGAGAAGGCGAAGCCGCCCACGCCCTTGCCGATCGCTTCACCCAGAACGCCGTGGAGATTCGGGCCGATGCCGTTGGGGCCGCCCGCGTTGATCGTGTGGCAGGAAACGCACTTGCCGAACAATTGCTCGCCCTTCGCCAGATCGGCCTGGGCCAGCAGGGTGGCCAGCGGGGGGCCTTCATCGGCGCCGCCTTCGGCTTCGACACCTTCGATCGCATAGCCCATTTCATGCGGGCGATGCGGCTTGTCGGCCTGGAAATACTTGGCGCTGACGCTCGACAGGCCTAGCCCGACGATGCCTGCGAAAAGGGCCCAGCCAGCGATGGTGTTAAAGCGGTCGGTCATCAGGGAAAGCCTACGGGTTGAATATCTCGCGGACCCTCTAGTGGCCAGTCGCGCGCTTCGCAAGCCTCAACAGCGTTCGTCAAACGACTTGTCCGCCCGCCAACGGCGGTCTAGGCGCAGGCCCATGCACAGCTTCCCCGCCCCTGCCCTTGCGCTGGTCGAGCAGATGAGCGCCGCCGCGGCTCAGGACCCTGCCCATGCAATCGCCTTTCAGGGCGCTCCCGGTGCAAATTCCCATCGCGCGGCGCTGGAGTTCGATCCGGGCTGCCTGCCCCTGCCCTGCTTCAGTTTCGAGGACGCGCTGGAGGCGGTGAAGAACGGCAAGGCCGATGCCGCCATCATCCCGATCGAAAATTCCCAGCACGGGCGCGTCGCCGATATTCACTTTCTGTTGCCGGAAAGCGGGCTTTCCATCGTGGCCGAGCATTTCATGCCGATTCACCACGCGCTGATCGGCATCGGCGACGGGCCTTTCGCCGCCGCCTACAGCCATCCCCAGGCGCTCGGGCAATCCCGCCATTTTCTGCGGAAGCGCGGGATCGTGCCGATGGCCTATGCCGACACCGCGGGCGCGGCGGCGCTGGTGGCGGAGATGGGCGATCCTTCGATCGCCGCGATCGCGCCGGCGCTCGCGGCCGAACTATATGGCCTCAAGCTGGTGCAGGACAGGATCGAGGATGCGGCGGACAACACCACCCGCTTCGTCGTCCTTGCGCGGGAACCGCAGGACCCCGCCACGCTCGCGGATCAGATCGCGATGACCACCTTCGTGTTCGAAGTGAAGAACGTGCCCGCCGCATTGTACAAGGCGCTGGGCGGCTTCGCCACCAACGGCGTAAACATGACCAAGCTCGAAAGCTATCAGAAGGGCGCGAGCTTCGCGGCGACCATGTTCTATGCGGATATCATCGGCGCGCCCGGCGATGCGGCGGTCGATCGCGCGCTGGACGAACTGGCCTTCCATTGCAAGGAACTGCGTATCCTGGGCAGCTATCCGCAGGCCCGACCGCGCGGCTGAAATCAAAATGGCGCATCGGCCGCCTTGCGCTGGATTCCGGCGTGTGCCACCACTCGCGCCGTGAGCATGGGATCAGCCCAAATCGCCGCCGCGCAATCCCGGACAGAGCGGGATTGGGAAGCATTGCATGATCGAGGCGACATCCAGTTCGCCCCGCTCAAGCCGATGGAACCCCCGAAGCCGCCGGAATGGCTGCAAAAGTTTCAGGAATGGCTGGCCGATCTGCTTGCTCCGGCAGGCAGGCTTCTGGGCCTCAGCTGGCCTGTCTTCAAATGGGTATTGCTGGCAGTCGCGGTGATCCTGTTCCTGCTGCTGGCATGGCGGCTCTTGGCGCCGCTGGCCGGATGGCGACGCAAACCACGCCCCGACTCCCCCGAATGGGCGCCGGATCGCGGAGAGGCGCTGGCGCTGCTCGAAGACGCGGACGCGCTTGCCGCGGCAGGACATTATGACGAGGCGACCCATCTCCTGCTGGTGCGGAGCGTTGGCCAGATCCGCGCCATCCGGCCGGATCTGCTCGATCCCTCGAGCACCGCGCGGGAGATTGCCGCCCTGCCCGCCTTGCCGGATCGCGCCCGCAACGCCTTCCGGATCATCGCCGAACGAGTGGAGCGCAGCCTGTTCGCGCTCGTGCCGCTGGGAATGGAAGACTGGCAGGCCGCGCGCGCGGCCTATGCCGATTTCGCGATCAGGGAACTGGAAGGCAGGCCCGCATGAGCGAAGCCGGATCATCTCCCTTCTCCCCCCGCGCCGTGCTGGCCATATTGGCTGTCGGCGCCGTCGCCTTTCTGCTCACGCTGTATTTCATCGGCGCGGGCGAGTTCGGGAACGACAACCATAGCGACGGCGGACACGCCGGCGGCAAGGGCCTCAACGGCTATGCCGCGTTTGCCCGGCTGATCGAAGGCAGCGGCCGCGCGGTGGAAGTGAGCCGCAATGAAGGCAAGCTCACCACTTACGGGCTGCTGGTGCTGACTCCGCCGCATTATGCCGATGGCGAGGAATTGTCCGAAGCCGTCGAGCGCCGCCGCAGCATCGGCCCCACCATGGTGATCCTGCCTAAATGGCATGCATCGCGCGCCCCGGATTTCCGGAAAGACGCCAAGGATGGCTGGGTCGTGCTGGGTGGCTCGGACTCTCCGGAGTGGAAAGGCTTTGCCGACGACATCACCGTATCGCTGGGCAAGGCCGGCACCTGGCGGACGGGCGATCTGTCCGGCTCGCTTCCCGATCCCAAACAGGTCCAGACCGGCGGAGGCAGCGCGAATCTGGTGCCGCTGGTTCGCGGCGACGGGGGGCGTATTCTGGCCGCCTATCTCGCGGACGACGGCTACTATCCAGCACTCAACCAAATGGCGGGGATGCTGTCCTCCTTCGGGGGCGACGCCGATTATCTCCACCCGCTGATCTTCGTGTTCGAGCCTGACCTGCTCGACAATTACGGCATGGCCCGGCGGGAAAACGCCCTGCTGGCCGAACGGCTTGTCAGCGCGGCCAGCGGCGGCGAGCGCATCCCGGTGATTTTCGATCTCACGCTGAACGGGCTGGGCCGCAGCGCCAATCTGCTTACTCTCGCATTCACCCCGCCGTTCCTGGCGGCAACCATATGCCTCATCATCGCCGGCATAATCATAGGCTGGCGGGCGCTTCGCCGCTTCGGGCCGCCGCTCGCGGAAGGCCGGACGATCGCGCTCGGCAAGCGTCAACTGGTCATCAACAGCGCCGGTTTCATCCGGCGCACCGGGCGCCTCCATCTGCTAGGCCCCCCTTACGCGGCGCTGATGCGGGCGCGGATAGCCCAGCTTCTCGGCTTGCGCCGGCAGCAGGAAGCAAGCGCTCTGGACATGCAGATCGACCATCGCCTTCTTGGCCGGGGGGTGGACAGGCCCGCTTTTTCCGACCTCGTCCGGCAGCTCGCCGAAAGCCGCGGCACGCATGAATTGCTGCAGGCGACGCAGGCTCTCAAACAGATCGAAAGGAAGCTCGAGACATGACCATGACCCTGGACCAGCTCCGGTCGCTGGCCGAAGCGATCCGCGCGGAGATCGGCAAGGCGGTGATCGGCCAGGCGGATACGGTCGAGCACTTGCTGGTGGCGCTGCTGAGCCGCGGCCATGTCCTGCTCGAAGGCCCTCCGGGCGTCGCCAAGACCTTCCTCGCGCAATGCTTTGCCCGGTCGCTCGGGCTGGACTACGGCAGAATCCAGTTCACGCCGGATCTGCTGCCGGGCGACATCCTCGGCTCCAACCTGTTCAATTTCCAGACCAGCCAGTTCACACTCACGCGCGGGCCGATCTTCTGCGAACTGCTGCTGGCCGACGAGATCAACCGCACCCCGCCCAAGACCCAGGCCGCCCTGCTGGAAGCCATGCAGGAAAGGCAGGTCACGCTGGATGGCGAAGTGCACCCCCTGCCCGAACGATTCCTGGTCATCGCCACCCAGAACCCAATCGAGAGCCAGGGGGTCTATCCCTTGCCGGAGGCCCAGCTCGACCGCTTCCTGTTCAAGCTGCTGGTGCCTTATCCCAGCGCGGAGGAAGAAGCCGCGATCGTGGCCCGCTTCGGCGAACAGGGCGGCCCGCCGCGCCCGGAAGACTTCGGCATTGCCCCCGTCACGGAGCCTGCCCAGCTTGCCGCCGCCAGCGCCGCCCTGAAAAGCGTGACGATCGCGCCCGACGTGATCGACTATATCGTGCGCCTGGTCCGCGCCACGCGCGAAAGCGCCGACCTGTCCAGCGGCGCATCTCCTCGCGCGGCCGTGCTCATGGCCAATGCCGCACGCGCGCGCGCCGCCTTGCAGGGGCGGGATTACGTGCTGCCGGATGACGTGAAGGCGCTGGCCACCGCGGTCCTGCGGCACCGCTTGTTGCTCTCGCCCGCCGCCGAGATCGAAGGGCGGGAGGTCGAAGCCCTGGTGGGCGCGCTGGTCGAACAGACAGAGGCGCCGCGTTGATCGTTCCGTCCGCCCGGACAGCACGGCTCGCGACCATGGCCGCGCCGGTGGCGCTGGTCATCGCAGCAGCCGCGCCGGGCGCCTGGATCGTCGCGCCCGCGGCCGGCGTGATGCTGCTGGTGCTAGTGCTGCTGGACGGGCTGGCGGCGGGGCGGCTTGAGGATTTGCGTCTGATAACGCCAGCCGATGCGGAAGTGGGCGAGCCTTTCGAGATTTCCGTGCTGGTCGATATTTCAGGGCGTAAAGGCAACGCTCCTCCAAGCGCCGCGCTGGCCTTCGACCCGCGCCTCGGCCCGGGCGGAAGGGCGGAGTTCCCGCTTGGCCTCGATCCCAGCGGCGCGTGGCGCGGCGGCATCCCGCTCACGCTATCGCGCAGGGGCACAGGCGCGATCACGCATCTTTGGCTTCGCTGGTCAGGCCCGCTCGGCCTCGCCCATCGTCAGAAAAGCCAGCAGGTGAACCGCGACATCCGGATCTGGCCGGATCTTTCGCCGGTCCGCTCCCCCGCCTTGCAGACCTTCCTTCGCGATGCCCAGTTCGGTCTGATCGCCAGGCGAATCCGGGGCGAAGGCAGCCAGTTCGAATCGCTGGCGGAATATCAGCCGGGAATGGATCGCCGCCGCATAGACTGGAAGACCAGCGCGCGGCAGACCCGGCTTCATGCCCGCGAGAATGAAAGCGAACGCAACAACCAGATCGTCTTCGCCTTCGACTGCGGGCAGGCGATGTGCGAACCGCTTGAAGGGCTGCCCAGGATCGACAGGGCCGTCTCGGCGGCGCTGACGGCCGCCTATGTCGCCTTGAAGGGCGGCGACAAGGTCGCGCTGTTCGGCTTCGCCCGGCAGCCGGAGCTGGCCACGCCCTTCATTTCCGACACCCGGGCCTTCCACCGGCTGCAAAGCGCCGCCGCCAGCCTGGATTATCATGCGCAGGAGCCGAACTTCACGCTCGCCCTGGCCACCCTTACGGCCCGCCTGCAGCGCCGCTCCCTGATCGTGCTGTTCTCCGATTTCAGCGATCCGACCAGCGCGGAACTGATGATCGAAAGCGTCGGCCGGCTGGTCCGCCACCATCTCGTCCTGTTCGTGACCATGGAAGACGCCGAGCTGGCTGATCTGATCGCGGCCGAGCCCGAGGATCTCGCTCATGTCTCCATGGCCGTGACGGCGGAAACCCTGGCGCGGCAGCGGGCGGTCGTGCTGCAACGGCTTCGGCAGCTCGGCGTGGATGTGATCGAAGCGCCATGGGAGCGGATCGGCTACCGGCTGATCGACCGCTATCTGGAAATCAAGCGCGCGGGAGCGATCGGGTGAAGGCGCCGATGCTGAAATCTTTGTTCGGCCGAAGCCGGGCTGCCGCCTCTCCCGCGGATATCGCGGCGGCGGCACTGCGCTCGGACCGTTTCCGGCTCGAACGCGAAGGCGAGTGGAAACGCCTGGAGCAGATTGTCGCTCGCCTGGAATCCGGCCGCTTGCGCAAGCTTTCCGACGATGACGTGCTGGCCCTGCCCGCGCTTTACCGCATGGCCGCCTCCAGCCTCGCTATCGCGCGGGAAACCTCGCTGGACGCGGCGACGCTGGCTTACCTGGAATCGCTCGTCCAGCGCGCCTGGTTCCAGGTCTACGGGCCGCGCAGTTCCCTGGGCAGCTGGCTGCGTCGCTTTCTGGGCGGGGGCTGGAGCGCGAGCGTGCGGGAAATCTGGCCGGACCTGCTGATCGCATTGGCGGCGATGATCGCCGGAACCCTGGTCGGATGGCTGCTGGTTTCCGGCGACAGCCAGTGGTTCCACGCCCTGGTCCCGCCTGAATTCGGCGGGGAGCGGTCCCCCGGCGCATCGCCGGACGTCCTGCGAGGGACATTGTTCGGAAAGCAGGAAAGCGCTTCCGGCCTCTCCGCATTCGCCGCCTATCTCTTCAGCAACAACGCCAAGGTCGCGATTCTCGCTTTTGCGCTGGGCTTCGCTTTCGGGGTCCCCTCGATCCTGCTGCTGATACACAACATGGCCCTGCTTGGCGCGATGCTGTGGCTGTTCGGCGGTGCAGGAATGACCGTGGATTTCGTTGGCTGGCTGAGCGTTCATGGCACGACCGAGCTGTTCGCGATATTGCTGGCGGGCGGCGCGGGCATCCATATCGGGCGCGCGATGGCCTTCCCCGGGCAACGCTCGGTCCTGACCGCCGCCGCCGAAAGCGGGCGGCGGGCGGCGCAGGTCATGGCCGGGGTCGTGCTCATGCTGCTGATCGCCGCCTTCCTCGAAGGCTTCGTCCGGCAGCTCGTGACGGATACCCCCAGCCGCTACCTTGTCGGCGGTTCGATGCTGATCTTCTGGCTGGCCTATTTCTTCGCCCTGAAAGCGCCGCTCCAGGGCCGGGAAGCCTGACATGGCGAGCGCGCCCTATCTTGCCGCGCAGGCGAAGCGCCTGCGCACGCTGATAACCCCGGAAGGGCTTGCGCTGCCGCTAACGGTTGCAAGCAGAGGATCGCGAGCGGGCGCGCTCATCATAGACTTCATCATCATTCACGTGACGATGCTGGCGGTGACGCTGCTGCTGCTCTATCTGGGCTTCGGCGTGCTGGGAATGGATTGGCAATCCGCCGAGGACCCCAGCCAGATCTTCGGAGTGCTCGAATTCCTCGTCGTGATCTGGCTGATCGCGATGTTCCTGTTCCACTACGGCTACTTCCTGTTCTTCGAACTGGGGCCGCGCGGGGCGACGCCGGGCAAGCGGCTGACCGGAATCCGTATTGCCGCCCGCGACGGCGGCCGGCTGACCGCGGAGGCGGTGATCGCTCGCAACCTGCTGCGCGACATAGAGCTGTTCGCCCCGCTCATGCTGATCGCCGGGGCGCAAAGCGGCGATGGCGGCATGGCGGGTCTTGCCGCCACGATCTGGTTCGCGATTTTCCTGCTGTTCCCCTTCTTCAACCGCGATGCGCTGCGCGCCGGAGATCTCATCGCCGGCACCTGGGTGGTCGAGGCGCCCAAGCGCAGGCTTGACGATACGCTGTCGGCCACGCCCTCCGCGCATGGCGTATCGACCGAAACCGGCGCGCTTTATCGGTTCGGCGAAGCCGAACTTTCCGTCTATGGCGAATATGAATTGCAGACGCTGGAACGTATCCTGCGCGAAAATCGCCCGGAAGCGATGGCTGCGGTCGCGGAAACGATCTGCCGCAAGATCGGCTGGCAACCGGGCCAGGGCGATGACCGCGCGTTTCTGGAAGCATTCTACGCCCAGTTGAGAGCGCGCCTGGAGCGCAACATGCGATTCGGGCGCAGGAAAGCCGACAAGCATTCCTGAAATGATCCTGCGACCTGCCACCGAACGGGATGTTCCTGCCCTTTCCCGGCTTGGGGAAGACAGTTTCCGCGCGGCCTTCGGCCATCTTTACGATCCGGCCGACCTCTCCGGGTTTCTCGCCTCGGTCTATTCCCGGGAAGCTGTCGCAGGCGAGATCGCGGACCCGGCATTCATTCACTGCCTGGCCGAACGGGATGGAAAACTGATCGGATTCTGCAAGCTCAAGATGCCGGGCTGGTATGACGGGCATTCAAACGCGAAGAATCCGATCTCTCTCGGGCAACTCTACGTGGACCCATCCCTGACCGGTGGAGGTGTGGGGGCTGCCCTGATGGAATGGGCGCTCGAGGAAGCACGCGCGCGCCAGGCGGACGCCATCCAGCTATCGGTGTGGAGCGGCAATCATGGCGCGCAGCGCTTCTATGCGCGATATGGCTTCTCTAAAATCGCGGACATCTATTTCTGGGTCGGTAACCATCGCGACGACGAATATCTGTATGAGCTGAGGCTGAGCTGACCGGACAGCACGGTCCGGTTCGCGGAATTTTGGCCGAATTGCCAAAGCATGATATGCAAGAAACGTCGGCTCTGCGGAGAGGTTCGGCAAAAAGAGGCGAATGTCATGGAGAGGCTGGACGCCCCGGTCTGCTTGCTGCGCGCGCGTGAGGAAATGCTCCTTGCCCTCGATGCATCCAATGCAGAGGATGAAAGCCAGCACAGGAAGCTGGCGGGCGATTACATGAATGCCGCCCTGCGCGAAATGCGGCGTGAGCCTGCACGGCAGCAGGATTGGGACCGCATTAACCCGGCGCATGGCTGCGCACACTGACAACAGTGCAAGGGTGATTCAGGCCCTGCGCAGGCGCGCAAGCCCTATGCCATGCAGAGACGCAGTGCTCTGCCCTGGAAATCGCACATCTACAGCGTTTGCTCCAGAGGCCGCGGAAGACTATATGGCGGTCCATGTCTTCCGTCCGTCCCTGGCGCGATATAGAGCGCCGCAAGAGCCGTCAGATCATGGTCGGCAATGTGCCGGTCGGCGGCGATGCGCCGATCACGGTGCAGACCATGACCAATACGCCGACCTCCGACCCCGGCGCCACCATCGCTCAGATCCGCCGCTGCGAAGATGCGGGAGCGGACATCATTCGCGTATCCTGCCCGGATGTGGAGAGCACATCCGCATTCCGGCAGATCGCCCGGGCGGCCAACGTGCCTTTGGTCGCCGACATCCATTTTCACTACAAGCGGGCGCTGGAAGCAGCCGATGCGGGCGCGGCCTGCCTGCGCATCAATCCCGGCAATATCGGCAGCAGCGAACGGGTTGCCGAAGTGATCCGGGCCGCCAAGGCGAATGGCTGCTCGATCAGGATCGGAGTGAATGCGGGCAGCCTGGAAAAGGATCTGCTCGAGAAATACGGGGAGCCGTGCCCCGAGGCATTGGTCGAAAGCGCGCTCGATCATATCAAGCTGCTGCAGGATCACGATTTCCATGAATACAAGGTGGCGGTGAAGGCGAGCGACGTGTTCCTCGCCGTCGCCGCATATCAGGGGCTTGCCGATGCGGTCGACTGCCCGCTCCATCTCGGCATCACGGAGGCAGGCGGCCTGATCGGCGGGACGGTCAAATCCGCGATCGGGATCGGCAATCTTCTATGGGCGGGAATTGGCGACACCATCCGCGTCTCGCTTTCGGCCGAGCCGGAAGAGGAAGTGCGGGTGGGCTTCGAAATCCTCAAGGGCCTGGACCTGCGCACCCGTGGCGTAAGGGTAGTCTCCTGCCCGAGTTGCGCACGGCAAGGCTTCGATGTCATCCGTGTCGTCACCGCGCTGGAAGACAGGCTGCAGCATATCAAGACGCCGCTGTCGCTTTCCGTCCTGGGCTGTGTCGTGAATGGGCCGGGCGAAGCGCGCGAAACCGATATCGGGATCACCGGCGGCGGCAGCGGCAGGCACATGGTCTATTTGTCCGGCGTGACCGACCATCATGTCGAAAGCGCGGATATGCTGGACCACATCGTAAGGCTGGTGGAACAGAAGGCAGCGGAAATGGAGGCGGCGCAAGCCACGGCCCAGGCTGCCGAATGACTGTCGGCGTCCGTCCGGCCGTTCCCGCCGATCTTCCGCTGATAGCCGCGCTTATCCGCGAACTCGCGGAATATGAGGATCTCTCGCACGCGGTTCATTTCGATGAAGATATGCTGGGGACGTATCTGTTCGGCGAAAATCCGGCCGCGGAGGTTCTGATCGCGGAGCATGATGGCAAAGCAGCCGGATTTGCGCTCTTCTTCCGGAATTTCTCGACCTTCGCCGGAACGCCGGGACTTTATCTCGAAGACCTGTTCGTGCGCCCGGAAGCGCGCGGATACGGGCTGGGCCGGGCCTTGCTGGCGGAGTTGGCGGGGCTTGCGCTACGGCGCGATTGCGCAAGGCTCGAATGGGCGGTGCTCGACTGGAACGAGCCGTCGATCGCCTTCTATGAAACGATCGGCGCGCGCATGCGGGGCGATTGGCGGCTCATGCGGCTGGAAGGCGACAGTCTGATGCGCCTCGGCGCTCAGAAATAGATGTCCACGTAATCCGTCAGGTAATCGCACCATTCGAATTCGCGAAGGCGCCAATAGGGGCGATTCTGGGTCACGGCAAAATGCCAAAGTTTCCGGCCTTCGCATTTGCGCCCGCCATCGGGAGTATCGGTGATGCGAATAGTGCCCCGAAAGATGAAATAATCCGCGCCAACTTCCTCGACCCAGCCATCCAGATAAAGCTGCCCCGGGCCATGCTGGTCCGATTGCGAGCCGGTGAGGAAAATCGTCCCATTCTGCTCGCGGGCATGGAGGCTTCCCCTTTGGTTCCACCCGATCCACTGGAGAGTGACCCCTTTGGCGCCAAGCAGGCGCTGGGCGGCGGCGCGATCCAATATGAGGGTCGGCTGCGGCGCAAGCGGCGCGGATGCCTTCTCCGCCGGGGGCGCGGATGCAGTTGAAGCGGATTCGCCCGACAGCTTGTTCTGGGCGCATCCTCCAAGCAGGGCGAGCGCGGCAAAGGGGACGAAACCCTTGGCGCAGAGATCGAATAACGGTCGCATCGGGGAAGGATATATACGCATCGAAACGCTTTTTCGCGGGAAAATCGCATTCCGCCGCAAAAGCCCATGCACAGGACATATGCCGAACCATGCTTCACTTTACCGTCAGAATGTCCATATTATGAGGATGGGTATGGGAACGGGATTGAACCGCAGGCAATTCTGCCAAACCGCCGCAATTGCAGGCACCGCGCTGGCCTTGCCGGCACGCGTCTTTGCCCAGCCGATGTCGGCGGGGGTGCGGGACCGCAAGATTCTCGAAATCGCCAAGCGCGAGGTCGAGCGGGCCGGCAATGTGTTGTGGCGCAAGGATGTTGCGGGGGTCGCCGATTTCGGGTTGCCCTCTTCCCTGCCGCGATTCCATTTCGCCAATCTCGAGAATGGGACCGTCCGCTCCTTTCTGGTGAGCCACGGCAAAGGTTCCGACCCGGATCATGACGGCTTTCTGGATTTCTTTTCGAACCAGCCCAACTCGAATTGCACCAGCCGCGGGGCCTATATCACCTGGGAATGGTATACCGGCAAATATGGCACCTCGATCCGGCTCGGCGGGCTGGACCCCGACAATTCGAACTGCCTGCAACGCGCGATCGTGATGCATTCGGCCTGGTATGCGGAACCGACGATGCTGGAAAAATGGGGCAAGCTCGGACGCAGCGACGGCTGCTTTGCCATGGGTCCGGAAGACTTCCGCGAAGCCTTGTGGAACCTGTCAGGCGGCCGGTTGCTCTTTGCCGACCGCCTCTGGATCTATTGACGGATTCGCCCGGCCGGCCACCCGCCGTCCAATCGCCTTACGCTCCGGGAGCTTCGATCGGAACCACTGCCTCGCCGGTCGTGCGCGCACCCGTCTTCTGCTGGCGCGGCGCATCGAAACTGGCCAGAACCGGAGCGTCTCGGCCATAGATGTCGCCGAATGAACGCATTTTTCCGTCGATGTCCTGCGCCATGGTGAAATAGGTGATGTAGACCGGGAAAGTCTTCTTCAGCGTAACTTTGGTATATTCGCCCGAATTGACGATGGCGATCGCCTCATCCTTGGTCGCGCCTTCGCCGAGAATCGCCATGGTCATGCCCATCTCCAGCGCCCGCTCCGTCCGCACGCAGCCATGGCTGAGCGCCCGGATATCGAGATTGAACGCATCCTTGCCCGGCGTGTCGTGCAGGAAGATCGCATGCGGATTGGGCATGTCGAGCTTTATCAGCCCCAGCGCATTGTTCGGCCCGGGCTGCTGCACCACGGTGACGAAGCCGTCCGAACCCCTGGTGACCTTGTAGCCCTGCGCCCTGGCGCGGGCCGGATTGGCCAGCAGCCGCGCGCCCAGTCCCTCGCCCTTCACGATGCTCTGCGGCACGGTCCAGGTGGGATTGAAGATCACCCCTTCCACGATCTCCGCCAGTTGCGGGGTGGCGGTGGAGCCGGGCTTGCCGACGACCGTGCGATAGGAGCGGATCACATTGTGATTCACGGTCAGCCGCAACTGGAACTCGGGAACGTTGGTCAGCAGATAGGTCCCGCCCAGATCGCGTGCGAGCCAGCGCCAGCGATCCATATTAGCGCGAATCTTGGTCCGCCTGGCCTTGTCGCCGGGAGGCGTTTCGGCAAGCATCCGCTTGAGCACGGCGTAATCGGGATGGGTCGGGGCGAGCGAGGCCAGCACGCCCGGCACGTCGTGAATGGCCAGGGCCCGCTCCAGCAGAGTGGCGGTGGGCATCAATTCCACATCCGGATCGACCACGAACCACTGCTTGCGCGATTCCATAGGAGTGCGGCCATCGCGCAGGTCTTCCGCCAGCCAGGCGAAGCTGCGGCTCGCGGCCCGGTCCAGCTCCGGCCCCTTGCCCTGCTCGATCGCCCTGCGCAGATCGTTCGGCAGATAATCCGCGGGGGCAAGGCCTTCGGCGCCTATGCCCTCGATCGTCTCCAGCAGCGCCCTGGCGTCCTTCACTTCCCATTCCCGCACCGGGATCGGTTCGGGCGCCTCCGTCCCGGGCAAGGGCTGAATCACGGGCGCGACGGCGGGCGAAGCCTGCGGCGCGGGAACCGGCAACACCGGCTGCGGGGCGATGGTGGGAGCGGGGGAAGGCGCGGAGGCGGGAGCCGTATCCTGCGCCTGCAGCGGCGAGACGAACGCCGCCAGGGACCCGATCATGGCCGGAATCGTGGCTTTCAACCGCTGGCGGAGGAAATTCGTCATAACGCTAAACCCTGTTTGCCCACACCGTTAATCTTGCGGGACCCGGAGATGACAGCCCAACGCGACCTGAACGCCGCCGGATCACGAGTTGACCATTCCCTATTGCCTATGACGGCAGGATGAATGGAAGCAAGAGATGACGTAACGTTGCAGGCCGCTTATGCGCAGGAAATGGAACACCGCCTGCTCCCCTTCCTGGCCACGGCGCTGGCGGTCGCCCTGTTTTCGCTGATGGATGCGCTGATGAAGGGCGCCTCGATCCTGATCGGCGCCTACAGCGCCCTGCTGTTCCGCTCGATCATCGGAACGGCGCTGGTATTCCCGATATGGAAGCTGCGCGGCGGGCGCATCCCCTCGCCCCCGAACCTGCGGATGCATGCCCTGCGCGGCGCGGTGAACTGCGGCATGGCGCTGCTGTTCTTTCATGGCCTGATCCGGCTGCCGATCGCGGAGGCCATCGCGCTGTCCTTCATCGCCCCGCTGATCGCGCTCTATCTCGCGGCGATCCTGCTGGGCGAGCGGATCGGGCAGCGGGCGGTGATCGCCTCGATCCTGGGTTTCGCCGGGGTCCTGCTGATAGGCCTTGCCCGGTTCGACCGGGGCGCGTTCGGCCCGGAGGAGGCCGAGGGCGTCGCGGCGGTGCTGGCATCCGCCTGCCTCTATGCCTGGAACCTGGTGCTGCAGCGCCGGATCGCACAGCTTGCCCGGCCCGCCGAAATCGCGCTGGCGCAGCAGATGGTGGTCGCCGCGATCCTGCTGCTGCCCGCGCCCTGGCTCGCGAGCCTGCCCGACTGGCGCATCCTGGCTCCGGTGGCCGGTTCGGCCGTCCTGGCGACCCTGTCGCTGCTGCTGCTGAGCTGGGCCTATGCCCGCGCGGAAACGCAGGCGCTGGTCCCCGTGGAATATACCGGCTTTCTCTGGGCCGCGCTGTTCGGCTGGCTGTTCTTCGCGGAGCGGATCGACCAGGCCACGCTGTCGGGCACGCTGCTTATCGTCGCCGGGTGCTGGATCGCGGCGCCGCGCCGGACGGAACAGACCGCGATCTGAAACCGGCCTTTCCCGCCCCGGCCGATCCGCCGCGCGCCACGCGGCGGCAATGAAGCCGAAAGAACGTCGAGTCCCCGCGAGGCGGTTTTAAGGGCCAGACCCCTTGATTTTCGCGGGCAGAACGCGCAAGCGCCTCGCGGCAATTGGCTCCCCGCGCACCCTGCAGGGTCCGGCGCGAGTCCCTGGGCAATTCTAGGTAAGGTGACGACACATATGACTCAGGTCGGCAAGGACACGCTTGGCACCCGCAGTTCCCTCAAGGTTGGCAATCGCGAGGTGGCTTACTACTCGCTCGCGAAGGCGGCCGAAAGGTTCGGCGATATTTCCCGCCTGCCCTTCTCGATGAAAGTCCTGCTGGAAAACCTGCTCCGCTTCGAAGACGGCGGCTTCACCGTTTCCACCGAAGATGTCCAGGCGATCGTCGACTGGCAGAAGGACCCCAGCTCCAGCCGCGAAATCCAGTATCGCCCGGCCCGCGTGCTGCTGCAGGATTTCACCGGCGTCCCCTGCGTGGTCGATCTGGCCGCGATGCGCGACGCGATCGCCAAGCTCGGCGGCGACACCAGCAAGATCAACCCGCTGGTGCCGGTCCATCTCGTCATCGACCACTCCGTGATGGTGGACGAGTTCGGCCACCCCAAGGCCTTCGAGCAGAATGTGGAGATCGAATATTACCGCAATGGGGAGCGTTACGACTTCCTCAAATGGGGTTCCAAGTCGCTGGCGAACTTCAAGGCCGTTCCTCCGGGCACCGGCATCTGCCACCAGGTGAACCTCGAGCATATCGCGCAGACGGTGTGGACCAGCACCGACCAGAACGGGGTCGAGGTCGCTTATCCCGACACCTGCGTCGGCACCGACAGCCACACCACCATGATAAACGGCCTGGGTGTGCTGGGCTGGGGCGTGGGCGGGATCGAGGCCGAGGCCGCGATGCTGGGCCAGCCGGTTTCCATGCTCATCCCCGAAGTGGTCGGCTTCAAGCTCACCGGCAGGCTGCCGGAAGGCGTCACCGCCACCGATCTCGTGCTGACCTGCACCCAGATGCTGCGCGCGCATGGCGTGGTCGGCCGCTTCGTCGAATATTTCGGCCCGGGCCTCGCCGCCCTCACCCTGGCCGATCGCGCGACTCTGGCCAATATGGCGCCTGAATATGGCGCGACCTGCGGCTTCTTCGGCATCGACGAGAAGACGCTGGACTATCTGCGCCTCACCGGCCGCGACGAAGACCAGATCGCCCTCGTCGAAGCCTATGCCCGGGAACAGGGCTTCTGGCTTGATCCGCATGGCGCGGACCCGATCTTCACCAGCGTGCTCGAACTCGACATGAGCACCGTCCGGCCCTCGCTGGCCGGGCCGAAGCGCCCGCAGGACAAGGTCGTCCTCGAAAATGTCGACGACGTGTTCAACGGCGATCTCGCCAAGGTCTACAAGCACGACAGCTTCAAGCGCGTGCCGGTGGACGGCAAGGATCACGACATCGGCGATGGCGACGTGGTGATCGCGGCCATCACCAGCTGCACCAACACCTCCAATCCGGGCGTGCTGGTCGCTGCCGGGCTGGTCGCCAAGAAGGCGAACGAGAAGGGCCTGAAGCCCAAGCCCTGGGTCAAGACCTCGCTTGCCCCCGGCTCGCAGGTCGTGACCGACTATCTGACCAAGGCCGGCCTGCAGCCCCATCTGGACGCGATCGGCTTCAATCTGGTCGGCTATGGCTGCACCACCTGCATCGGCAATTCCGGCCCGCTGGCCGAACCGATCAGCAAGGCGATCAACGGCAACGACATCGTCGCCGCCTCGGTGCTGTCGGGCAACCGCAACTTCGAGGGCCGCGTATCGCCCGACGTGCGCGCCAACTTCCTGGCCAGCCCGCCGCTGGTGGTCGCCTATGCGCTCAAGGGCACGGTGACGGAAGATTTCACCACCACCCCGATCGGGCAGGACAAGGACGGCAACGACGTCTTCCTGAAGGACATCTGGCCCACCAATGACGAAGTCGCCTCCACCATCGCCGGATGCGTCGACCGCGACATGTTCCGGGCGCGCTATGCCGACGTCTACAAGGGCGATGCGCATTGGCAGGCAATCGACGTGACCGGCTCGGAAACCTACCAGTGGCGCGCCGGTTCGACCTATGTCGCCAACCCGCCCTATTTCGAAGGCATGACCATGACCCCGGCCCCGGTCGGCGACATCGTGGATGCCCGGCCGCTGGCGATCCTGGGCGATTCGATCACCACCGACCACATCTCGCCCGCCGGCTCGATCAAGGAAGACAGCCCGGCCGGCCAGTGGCTGATGGAGCATCAGGTCGCGAAGTCCGATTTCAACAGCTACGGTGCGCGCCGCGGCCACCACGAAGTGATGATGCGCGGCACCTTCGCCAATATCCGCATCCGCAATGAAATGGTGCCCGGCATCGAAGGCGGGATGAGCCGCTATGGCGAGGATGTCGGCGCGATCTACGACGTGGCGATGAAGCACAAGGCCGACGGCACGCCGATGGTGGTCGTCGCCGGCAAGGAATACGGCACCGGCTCCAGCCGCGACTGGGCCGCCAAGGGCACCAACCTGCTCGGCGTGCGCGCGGTGATCGTGGAGAGCTTCGAGCGCATCCACCGCTCCAACCTGGTCGGCATGGGCGTGCTGCCGCTGCAGTTCGTCAATGGCGAAACCCGCGAGACGCTGGGCCTGACCGGGGACGACAGCTTCACCATTCGCGGCATCGCCACGATCCAGCCGCGCCAGACCGTGGATGTGGAAGTCACCCGCAAGGATGGCTCGACCTTCACTTTCCAGACGCTGTGCCGGATCGATACCGCCAACGAGCTGGAATATTACCTCAACGGCGGCATCCTGCACTACGTGCTGCGCAAGCTGGCCGCCTAAGCGCCAGCCCTCCCACATACCGCAACGCGGCCCCGCTCCTCCCTGCCGGGAGGGGCGGGGTTTTTCCTGTGCGCCGTAGCGGGTTTAGCTGAAGCGGCCCGTGGGCCGCCCGGAGAACGGGGCGCAAAGGAAAAGGGCGGCCACGGGGAGGCCGCCCTTCTCGCTACGGGTAGTCTACGGGAAAATTCGCGGTGGTTCAGGCCGCCTTCTTCAACGCCAGCTTGCGCCGGCCGAACACCGCCGCGGCGGCCATGCCGAACAGGATCACCATCGGCGGCGCCGGAACCGGAGTGCCGCTCGTGCTGCTGTTGGTGGTGGTGCCGCTGGTCGAGCTGGAGGACGAGGTCGAACTGCTGCTGCTCGACGAGCTGCTGGAGCTGGAGGAACTCGAACCGCTGCTCGACGAAGAGGTGCTGGTCGTCATGTTGCCGGAAGTGCTGGTGCTGGACGAGCCGCCAGAACTTGAGGAACTGCTGCTGCTCGAGCTGCCCGAGCTGGAAGATCCGCCGCTCGAACCGCCGCAATGCTTCTTGCAGGGATGGCCGCCGGACGAGCTGCCGCTGCCGCCGCTACTACTCGAACTGGAGCTGCTGCTCGAGCTGGAGGACGAACTGCTGGAGCTGGACGAACTCGAAGACGAGGTGCTGGTCGTCACATTGCCGGAGGTGGTGGTCGTGCTGGTGATCCCGCCGGTGGAGGTGGTGACGCTGCCGGTGGAAGTGGTCACGCCGCCTGTCGATGTCGTCACGCCGCCAGTAGTGGTCGAGGTCGAGCTGGACCCGCCGGTGGTGGTCGAAGTGAATCCGCCGGTGGTGCTGGTGGTGGTCAGCCCGCCGGTCGACGTGGAAGTCGAACCGCCCGTGGAGGTGAACCCGCCGGTGGAGGTGGAGGTCGAGCCACCGGTGGAAGTGAAGCCGCCGGTCGAGCTGGAGGTCGAGCCGCCCGACGAGGTCGAGGTGATGACGATATTGCCGCCGCCGCCGGAGCTGCCCCCGAAGAAACCGCCGAAGAAGCCGCCGCCGAAGCCCCAGCCGCCGACCGGCCCCCCGCCGATCACGACCGGGCCGCCACCGCCGCCGCCGCTCACGGGCTGGGGCGGCAAGGGCGGCAGGTAAGGCACCGGCACCATCGCCATTTCATACTGCTCCTCGCAGCATTCCGGTTTCTCGATGACGCGGCGGATGCGCTTCACCTGGCGCGGCTTCGGCTGCTGCTTGACCAGCTTGACGCGCTTGTCCTGCTTCACCGACTTGATCGACTTGAACTGCAGCTGATCGGTCGATTGCGGCTCGGCGACATGCACCGCGCCACCGACAAGCGCTCCGCCCGCTGCGATCGCGGACAATTTCGCCAAGGCCATACGAACCGACATGGGCAACTCTCTTTCCTGTTCGAAAGTACCGCCCGCTGTTTCGGACCTGGCACTTCCCCCACCGCCAAGAACGCAGAGTGCCGTGCGCACGGCAATCGCGTTAACCGTATTTGAAAGGGGCGATTGCCACTTTTTGGGAGAGAAAGCCTCTGCTCTGATCAAGCTGTCCCGATATGGAACCGAACGCGAAATGATTCCGAATGAAATCAGCCTTCGGCCCCGAACAATCCGCCCTGCGGGCCGGCCGGGGGACTCAGGCCGAGGTGCGCCCAGCCCCGCTCGTTGAGGCAGCGCCCGCGCGCGGTGCGGGCCAGCAGACCGAGCTGGATGAGGTAGGGTTCCACCACTTCCTCTATGGTGTCGCGCGGCTCCGCGAGGCCCGCCGCCAGCGTTTCCACGCCCACCGGGCCGCCCTTGTAGATGTCGGCGATCATGCTGAGATAGCGCCGGTCCATCGCATCCAGCCCGAGCGAATCGACCTCCAGCCGCGTCAGCGCCTCATCCGCGATCCGCGCGTTAACCACGTCCGCCCCGGCCACATGCGCGAAATCCCGCACCCGCCGCAGCAGCCGCCCGGCCACGCGCGGCGTGCCCCGCGCCCTGCGCGCGATCTCGCGCCCACCGGCCGGGTCCATCGCCATGCCCAATAGCCGCGCCCCGCGCGCAACCACGCTTTCCAGCTCCTCCACCATATAGAAATTGAGCCGCACGGGGATGCCGAAGCGGTCGCGCAGCGGCGTGGTCAGCAGCCCCTGCCGCGTGGTCGCCCCGATCAGGGTGAAGGGCGGCAGGTCGATTCGCACCGACCGCGCCGACGGCCCTTCCCCGATGATCAGGTCGAGCGCCCGATCCTCCATCGCGGGATAGAGCACCTCCTCGACCACCGGATTGAGGCGATGGATCTCGTCGATGAACAGCACGTCGTGCGGCTCGAGATTGGTGAGCAGCGCGGCCAGATCGCCCGCCTTGGCGATCACCGGGCCGGAAGTGGCGCGAAAGCCGACGCCCAGCTCCTTCGCCACGATCTGCGCCAGCGTGGTCTTGCCGAGGCCGGGCGGGCCGAAGAACAGCACATGGTCCATCGCCTCCCCGCGCGAGCGCGCGCTTTCGATGAACACGCGCAGATTCTCCCGCGCGGCCTTCTGCCCCACGAATTCCGTGAGGGACTGGGGCCGCAGCGCCGCATCCTGATCTTCCGGCTGCCGCCGGGCCGAGAGCGTGGGGTTGTCGCTCACCCCGCCGCCCTTTTCAGCGCCACGCGGACCAGATCATTCAGCCCGGCCTCCTCGCCCAGTTCGGCCTGGGCATGGGCGACGGCGGCGGCGGCGACGCCCGGCTTGAAGCCGAGGTTCTCCAGCGCCGAGACGGCATCGGCGCTGGCCGAACCGGCCTGATGGACCACGGCCGCCCCGGCCCCGGGCACGCCCGGCAAGCCGCCAGCCTTGTCCTTCAATTCGTTGACGATCCGGCTGGCCAGCTTGGGGCCGACCCCGTTGGCCCGCGCCACCATCGCGGCGTCGCCCTTGGCACACGCCGCCTGCAATTCCTGCGCGGAGAGCGCCGAAAGGATCGCCAGCGCGACTTTGCTGCCCACGCCCTGCACCTGCGTCAGCAGGCGGAACCAGTCCCGCTCCGCCGAAGTGGCGAAGCCGAGCAGGCGCAAGTCGTTCTCGCTGACCTGCAGGTCGGTGAACACCGTCACCGCTTCCCCCACCTCGCCCAGCGCGGAAAGCGTCCGCGCGGAACAATGGACGAGATAACCGACGCCGGAAACGTCGATCACCGCCCAGTCGGCGCCAGTCTCGTCGAGCAGCCCTTTCAGCTTGGCAATCATGTTTTGTTCCTGCCCGATGATGCGCGATTTGGCTAGGATAAGTTTCCCATATGGACGGAGCGGCATGCTCTGTTTTATCCCAACAGGACAATTGAAGTGCCCGATATTGCGCAGTGGGGACTGCGCGACACGATAATCTGTCCATATTGGAAAATCGGCGCATGGACAGTTTTGGCGTATTACGCCAATAGCCACCCCATGAGCGTCAACACTTTCGGCCGCGTGCTGCGTTTCACGAGTTGGGGGGAAAGCCACGGGCCAGCCCTGGGCGCGGTGGTGGACGGCTGCCCGCCCGGCCTGGAATTGAGCGAGCGGCAGATCCAGCCTTTCCTCGATGCCCGGCGACCGGGCCAGTCGCGCTTCACCACCCAGCGGCGCGAGCCGGATCAGGTGAAGATCCTGTCCGGCACGTTCGAAGGCAAGACCACGGGCACCCCGATCAGCCTGATGATCGAGAATGTCGATCAGCGCTCCAAGGATTATTCGGACGTCGCCCAGGCCTATCGCCCCGGCCATGCCGATTATGCCTATGACGCGAAATACGGCTTCCGCGATTATCGCGGCGGCGGGCGCAGCAGCGCGCGCGAGACGGCCGCGCGCGTGGCGGCGGGGGCCGTGGCCCGGCTGGTGATCCCGGAAGTGACGATCACCGCCTGGGTCAGCGAAATCGGCGGCGACGAGATCGACCGCGCCGCGTTCGACAAGGAGGAGATCGGCAGGAACCCGTTCTTCTGCCCGGATGCCTGGGCGGCGAAGCGGTGGGAAGACCTGCTGGACGAGGCGCGCAAGGCCGGTTCATCGCTGGGCGCGGTGGTGGAATGCGTGGCGGAAGGCGTGCCCGCGGGCTGGGGCGCCCCGCTCTATGGCAAGCTCGACGCCGATCTCGCCGCCGCCATGATGGGCATCAATGCGGTGAAGGGGGTGGAGATCGGCGACGGTTTCGCCGCAGCCCGGCTGCGCGGCGAGGAGAATGCCGACCGGATGCGGCCCGCCGGGGAAGGAAACGGCGGGAACGGCCAGCCCGAATTCCTCGACAACCATGCCGGCGGGATTGCGGGCGGGATTTCCACCGGCCAGCCGATCGCGATGCGGATCGCCTTCAAGCCCACCAGTTCCATCCTGATCCCGGTCGAAACGGTGACGCGGGAAGGAGCGGCCTCGACCATCGCCACCAAGGGCCGGCACGATCCGTGCGTGGGAATACGCGGCGCGCCGGTGGTGGAGGCGATGATGGCGCTGGTGCTGGCCGATCACAAGATGCTGCACCGCGCCCAATGCGGCTGAGGATTTCACCAGGCGAGTCCTGGACAGGCTAATCGTTGATTCCGATCAAAAAGGGCTGATTGATTTACTCAATCTTCAAAATCGGTTTTATGCGTTTCACCCGAACGCAATTCCACCCTATCTCGCATCTGCGAATTTTCTCGCATTTGCGAAATGAAATTCACCCAACCAACAGGAGCATACATGTCCATTATCGGTAAAGAACTGCAGCCCTTCGTCGCCCAGTCCTTCAAGGACGGCAAGTTCGTGGAAGTTACCGACGGCGACGTGCGCGGCAACTGGGCCGTGTTCTTCTTCTATCCGGCGGATTTCACCTTCGTCTGTCCGACGGAGCTTGAGGATCTGGCCGACCAGTATGCCGAACTCCAGTCGCTGGGCGTCGAAGTCTATGCCGTGTCGACCGACACGCATTTCAGCCACAAGGCCTGGCACGACACCTCGCCGGCCATCGGCAAGATCAAGTATCACATGCTGGGCGACCAGAATCATGTGATCTCCAACAATTTCGGCGTGCTGCGCGAAGGCCAGGGCCTTGCCGACCGCGCGACCTTCGTGGTCGATCCCGATGGCGTGATCCAGATCACCGAGATCACCTGCGAAGGCGTGGGCCGCAATGCCGCCGAACTCGTCCGCAAGATCAAGGCCGCGCAATATGTCCGCGCCCATCCGGGCCAGGTCTGCCCGGCGAAGTGGGAAGAAGGCGCCGAAACGCTGGCTCCTTCGCTCGACCTCGTCGGCAAGATCTGAACTGAACTGCCCGCATGGGCCGATTGCGGCCCGGGGCGGTCCCCCCACCGCCCCGGGCCGTTTTCATGGGAACTATCAGGAATCGAAGATGCTCGACGCCAATCTGAAGCAGCAGCTCCAAACCTATCTCGGCAATCTGCGCGAACCGATCGAACTCGTGGCCTCGCTCGGCGACGATGCGAAGTCGGGCGAGATGCGCGACCTGCTGGGTGAAATCGCGGCGCTATCCGACAAGGTAAGCGCCACATTCGATGGCGAAGATGCCCGCAAGCCTTCCTTCCTTATCCGCCGCGCCGGCAATCCTTCGGTCGCGACCCGCTTCGCCGGCTTGCCGATGGGCCATGAATTCACCTCGCTGGTGCTGGCCCTGCTGTGGGCGGGCGGCCACCCGCCCAAGGTCCCGGACGAGGTGATCTCCCAGATCAAGGCGCTGGAAGGCCCGCTGAATTTCGAGGTCTATTTCTCGCTGTCCTGCCAGAATTGCCCGGATGTGGTGCAGGCGGCCAGCCTGATGGCGATCCTCAATCCCAATATCACGGCCACGTCCATCGACGGCGCGCTGTTCAAGGCCGAAGTCGACGAGCGCAAGGTGATGGCGGTGCCCGCAGTCTATCTCAACGGGGAGCCTTTCGCCAACGGCCGCATGAGCGTGGAGGAAATCCTCGCCAAGGTCGATACCGGCGCGGCCGCCAGGGCCGCCGAGAAGATCAAGGGCAAGAAGCCGTTCGACGTGCTTGTCGTGGGCGGCGGCCCCGCCGGCGCGGCCGCGGCGATCTACACCGCGCGCAAGGGCTTCAACACCGGAATCGCGGCGGAGCGCTTCGGCGGCCAGGTGCTGGACACCATGGGGATCGAGAACTTCATTTCCGTGCCCCATACCGAAGGCCCCAGGCTGGCGGCGCAGCTGGAACAGCATGTCGGGGAATACGACATCGACGTGATGAACCTGCAGCACGCCGAGAAGCTCATCCCGGCGAGCAGGAAGGGCGGCTATCACGAAGTGGTGCTGGCCAATGGCGCATCGCTGAAGGCACGGGCGGTGATCCTGTCCACCGGAGCGCGCTGGCGCAATCTCGGCGTGCCGGGGGAAGCGGAATACAAGAACAAGGGCGTGGCCTATTGCCCGCATTGCGATGGCCCGCTGTTCAAGGGCAAGCGCGTGGCCGTGATCGGCGGCGGCAATTCGGGCGTGGAAGCGGCGATCGACCTCGCCAACATCGTCGCCCATGTGACGCTGATCGAATTCGATCACCAGCTGCGCGCCGATCAGGTGCTGCAGGACAAGCTGCAGAGCATGGACAACGTCCAGATCCTGACCTCGTCCCAGACCATCGCAATCCATGGCAATGGCGAGAAGGTGAACGGGCTGACCTACAAGGACCGCGAGAGCGGCTCCGAACATACGGTCGACCTCGAAGGCGTGTTCGTGCAGATCGGCCTCGTCCCCAATGCTGAATGGCTCAAGGATTCGGGCGTGGAGCTTTCGGCGCGGGGCGAGATCGTGATCGACGAGAAGGCCGCCACTTCTCTGCCCGGCATCTTCGCGGCGGGCGACGTCACCACGGTGCCCTACAAGCAGATCGTGATCGCCATGGGCGAAGGCTCCAAGGCGGCGCTTTCCGCCTTCGACTATATCATCCGCAATGCCCCGGCGGAGGATGTGGCCGAGGCGGCCTGAAGCGCTGGCTTACCGGACAAAGGGCGGGCGGGGGTCGAAAGGCTTCCGCCCGTTTCGTTTGACGCCCGTTCGTTGGGCGCTCTTCAGGCATGTCTGGAATGGGATCGCTCCTCGTCATTTCCGCGGAAGCAGGAACCCAGCAGCGAGGTAAAACAGACGAACGGTTTGCCTACCGCGCGCGCCTCAGCACGATATAGAGCGCGCCCGCGCCGCCATGCCGCCGATGCGCGGGCCGGATCGCGGCAATCACCCCGGAATGCGGGCCTGCCGCCAGCCAGTCGAGAATCTTCGCGCGGATCACCCCGCGCGAACCGGCCCGGTCCGCGGCCTCGGTGGGGCGGGGCTTGCCCGTAATCACCAGCACCAGCCGCGCGCCCATCGCGCGGGCCTGCGCCAAACCATGATCGAGCCGCGAATGCGCGGCGTCGAGCGATGCGCCATGCAGATCCAGCGTGAAGTCCGGCGCGACGGCGGCCCGCCCAAGTTTGCGCTCCCATGAGGAATTGAGCGTCTGCCGGTCCAGCGGGGGCGGAGCGGGCTTGCGCACCGGCGCATGATCGGGCTGTGGCCGAAGCGGTGTTGCAGTGGGGTTCGCGAGGGCCTTGGACAGGCTGGCGTCCGAAGCCTTGGGAGGCGTTGCGATGGGCCGGGCGGCGGCAGGAGCCTTGCGTCCGGCCAGCGGCGTCACCGTTCGCGCCACGCGCGCCCAGAGTTCCGCTTCGTCGGCGCTCAGCCCCCGTGGGGGCTTCATTCCACGCCTAGGCGCGACAAGGTTCCGCGCGGCAGGAAGAGCAGCGCCTGCCCGCGTCCGCTCATTCCGCCGGCGACCTCCCTTGCATCGGCGCCCGCGCCCCAGAACGTGTCAAAGCGGTTGGCGCCCTTGATCGCCCCGCCGGTATCCTGCGCAATCCACAGACCACTGGCTTGGGTCCGATCCAGCTCCAGCCAGACCGGCGCGCCGAGCGGCACGAAGGCGGGATCGGCCGCGACTGAGGATTCGCGCCGCACCGGAACGCCCAGCGCCCCCAGCGGCCCATCGCCCGGCACCTCGCGGAAGAACACCCAGCTCTTGTTGAGCCGCATCATTTCGCGGCCTTCCTCGGGATGCTCGCGCAGATATTGCATGATGCCCTGCATCGAGCCGGAATACTGCCCCGACCCGCTGCCGATCAGCCCGCGTTCGCGCATGACCGAGCCGACCCCGACATATTCGCGGCCGTTCTGGCCCGCATAGCCGATCCGCATGATCGAGCCATCCGGGCCGCGCAGCCTGCCGGAGCCTTGAATCTGCAGGAAGAAGAATTCGACCGGGTCCCTTGCCCAGGCGATTTCCAGCCCCTTGCCCGCCAGCGCGCCATTCTCGATCTCGGCGCGGTCGTAATAGAGCACGAACCTGCCGCTGTCGTCATAACGGCCGAGCGGCTGCCTGCCGGTCCGTTCCTTCTCCGGCATGTCGTCGGGCCAGCCGCGCACCAGATCGTCGGGCATCCTGTAGACGGGGACGTCATAGCCCGGAATACGGGTGCGGCTGCCTTCGATTTCCGGTTCGTAATAGCCGGTGGCGAAGGCGCTGCCGTCGCCGACCCGGGCCGCCTCGAAATGGGTCTCGAAGAAGGCGGGCGCATTGTCGTAGCGCCAAGTGGTGGCCGCGACGCAAGCCGGCCGCCAATCCTCCGTCCGGGTCAGGCCGCTCTGGTCGTTTCGCGCCAGCAGCTTCGGGCAGCTTTCGATGAAAGAGGACAGCGCCGCCCCGGCCCGGGATTGGCCCAGCTTGAGGGACGACAGCTTCGGGCCGGGCTTGATGCCCGCCAGCAGGGCATTGCCCGGCGTGCTGACCGCGGGCGGCGGTGCGGTGGGCGGAACCTGGGTTTGGGTCTGGGGTATCAGCCGAACGCAGCCGGCCAGCATGACCAGCGCCGCGACAGCGATAAACGAGCGTATCGAGCCGTAAGCCAAAGGCCTGCCCCTCATCCGTCAGGCGCCCTCGCCGTCAAGCCACGTCGGTTTCTTCGAGCACCCAATCCGGCCCGGCGGAGCCCACGTCGCGCGAGAAGGTCCAGATGTCGCGGCTTTCGATCGCATCGTCGAGCGAGCCGGCGATCACATTGCCGTCACGGTCGCGCGTGACCGCGGCGATATCGGCCGTGAACTGCACGGCGATCCGGGCCGTGCGCCGGTCAAGCGCGGCCGCATGGATCACGGCTTCCTCGATTCGGACGAGACGATTGTCGAGCTGCTCCCCGGCCTGCTCGCGCGCGTCGATCGCACCGGCGAAGCTGGCATAGACTTCCGGCGAGCACAGCGTCTTCAGCTCGTCGCGGTCCCCGCGCCAGAACGCCTCGAGAATCATCGCATAGGCAGCCTTCGCCCCATCGAGGAAGGCGGACAGATTGAAGCTGCGGTCGGCGGCGGAGATTTCCTGCAATCCGCGCTCGGTCGCGGGGCTGGCTCCCGCCAGCTCGCGCGGACGGAACGGCACGGGCGATGGCTGCACCGGCTGGGGCGCGCGGGCCGCGCCGGAGGCATTGCCGCTTTTCTCGAAACGAGTCGGCACAGGCTCTTCCTCGTGCTCGGCGCGGCGGCCGAGAACGGAATAAAGACGCAAGCCCAGGAAAGCTGCGATCATAGCCAGAATGACGATTTCGACGATCACGACATTATCCATTGCAGTTCTCGGCGGCAAAATGCCACACCGCTTTCCCTAACCTGCCTCAAATAGGCACGGATTACAAATGAACAACCCGTGCATGGCCCAGATCATCCATATCCAGCCTGCATTCCACGGCGTTGCGATGCCCGTCGGGGGATGCTAGGCGCGCGGCTGATGCAAGGACGGCGACCTGCCGCCCCACCTGACAGAAAGCGCATTCCGTTATGGCCGAAGAAGGCGACATCCTGACCGATCTCGACACCGAAAACACCGGCAATGGCGCGGACAACGGCCCCGCGGCGGGCCTGATCTCGCAATATGTGAAGGATCTTTCGGTAGAAAATCCCAACGCCCCCGCCTGCTTCCAATGGCAGGAACAGCCCAATCTCGACATCCAGTTCAATATCGGCGCAACCGCGGTGAACGAGGAGATTCACGAGGTCGAGCTGAAGATCACGGCGACCAACAAGGTCGACAGCGGCACCGTATATGTGGTCGATCTCGCCTATTGCGGCCTGGTCGGCATGCGCAACCTGCCCGACGAGCAGGCCCATGCCTTTCTTTACGCGGAAGCGCCGCGCATCCTGTTCCCCTTCGCCCGCCGGGTGATCGCGGATGCGGTGCGCGACGCCGGTTTCCCGCCGCTGCTGCTGGACCCGATCGACTTCAACGGCCTGTATGTGCAGCAGCTGCAGCAGCGCTATGCCGAGCAGCAGGAAACCGAAGCCGCGCTTCCGCCTGGCGGCGACGCCTGACGAAAAGAGCGGCGCAAGCCGTGCGCGATTTGCCTGCCTGCCCTGAGCTTGCCGAAGGGAGGGTGATAGTTTCCGTCATGCTTCGATACGCAGGGCACGAACGGAGCGCGGAATCGTGAGCCTGGTTCGCAATGTCGGGACGATCGGCGGCCTGACCGCGATCAGCCGGGTGTTCGGCTTCGCGCGCGACATGCTGATGGCGCGGGTGCTCGGCGCGGGGATGGCGGCGGACGCGTTCCAGCTCGCCTTCATCCTGCCCAACACGTTCCGGCGGCTGTTCGCGGAAGGCGCATTCTCCGTCGCCTTCGTCCCGCTCTACAGCCGGGCGTTGCACGGAGACGGCGGGGAGGAAGCGGCCGCGCGCTTCGCCAATGACGTGCTGGCGGTGTTCGTCTGGGTGCTGCTGGGTTTCAGCGCCCTGGCGATGATCGCGATGCCGGGCATCGTCTGGCTCCTGGCCAGCGATTTCCAGCAGGTTCCGGGCAAGTTCGAGCTGTCCGTGCTGCTCAGCCGGATCACCTTCCCCTATCTGATGCTGGTGAGCCTCGTGGCGATGCTTTCCGGCCTGCTCAACGCCCGCTCCCGATTCGGGCCGGGCGCCTTCGCGCCGGTCCTGCTCAATATCGTGCTGATCAGCGGCATCATTGCCGGCTGGCATCTGCGCGGCGATAGCGGGGATGACCGGATCGTCGCGCTGGCGCTCGCCATTTCCGTCGCTCTCGCCGGAGTCGCCCAGCTCGGCTATCTGTGGTGGGCCGCGCGCGAAACCGGCGTCCGCCTGCATCTCCGGATGCCGCGCCTCACCCCGGAAGTGAAACGCCTCGGCCTGCTGATCCTGCCGGCGACATTCGGCGCGGGCATCTACCAGATCAGCCAGTTCGTCGACACTTTCTTCGCCACCTCCCTGCCCCAGGGATCGCTGACGCTGCTCAAATATGCCGACCGGCTGAACCAGATGCCGCTGGGTATCGTCGGCATCGCGCTGGGCACCGCCATACTGCCGATGCTCGCCCGCCATATCCAGACCGACAATAACGCCGAGGCGCACCGGCTGCAGACCAATGCGGTGGAGATGGCGCTGCTGCTGACCCTGCCCGCCGCCGCCGCGCTGGCGGTCTGCGCCCCGGCCTTCGTCACGGCCTTCTTCGTCGGCGGCAAGATGACCCATGCGGATGGCGCGATCATGTCCAACATCGTGATCGCTCTCGTCGCGGGCCTGCCTTCCTATGTGCTGGTGAAGGTATTCCAGCCCGCTTTCTTCAGCCGCGAAGACACGCGCACCCCGGTCTGGGTCGCCGCCTTCGCGCTGATCGTGAATATCGGCATCAATTTCATCGTGGTGCCGCGCTTCGGCATCGTCGGGCTTGCGGGCGCCACGGCCTTCACCGCGACGCTGAACGTGCTGCTGCTCTACAGCCTGCTCCACTGGCGCGGCTGGTATCACGCGACAGGCAAGCTGGGTGGCCGCGTTCTGCGGCAAATCATTGCAACCGGGGCCATGGCCGGCGCGCTCGCGCTCGTGATGCCGCTGATGACGCCCTATTACGGCAGCCATGTGATCCACCGCATCTGGTCGCTCGGCGCGCTGGTTGCGACCGGGCTTGTCACCTTCTTCGCAGTGGCCTGGATGATTGGGGCGCTCGACAAGGATCTGATCGCCCAGCTTCGCCGCCGCCGCAATGCCAGGCCGGCCGGCACGGCCGAGTAAGGCTTCCACGCGGCGCGATTTATGGTATGCGCCCGCCATGGAACGCTCGTCACTCCATATCGGCTTTCCGAACCGCCCCTGCCGGTGCGCCCATGGCGGCACCTGGCGATGGCGCGCGGCATCGCGCCTCGCGCGCTGATCTTTTCCGCCATGTCCGGGCGTGACGGACATCCATAGACATAGACATCGCTCTCATCATGAAGGTTCAATCCATGCGCGTCGTTTCCGGCATCCAGCCCACGGGCAATCTCCACCTCGGCAATTATCTGGGGGCGATCCGCAACTGGGCTCGGATGCAGGACGATATGGCCGGTGACGGGCAGTGCCTGTTCTTCCTGGCCGACCTGCACGCCATTTCCATGCCGCATGTGCCGGCCGAGCTGCATGCCGCCACGCTGGAGATGGCGGGGGCGCTGGTCGCCTGCGGGATCGACCCGGATCGGTCGATCCTGTTCAACCAGGCGCAGGTTCCCGCCCATGCCGAACTGCAATGGCTGCTCAACGGCACCGCGCGGCTCGGCTGGCTGAACCGGATGACCCAGTTCAAGGACAAGTCCGGCAAGAACCGCGAAGGCGCCAGCGCCGCGCTTTACACCTATCCGGTGCTGCAGGCGGCCGACGTGCTGCTGTATCAGGCGACCCATGTGCCGGTCGGCGAGGACCAGAAGCAGCACCTCGAGCTGGCGCGCGACATCGCGCAGAAATTCAACAATGATTTCGGCGCCGGGGAGGAGATATTCACCCTGCCCGATCCGATCACTCCGCCAGAGGCGGCGCGCATCATGAGCCTGCGCGACGGAACGGCGAAGATGAGCAAGTCCGATCCATCGGACATGAGCCGCATCAACCTGACCGACGATGCCGATGAGATCATGAAGAAGGTCAAGAAGGCGAAGACCGACCCCGAACCGCTGCCTTCCGAAAAGGCGGGGCTGGAAGGCAGGCCGGAAGCGCTCAACCTCGTGACGATCTATGCCGCTGTCGCCGGCAGCGCGGTAGACGATGTGCTGGCCGAATTCGGCGGGCAGGGTTTCGGCTCCTTCAAGCCCGCGCTTGGCGAATTGCTGGTCGAAACGCTTGGACCGATTTCCGCCCGCTTCCGGGAACTGAAGGATGATCGGGAGGAACTGGGCGCGATTCTTGCGCGCGGCGCCGCAAAAGCGCGCGAAATCGCTTCGCCGACCCTGGCCGAAGCCTATCGCGCATTGGGCTTGGTTCGCGGATAGGCAATTGACTTGAAATGGTTTTTTATCGAACCTCGTTCAAGCTCTATTCAGCCGGTCTTGTTTATTGCACTCTTCGACCATGGCGATATTGCGCCTTGTTTCAGGCGAAAGGCCATGCTTGATGTTCGTTCGGAGATTGCCATGACTACAAGATACAAGAGGCCGGTTCGCCGCATGGCAATGGCAGCGGTCCCTCTGCTGCTTGCCAGCCTCGCCGCGGCCTGCACCACTCCGTTCAAGGCGGATGTATCGCGCTTCGAAAGCCAGTTGCCTGCCCCGCAAGGGCAGACCTTCGCGGTGGTCGCCGATGATCCGGCGCTGGCCGGTGGGCTGGAATTTTCCCAATATGCAGAGTTGGTGGACCAGCAGTTGCTTCGGCTCGGATACACGGAAACCACGCCCGACAAGGCGAGCTTGCTGGTGCGCTTCGACTATGGCGTCGATAACGGCCGCGAAAAGGTGCAGAGCACCGGCTTCTATCGTGATCCGTTCTACTCGCCCTGGTATGGCTATCGTTCCTATGGCTACTGGCCGGGCTATTATTCCCGCCCGTGGGGATACGGCTTTCATGATCCCTGGTTCGGCGGTTCCGATGTGCGCAGCTACACCGTCTACACCAGCGGAATCGACCTGAAGATCGACCGCGCGGCGGACGGCAAGCGCCTGTTCGAAGGCAAGGCCCAGGCGCTCTCGACCTCGAACCGGCTTCAGTATCTGGTGCCGAATCTGGTCGAGGCGATGTTCACCGACTTCCCCGGCAATTCCGGCGAGACGGTGCGCATCAGCATCGCTCCGGAAAAGACCACGGTGAAGCGGGTGAACTGATCCCGCGATAATTCCACGGATCGGGGCGGGGCCGGCAACGGCTCCGCCCTCTTGCATTGCGGGCTGGGAATTACAGCTTCTCGTGCCCGCCGGTGGAACCGAACCCGCCCGCGCCGCGCGCGGTTTGGTCGAGATCCTCGACCTCCAGCCAGCCCGCCCGCACCACCGGCGCCAGAACGAGCTGGGCGATCCGGTCGCCCCGGCGGATCGCGAATTCTTCCGCGCCGTGGTTGATCATGATGATCTTCAATTCGCCGCGATAATCGGAATCGATAGTGCCGGGGGTATTGGGCAAGCTGATCCCGTGCTTCAGGGCGAGGCCGGAACGGGGCCGCACCTGGATCTCGAATCCGTCGGGAATGGCCACGGCAATCCCCGTGGCGACCGCGTGCCGTCCGCCGGAAGGCAGGGTCACATCCTCCGCCGCCAGCACGTCCATTCCCGCCGCGCCATCGGTGGCATAACCGGGCAATGCCAGCCCCTCCCCATGCGGAAGCCGGCGCAGCTTGACCGGGACAGGATCAGGCCAGCGCATCGGCGATCCTCTCCACCAGCTTGCGCGCCACATCTTCCTTGGGCAGGTCGTCCCAGCTTTCGACATCATGCTCGGTGACGATATGCACCCGGTTGCGCGTTCCGCCCATCACATCTCCCGACACATCGTTGGCGACGATCCAATCCGCCCCCTTGCGCTTGCGCTTGGATTTGGCGTTCTCGATCACATCGTCGGTTTCGGCGGCAAACCCCACGACCAGCTTCGGCCGTTTCATGGCGGTGGCGACATTGGCGAGAATATCCGGATTCTCCGTCAGCCGCAGCGCGGGCGGGGCCGATTCCCGCTTCTTCATCTTGGTCTGCGATATTTCCATCGTCCGCCAGTCCGCCACCGCGGCGACCATGACCGCCACGTCCGCCGGCAAGCTGCGCTTCACGGCATCGGCCATTTCACGGGCGGTTTCGACGTCCACCCGGTCCACGCCGGGCGGGGTCGGCAGAATTACCGGACCCGACACCAGCGTGACGCGCGCGCCGGCCGCCGCTGCGGCCTCGGCGATGGCGAAACCCTGCCTGCCGGAAGAACGATTCGCTATGTAGCGCACCGGATCGATCGGCTCGTGGGTCGGGCCAGCCGTAACCAGCACATGCTTGCCGAACAGCGGGCGATGCTCCGGCTCTGTGATGAAATCGGGCTGCCCGTCCAGCGGATCGGGGAGCGGGGGCGCGGCATCGCCTTCCACGATCTCCGGCGCGGCCCGATCTGGGTCGATCTCATGACCGATCGCCTGCGGATCTGTCGGAGGAGCGGCCTTGGCGGCCCCCTTCTGCGCCAGCAATGGCGCGGATGGCGCATCCTGCGGGAGCAGGGGCGGCAGTTCCTCCGGGCCTTCGGGCCACGGCGGCATCGGCGCAAATTCTTCCGCCGCATCCACCACCCGGGGCGGCGCGCGGCGCGGAATGATCGAGGCCAGCAGGCTGCCGAGGCCAAACCTTCCTTCGCTCCGAGGTTCGTCCTCCCCTGCTTCAAGCGATTCAATCGCGGCAGGCCCGCCGGAGATCACAGCCCCGCCCAGCCTCAGCATGTCCCGGATCGCATTCCACACCGCATCCGGCTCGGGCAAGCGGCCCGGGCCGAATTCGCCACAGGCCATGGGGCCGACATCGGGCTGCATCACGGCCACCCCGGCACGGCGCAGCCGGGCGACATTCCGTTCGGTCGCCTCGTGCTGCCACATGCGGACATTCATCGCCGGCACAGCGAAGACCGGCTTGTCGGTGGCCAGCAGCAATGTCGTCGCCAGATCGTCGGCGATGCCGCTCGCCATCTTGGCCAGCAGATCCGCCGTGGCCGGGCACACGACCACCAGATCGGCCTGGCGGCTCAGCTGGATATGGCCCATCTCGACCTCGTTCTTGAGATCCCACAAGGTGGTGTAGACCGGGTTTTCGCTGAGCGCCGCGAGGGTCATGGGGGTGACGAACTGCGTGCCCGCTTCGGTCAGAACGCAGGTGACGACGCCCCCGTCCCTGCGGATGGTGCGGATCAGTTCGCACGTCTTGTAGGCGGCGATGCCGCCGCCAACGACGAGAAGGATACGTGGCGTTGCCATGGCGGGTTTTTGCAGTGGCGCGTCCATTCACGCAACCGCTTTACTTAACATAGTTAAAAGCCGAGTATTTTTCTTCAACCAGGAGGGGTTCTCACCATGCGACTTGTGCTGACCGCGTTGATTTTTGCCAGCGGATTGTTCTTCATCCTGTTCGGCCTGGGCTTCCTGCTGCAACCGGTTGAAACCGCCGCCACCCTCGGCCTTGCCGCCGCGAATCCTCTCGGCAGCGCGACATTGCGCGCCGATCTGCTGTCCTTCTTCGCCATCGCCGGAATCTGCATGATGTGGGGCGCCTGGAAGCGCAGCGGGGATATTCTGCTGGTTCCCGCGATCATGATGGGGCTGGCGATCATCGGCAGGCTCGTCAGCGCGGCGACAGACGGCGCCTTCCTGGGATTCTATCGCCCGATCCTGGTCGAAGCGGCGATTTTCATCCTGCTGATGGTCGCCCGCAACCTGCTGCCGCATCACCGCGTGCAGGACGTTGGGGAATAGGCTTCATCCTGCCTGCGGCAGGCGGACGGATCTCAAAGCCATCCCATATGGCCGGCCAGCGCGGCAGCCCCCGCGCCTGCCAGTGCCGAAAGCAGATAGCCTGCCCAGGCCGCGCCCTTGCGCGCGCGCGATTCCCACATCAGCGGAACATGCGGCAAGGGGGGGGGATCGGGCGCGCCGCCCCGGGGCGGGAACTTCTCCTCCAGACGACGGATGAGATCGGGAATCCGCAGCAGGGTCCGGGTGTCTTCGCGCAGGCGATCGGCAAGCGCCGCCTCCGGGCCAAGCTCGTCACGAATCCATGCCCGCACATAGGGGGCGGACACGTCCCACATATTGATCCGGGGATCGAGCTGGGTCGCGATGCCCTCCACCATCACCATGGTCTTCTGCAGCAACAGCAGATGGGGCTGGGTCTGCATGTCGAAATCGCGGGTGATGGCGAACAGCCCGTCCAGCATCTGGCCGACCGACAATTCGCTGACCGGCTTGCCGCGCATCGGTTCCCCCACCGCGCGCAACGCGGTCGCGAATTCGTCGACCGAATGATAGGCCGGCACATATTGCGCTTCGAAGTGGATTTCCGCGACGCGCCGGTAATCGCCCGTGGTGAGGCCATAGAGGATTTCCGCCAGCCATTGCCGCGCGCGCTTGTCGATCCGGCCCATGATGCCGAAATCGATGGCCACGATCGTGCCGTCGGGGCGCACGAACAGATTGCCCTGATGCATGTCGGCATGGAAGAAACCGGCGCTGATCGCCTGGGTCAGGAAGGCCAGGACAAGGCGGCTCGCCAATATGGGCAGGTCATGCCCCGCCGCCTTCAGCGCTTCCGTATCGCTGATCTTGATGCCGTCGATCCATTCGATCGTCATCACCCGGCCATTGGTGCGATCCCAGTCGATCGAAGGAATGGCATATCCCTCGAACCCCTGCATCGCCCCGGCCAGTTCGCTGGCCGATGCCGCTTCCCGGCGCAGGTCTAGTTCCCGGTTGGTCCAGCGCTTGAAATTCGCGATGGTGAGGCGGGGCCGCAGCCGTTGCGCTTCTCCGCCCAGCGCCTCGAGATGCGCGGCCGCCCATTCATAGGTGGTGATGTCGCGGGCGAACCGTTCCCTTATGCCGGGCCGCAGCACCTTCACGGCCACGTCCCTGCCCTCGCTGGTGACGGCGCGATGGACCTGCGCGATCGAAGCGGCGCCGACCGGGTCCGGATCGATCGAGAGGAACATATCCTCCAGCGGGCGCCCGAAGCTGCGTTCGATTTCCTGCCGGATTGCCGCGAACGGCACCGGCGGCAGGCTGTCCTGCAATGAAAGCAGGTTCTGGGCGGCTTCGTCACCCACCAGATCGGGCCTTGTCGCCAATGTCTGGCCCAGCTTGATCGCCGCCGGGCCGATATCCTGGAACGCGCCGGCATAATCCGGAACGGCGGGCTGGAACGTCCCAAGCCGGGCGATCCGCGCCAGCCGGCGGACCTGCGGCGGGGTATTGGGATCGCGCTCTATCCCGCGCAGCGCCCCGTGCCTGGCGAGCGTGCGCCCCCATTTCAGAAGGCGCAGGATATGCATGGCCGGACCTGTCACTTCCTCAAATCTTCCAGCCCGAATGAATCGCCACCAGCCCGCCCATGATCGGCTCGACACGGGTCCGCCCGAAGCCGGCCCGCGCGATCATCGCCTCGAATTGCGGCATGGTCGGAAAGCGCCGGATGGATTCTATCAGATAGCGGTAGGAATCCGCATCCCCCGCGATCGCCTGGCCGATGCGGGGCACCAGCCGATGCGAATAGAGGTCGTAGGCTTCCTTGAAGCCCGGCCATTCGGTGGTCGAAAACTCCAGGCAGAAGAAGCGGCCGCCATGGCGCAGAACGCGGAAGGCCTCGGCCAGCGCCTGTTCGATATGGGTGACGTTCCTGATGCCAAAGGCGATGGTATAGGCATCGAAGAAACGGTCCGGGAACGACAGTTTCTCCGCGTTCTGGCGGGACCAGACAAGGCTGTCGAGCCCGCGATCCACCGCGCGTTCGATGCCCACGTCCAGCATGTCCTGATTGATGTCCGCCACCGTCACGATGGCCCCGCGCGCCGCCAGGCGAAAGGCGATATCGCCGGTCCCGCCCGCCATATCGAGGATCTGCTCACCCGGCCGGGGCTTCACCCGGCGCACGAAACGGTCCTTCCAGAGCCGATGCATCCCGCCCGACATCGCATCGTTCATGATGTCGTATTTGCGGGCAACGCTGGAGAAGACCTCGCCCACCCGGGCGGTCTTTTCCTGGGGGCTAACCTCTTCGTAGCCGAAGGAAACACTGTCGGTCATGAGGGCGCTTTAGGGGCAATTGCGCGCCGGGCAAAGCTCTAGCTTGATGAACCATAAAGGGGCCTGAACGGGACAGAACGGCACCGACCGCGCGCAGACGCATGATGACACCGCTCCCACCCCGGGATAGGAGGCACCCATGCCAGAGCTGCCAGAAGTCGAAACCACAGTCCGGGGTCTCTCGCGCATCCTGGCCGGCGAGCGGCTGGCGAGCGTGCGCGTCAATCGCCCCGACCTGCGCCGCCCCTTTCCGCCCGGGCTGGTCCAGGCGCTGACCGGGGCGACCGTCACCGGCCTGGGCCGGCGCGCGAAATACGGCCTGATCCACACCGACCGGGACAGCACGGCGATCTTCCACCTCGGGATGAGCGGGCGCTGGCGGGTCGATCCCGAACAACTGGACAAGCACGATCATTTGCTGCTCGAAACGGCATCCGGCCATCTGCTGGCCTTGAACGACCCCCGCCGGTTCGGCTCGGTCGATCTGGTCGACACGGCGGCGCTCGACAGCTTCCAGCCATTCGCCGCGCTGGGGCCGGAACCGCTGGGGGAGGAATTCACCGCCGTCTATCTGCACCGCGCGCTGGCGGGCCGCGAATCCGCCATCAAGCTGCTGCTGCTGGACCAGCGGATCGTGGCCGGGCTGGGCAATATCTATGTCTGTGAAGCGCTCAACCGCGCCGGGATCAGGCCCGACAAGCCGGGCCGCTGGGCAAGCCGGCCCGCGCTGAAGCGGCTGGTGCCCGCCATCAAGGCGGTGCTGGCCGAGGCGATCGCGGCGGGCGGCTCCACCATTCGCGACTATGCGCAGCCCGATGGCGAACTGGGCTATTTCGCGAAGGACTGGCGGGTCTATGGCCGGGAAGGACAGCCCTGCCCCTGCGGAGGCGTGGTGGAACGCTTCGCCCAGGGCGGGCGGAGCACCTGGTGGTGCCGCCGCTGCCAGCGGTAGGGCCGGGCGCGCGCGGGCAGGACGCGCGGATTCGACACGGAACTTGACGATTCGGGAGGCGCTGGCTAAGGGCCGCGCTTCGATGCGGGGCGGCATGGCCGGACTCCGCCGTTTTGCAGACTTTTTCGTGAGACAGCGCGCCGCGCGCAAGCGGCGCAGGTGAAGGACAGACATGGCCAATACGCCGCAAGCCCGCAAGCGCATCCGCCGCAACGACCGCCGCGCAGAAATCAATGGCGCCCGCATCAGCCGCATCCGCAGCTTCGTGAAGAAGGTGGAAACCGCGATCGCCGGTGGCGACAAGGCCGCCGCTCAGGAAGCGCTTCATGCCGCCCAGCCGGAACTCGCCCGTGGCGTCGCCCGGGGCGTGCTCCACAAGAATACGGTCGCGCGCAAGATGTCCCGCCTCAGCAAGCGCGTCGCCGCTCTCTGATTCGCATCTTTTGCCCCTCGCGGGCAGGAACCAAATAGGAACGGGGCCGGCGCTGCAAAGCGTCGGCCCTGTTCGCGTTTGCAAAGCGTTCTCCTGCATCCGCGAGACATAAAAGCGACTTCTCTTTGCAACATGAGGAATTACCGCGATTCGCTAGGGTCGATGTGGAAAAGCGAATTTAAATAACGGGTTATATGCAATTCCTGCCCTTGCCGCGAGTCAACCGAATTATTTCAGTTTTTTTTCGGGGCAGGTCTTGCTCCGATGGAAAAGTACTTCATAAATCCTTCTGCACCCGGGACGGCTAGTCAGGGTGTCCACAGGATTGAATCGGGTTGTCTGGGCTGGAAGCCTCACGGTTTCCAGGGTGGTCCGGTGTGCCCGAATTCGGACGACGTGCGGTGACCGAGGGTGGCTGAATAAGGATGGGGGCTTAATATCGAATGGCGAGGACAGGCTCCAAAGGGGATCGAGTGACGGTCGAGCGGCGCAAGGCGGCGGAAGGTAACAAGGTGGAAGACCAGGAAGCCGTAAATCTGGCCGCCGATTGGGCGGACATCAGCCAGGGCTTGCGCAAGGATCTCGGGCACCAATTGCACAGCCAATGGATCAAGCCGATCCAGCTCGGCACCTTCTGTAATGAAACCGGCACACTCGATCTGTTCCTGCCGACGGAATTTTCGGCCAACTGGGTGGCGGATCGCTTCGCCGACCGGCTTTCGCTGGCGTGGAAGATCGCCCGCTCGGAAGTGAAGCATGTCCGAATCGCCGTGCACCCCGGGCGCCGTCAGATGCAGGAGCTGCGGCTGCGGGGCGACGGGGGCATGGACATGGGCCGCCATCCCGCCAATGACGGGACGGAAGCCAGCGCGATCGCGCTGGCGGCCGATACGATCGGCGCGCAAGGCTTCACCTCCTCGGTCGGCCTCGACCCCTCGCTGACCTTCCAGGCCTTCATCACCGGCAAGTCGAACGTGCTGGCCTTCAACGCGGCCGAGCGCATGGCGAAGCTGGAAACGCCGCAATTCTCGCCGCTCTATCTCAAGGCGTCGACCGGCCAGGGCAAGACCCACCTGCTGCATGCGATCGGCCATTCCTATCTTTCCAATCATCCCCGGGCCCGGATCTTCTACTGCTCGGCCGAGCGGTTCATGGTCGAATTCGTCCAGGCCCTGCGCCAGAACCAGATGATCGAGTTCAAGGCCCGGCTGCGCGGCTTCGACCTGCTGCTGGTGGACGACATCCAGTTCATCATCGGCAAGGCCAGCGCGCAGGAAGAGCTGCTCTACACGATCGACGCGCTGCTGGCCGAGGGCAAGCGCCTGGTCTTCGCCGCCGATCGCGCCCCGCAAGCGCTGGACGGCGTGGAACAACGCCTGCTCTCCCGCCTTTCGATGGGCCTGGTCGCGGATATCCAGCCCGCCGACATCGAGCTGCGCCGTTCCATCCTGGAAAGCAAGCTGGGCAGGTTCGCCCCGCTCGAAGTGCCCTCCGATGTCATCGAATTCCTGGCGCGCACGATCAATCGCAATGTCCGCGAGCTGATCGGCGGCCTCAACAAGCTGATCGCCTATGCCCAGCTGACCGGGCAGGAAGTTTCCCTGCAGCTGGCCGAGGAGCAGCTGACCGATATTCTTTCGGCCAATCGCCGCCGGATCACCATCGACGAGATCCAGCGCACCGTTTGCCAGTTCTACCGGGTGGATCGCGCGGAAATGTCCAGCAAGCGGCGCGCCCGCGCCGTCGTCCGCCCCCGGCAGGTGGCGATGTATCTCGCCAAGGTGCTCACTCCGCGCAGCTATCCGGAAATCGGCCGGAAGTTCGGCGGACGCGATCATTCGACCGTGATCCACGCGGTCCGCCTGATCGAAGATTTGCGCAAGCGCGATGCCGATATGGACGGCGATGTGCGCAGCCTACTGCGGCAGCTGGAAAGCTGATCGCTTCTCCACAGCCCGCCCTCTTTCAGCCAACCGATCATGCCGGGTTTGTCCCGGCGTGATGTACAGGCTTTTACACAGGCGGTGGCAAGGCCAGACTTGTTCCGGTTCTGGTTGAACTGGAACGAGCCTGGAATTTACCTGTTTTCCGTGATTTCCGAGTCAGCAAGTGATTCCACTTGCTTCGAAATCACTCTAGAGAACGGGCATGCTTTCCCCCGACCGCGTCGAACGCTTTGCCCGCCATATCGTGATCCCGGAGATCGGCGGGGCCGGGCAAGTGGCCTTGTCCCGCGCCCATGCCGTGCTGGTAGGCGCGGGGGGGATCGGCAGCCCGGCGCTGCAATATCTGGCAGGGGCGGGGATCGGCCGCCTGACCGTGATCGACGACGATCGCGTCGAACCGTCAAACCTGCAGCGGCAGACCGTTTTCGCCAGCAGCGATGTCGGGCGGCTCAAGGCGGAAGCGGCGGCCGAATGGATCGCCGGTTTCGACCCCTCGCTCGCCTGCACGCCCGTCATCGAGAGAATCGGCCCCGGCAATGCCGCGCGAATCCTCGCGGATGCCGATGCGGTGCTGGACGGCTGCGACAATTTCGCGACGCGGCTCGCCGTATCCGATGCCTGCGTGGCCGCTGGCATTCCGCTCATCAGCGCGGCGGTGGGCCGCTTCCAGGGCCAGGTCGCGGCCTATGCCGGCCATTTGCCCGGCCAGCCCTGCTATCGCTGCTATGTCGGCGACGCCTTCGACACCGACGATTGCGACAGCTGCGCGGAAGACGGGATGCTGGGCGCGATGGCGGGCTGGGTCGGCAGCTTTGCCGCGCTGCATACCATCCGGGTGCTGCTGGCCGGCGTCAGCACGCTGGGCGATCCCCAATGGGGCCGCCTGCACCTGCTCGACGGGCTGCAGCCCGGCATGCGCACGCTCCGGATCGCGAAGGACCCGGCGTGCCGCGCATGTTCAGCCGGATAGGATTTCGTCCACCCAATGCGGCACGATCTCGGTCGCCGCGCCCAGCCTGCTTTCGTGGAACCAGGCCGAGCCCTGGCTCGGCTCGAGATTGAGTTCCAGCGTCCTCAGGCCAAGCTCGCGGGCGTCGCGGACGAATCCGGCGGCGGGATAGACCGCGCCGGACGTGCCGATGGAAACGAACAGATCCGCCTCGCGCAGCGCATCGTAGATCTCGTCCATGCGATAGGGCATTTCGCCGAACCAGACGATGTCCGGGCGCAGCGCGCGCTCGCCGCAGGCAGGGCATTCGGGGCGATCGACCAGCGGCCCGCGCCAGGGCGAGCGGCTGTCGCAAGCCAGGCACCAGGCGTTGAGATGCTCCCCATGCATATGCAGCACGCGGCGCGCGCCCGCCCGTTCGTGCAGGTCGTCGACATTCTGGGTCACGATCAGCAGATCCCCGCCCCATTCCCGGTCCAGCCGGGCCAGCGCTTCATGTGCGGCATTGGGCCGCTTCTGCTGAATCGCCTCGCGCCGCATGTCATAGAAGCGCAGGACCAGTTCCGGATCGCGGGCGAACGCCTCGGGAGTGGCGACATCCTCGACCCGGTGATTCTCCCACAATCCGCCCGCCCCGCGAAAGGTGTCGATCCCGCTTTCCGCGCTGATCCCGGCCCCGGTCAGTATCACGATATTGCGGATATTGCTCATCGCGGCCATGAAGCACGCCATCAAGGGGAATGGCAATGGCGCGTATCGGTATCATCGGCAGTGAAGGACGGATGGGGAAGGCTCTGGCCGAGGCAGTGGCCGCGGCGGGCGAGGAACTGTCCGGCGGCATAGACAAGGGCGGCGATACGGCCGCGCTGGCGCAGGCAAGCGACGCGCTGGTCGATTTCTCCTCGCCCCACGCGCTGGAAGCCAATCTCGATGCCGCTGTCGCCGCCCACATTCCGATCCTCGTCGGCACCACCGGCCTCGAAGAACGGCACCACTGGCTGGTCGATAATGCCGCGCAATCGATCCCGATCCTGCAAACGGGCAACACTTCGCTCGGCGTCACGCTGCTGGCCCATCTGGTGCGCGAGGCGGCCAGCCGCCTCGGCGATGAGTGGGATATCGAGATCGTCGAGACTCACCACCGGATGAAGGTGGATGCGCCTTCCGGCACGGCCCTGCTGCTGGGCGAGGCGGCCGCGGGCGGGCGCGGGATCAGCCTCGCGGACCATAGCGAGCGCGGGCGCGACGGGATCACCGGCGCCCGCCAAGCCGGCGCGATCGGCTTCGCCTCGCTGCGCGGCGGCTCGGTCGCGGGCGACCACAGCGTGCATTTCCTGGCCGATAACGAGCGACTGACGCTTTCCCATCTGGCCGAGAACCGCCTGATCTTCGCGCGCGGGGCGGTGAAGGGCGCGCAATGGCTGATCGGCAGGCCGGCGGGGCGCTACACCATGCCCCAGGTGCTCGGTCTCTGACCGGCTCCAGCCTTGAAGAAGGACGCCATCTTCGAATTTTTCCGGATTCTGGCCGAGGACAATCCCTCGCCGGAAACCGAGCTGGAATTCGGCAATATCTATCAATTGCTGGTCGCCGTCGTGCTCTCCGCCCAGGCGACCGACGCCGGGGTCAACAAGGCGACCAGGGCGCTGTTCGCCAGGGTCCAGACGCCCCGGCAAATGGTGGAATTGGGCGAGGAAGACCTGAAGCAATACATCAAGACCATCGGCCTGTTCAATTCCAAGGCGAAGAATGTCATCGCCCTGTCGGAGCAATTGATCGCCCACCATGGCGGGGAAGTTCCTGCGGATCGGGACGCGCTCGTCACCTTGCCGGGGGTCGGCCGCAAGACCGCCAATGTGGTGATGAACTGCGCCTTCGGCGAGGAGACATTCGCTGTCGACACGCATGTGTTCCGGGTCTGCAACCGCACCGGCCTGGCCCCGGGCAAGACCCCGGATAAGGTCGAGGCGCTGCTGGAGAAGCGGGTGCCGCAGCCCTTTCGCCAGCACGCCCATCACTGGCTGATCCTGCTGGGCCGTTATACCTGCAAGGCCCGCACCCCGGAATGCTGGCGCTGCCTGGTGGTGGCGCAATGCGGGTTCCGCGAAAAGAGATTGGAACCTCCCCCCGGAAAGGGAGTAGGATGAAACGAGGGGCAGGCGGATTTTCACGACTCGCCCCCGAATGGAGAGCGAGATGATGAAAAGAGCGCTTTTGCTTGCCCCCATCGCCGCCTTGAGCCTCACCGCCTGCAGCGGCGAAGTCGACAGCGCCAACCGGCCAAGCCGCGTCCCCGCCGCAACCGTGGTCGGCGATGCGCAAAGTTGCATTCCGATTTCGCAGATCCGCGGAAGCCGGGTGCATGACAATTACACCATCGACTTCAACACGGGCAGCAAGACCTATCGCAACATCCTGCCCCACAGCTGCCCCGGGCTGGGCAGCGAGCAGGCCTTCACCTACGAGACTTCGCTCAGCCAGCTCTGCAACACGGACATCATCTACGTGCTGCGCCGGATCGGCGGCGATTACCAGCGCGGCGCCGGTTGCGGACTGGGCAGCTTCGTGCCGGTGGAACTGGAGAAGAAGGCGGGCTAGCTCTTCCCGCTCCTCGCCGAGATCACGGTCGCCGCGACCAGATCGCCGATCACGTTGAGCGTGGTGCGGCACATGTCGAGGAAGCGGTCGACGCCGAGGATCAGGCCGATCCCCTCGGGCGGAACGCCGACCCCGCCGAGGATCAGCGCGATCACCGGCAGCGAGCCGGCCGGCACGCCAGCCGTGCCGATCCCCGCCAGGATGCACACCAGCATGACGAACAGCTGGTCGGCCAGCGACAGGTCCACGCCGAAGAACTGCGCCAGGAACAGCACCGTCACCCCTTCGAACATCGCCGTGCCGTTCTGGTTGGCGGTGGCGCCGATGGTCAGCACGAAGCGCGAGATGCGCGGCGGCAGCTTCAGCTCCGTCTCGGCCACGCGCAGCGCCGTCGGCAAGGTGGCGTTCGAGGACGCCGTGGAGAAGGCCATCAGGCTGGCCTCGCGGGTTTCGCGGAAGAAGGCGACGGGGTTCTTCCGGGCGAGGAACGCCAGCAGCGCGGGAAACACGCCGAACATCTGGATGGCCAGCGCCAGCAGCACCACTCCGACATAGGCGGCCAGCTTGAACAGCAGGTCCCAGCCGAACTGCGCGGCGAGGTTGAACATGAAGCAGAAGATCGCGAAGGGCGCGAGCAGGATGACGATGCCGATCAGCCGCATCGAAACCTCGAACACGCCCTCCACCGCATCCTTCAGCGTCCGGGTGCGCTGGGTCCGCACCAGCAGCAGGCCGATCCCGAAGAACAGCGCGAAGAACATCACCGCGAGGATGTCGTTGTCGCTCATCGCGCCGACGATGTTGGACGGCACGATGCCGACCACCGCGTCCACCCCGGTCTTGGCCTCGGCCGTCCGTTCGATGATTCCCGCCGCGCCTTCTCCGCCCTGTGCCAGCAATTCGCGGGCGGCGACCGGATCGACCCCGGCGCCGGGGCGGGCGATATTCACCACCGCCAGGCTGACCGCCACCGCAATCGAGGAAACCGCCACCGTATAGACCAGCGTGCGGATGCCCACCGCCTTGAGCGTGCGGATCTCGCCCATTTCGGCGATGCCCACCACCAGCGCGGAGAACAGCAGCGGAATCACCAGCATGAACAGCAGCCGCAGGAATATCTGGCCGAGCGGATTGGTCACATAGGTGATGACGGCGCCGACCCAGGCCGCGTCGCGCGCGAATGTATAGGCCAGCAGGCCCGCAACCAAGCCAAGCAGAAACCCCGCGAAAATGCCCCATTGCAGCCTGCCGTGGCCGGCCGGGGCAGCTTCCCGCGCGATTTCCGCCGCTTCGCCGCTCATCCTGTGCTCATCCTGTGCTCATCTCAGGCCGCCATCCTCATCCGCCCGCCAGCGCCCGTTCGGTGATCCGCCGGTAGATCCGCGCCAGCATCTCCAGATCGGGCAAGGCCACCGCCTCGTCCCGCTTGTGCATGGTGGCGTTGCACAGGCCGAATTCGATGACCGGGCAGAAATCCTTGAGGAAGCGGGCATCGGACGTGCCGCCGCTGGTCGAGGCTTCGGGCACGACGCCGGTTTCCGCCTCCACCGCCTCGGCGATCAGCTTGGAGAAATCGCCGGGCCTGGTCAGGAAAGGCTCGCCCGAGATCGTTCCCTTCGCCGTCCCGCCGTGCCGGGCGGCGATCGCGCCGATCATCTCCACCAGCCCCGCCCCGGTATGCAGATCGTTGAAGCGGATGGAAATGCGGGCGCTGGCCTTGGCCGGGATGACGTTGCCGGCCGGATTGCCGACCACGATCTCCGTGATCTCGAGATTGGAAGGCTGGAACCAGTCCGTCCCCTCATCCAGCACCAGCGCATCGAGTTCGGCCAGCAGCGCCACCAGCCTGGGGCAGGGATTGTCCGCCAGATGGGGATAGGCGACGTGGCCTTGCACGCCCGGCACTTCGAGCCAGATATTGACCGAACCGCGCCGCCCGATCTTCATCATGTCGCCCAGCCGGTTGACGCTGGTGGGTTCGCCGACAAGGCAGAGGTCGGGGATAGATCCCAGTTCGCGCATCCGTTCCATCAGGGCGATGGTGCCATAGCGAGCGGCGCCCTCCTCGTCCCCGGTGACGATGAAGCTGATGGTGCCCGCGTCGGCCGGAATATCCCGCACGGCCGCGATCATCGCGGCGATCGCGCCCTTCATGTCGACCGCGCCGCGCCCGTAGAGCAGCTCCCCTCGCCGCTCCGGCGCGAATGGCGCGCTGGTCCAGCCCTCGCCCGGCGGGACCACATCGACATGCCCGGCAAAGGCGAAATGCGGCTTGCCTTGCGGCCCGGCCCGGATGGCGAACAAATTCTCCACCGGCCCGTCCGGCGGTTCCCCCGCATCGAACCGATGCACCGCAAAGCCGAGAGGAGCGAGCATCCGTTCCAGGCAATCGAACACCAGCCCCGCAGCCGGGGTCACGCTGGGGCAGGCGATCAGCGCCTCGGCCAGTTCCGCTGTGTCACGCAAATCCGTCATGCCCGCTGCGGCTGCTCCCATTGCTCGATGACCCATTCCTCGTCCTCGGCCGCCTTGATCCAGGCCTGCATCCATTCATGCTCCCACATCGCCTGCATATAGGCCTGCGCGAAGCCGGGAACGCCGACGCCGTAGCTCAGGAAGCGGCTGACGATCGGGGCATAGATGATGTCGGCCGCGCTGAAGGTGCCGAACAGGAACGGGCCGCCCCCGCCAAACCGCGCTCGCGCTTCCGCCCACAGGCTGAGAATGCGCACGATGTTGACCCGCGCCTCATCGCTGATCTCGAGGCCTTCGAAGCGGCGGCGGACATTCATCGGCATTTCCCGGCGCAACGGCAGGTAGGACGAATGCATCTCGGCCACCATGGATCGCGCCATGCCCCGCGCGGCCTCATCCTTGGGCCAGAAGCGATCGCGCCCCACCTTGTCGGCGAGATATTCGATGATCGCCAGGCTGTCCCAGATCACCACATCGCCATCCCACAGGATCGGCACCTTGCCGGATGAGGGCTGGATGTCGCCCCATTCCCGCTTGGCCTCCTCCCAGTCCTCGCCGGAGATGTTCACCGTGATCTCCTCGAAGGACAGGCCGGATTGCTTGGCTGCGAGCCAGCCCCGCAGGGACCAGCTGGAATAATTCTTGTTGCCGATAATCAGCTTCATCAATCGCCCCGTCTTGTCACGCCCCTGCCCTACGCATTCAGCGTTGCGCTGTCGAGAATGAACAGGGTTTCCCGCCCTGCTGCCGACAACGATCAGGCAAGGCAATCGGCTCCGGGGCGCCTCAGCCGAAAGCGGAGCATCCGGTGAATTGCATTCAACCTTCCGTGCGAAAAAAGCACTTGCGCAAATCAGGCATAATTAATACCGGCATTTTAAATACAACATTTAGAAGGTTCAGATATGCGCACCATTTCCGCCGAGGCAATGCAGATCGTCAAGGCCACCGCTCCCGCCATCGAAAAGCATGGGCTGGCGATCACCACGGCCATGTATGCCCGGCTCTTCAGGAATCCTGAAATCGAGGCGATGTTCGACCGGGCCGCGCAGGAAAGCGGCGAGCAACCCCGCAGGCTGGCGGGCGCGATCCTTGCCTATGCCAAGAACATCGACAAATTGCAGAACCTCGGTTCCGCCGTGCAGCGCATGGTGAGCCGCCATATCGAAACCGGCGTGAAGCCGGAGCATTACCCGCATGTCGCCGAGGCCCTGCTTCCCGCCATTCGCGAAGTGCTGGGCGAGGACCTGGCCACGGACGAAGTGCTCGCCGCTTGGGGCGAGGCCTACTGGATGCTCGCCGATATTCTGATCGCGGCCGAAGCGCAGGCCTACGAGACTGCCTCGGCCGCCTGATCCGGGAATCACGTAAAACGGGCAAATTCCAAACTCGTTCCGGTTAACCAGAACCGGAACGAGTCTGAGCCGTATTCAGATGTTGTCGCCCAGCTTGCCCTTGACTTCGCCCTTGAGTTGCTGGGCCTTGCCCTTCAATTCCTGGTCCCGCCCTTCCTGCCGGGTCGCGGGATTGCCGCTCTGCTGCTTCACCTTGCCGATCGCTTCGTTGACATTGCCTTTGATCTTGTCGGTGAGTTCGCCCATCGATCATCTCCTGTCTTGAACGAGCATCAGCGCCCGCACACCGGATCAACGCCCGGTGGCGGGTTTTCGATCCGGCATCCGGCGCGGTTCCAATGCGTTTGATCGTGCTGGGGAATCAGCCGGGGCGGATCAGATCTCGGCGTCCGCCAGCACCGCGGCGCGCAGTTCCTCTATGCCCCGCTTCACTTCCGACGAAGTGACATGGATGACCGGAAAGGCCGCCGGGTGCTTGCGCGCCTCGGCCTGGGTTTCGGCCAGAACCTTGCCCAATTCGCTTTCCTTGACCTTGTCCGCCTTGGTGAGGACGATGCGATAGCCCACCGCCGCCTCATCCAGCATCTGCATCATGTCCGCATCCACCGGCTTGATGCCATGGCGGGCGTCGACGAGCAGGAGAGTGCGTTTCAGCGGCACCCGCCCGCGCAGGAAATCGCGCACCAGCCGCCGCCATGCCTCCACGACCTTCGGGGGGGCCTTCGCGAAGCCGTAGCCGGGCATGTCCACCAGGCGGAACTGCGTAGGCTCGCCCACTTCGAAGAAATTCAGCTCCTGCGTCCGCCCCGGCGTCACCGATGTGCGGGCAATGGCCCGGCGCCCGGTCAAGGCATTGAGCAGCGAGCTTTTGCCCACATTGGAACGGCCGCAAAAGGCGATCTCCGGGAAATCCGGATCGGGCAGGAACTTGAGCGCGGGCGCGGACTTGAGGAACTCCACACGCCCGGAAAACAGGCGGCGGGCGCGTTCGGCAAGATCCTCGTCAGACTGGTCCATCCCTGTCGCGTCAGGCCCCGGCCTTGTCGCGCTCCCTCTTTCGCGCCGCATCCACCCTGTCCTTCTCCGCCTGTTCCTTCAACTGCGGGTGCTGGCGATAGAGATACCATTGCTGGGCGATGGTCAGGATGTTGGAGGTGTTCCAGTAGATCAGCAGGCCGGCCGCGAACGGGGCCATCACGAACATCAGCACCCAGGGCATGATCGCGAACATTTGCTGCTGGACCGGGTCCAGCGCCGCCGGATTGAGGCGGAACTGGAGCCACATGGTGATGCCCAGCAACAGCGCCAGAATGCCGATGCCGAGGAAGCTGGGCGGATCGAACGGCAGCAGGCCGAACAGGTTGAGGATCTTGGCCGGATCGGGCGCCGACAGATCCTTGATCCACAGCACGAAGGGCTGGTGGCGCATTTCGATGGTCAGGATCAGGGTCTTGTAGAGAGCGAAGAAGATCGGGATCTGGATGATGAGCGGCAGGCAGCCCGCCAGCGGATTGACCTTCTCCTTCTTGTAGAGGGCCATCGTTTCCTGCTGGAGCTTGGGCTTGTCGTCCTTGTAGCGTTCCTGCAGCGCCTTGAGCTTGGGCTGCAGCGCCCGCATCGCCGCCATGCTGGCGAATTGCCGCTGGGCGATGGGGAACATCAGGCCGCGGATGATGAGGGTGAGCAGGATGATCGCCACGCCGAAATTGCCGGTCAGGCTGAACAGCTTGTCCAGCAGCAGGAAGATCGGCCGCTCGAACCAGCGGAACCAGCCCCAGTCGATCGCAAGGCCGAATTTGGCGACGCCGGCATTTTCATAAGCGTCCAGCACCCGGCTTTCCTTGGCGCCCGCGAAAAGCTGCGTGGTGCGGGTCACGACCTTACCGGCCGGAACCGTGACCGGCTGATAGAACAGGTCCGCCAGATAGATGCCCTTGCCCAGGGCGCGGAAATCGCTGGATGCGGCGCTGCCCGGGGTGGGGATCAGGGCCGTCATCCAGTAGATGTCGGTAAAGCCGAGCCAGTTCACGCTGCCGGCATTGTCGATCTTGCCCGCTTGCGCGACGTCCTTGTAATTCGGGCTGAACGACACGGCCTGGTCGAATGCGCCGAACGGGCCGGAATGGACATTCCAGGTATCCGCGCTCGCGGTCCGCTCGGTCCGGTTGAGCTGCGCAACCGGCCGCAGGACGATGGGCGAGGCCCCGCGATTGGTCACGCTCTGGGTGGCCGTAATCATGTAATTGTCGTCGATCGCATAGCGGATCGAGAAGGTCTGGCCGGCGCCATTGGCCCAGACCAGCGTCACCGGGGTTTTCGGCGTCAGCCGGTCGCCCTCGACCTGCCAGCGGGTGGCGCGGCCGGGCAGATCCACCCCTTCGCCCGCGCCCGCCCAGCCGAACTGGGCGAAATATTGGGCGGGCGTCCCGGCCGGGGAGAACAGCCTCGCCGGGCCGCTGTCCTTTTCGACATGGGCGCGGTGGCGCGTGATGGTGAGATCGTCGATCATCGCGCCGGTCAGGTTGATCGAGCCGGACAGGCCGGGCGCCGTTATCGGCACACGGGCGGGCGATTTCAGCTCGGTGGCAAGGTCGCGCTCCTCTTCCGCAATATCGGCTGCATCGGTCAGCCCGCCTTCACGCGTGTGCTTGGCCTGCCCTGCCGCAGTGCCGGAAGCCTGGCTGGCCTCCACCTGCTCGGTCCGGACAGGCTGAGCCGGCTGGGGGTAGAACCAGCGCATGGCAAAGTCCCAGCCCAGCAGCAGAAGCCCTGACAGCACCACTGCCACCACGATATTGCGCTGATTGCTCACTTGGGATCCCTATCCGAGTCTCGTCGCTCTCCCGGCCGTCAAGGCACCGGGTCGTAACCGTGCCCCCCCCAGGGGTGGCAGCGCAATAGACGCTTGAGGGCAAGCCAGCCACCCTTAATCGCACCATGCTTCTCGATCGCCTGGATCGCATATTCGGAGCAGGACGGAGCATAGCGGCAGGTGGGCGGCAGAATGCGCGAGGGGCCAAGCTGCCAGGCCCGCGCGATGAGGATGAGAACCCGCTTCACCGGCGCGGCCGCCTGCGCCCGCCGCCGGGCTTGCGCGGCGGATCGCCCTTACCCGCCGTCGCGCGGGCCAGCGCGGCCGACAATTCCTCGCGCAGCTTGGCGAAGTCACGCTCCACCCCGCCCTCGCGCCCGATCAGCACATGATCGTGATCGGCCAGCCCTTCCCGTGGCAGCGCATCCCGCAGCAAGGCGCGGAAACGCCGCTTCATCCGGTTGCGGACCACCGCATTGCCGATTCGCTTGGTGACGGTGATGCCGAAGCGGCTGCCATGCCCGTCATTGGGCCGCACCAGCAGCACGAATCCCGGACGCGCCACCCGCAGCCCCTTGTTGGCCGCCAGGAAATCGGCGCGGCGCGTCAGCGTGGTGAGTTGCGGCGACATGGTGTGTCGTTAAAGGAAATGCTTCCGTCCCGGAAGCGGAACCGGCCCTTTCCTGCTCCCGGCGCCCGGATCATATCGACCACGAAAGCGCTGGAAGCAGAAAAAGGCCGGAACCAAGCGCGAGGGCGGCGTGTTCACGCCACCCGCTTCGACGCTTTCAAAATCCTCAGGCGGACAGCTTGCCGCGGCCGCGCGCACGGCGGGCGCGAAGCACCTTGCGGCCGCCGACAGTGGCCATACGCGCGCGGAAACCGTGACGCCGCTTGCGCACGAGATTGCTGGGCTGGAAAGTGCGCTTCATCGCTTACCTCTAGTAAATTTCCTGCACCGGCCCCGCCAAGAGCAAGGACAGCGCGAACAAAAAGGGCCGCCACGCGGGCGACCGCCATCGGTGGGCGCGGTTAATGGAGCACGGGCTCCGAGTCAAGATGCGCAAGCGCGGCTTCGCCTGATACAGGCTGTTCCGGCTTGCGTTCCATCGCATAATCCGCGCGCCCTTCGATCACCCATTGCCGCATTTCGGCGGCGCCGAACCAGCGCGCCCGCTCGAACGGCACCGAATTGGTCATGGCATAGAATGCCTCGGCTCGCTGCGGAGCCATGCCCATCTCCCGGTAATAGGCAAGATATTTGGAGTTTTCCTGCGCATCGGCGGGATAGTCGCTGGCTTCCAGTCCATCCTCGTCGGCCCAGGCATGAACCGCGAATTCCGCGCCATCGTCGATCCGCAGCGCGGTGCCCGCAAACACCAGCTCGACCGCTCCGGATCGCACCGATCCGCCCGCAGGCACATGAATGGCGAGCCCAGCCGCCCGGATCATGCGGCCCAACTGGAGATTGGCGCGATCGTCATAGGTGCCCGGACATTCCACCAGCGCCAGCGTGGAAAGCGCCGGGAAATCCCGAAGCATGGCGGCAAACTGGGCGGGCGAATCCTCGTCCGTCACCGCCGTCAGGATCGCCGTGCGCGGATCGAGCACCGTGAAGGGGCCATAGCTGGCGACCCCGTGCCGCTGGGAGGCGCCGGCGGCGGCATCGCGCCCCGCCGCCATCTCCGCATGAAGCGGCGAGGCAAGGGCGGCCAGCATGGCCACCATGATCGCCGTCAGGAAAGGCCGGAGGTTCGGAATCGCAAGCCGTGGCATGATGCGATTGTCGCCCGCCGCGCGTAACACAAACCCCAATCAATGCGGTTGGCATCGCCCTAACGGGAAGCGTTAACGCCTTGCTCCAATCCGGGCCAACTCGCCCTCGACAGCGCCGGCGGAAGCTCTATCTTCATGATGAATCAGGGGGTTGGGGAGCAGCGTGGTCGCATTGGTTTCAACGGTGGCCTATCTCGGGCTGGAAGCGCGCGCGGTGGAAGTGCAATGCCAGGTCGCGGCGGGCCTGCCGCGTTTCGCCATCGTCGGCCTGCCGGACAAGGCGGTGGGGGAAAGCCGGGAACGGGTTCAGGCGGCGCTGGCGGCCATGGGGCTTGCCCTTCCGCCCAAGCGCATCACCATCAACCTCTCTCCGGCGGACCTGCCCAAGGAAGGATCGCATTACGACTTGCCGATCGCGCTGGCCCTGCTGGCCGCCATGGGCGTGACCGATGCGGAGCAATTGACCGACTGGATCGCGGTGGGCGAGCTTTCGCTGGATGGGCGGATCGTCGCCTCGCCCGGCGTATTGCTCGCGGCGATTCATGCCAGCGAGGCCGAGAAGGGGCTGATCTGCCCCTCGGCGCAAGGGGCGGAAGCGTGCTGGGCCAGCGGGATCGCGGTCTGCGCGGCGCCCAACCTCGTCTCGCTGCTCAATCACCTCAAGGGCACGCAGAGCCTGCCGGCGCCGCAACCGGGGCAAGTGCGGCCCACAGTGCCGGGGCCGGACCTGCGGCAGGTGAAGGGGCAGGAAACCGCCAGGCGCGCCTTGGAAATCGCGGCGGCAGGCGGGCACAATCTGCTGATGGTCGGCCCGCCCGGCGCGGGCAAATCGCTGCTGGCAAGCTGCCTGCCGGGCATCCTGCCGGAACTGACCCCTTCCGAAGCGCTGGAAGTGTCCATGATCGCCTCGGTGGCCGGCAACCTCGATGACGGCTGGATCAGCCGCAGCCGGCCCTATCGCGCGCCGCATCATTCCGCCTCGATGGCCGCGCTGACCGGCGGCGGCTTGCGGGTGCGGCCCGGCGAAGTCAGCCTTGCCCATCTGGGCGTCCTCTTCCTCGACGAGCTGCCCGAGTTCCAGCGGGCTGTGCTGGATTCGCTGCGCCAGCCGCTGGAGAGCGGCGAAGTCAGCGTCGCCCGCGCCAATGCGCATGTAACCTATCCCGCCCGGGTCCAGCTTGTCGCCGCGATGAATCCCTGCCGCTGCGGCCATCTCGGCGATCCGGCGCTGGCCTGCAGCCGCGCGCCGCGCTGCGCCGCCGATTATCAGGGCAAGGTATCCGGCCCGCTGCTCGACCGGATCGACCTGCATGTGGAGGTGGAGCCGGTCAGCGCCGCCGATCTTGCCCTGCCTCCGCCGGCGGAAGGCTCCGCCGAAGTGGCGGCGCGGGTGGCAGCCGCCCGGTCCATCCAGACCGCGCGGCTGGAAGGCACCGCGATGCGCTCCAACGCGGAGCTGGCAGGCGATGCCCTGGACATTCATGCCACCCCGGACGAGCCGGGCCGCCAGTTGCTGATGCAGGCGGCGGAAGCGATGCGGCTATCGGCTCGCGGCTACACCCGCATCCTGCGCGTGGCCCGCACCATCGCCGATCTGGCCGGCTCCGCGCAGGTCACGCGGATTCATGTGGCCGAAGCGCTGAGTTACCGGAGACAGGCCCCGAGAGCGTGATCGCGCCGGTCAGCGGGCAGCGGCGGCGATCGCCTTCTCCACCTGGGGCTTCGCATCCGCAACTGCTCTTCTCTCGCAATCCGGGTCGGGATCGAGGGGGTAGAGCCGGTCAAGATATTTGCAGGCGTCGCGCGCGACCGAATGGATGCGGACCATCAGCCGCTCCGCATCGTCCGGCTTGGCAAGGTCGAGATCGGAATATTGCGCGACCATCTTGAGCGAGATCACCGCCTCCTTGCGCCCGCCCGGGACGTTCTCCGATGTCTCGGTCGTGATCGGCCTTGGCGCGATAATCACGATCTCCTGCGCTTCGGCTTCTTCTTCCTCACTTTGCGCAAGGGCCGGGCCGGATGCGGAAAGGCACGCACAGGCGGCCAGCATGGGCGCGGCAGTGAATTTCATCCATTTCGCTTTCATCACCGAATATCCTCCCCGGCACGGTTGCTCCGGCCAAAAGGCAGCTTCGCGCCGGTCCGGTCATTGATCGAACGCAAACGCACAGGCTTGCTGCCAGATAATGCCGGACGGCCGGAACGGCAATGAGACTCGGCGCGCGGCCGGGTCCGCCCGCCGGTCAATCCAGCAATCCGCGCGCGATCAATTCCCGCTCCAGCGCGGCGGCATCCGTGAACTGCCATGCCTGCCAGCCGCAATTCCCGGCCGCCGCGACATTGGCCGCATTGTCGTCGATGAAGAACAATTCCCCCGGGGCATGGCCGAAGCGGCGTTCGGCGAGGCGGAAGATCGCCGGATCGGGCTTGGCCAGCTTCTCCGTGCCCGACACCACGATGTCGCGGAAATGATCGAACACCGAATGCAGCGGGCGGAATTCCCGCCAGAAGCGGTCGGCGAAATTGGTCACGGCGAATAAGGGCACGCCGGCTGCCGCCAGCCGCTCGACCAGAACGGCCGTGCCCGCGACCGGGCCGGGAATGGTATCATTGAAGCGGGTGGCATAGGCCTGGATCAGATGGGCGTGATCGGGGAATTGCCCGATCCGTTCCGCCACCATCTCTTCCAAGTCGCGGCCTTCGTCATGCTGGTGGTGCCATCGCTCGCTGACCACATGGGTCACGAACCATTCCACTTGCGCCGGATCGTCGATCAACTGCCGGTAAAGGCAGCGCAGGTCCCAATCGAACAGAACCCGCCCGACATCGAAGACGACCGCGACCGGAATTTGCCTGTTCTCCGTGATTTCCGGGTCGGCAAGTGATTCCACCTGCTTCGAAATCACTCTAGCGGACATAACAAAAGCCCCCGCTTTCGCAGGGGCCTCGTGCTTCATCGCCACCGCGAACGAATCGCGGCATGGCGGGCTTCAACCCTGGCGCGCCTTGAAGCGGCGGTTGGTCTTGTTGATCACATAGGTCCGGCCACGGCGGCGAATCACGCGGTTGTCCCGGTGGCGGTCCTTGAGCGACTTGAGGCTGTTGCGGATCTTCATCGTTTCAGTCCAGATCATTGAGCCACGGGGAAACTCCCGAAGCGGAAATAACAAGCCCGGCCCGTTACGGGCGAGGCCCGGCGAAGTCAACCGGAAAGCCCAGGGGGCGCCGCAAAACCGGCAATATCATGGGGAGAGCGGTGCTTCGGCGGCCCGGATTTCCGTCAGCTTCCGTTCCCAGGCCAGCGCATGGCCGATGATCCGGTCGAGATCGGCATGTTGCGGCTGCCACGGCAGGGTCTGCCTGATCCGCCGGTTGTCCGAAATCAGCGAATCGGGATCGCCCGCGCGGCGCGGCCCCATCACCCGCTCCAGCTTGCGATTCGTCACCCGGTCCACCGCATCGAGAACCTCCAGCACCGAGAAGCCGCGCCCATAGCCGCAATTCATGGTGAGCGACTGGCCGGGCTGTGCGATCAGGGCCTCCAGCGCCAGCACATGCGCGGCGGCCAGATCGGAGACATGGATGTAATCACGCACCCCGGTGCCGTCGGGCGTGTCGTAATCGGTGCCGAACACGGCGACGTTATCCCGCTTGCCCAGCGCCGCTTCCACCGCGACCTTTATCAGATGGGTCGCCCCGGCGGTGGACTGGCCCGAGCGGGCCTGCGGATCGGCCCCGGCCACGTTGAAATAGCGCAGCGCGCAGAAATTCAGGTCATGGGCCTTCGCCGTGTCGGCCAGCATGATCTCGGTCATCAGCTTCGACATGCCATAGGGATTGATCGGCTGCTTCGGGCTGTCCTCGCTGACCGGCGATACTTCCGGGATGCCATAGGTCGCGGCGGTGGAGCTGAAGATGACATGCCTTACCCCGCCCCGCACCGCCGCCTCGATCAGCGCGCGGCTCTTGGCGGTGTTGTTGTGATAATATTTGAGCGGGTTCTCCACCGATTCCGGCACGATGATGGACCCGGCGAAATGCATGATCGCCCCGATGCCCTGCTCCGCGAAGATGCGGGCCAGCAAGGCCGAATCCTCTATATCGCCTTCATACAGCGGCACCCCCTCGGGCACGGCGAAGCGGAAGCCGGTCGACAGATTGTCGACGACCGCGACCGGCCAGCCGGCATCGGCAAGGGCGAGGACCGCGTGGCTGCCGATATAGCCGGCGCCACCGGTGACGAGGACGGGGAGTTTCTGGATCATGGATGGAGCCGATAACATCAAAGAAAGACCGTTTTGTAAATGACATGGCGGCGCTTGCAACGCATCGGCTTGCGCTCCACCTTAGGCGGGAAGAGGAGTCGCCCGCCATGAAACGTTCCGTCCTTGTCACACTGCTGGCCCCGGCCATGCTCGCGGGCTGCGTCGCCCCGGTCGGCCCGGTCGAAGTCAACCGATTCCACGATGCGGCCATGCTGGACCGGCTCGGCAAGGGCACCATCGCGGTGGAACCGGCGGCGGGGATGGACCCGGCCTCGCTGGAGCAGCGCAGCTACCAGACCGCGGTCGCGCGCCAGCTCGAAGCGCTGGGCTACACCGAAACCGCATCGGGCGGCGGCGGCCAGGTGGCGCTGGTGCGGGTTCAACGCAACGCCTTCCGGCCGGGGCGGGACGGCAGCCCGGTCAGCGTCGGCGTCGGCGGCTCGACCGGGGGATACGGCTCGGGCGTCGGCATGGGAATCGGCATCGACCTGTCCGGCCCGCCGCCGGAGCAGGTGACGACCGAACTGGGCGTGCAGATCCGCGACCGCGCGAGCGGGCGGACGATCTGGGAAGGCCGGGCCAATTTCACCGTCAAGGCATCCTCGCCGCTGGCCGGAACCCAGCTCGGCGCGGCGAAGATGGCGGAAGCCCTGTTTTCCGGCTTCCCCGGCAATTCGGGTGAGACCATCGAAGTCAAATGAGCGACATCGCCATCCATGCCGCGTTCGACAGCGGCAATATCGAAATCCTGTCCATCGGCGGCGCCCGGGCCAGCCTCGCCATCCGCAAGGACAACCAGTCCGACTTCTTCCAGTGGTTCCATTTCCGGGTCAGCGGCGCGGCGGGCCGGGAACTGGAACTCAAGATCACCGGGCTTGCCGATTCCGCCTATCCGCTGGGCTGGCCGGGCTACCGCGCCCGGGTTTCCGAAGATCGGGACTATTGGGGGCAGGCGGACTGCACCTATGACAAGGCCGAAAGCGGCGGCACGCTGACCATCCGGCACCGGCCGGCGGGTGACATCGCGTGGTTCGCCTATTTCGCGCCCTATTCGATGGAACGGCATCACGATCTGGTGGCCCAGGCCGCCACGCGTGCAGGCGTTTCGCATCGCTGCCTCGGCACCAGCCTGGACGGCCAGCCGATCGACTGCCTGGAAATGGGCGAAGGAACGGTGCAGGTCTGGCTCTATGCCCGCCAGCATCCGGGGGAAACCATGGCCGAATGGTGGATGGAAGGGGCGCTCGATTGCCTGACCGATCCGGCCAATCCCGTCGGCCGGGTGCTGCGCCGGAAATGCCGCCTGCATCTGGTGCCCAATTGCAATCCGGACGGTTCGCGCCGGGGGCATCTGCGCACCAATGCGGCGGGGGTGAACCTCAACCGCGAATGGCACGAGCCGAGCGCGGAACGCTCGCCGGAAGTGCTGGCGATCCGCGATGCGATGGACGAAACCGGGGTCGATTTCGCGATGGACGTGCATGGGGACGAGGCGATCCCCGCCGTTTTCCTGGCCGGCTTCGAGGGCATTCCGTCGTGGCAGGACGAGCAGGGCGAGGGCTTCTATCGCTACCAGCGGATATTGAAGCGGCGCACCGCCGATTTCCAGACGGAGCTGGGCTATCCCCGGGCGCCCGCGGGCAAGGCCAATCTCACCATGTCGACCAACCAGCTGGCGGAACGCTTCGGCTGCGTCGCCATGACGCTGGAAATGCCGTTCAAGGACAATCGCGACCTGCCGGACCCGGCCCAGGGCTGGAGCGCGGAACGCTCGGCCTTGCTGGGGCGCGATTGCCTCGCCGCCCTGGCGGAGTGGCTGGAGGGGCGGGAAGCGAGCTGAATGGACATACATCCTTTCGTCATTCCCGCCCTTCGACTGGCTCAGGATAAACTGCCCTTCGGGCAAGCGGGAATCCAGGGCAAGGTTGTAGCTGGCTCCCCGTTTGCACGAGGATGACGATAAATGTGAAGCAGCGCGCGTCGGTTGACGCAGAACGCCGGAAATGTGCATTGCGATTGGGCGGCCCGCACCCCCGCATCCGCGCGACAAACCGCCCTCCCATAGCCAATCGCATGCATGTTTCAGTGTGACCTTTCGCCGGGGCGCTTCCCTGCCGCCGCGGATCGCCATCTGTCCATTCTTCGTCATGCCAGCCCTTCGGCAGGCCAGCTGCTCAGATAAACTGCCCTTTCGGGGCAAGCTGGCCTCTCAGGCGGCTGGTTGGTGCGCTGCCCACAACGATCCCAGCCTTCGCTGGGATGACGAATGGGGCCAGGATGGCGGAAAGAGCGACGAATGAGGATGCGGGATGCTCTGTGCGCCATCCATCAGGATAAGCCAGATTTCAGCCATGTAGGAAAGGTGGAACGCTGCCGTTAGTGGACGGCTGGTGTCTGCAACAGGGTGGTTTGCCGTCATGGACATGTCCCGCTTAACCTGCACAATACGGCGGTGGGTCACGATAATATGTGGCGAACCACTTGCTATCGGGAGCTGCTGCAAACATGAGACCCCGTCTTGTCCTCCTGTTGCCGCTTGCTATCGCTGCATGCGCACCGGCTCCGGAAGCGGGCGATCCGGTCAGGGGCGAACCGCCTGCTGCCGTCGCTCCGGGTAAGCACGGCGCGCTCGCGCTTTTCCCGATGCTCGATGCCGAGGCCGGGCGGGACGAGAACATCGTCTATTCGCCGGCCAGCGTGTCGCAGGCGTTCGGTCTTCTCGCGCTGGGTGCCGGCGGCGAAACCCTTGCACAATTAGAGGCGGTGCTGCCCTCGCCGGCGGACGCTCATGCGCTCGAAAGCAACGAACGCGACGTCGAGGTCAGCCTCGCCAACGCATTGTGGCTGTCGAAGGACTTCCGCTTCCGCGACAGCTACCTCGCCGCCGCGCGCAATCGCTACGACGCGACGGCAGAGCGCATCGACATGTTGCAACCTGCCGCCTCGGCAGATCGGATCAATGCCTGGTCGAACAAGGAAACGAAGGGCCTGATCCCAAGCTTCATCAGTCCCGATGGCATTACCCCGGATCTGGTCGCAGTACTGACCAACGCAATCTACTTTGAAGGAAAGTGGCAGCAGAAGTTCACCGGCGGCGGCAAGGAACCGTTCCTGTTCGGCGACGGCCACGAGGAGCCGTTCCACTTGATGAGTCAGGAGATGCAGCGGGCCTCGGCAGAAAAGGGCGGCTGGCGCGTCCTCCGGCTGCCCTATAGCAATCCGCGCTATGCGATGGACGTGATTATGCCGGCCCAGCGCAAGGTGATGGAAACGGCGCCGCCGCTCGACCGGATCGACATGCTGTCCAGAGCGGTCGAGAAAGCGGAACCCCGCCCGACGCGCGTCCGCTTGCCGCGGTTCGAGATCGCCTGGGAGGATGGGCTGATCCCATCGCTCAAGGCGCTTGGGCTCACGCTGCCTTTTCAGCGCGGCAAGGCCGATCTGTCGCGCATGGTCGAGCCGGGGCAAGCCCCGGCATACGTCTCGGCGGTTCGGCAACTGGCAAAGCTGCAAATGTTCGATGAGGGCACCAAGGCGGCGGCTGTGACCGGGATTTCCATCGTTGTAACGAGCGCACCGATCCAGCCGCCCGACTTACTGGAGTTCACAGTCGACCGGCCGTTCCTCATCGTGCTGCGGGACCTCGAGCGAGACGTTGTGCTGTTCATAGGCCGTATCGCCGCGCCTGAACCCTATGACATGCCGAAGGATGGGTCGTAGCAGTTTGCGCCCATCCCCGACCGCCGGCGCCCATGGTGGACCGGCCCGGTCTTTGCTTGAGTGATCCCGATGTCAGCAATGTTGTCGTCAGAGGACATCCCTCACAGCTTCACCATGGTCTTGCCCTGATTGGTGCCGTCGAACAGCCGCAGGAAGGTGGGCACGACCTGCTCCAGCCCCTCGGCCACTTCCTCGCGATAGCGCAGGCGGCCATCCGCTATCCATGCGGAAAGAGCGGCCACCGCCTCGTCATACCGCCCCGCGAATTGCGTCAGCAGGAAGCCCTCCAGCCGAAGCGAGCGGGCGATGATGAAGAACAGGTTCTCCATCTCTGGCGGAGCGCTGCCGTCATATTGCGATATCATGCCGCACAGGGCGGCCCGTCCGCCGGAATTCATGCAGGGCAGCGCCGCATCCAGTATCCGCCCGCCCACATTGTCGAAGAAGACATCGACTCCGTCCGGGCAAGCCCCGGCAATGGCGGCGGACAGCTCGGCCCTGCCCTTGCCCCTGTAGTCCACCGCCGCGTCGAACCCGAACTCCTCGATCAGGCGGCGGCGCTTTTCCTCGCCCCCGGCGATGCCGACCGCGCGGCAGCCCTTGATCCGGGCGATCTGCCCGACCAGCGAACCGACACCGCCCGCCGCGCCGGACACCAGCACGGTTTCGCCCGGCTGCGGGCGGCCCACTTCCAGCAGGCCGAAATAGGCGGTCCGCCCGGTATTGCCGAGCACGCCCAGCGCGCTCGACAGGCTCGGCGCCCGGTCGGGATCGACCTTCCAGCACAGCGGGCCGGGCACGATCACGCTATGCTCGCCCAGCGTGCCCCGGCCGATCAGCAGATCGTCCCTGCGGAAATCGGGATGCCGCGAATCCAGCACGACGCCCAGCACCGAGCCTGACATCGGCGCGCCGATGGGGATCGGCGGGAGATAGCCTTCCTGCGCGCCGAGCAAATTGCGCACGCCGGGGTCGATCGACAGATAGAGGTTGCGGATCAGGACCTGGCCAGCCTCGGGCTCCGGCACCGGGCCGGAGAGTATCTCGAAATCATCGGCCGAAACCTTGCCCGCAGGCCGCGATTTCAGGACCACGAAACGGTTGGCGCTCATCGGTTTTCCTTCCTTCCCGTCGGCTCTCAGGCCTCATCCGGATCGCCCGGCAGATCGCCCGGCCCGAAGGCATGGGGCAGCAATTGCGAAAGGCGCAGCTCGAGCACGGATTCTCCGTCCGCGCACCAGACCAGCGGATCGGCATGGTCGAGCGCGGCCAGTTCGCTGATGACCTGGCGGCAACGCCCGCAGGGCGTGACCGGGCGCGCGCCGGAACCGGCCACGGCGACCGCCACCAGCCCGCCCCGGCGGCCCTGCGCCAGGGCCTTCGCCACCGCCAGCGTCTCCGCGCAGAGCGAAAGGCCGTAGCTCGCATTCTCCACATTCGCCGCGCTCACTACGCCGCCGTCCGCGAACCGGAGCGCCGCCCCGACCGGGAATCGCGAATAGGGCGCGTAGGCGTTCTCGGCGGCCTTGCGGGCCAGTGCGAGCAATTCGTCCCTCGCATCGTCTCCGCTCAAGGCTGCACCACCACCCAGCGCACCGGGCCGGAGCCAGCTTCCGTGCGCAATTGGGAATTGGCGGTCCACAAGGTCCATGGCCGACCGGCATAATCCGGCTGGAAACGGTCGCGGACAAGCCAGAGATTGCGTTCCAGCCGGCTCGCCAGATGATACCGCTTCTCGAAATTCCGCGAGATCCTGAGCAGCGCCGCCTTGCCGACGTGGCCCTCGATCTGGTTGAGGAAGGTGGTCAACTCGCTCTCCACCGCCGCGTCGCTGACCCGCTCCGGGCAATCGTCGCCGACCCGGCCGAGCGACACCGCGGGCGGCAGCAGGCTGGGGTCGCGCGGCACGATGGTCACGAAATTGGCCGCCTGCCTTTCGGCCGGGACGCAGGGATCGAATTCATGCACCGCGCCGATCTGGAGATGCGCCTCGCCGGCCGCGGCGAAGTTGCGGGCGAAGGAGCGGTCCCGCGCCGAGCCGCCCCGGCTCGCTTCCAGATATACGAAATCGGCCCCGACCATCCTGTAGGCGCGGAAATCGACGGCCCCGTCCTCCGCGCCCACCAGAATCCCCTGGATCGGATAGGCCTCGCGCGGCGGGGTCCAGTGGATGAAATCCCACCAGGCATAGACTGCCGCGCACAACGCCAGCAGCAGCGCCGCCGCCGCTATGCGCCCTCGCGCTGACAGTGATCGTCTCCGCCGCATCCGGCCCCCGCAGCCCCCTTGAGTGATTTCGCGGCAGGCGGAACGCCCGCCGCTTCGGAAATCACGGAAAACAAGCAAATTCCCAAATAGCCGCGCGATCCTCCGCGCAAGCCCCCCAAGCCCGGCCTCCTAGCACACCTAGCCCTTGATATGCAGGACGCAAATCAGCGTGAACAGGCGCCGGGCGGTCTGGAAATCGGTTTCCGCCTTGCCTTCCAGCCGTTCCAGCAGAAGCTGCGCCGCATCGTCGTGAATCGCGCGGCGCGCCATGTCGATCGTTTCGATCTCCTGCGCCGTGGCCTTGCGGATGGCCTGGTAATAGCTGTCGCAGATCGCGAAATATTCGCGAATCGGGCGGCGGAACCGGGCGAGGCCGAGCAGCAGCGTTTCCGCCGGCTCTCCGGCCTGCGTGCTGATCGCCAGGCTGAGCCGCCCATCCTCCACCGACAGGCGCAGGTGCCACGGCCCTTCCAGCCCCGCTTCCGAGGCGCGCACCGGCTTGAAGCTGTTCTCCTCGATCAGGTCGAAGATCGCCACGCGCCTTTCCTGCTCGACATCGGCATTGCGCCACAGGATCGTGGCGTCATCCAGTTCGATGTGAGAGATGCGATGGTCTGGCATGGGCCGCGTGCTTTCGCAGATGGGGGGCCTGTGGGGCAAGAGAAGATCGTCCTTCCCCGATATCCACAAGGCGGAAAGTTGGCGGGTGCCTTGCGCGCCAAGGCAGCCGGGCGCATGAGGCGGCATGGCCGATCAAGATCTCCTGATCCGTAATGCTGACGCGCAATCCCGCGCCCTTCCCGCCAATCTGGAGGCGGAAGCGGCGTTCCTCGGCGCGGTGCTGATCGACAATCGGGTGATCGAGGAATTGCGCACGCCGTTGCGGCCGGATCATTTCTTCGAACCGCTCCATGCCCGCATCTACGAGCGAATCGTGACCCTGATCGACCGTCAGGCGGTGGTCACTCCGGTCACTCTCAAGCCCTATTTCGATTCGGACCCGGCGCTGAAGGAACTGGGCGGGATCACCTATCTGGCCCGCCTAACCGCCGATGGGCAGGGGCTGCTCGCCGCCCGCGAGCTGGCCGAGCAGATCTACGACCTCGCCCTGCTGCGCGAACTGGCCTCGGTCGGGCGCAATCTGGTCGAAGGCGCGCTCGACACTTCGCAGGAAGTCGCGCCCATGCAGCAGATCGAGCGCGCGGAAGCGGCGCTCTATGCGGTGGCCGAAGGCGCGACCAGCAATGGCGATGCCGAAAGTTTCGGCCTGGCGACCCACAAGGCGCTGGGCATGATCGAGCAGGCGATCAATTCCGGCGGCCATGTTTCCGGCACCACGACCGGGCTGGTCAGCCTGAACGAGAAAACCGGCGGGCTGCACAATTCCGACCTCATCATCCTGGCCGGCCGGCCCGGCATGGGCAAGACCTCGCTGGCGACGAACATCGCCTTCAACGCCGCCGACCGGCTGCTGAGGGATCGCCAGGACGGCATCGCCGAGGAAAAATCCGTGGGCGCCGCCGTCGCCTTCTTCAGCCTCGAAATGAGCGCCGACCAGCTGGCCACCCGTATCCTGGCCGAGCAGGCGGGCATCAGCAGCGAATTGCTGCGCATGGGCAAGATCAGCCGCGACGATTTCCACCAGCTGTCGCGCGCGAGCCAGCGGCTGGCGGAGCTGCCGCTCTATATCGACGATACGCCCGCGCTTTCGATCGCGGCCTTGCGGGCGCGGGCGCGGCGGCTGAAGCGGCGGCACGAGATCGGCCTGATCGTGGTCGACTATCTCCAGCTGCTGCAGGGCACCCAGCGCGCGCAGGACAATCGCGTCAACGAGATTTCCGAGATCAGCCGCGGCCTCAAGACCCTGGCCAAGGAGCTGGAGGTGCCGGTCATCGCGCTGTCGCAGCTCAGCCGCGCGGTGGAGCAGCGCGAGGACAAGCGCCCGCAATTGTCGGATCTGCGCGAATCCGGCTCGATCGAGCAGGACGCCGACATGGTCTGGTTCGTCTATCGCGAGGATTATTACGTCGCCGCCCGCGAGCCGAAGCGGCCGGTGGAAAGCGACGATGCGAAAACCCATGACGCCCATGCCGCATGGGCCGCCGAGATGGAGCGGGTCTATGGCCTGGCCGAGCTGATCGTGGCCAAGCAGCGCCACGGCGCGACCGGCAAGGTGCGGCTGCGCTTCGAACCCAAGGTCACGCGCTTCAGCGATCTGGCCGACGATGCGCTTTCCGCCCATGCCTACGACTGACACAGGGGCGGAAGAGGCGAAAGCTCACAGGCCGAGATTGAGCTTTCGCGACACGGTGTAGTCCACCACCGTCACCAGATACCAGCTCAGGGTCCAGCGGATGCGGTTGAAGATGGTCCGCCTCCGGCGATGCAACTCCGGGGTGATTTCCAGCGACGCCGGAACATGCGCGGCTACGAATTCCCGCATCCGCGCGGCCAGGGCCGCATCCTCGATCCTCACCATCATTTCGAGATTGATATAGAGGCTGCGCACATCGAAATTGGCGCTGCCGATGTAGACCGCGTCGTCGAGCACGATCAGCTTGGTGTGCAGCCTGGCCGGGCGGAACTCCCAGATGCGGGCGCCGCAGCGCAGAAGCTTCTCGTAGAGCGAGCGCGACGCGCCGATGGTCGCGCCATTGTCCGATCTGGCGGGGAAGACAAGCCGGGCCTGCCCCCGGGCGGCAATCCGCTCGATACAGTGGAACAATCTGCCGACCGGGGAGAAATACGCCATTATCATGTCCAGCCGACGGCCCCTGGCGAGATCCTCGGTGACGCAGCGCGCCCAGGAACTCAGCCCCCGGGTCGGCCCGCCCATCAGCAGCCGCACCGGCCCGCTGCCGGAGTCCCACTCCCGCACCATCCGCCGGATCGTGCGGAACTGCTTGCGGGGATGGGCGGTCCATGCCGCCAGCCCGTCGAACCATTGGGCCAGGCGCTCGGTCGCCGGTCCGCGCAGGACGATGCCCAGATCCTGCCAGCCGTCATGCTGCGGCGGAACGAAATAGCTGTCCTCGATATTGAAGCCGCCGATCATGGCGCTCTGCCGGTCGGCGATCACCATCTTCTGGTGGTTGCGGATCAGGTAGCGCCGGGTGAGGCGCGGCATGAAGCGATGGAAGCTGCCGCCCGCTTCGACGAAGGGCTGGAAAAAGCCATCCCGGGCATCGGCGCCGAAGCTGTCCACGATCAGCGCCACCGCGACCCCGCGCCGCGCCGCGCGCGTCAAGGCATCGCGCAACCGCCGCCCGCATTCGTCCTCCGCGTAGATATAGAAGCACAGTTGCAGCGAATGCCGCGCGCCGTCGATCAGGCCGATCAGCGCTTCCCAGCGGTCGCCGCCGGAAGGGTAGAAGTCCAGCGTATGACCGGCGGCCTCGCAGCGAAACGGTTCGGTGTCCTGCCAACCTGACGCATCCTCGGGCACTGGCGCTTCTGTCGATTGCATGAATTGTTCCTGGGACCGAACGCAGCGTCCGGCAAGAGGGGGGAAGCGCCAGTGTGATTTCGAAGCGAGGGGAACCCTCGCCGCTAGAACTGCACGGCCAGCCCGACCATCACGGTGTCATCCGTGTAGTCGTCCAGTTTCGGCCCGCTCATCCCGATATAGTCGATGCCGAGATGCACGCCCGATCCCGCATCGAACATCAGGCCGGCCGACCAGTCGAACGTCTTGCGGCCGCTGGCGAGCGAATAGGCCCCCCGCGTGTAGCCCCCGTGCAGTTTGACCGAGAGCGGGGTTTTCGGAATACCGGCCACCACGTCCGAAAAGAGATAGAGATTGTCCCTGCCGCCCAGCGGCTCCTGTTCCCAGGCATACCAGATGCCCACCGTCGGCTGGACCGGCCCGACGTTTCCCGAGAACTGCGCCGCCGCCTCGAAGGAATGCGGCCTGGGCGAAATGCTGGCACTGGCGTCCGGGTAGTAATAATAGAGCAGCGTCAGATCGGCGGCGATCCCCGGCGCGACGGTGCCCGCCCAGCCGGCGAACAGATCCACTTCCACGGCGCCGTAATAATCGTGGTTGCCCAGCGAGCTGGCGAAAATCCCGCCGTAGAAGCCGCTCTCGTGCACCAGCGAAACCATTCCCTGCGCCACCGGGCTGCCATGGGAATAGGACACTCCGCGAAAGCGGTAATCGGACAGCAGCATGGCTTCGGCGACGATCTGGAACTCGTCCGACACTTCGCTGGCATGGTCGCCGGTTTCCGCAGGGCTTGCATGCACCATGTCCAGCGGCACGAAAGCCGCCGCAGCCCAGGCGATGCCGGCCGGGCAATGCCGCAGAAAGCGCATCTATAATTCTCCCCCCTGTTCTTTTGGGGCCTACCTTGACCGTAATCCCGCGCCGCGCAAGCCCGGTCTGCGCGGCGCGGCTGCAATTCATTGACTCTTGCGCCCGGCGGGACTAATTGCTGCGCTTTCCCAACACGCTTGATTACCGGAGTGCCCATGGCGCGCGTTACTGTCGAAGATTGTGTCGACAAGGTTCCGAACCGTTTCGATCTGGTGCTGCTTGCGGCGCAGCGCGCCCGCGAGATTTCCGGCGGGGCCGAACTGACGGTCGACCGCGATCGCGACAAGAACCCGGTCGTGGCCTTGCGCGAGATCGCCGAGCAGACCGTGAAGCCCAAGCAGCTCAAGGAAAGCCTCGTGCAATCGCTCCAGCGTGTCCTCCCGGATGACGAGGATGAAGCGGACGAAATCGGTTCGCTGGCGCAAAGCGCGGAAGCGCTGCGGATCACCGCGGCCGCTCCTGCCCGCAGCAATTCGATCGGCGCGGATTTCGAAGGCTGAGGCTTTACCGGAACGGGGCCGAACCCGGTCCTGTCCGGTTCTGATACGCCCTGCACCGCCTGGCTGCCTTGCCCCTGTGTCGCTTGTTTGCGATGTAGGGGGCCGAATCCTGCATCTTTTTCCGCCACGCGCGGGCGGGGAGTCAGACAATGGCAGTCATCGCGGTCTATAGTGTCAAGGGCGGGGTCGGGAAAACCACGATCGCCGCGAATCTCTCATGGTGCGCGGCCGCGCTGTCCAAAAGGCAAACCCTGCTGTGGGATCTGGACGCTGCCGGCGGCGCGGGCTTCCTGTTCGGGGTGGACCCGCGCAAGAAGGATCAGGCGCTCTCGATCTTCTCCCAGAAATCGCAACCCGACGAACTCGTCTGGGCCAGCGGGGTCGACAATCTCGACATCCTGCCGGCGGACGAAAGCCTGCGCAGCCTGGATTCGTTTCTGGTGACGCTGGGCAAGCGCAAGCGGATCGACAAGCTCGCGCAGGCGCTCTCGAAAGATTATGACCGCATCATTCTGGATTGCCCGCCGGTCCTGAACGAATTGAGCGCGCAGACGATCCGCGCCAGCGATCTCATCATCGTCCCGCTCCCGCCCTCGCCGCTATCGAGCCGGGCCTTCGATACGGTCGTTCGCGAACTCAGGACCAACCACAAGCAGCATCCGCCGATCCTGCCCGTGCTGTCCATGTTCGACAGCCGCCGGAAGATCCACAAGGAAGTCCGCGATGCGTCGCCGGACTGGCCCATCATCCCGATGGCCAGCGTGGTGGAGCAGATGGGGGTCCGCCGCGAGCCGCTGGGATGCTACGCCCCCAACAGCCCCGCGGGGCAGGCCTTCGCGAAACTGTGGGCCGCAATCGAACGAAAGCTCGCCAAAGCCGGGGGCTAAACTCGATCCGGTTGCGGTTGGACCGGATCGAGCCTGGAATTTACCTGTTCTCCGCGCTTACGCGCCCTGCGGCGCGGCGCCTCCGCTTTCCCCATAGCGCCGCCCCGCCTTGGGAATGGCGGAACCATGGGCGGGCCTGGGAACGGACGGGCCGCGCGGCGCATCGGGCCGGTCGATCTTGCCGTCCTCGAGCAATTGCTTGATCTCGTCGCCGGCCAGCGTTTCATATTCCAGCAGGGCCTGGGCCAGCAGGTGCAGCTGGTCCTCATTCTCCTTCAACACGCTGTGCGCCCGGGCATGCGCGCCTTCCACCAGCGCGCGAATTTCCGAATCGATCAGCTTGTTCGTCTCGTCGGAAGCCATCAGCCGCTGGGTGCCGCCCATGCCGAGATAGCCTTCCTGGCTCTGCTCATACTGCAGCGGCCCCAGCTTTTCGGACATGCCCCATTTGGTGACCATGTTCCGGGCCAGATCGGTGGCGTAATGGATGTCCGACGATGCGCCGGAGCTGACCTTGTCGTGGCCGAAGATGATCTCCTCGGCGACGCGGCCGCCCATGCTCACCGCCAGGTTCGCATGCATCTTGTCGCGCTGGTAGGAGTAATTGTCGCGTTCCGGCAGGCGCATGACCATCCCCAGCGCGCGGCCGCGCGGAATGATGGTGGCCTTGTGAATCGGATCGGACGCGGGTTCGTGGATCGCGACGATGGCATGGCCCGCCTCGTGATAGGCGGTCATCTTCTTCTCGTCCTCGGTCATGACCATGGAGCGGCGTTCCGCCCCCATCATCACCTTGTCCTTGGCGTCCTCGAACTCCTGCATCGCCACCAGCCGCTTGTTGCGGCGGGCGGCCAGCAAGGCGGCCTCGTTGACCAGATTGGCGAGGTCCGCGCCGGAGAAGCCCGGGGTGCCGCGCGCCAGCGTGCGGGCATTGACGTCTGGCGCCAGCGGAACCTTGCTCATATGCACGCCCAGGATCTTCTCGCGCCCCTCGATATCGGGAATCGGCACCACCACCTGCCGGTCGAACCGGCCCGGGCGCAGCAGCGCCGGGTCGAGCACGTCGGGCCGGTTGGTGGCGGCGATGATGATGATGCCTTCGTTCGCCTCGAACCCGTCCATCTCGACCAGCAGCTGGTTGAGAGTCTGCTCGCGCTCGTCGTTGGAATTGCCGAGGCCATGGCCGCGATGGCGGCCAACCGCGTCGATTTCGTCGATGAAGACGATGCAGGGCGCGTTCTTCTTGGCCTGCTCGAACATGTCGCGCACGCGGCTCGCGCCCACGCCCACGAACATCTCGACGAAGTCGGAACCGGAAATGGTGAAGAACGGCACGCCCGCCTCGCCCGCGATGGCGCGGGCCAGCAGAGTCTTGCCGGTGCCGGGGCTACCGACAAGCAGCGCGCCCTTGGGAATCTGCCCGCCCAGCTTGGAGAAGCGCTGCGGATCGCGCAGAAATTCGACGATCTCCTGCAATTCCTCGCGCGCCTCGTCGATCCCGGCCACGTCATCGAACGTAACCCGGCCCTGGCGCTCGGTCAGCAGCTTGGCCTTGGACTTGCCGAAGCCCATCGCGCCCGATCCGCCACCCTTCTGCATCTGGCGCAGGGCGAAGAACGCCACGCCGAGAATCAGCAGGAACGGCAGCGACTGGACCAGGATGTAGAGCAGCAGATTCGGCTCCTCCGCCTGACGGCCGGCATATTTCACGCCATTGTCCTGCAGCAGCTTCGGCAGCTCGGTATCGTTGGGAATCGGCACGGTGGTGAAGGCCTGGTCGTTCTTCATCACGCCGGTGATGCGGTCCGCGCCGATCTGCACTTCCCTGACGCTGCCTTCCGCGACTTTCTCGCGGAAATCCGAATAGCGCAGCTGCGCGCCGGCGGACGACGCCCCGGTGCCGAAAGCGGACACCACGAACAGCAGGGCAAGGAATATTCCCCCCCAGATCAGCAGGCTCTTCATCCAGGGATTGCCGCCCGGCGGCTGCTCGTCACGCATGGTCCATTCGTCCTTTCCCCATGAATGTAGGGCCGCAGGGATGAATGGCAAGCTAATGCGGGCGGCGGCCTGCGCATTTTTCCCTCGAACGGGCGGGAAAAAGGCATGGCCGGACAATTCGTAAATAGGTTGACATTATTCCCGCGCGCCGTAATTTGCGTAGGCTGTCAACGTGAAATTGCCAGAGCCTCGGCAAGACCGATTTTGCCGGTTGTGTGAGGTTCTGCGAACAAGGACGGGCGCCAGGACGATAGCGAGAATCTGGAAACGGGGCGGCTCAAGCCGAAAATACGGCGGGCCGGTGGAGGAGAGGAAACATGGTTCAGCTTACCACTGACAACAGCTACGGTACCTGGAAATTCTGCGCCTGGAACGGCATGATTTTCATGGTGGTCTTCATGATCTTCTGGGGCGGTCTGGGTCATAACATACCCCCCTATGCCGGCGACCTGCCGGCCAGCGCCATCGCAGACTATTTCCGTGACAACCGCAACATGGTGAGGCTGGGCATGGTCATCTCGATGACCTTCGCCGTCAGCTATGCGGTGTGGGGAATTTCCATCGGAAAGGTCATGGATCACATCCTCGGCCGGGATCATATCCTCACCAACCTGCAGGTCTGGGGCGCGGGACTGACCGTGGTTCCCATCCTGGTTTCCTCCTCGTTCTGGCTGACGGGGGCCTATCGCCCGGAAGCCTTGCCGGATGAAATCCTGCAGCTGATGTACGACATGGCCTGGCTGCTGATCGACCTGGCCTATTCCGTCACCTCGGTGCAGATGATCGCGCTCGGCTTCGGCTGCCTGCGCGACAATCGCGCCCAGCCCTTCTTTCCGAAATGGGTCTGCTGGTATTCGATCTGGGTCGGCTTCATGTTCGTCGCCGAATGCCTGATGCCGTTCTTCAAGTCCGGGGCCTTCTCGCGGCAGGGTGTCCTGAACTTCTGGATCGAGTTCGTGATCTTCTTCATCTACGCGCCGATCATCACCTGGTATCTGCTGAAGGCGATCAATCGCATCCAGCGCGGCGAAGGCGCCTGACCGATGACGGACACGGTCACGGCGCCCCGGCCGGGGCAGGAAGCGCGCGACGGAACTTCCGGTAACACCACCGGGGACCACGCGCGCCTCCCGGGCGACGAAGGCGTCTGGTTCTTCATCGTCGCGGATATGTGCATGTTCGCGGTGTTCTTCCTGCTGTTCATGGTCGGACAGGCGGAGGACCCGGACGCCTATCGCGAATCGCGGGCCAAACTCGTTCCGGCGATCGGGCTGGTGAACACGCTGATCCTGATTACCAGCGGCTGGTTCATGGCCCGGGCGGTGAACGCCGCCCGAGCGGGGGAATGGCACATCGCGCGGCGCAGGATCATTTATGCTCTGCTGGTCGGCTCCTGCTTCGGTGTGCTCAAGATCTACGAATATTCGACCAAGATTGCGGCGGGCATCACCATCCAGACCAGCGAGTTCTTCACATATTACTTCGCCTTCACCGGCATTCACTTCCTGCATTTCCTGATTGGCATCGGCGTGCTGCTGGTCTGCCTCGGCAAGCTCCGGCAGGCCGAGAATCCGCACCGGCTGAAATGGATCGAGAGCGCCGGCAATTACTGGCACATGGTCGACCTGCTCTGGATGATCCTGTTCCCGATGATCTATCTGGCGGGAGGGTGGAAATGACCTTGCGGATCAACGAAAACGTCGCCCTTGCCCTGCTCGCCCTGCTTTCGCTCGGCAGCTTCGTCCTGGTCGAGGAGGACATCATGTCGCTGGCGGCCAGCCTTGCCGCTTTCGCCATCGGCTTGCTCAAGATAAACCTCGTGTTCGGCAGCTTCATGCACCTGGGCTGGCGGCATCGCCCCTGGCGACAGGTGCTCACCGTATGGCTGGCCGTGGTGGCGGTTATCCTCGCCACCGGGCTGGCAGTTCTTCCCTGGGAGTAGATTGATGTTTGACAATTCCGTTCTGGCCGAACCCGAAATGGCCATCGACCCGGCCCACGACGGCCGCCACGAACTGCCCAAGATCGCCATGGGGCGGGAATCCATCCCCTACATCGTGGTTCTTCCCGAGGAACGGATCGCCTTCTTCACCTACACCTGGGTAACCGCGGACAGCAAGGCCGGCGCCGCCGTCGCGATCTTCGGCCCGGGCATCGGCGACAAGCCGATCCAGCAGCGCCTGCCGGATCGCCCAGTTCCCACCGACATGGGCTTCGACAAGTGGGAGCTGGACGGGTTCCGCATGGAGCAGGACCTGAAGTTCGACAAGGCGAAAGTCCGCTGGGAAACGCCGGAAGCGACCATCGACTTCTCCTTCGAGGCGTTCCACCCGCCCTATGCCTATGCTTCCGACCCGCGCGGATGCCCGAAATATTGCGCGACCGACCGGATCGAGCAGGCGGGCCGCGTCGTCGGCACGCTGAAGCTGCCCGGCCGCACGATCGAGTTCGAAAGCACCGGGCATCGCGACCACAGCTGGGGCACGCGGGACTGGGTCCCCTTCCAGCAATATGAATGGTTCGTCGGCCAGAGCGGCACCGATATAGCCGTCCACTTCTGGCGCTTCCATGCGCTCGGCAAGGAGCATGTGCGCGGCTTCGTCTACAAGGACGGGCTGATGTCGCGGATCGAGACGGTGGAGAACGACGTCGATTACGACGATCAGTACTGGCAGACCGGCTATCGCGCGCGCCTGCTGGACGCGGCCGGGCGGGAAACCACGGTGGAAACCGAAGTATTCGGTTGCTACACGCTGCTGCCCGATCCGGTGGTGAGCCTGAACGAAAGCGGCGGGCGCGCCTTGATCGACGGGAAAGCCGGTATAGGCTGGATGGAATGCGCCTGGCCGACCGCATATCTTGAACATATCCGTGCCAACGGGCCTTATTGAGACAGGGCCGGTTCAGCCCCCGTCGCTAGACGGGACCGAAGAATACCTAAGGGAGATTGATCCATGGAAGCCGTCGCCGCCGTTCTGAAAGAGCCTTCGGGCCCGTTCTCCATCGAAACCGTCGAAGTCGCCGCGCCCAAGGCGGGCGAAGTGCTGGTCGATATCAAGGCGGTCGGCATCTGCCATACCGACATCGCGGCAGCGACGGGCGCTTTCGGGAATCCGTTCCCGGTGGTGCTCGGGCATGAAGGCGCGGGCGTGGTCGAAGCGGTCGGCGAAGGCGTCACCAACGTCAGGCCGGGCGACAAGGTGCTGCTCACCTTCAACAGCTGCGGCGAGTGCAAGCGCTGCAAGTCCAACGACCCGGCCTATTGCCTCCAGTTCTTCCCGATGAACTTCGGCTGCGTCCACAGCGACGGCACGAACCGCCTCTCCAAGGACGGCGCCACGGTCCATGACAACTTCTTCGGCCAGTCCTCCTTCGCCGCCAAGGCGGTGGCCAATTCCCGCAACGTGCTGAAAGTGGCCGACGACGCCGATCTCGCCACGCTCGCGCCCCTCGGCTGCGGCATCCAGACCGGCGCTGGCGGCGTGATGCGCTCGCTCAGCGCGAAGCAGGGCGAATCGCTGGTGGTGATCGGCGGCGGCGCGGTGGGGCTTTCGGCCGTGATGGGCGGCAAGATCGCCGGCTGCGATCCGATCATCCTCATCGAGCCGCAGGTCGCCCGCCGCGAGGAAGGGCTGGCGCTGGGCGCCACCCATGCCATCGATCCGATTGCCCAGGCCAATACGGCCGAAGCGGTTCGCGCCATCGTGCCGGAAGGCGTGGACATGGTGGTCGACACCAGCGGCTATCTGCCCGCAGTCGAGCAGGCGGTGAACATGGTCTGCACGCTGGGCCGGATCGGCCTGATCGGCGTGCCCGGCTCGCTCGATGCGGCCCTGCCCGTCCCACTCGTCCAGTTCATCACCATGGGCGGCACGGTTCGCGGCATCATCGAGGGCGACAGCGACATCACCGGCTTCCTGCCCGAGCTGATCGCCCATCACGCCGCCGGTCGCCTGCCGGTGGACCAGATCATTACCCGATACCCGTTCAGCGAAATCAACCAGGCCATCGAGGACGGCCATCACGGCAAGTGCATCAAGGCCGTGCTGACATTCGACTGAGAGGACCGAGATGACCAATCCAAGCATGCGACTTGAGCGCGACGGCGCGCTGGCGCGCATTATTTTCACCCAGGCCGATCGCGGCAATCCGATCGACGGGGAATTCTGCAGCGCATTCGGCGATATCGCGGACGACATTTCGGAAGACCGTTCGGTCCGCGCCGTGCTGATTACCGCCGAGGGCAAGAATTTCAGCTTCGGCGGCGACGTCCGCAAGTTCCAGGCGGCGAAGGACGACCTGCCGAAGCTGATCAAGGAATGGACCCGCGACCTGCATGTCGGCATTGCCCGCCTGCAGCGGATGGACGCCCCGATCGTCGCCGCGATCCAGGGCATCTGCACCGGGGGGATGACCGGCACCATCGCCGGCTCCGACATCGTCCTGGTCGAGCCGTCCACCAAGTTCGTCGCGGCCTATGCCGGCATCGGCTATTCCAACGACGCCAGTTCCTCGGTGATGTTCGCGCGGCGCATGGGCATCGCCCGCGCCAAGCGGTTCCTCATCATGAACGAGATTCTCGATGCGGATGCCGCCGTCGCGGCGGGCCTGGCCGACGAAATCGCTCCGGCGGACAGCCTTATCGCCAGGGCCGAGGAAATCGCAAAGCGGCTCGCCCAGGGGCCGACGCGCGCCTTCGGCGAAATCCGGCGGCTGCTCAATAGCGTGGGCGACCAGCCGCTGGAAACCCAGCTCGAGCTGGAAGCACAGGCGCTGGCCCGGATCGCCCGCACCGCCGACGCGCAGGAAGGGCTCACCGCTTTCGTCGAAAAGCGCAAACCGCAATTTCGGGGAGAGTGATCGAAGATGTGGCTTTATCCGGAAGTCCGCACTCTCGGGCAATTCATCGAATATCATGCCCGCAAGACGCCTGACCGGCGCGCGCTGGTGTGGGGCGATCGCACGATCTCCTTCGCCGAATATGATCGCGCCGCCAATCGGGTGGCCAACGGGCTGATCGCGCGCGGGGTCGAGGCAGGCCATCGCGTGGGCTTCTTTGGCCTGAACAGTCCGGATTTCTATTTCGCGCTGATCGGCACGGCAAAGACCCGCGGCGCCTTCACGGTGTTCAACTGGCGGCTGGCCGTGCCCGAGCTGGTCCAGCTGATCGAAGACAGCCAGACCCGGCTTTGCATAGTCGAGCGAGCGCTGGCGGATTTATGGAACGAGGCCATCGCATCCTGCACGGCCCGGATCGAAACCATCTGGATCGACGAGGCCGCCACCCTGGAAACGATCTTCGCCGATCAGCCGGAGGAAAAGCCCGGCATCTTCATCAGCGAGGAAGATACCGCGATCCAGCTTTACACCTCGGGCACCACGGGGATTCCCAAGGGCGTGATGCTGACCCATGGCGGCTTCAACCGCATACGGCTGTGCGAGCATTTCGAGCCGGCCTATCACTGGGATGCGGATGACATCTTCATCAACCCGCTTCCCAATTTCCACCTCCTGTCGATCGGCATCGCCTTTCAATGCCTGTACAACGGCGTCGCGATCTCGATCGTGCGGCAGTTCAATCCCGCCACGGTGCTGGCCACGATCCAGCATGACCGGCCGACGCTGCTGACGCTGACCCCCACGATGATCCAGATGCTGCTGGATCATCCCGACGCACAGACCACGGATTTCTCGTCGCTGCGGCTGACCCTTTATGCGGGTTCGCCGATTTCGCTGGGGCTTATCAAGCGGGCCATCGAAATGATGCCCTGCAAGTTCATGCAGTTCTACGGCGCGACAGAGGCCAACGGCGCCTTTTCGATCCTTCGCCCGGAGGAGCATGACCTCAATGACGAGGCCAAGCTGCAGAGCTGCGGGCGGCCCTTGCCGCTGATCGAATTCCGCATCGTGGATTCCGAAGGAAACGATGTCCCCGATGGCGAGCCCGGCGAATTGCTGATCCGCGCGCCCGCCATTTTCATGGGCTACTGGAACCAGCCGGAAACCACCGCCAAAGTGCTGGAAGACGGCTGGTATCATTCCGGCGACGTCGCCCGGCGCGATGCCGAGGGGCTGTATTATATCGTGGACCGGGTGAAGGACATGATCGTCTCCGGCGGCGAGAACATCTACTCCGCCGAGGTGGAGAACGCCATTTCCACGCATCCGCAGGTCGCGGCCGTGGCGGTGATCGGGGTGCCCGACGCGCGCTGGGGCGAAGCGGTCAAGGCCTGCGTGATCGTGAAGCCCGAACAGGCGGTGGATGAAGCCGGCATCCTGTCCCATGCGCGGGAGAGGCTGGCCGGCTACAAGGTGCCGAAGAGCGTCGATTTCTTCGAGAGCTTCCCGCTGGTGCCCAGCGGCAAGGTGTCCAAGAAGGATCTGCGCGCGCCCTATTGGGAAGGCGTCGGCCGCTCCGTTTCCTGATCGGACTTCTCCTGATCCGGCTTGCGGCGAGGGCCTGTCCGCCCTCGCCGCCTCAGCCCTTAGGATCAGGACCTACAGATCCACCACCAGTTGCGCACCCTTTGCCCGGGACACGCACAGGCACATATGCCTGTTTCCGGCCTTCTCCTCGTCCGAGAAATAGGCGTCGCGATGCTCCACCTCGCCCGAGACGATATCCGCCGCGCACCGCCCGCAGGTGCCCTGCATGCAGGCGAAGGGCACCTCGATCCCCGCCGCCGCCAGCGCATCTATGATGGTTCGGTCCGCCGGCACTTCCACCGATCTGCCGGAACGGGCGAGCTGCAGGTTGAATGCCCGGTTCTCGCTGTCGTCGGCAATGGCGGCCGAAAAGGATTCCGTGCGGATCTGGTCCTCGCGCCAGCCTCTCGCCGCAGCTTCCCGGCGGAGCCAGTCCATGAAAGGCTGTGGACCACAAAGATAAAGCAGGTCTTCCGGTCCGTAGGTTCCCAGCACTGCATCGGGATCGATGCCCGAACCACCCCCGGCCCGGTCCAGATGCAGCGTGACGCAGCGTGACATCGGCCCCTGGGCAAGGTCCTTGCGGAACGCGATTGCGCTCTCATCGCGCGAACAGACATGGAGGTGATAAGGCTTGCCCAGCGCATGGAGGCGATGCGCCATCGCCAGCAGCGGCGTGATGCCGATGCCGCCCGCCACCAGCACGAAGCGCGGCGCATTTTCATAAAGCACGAAGTTGTTACGCGGACGGGAAACCGCGATCTCGTCACCCAGCTTCAACGCATGCATGGCGCGCGAGCCGCCGCGCCCGCCGTCCTCCCGCTTGACCGCGATGCGATAGCGATTGGCGGCCCGGTCGTGAGACACCAGAGAATATTGGCGGACCAGCCCGTCCGGCAGGTGAATTTCGACATGCGCCCCGGCATCGCCCGATGGCAGGGCGCAGCCGTCGGCCGGTTCGAGGTCGAAGGAACGGATGGCCTCGGCCTGGTCCTCGATCCCGGCGACGCGCATGGCGATCGGCGCGCGATCCTCCTCGGTCGGGATATGGATTTCCCCCGGCCCCTCGAACCAGCCGCGATCGGGGATGCCCTGCCTGCGCAACACGCCATTGGCGAGTTCCCACACGCGCCTGTATTTATACCAGGGCACATGCGGCACGAGGTGGTGGATCGTGTGATCCTCCTGCCCGAACATCAGGCGCCGGAACGGCGAATTGCCCCGCACGTAAACCGTCGACTGGAACGGCGCATGCTCCCAGGTCAGCCCGGTGGGATGCTGGATATGCGCGAAGGTATAGGCGACGATGCCCAGCCCCACGCGCTGCGGCACCACATAGAGCAGCAGGAATTCCTTCCACCAGGGCGACATCAGGAAGGCGACATGGGAAATCACCACCGCCGCCAGCATGATATGGAACCAGATGGCGACCTTGCGCGACCAGTAATGCCGGCCATGGCGGTAATACCAGCCGACCCAGTGCAGATCGGCGAACATCAGATAGGTTACGCCCAGCCATTTCGGCAGATCGACGAAGCCGGTGTCGGGATCGCGCCCTTCCTGGCCGGTATAGCGATGATGATCCATATGAATGGCGCGGAACACCGTCATGTTCACGCCGGGCAGGAGCAACTGGCCGGGGATCACGCCGAGAAGATCGTTCAGCGCGCCATTGCTGGAAACCGCGCGATGCGAGGCGTCGTGCAGCGGCGTGAAGGCCAGATAGACCGCGCCAAGGTTGAACAGCATCGCACCCCACAGGGGAAGATGGCCGCTCATATAGCCCCATACCCCGAGGCCGAACGCGCCCAGCGCCAGCACGACCAGCGCCGCCTGCTGGACCGCCAGCAACGGCACCCGCATCACATCCGCATAGCGCGGGTCTTTCACAACCTGATTAAGCACATCCCTGACGGCGGGATTTCTGGTCATGGCCATGGTTCAGTACTCCTGCTCCCGATTTGTCACAGTTTGCGTATACTAAATACGCATTATGCGCTTTGACTTGCGTCAAAGATCGGAAGCCGGAGCGGCCTGAAACAGCCCCGCCGCCTCGGTATTCATTCAGCTGCGATAGGGCGGCATCCCCATTCGCGCCCGCGCCTGCGCATAATCATCCGCAAGCCAGCCAATATAGTCGCCCGCCGGCTCGGAGCGCTTGATCGCGCCGATGCCCTGCCCCGCGCTCCAGATGTCCTTCCACGCCTTGGCGTTGTCGCCGCCGCCGTCGATATTGATCGCCTTGCCTTCCGGGCGAACGAGCTGGGCCGGATCGAGGCCGTTCTCGAGGATGGAGGGGCGCAGGAAATTGGCGTTCACCCCGGTGAAGCAATTGGTCACGACGATGTCGTCCGCCACCCCGTCGACGATCATCTGCTTGAAGCCGGGCTGGGTATTCGCTTCCGTGCTCGCGAGGAAGGGCGAGCCGATATAGGCGAAATCCGCACCGAGCACTTCCGCCGCCAGCACGGCCTGCCCATTGGCGATCGCGCCGGACAGCAGCACCAGGCCATCCCACCATTCGCGCAGTTCCTGCATCAGCGCGAAAGGTGAGCGGTCGCCCGTGTGGCCGCCCGCGCCCGCGCCCACCGCGATGATCCCGTCCACGCCCATCTCCGCGCATTTGCGGGCGTGGCGGTCCTTCACCACATCCTGAAACACGAGCGAGCCATTGGCCTGCAAGGTGCGCACCAGATCGGGATTGGCGGCCAGCGCCAGCACCACGATCGGCACCTTGTGCTTCAGCACGATCTCCAGATCCGCATCCAGCCGCGAGTTGGACTTGTGCGCGACCAGATTGATCGCATAGGGCACATCGCCCACGCTGGCGGCAATCCGGGCGATGTCGGCATCCAGCTGCTCGCTGGTGCGCGGGTTGAGCGCGGGCATGGAACCGATGATCCCGGCCTTGCACTGCTCGATCACCAGATCGGCGGTGGAGGCAATGAACATCGGCCCGGCCATGACCGGCAGCCGCAGGTTCGCCTTCAATCGGCGGGCAAGTTCATCGCGTTTCGACATCAGTTCCCTCTCCATTCGATGCGGCCGCCGTCGAGCACCTTGCGATCCCCCACAAAGCCCTGGAAATGCGCCTGCGCCCCGTCCTTCCATATCCGGAAAGTCAGGGTGTCGCCCGGCATCACCACGCCCGAAAACCGGCACGACAGATGGCCGACAGCGGACGGGTCCCGGCCCAGCGCGCGGGAAACCGCGACGCCCGCGATGCCGTAGCTCGCCAGCCCTTGCAGGATCGGCCGCTCGAACCCGGCCTTCTTCGCGAAATCCGGCTTGAGATGGAGCGGGTTCCAGTCCCCCGACAGGCGATAGATCAGCGCCGCGCGCGGCGACGTCTCGAAACTGCCGGTCGCATCGGGATCACCCGCGAAATCGAAGCCCTGCTCGCGCGCGGGCGGCTCCCCGCCGAAGCCGCCATCGCCGCGTAGCAACAGCGTCTGGTGCAGGCGGCAATAGGAGCGGCCATCGGCGGCGTCACGGATTTCCCGCTCGACCACCATGATCGCGCCCTTGCCTTCGCCGCGATCCGCCAGCGTGTGGACACGCGCGGTTCCGACGATCTCGCCGGAGGCGGGCAAGGGATACTCGAACCACGCAGCCTGCGCCATGTGGACCAGCTTGGTGAAGTCGATCCCGAACCTGGGGTCGCGCATCCACATGCCGGGCGAGGCCAGCGTCACCGCATAGGTCGGCAGCACCTTGAGCGCGGTCTCGTCCATGAAGGCGAGGTCGCCTTCATCCAGCGGATCACGGGCAAGACCGATCCCCAATGCATAGAGGATCGCGTCGCGCGCCTGCCATGCATGGCGCGTCTCGCCGAAATCATGGGCGAACAGCGCGGCGCTATCGATCGGCATGGCGTCAGCAGGGGTCCCAGGTGAACACGTCGCCCGAGCGATGCAGCGGATAGAAATCGTTGCGGAACTGGTCGAACACCCGCTCCGTCACGGTTTCCGGCGTCCAGCCGTCCGAAGTATGCGCGGTGCGGATCGGGCGCGGCTGCGAGAACAGGTAGATCTCGTTGTTGCGCACGCCGAAGATCTGCCCGGTCACGTCCTTCGCCTCGTCGCTGGTCAGGGCCACCACGAAGGGCGCGATCTTGTTGGCATCGAGCTTCTTCAGCCCTTCCACGCGCTTCTGCTGTTCCGGCGTATCGGTCGGGATCGAATCGATCATCCGGGTCCAGGCGAAGGGCGCGACCGCGTTGGAACGCACCCCGAAGCGCTGCATGTCGATCGCGATGCTCTTGGACAGGCCGACGATGCCCATCTTCGCCGATGCATAATTGGCCTGTCCGAAATTGCCGATCAGGCCCGCCGTGGACGTCATATGGACATAGGCGCCGGAGCCTTGCTCCTTGAAGTAGGGCGCGGCGGCGCGGCTGGTGTTGAAGCTGCCCTTGAGGTGGACCGCCAGCACCGCGTCGAAATCGTCCGGCCCCATCTTGTGGAAGAACAGGTCGCGCAGATTGCCCGCATTGTTCACCACGCCGTCGATCCGGCCGAAATTGTCGATGGCGGCCTTGACCATGGCGACGCCGCCTTCCCAATCCGCCACGGAATCATGGCTGGCGACGGCCTTGCCGCCCATGGCCCGGATCTCTTCCACCACCTGCTCGGCCGGCGAGGGGCCTTCCTGCCCTTCCCCGGTCAGCGAAACGCCGAGATCGTTGACCACCACGGCCGCGCCGGCCTTCGCCATTTCCAGCGCGATCCCGCGTCCGACCCCGCGCCCGGCGCCGGTGACGAGAACCGCCTTGCCTTCCATCATGCCCATGCGGATTACCTCAATAGCTTCTTGGGAGTTCCAACACCTTTTCGGCGATGAAGCTCAGGATCAGTTGTTCGGTGATGGGGGCGAGGCGGGTCAGCACGCTTTCGCGGAACAGCCGCTCGACATGATATTCCTTGGCATAGCCGAAGCCGCCATGGGTCGCGACCGCCTGATAGGCCGCATCGAAGCAGGCCCGGGCCGAAAGGAACTTGGCCGCATTGGCTTCCGCGCCGCAGGGCAGGCCGCTGTCGTAAAGACGCGCGGCCTTTTCCACCATCAGCCAGGCGCTTTCCAGATACATCCACTTTTCCGCGAGCGGATGCTGGATGCCCTGATTCTGGCCGATCTGGCGATCGAACACCACCCGCTCCTTGGCGTATTGCACCGCGCGGCGCAGCGCATCGCGGCCGATGCCGATGGCTTCGCAGGCGATCAGGATGCGTTCCGGGTTGAGGCTGTGCAGGATATAGCCGAAGCCCTTGCCTTCCTCGCCGATGCGGTCCTCTTCGGGAATGAACAGGTCCTCGATGAAGATCGCGTTCGAATCCACCGCCTTGCGGCCCATCTTGGGGATCAGGTGAACATCGATCTTGGAACGGTCGAGATCGGTGTAGAAGATGGTGATGCCGTCGGTCGGCTTCTTGCAATCCTCGAACTTTGTGGTGCGCGTCAGCAGCATGATCTTGTTTGCGACCTGCGCGGTGGAGGTCCACACCTTCTGCCCGTTCACCCGATAGCCGCCTGGCACCTTCTCGGCGAAGGTCTTGATCCGGGTGGTGTTGAGGCCTGCGTCGGGTTCGGTGAAGCCGAAGCACACCTGGTCCTCGCCGGCCACCAGCCGGGGCACCCAGCGCGCCTTCTGCTCGTCCGTGCCCTTGACCACGATGGGGTGCGGGCCGAACAGGTTGATGTGGATGGTGGACGCCGCCGCGAAGCCGCCGCCCGAGGCCGCGACCTCGTTCATCATCGTCATCGCTTCGGTCACGCCAAGGCCGGACCCGCCATATTCCTCCGGCATGGTGATGCCCAGCCAGCCGCCTTCGGCCATGGCGCGGTGAAATTCGCGGGGGAACTTGCCGTCGTCGTCGCGGGCGAGCCAGTATTCGTCGTCGAAGGGCGCGCAGGCCGCGCGCACGCCTTCCCGAATGGCGTTCAGGTCTTCCTCGGTTGGCAGGGGCCGTTGCTCACTCATCTTGTCAGGCTCCGTCTGATGTTTCTTGTCTAATAACAGGGCATATGCGGGCGAGGGTCGCTCGCGATCTCATGCTTCTCCGGCGGCGGCCAGCGTCTTGCGGGCGGCGACCAGATGCGGAATGTCGACCATCTTGCCATCGATCCCGAGCGTGCCCGCATCGGGATTGGCGGCGAAGGCATCCACCACGCGCCGGGCGAAGGCCACTTCCTCCTCGGACGGGGAGAAGCAGCTATTGATCGTCTCGACCTGCGCGGGGTGGATCGCGACGCGGCCGGTAAACCCGTCGCGCCGGGCGCGGCGGCAATCCGCTTCCAGCCCTTCCGGGTCCTTGAAATTGGCATAGAGCGTATCGAGCGGCGCCACCCCGGCGGCGGCGGCGGCGAACAGGCATTGCGCCCGCGCGACCTGATAGGGGAAGGTCCAGCTTCCGTCCGGTTCCTTGTTGTCGGTGATGCCGATCGCGGCGCCAAGGTCCTCTGCCCCCCAGGTCAGGCCGACCAGCCGCTCACCGGCCTGCTGGTAGCTGCCCAGCGCGAACATGGCCGCCGGAGTTTCCGTGGAAACCACCGCGATCTTCACCGTGCCCGGCGCAATGCCCGAGCGCTGTTCCAGCGCGTCGAGATAATGGCCGATCCTTTCGATATCGTGGGCGCCATTGGCCTTGGGCACCAGGATCCCGGCAAGGCCCGGGCGGACCACCGCGGAAAGATCGGCCAGGGTCAGCCCGGTATCGAGCGGGTTGATCCGCACGAACAGCGCCGGTTCGACCTCGCCCGCCTGATCCAGCCAGCCCTGCACCATTTCGCGGGCGGTGTCCTTCATCGAAGGCGCGACCGAATCTTCCAGGTCCAGGATCAGCACGTCGGCGCCGCTCTCGCGGGCCTTGGCGAATTTCTTGTCCGAATCGCCCGGGACGAACAGGAGCGAGCGCAGCCTCATGCCTGCGGCTTCTTCATCATCAGCGCGTTGCGCACGGTGCGGCAGACCACCTCGTCGCGCTGGTTGTAGCCGACATGCTCGAAGGTGACGATGCCCTGGGTCGGGCGGGACTTGCTCTCGCGCAATGCCAGCACCTTGGTTTCGCTGCGGATGGTGTCGCCCGCGAACACCGGCTTGGGGAAGGTCGTCTCGGTCATCCCGAGATTGCCGATGGTCGTGCCGAAGGTCGTGTCCTGCACCGACAGGCCGATCACGAGGCCCAGCGTGAACATCGAATTCATCAGCGGCTTGCCGAATTCGGTCGTCTCGCAATAGGCATGGTCGATATGGATCGCCGCCGGATTATAGGTCAGCGAGGAGTACAGCATATTGTCCATGTCGAGCACGGTCCGGCGGACTTCGTGCTGGAAAACCTGACCTTCGGTGAATTCGTCGAAATACAAACCCGGCATCTGCCCTGCTCCCTCAATCCTTGCGGCCGAGAATCGAAATAGCCGCGACATTGTTGAACGGCGCGCCGCCCAGATTGTGAGTCAGACCGAACTTCACATCCTGCCGCTGCCGTTCGCCAGCGCGCCCTAGCAGCTGGTTGTAGACTTCGTAAGCCATCCTGAGGCCGGAAGCGCCGACCGGGTGCCCGAAGCACTTCAGCCCGCCGTCGAGCTGGCACGGGATCGCGCCGCCGGCGTCATAGCGCCCGTCGAGAATATCGGCGGGGGCGCGGCCGGGATCAGACAGGCCGAGATCTTCCATGATTACCAGCTCGGTGATCGAGAAGCAGTCATGCACCTCGGTCAGATCGATATCCGCCTTCGGGTCGGAAATCCCGGCTTCGGCATAGGCGCGCTGCGCTGCCGCCTGGGTATTGGGCACATGGGCGCCGTCCCATTCGGAGAATTGCATCTCGCTGCCATTGCTGGCGGAAAGCTGGATCGCCTTGATCGTCACCGGATTGTCGATGCCCAGTTCCCTGGCGATCTCCGGGGTGGTGAGAATGGCAGCCGCCGCGCCATCGGACACGCCGCAGCAATCGAACAGCCCCAGCGGATCGGCGATCAGCGGGGCATTGACGATGGTTTCCATGTCGATCGCCTTGCGCAGATGCGCCTTGGGCGAATGGACCCCGTTCTGGTGGCTCTTCCACGAAACATGCGCCATCGCGCGCTTCAGGTCGCCCGCATCGATCCCGTGCCGGGCGGCATAGGCCCCGGCCAGTTGCGCGAAGGTGCCCGGCGCGGAACCGTAGGGCATCCACAGATCGTTCTGCACGCCCTTGGTCTTGAGCGGCAGCCCGCCGTAGCCGGTGTCCTTGAGCTTCTCGACGCCGATGGCCAGCGCCACGTCCACCGCGCCGGACGCCACCGCATAGGCCGCGCCGCGCAGGGCCTCCGTGCCGGTCGCGCACATGTTCTCGACCCGCGTCACCGGAACCCGGTCCAGCCGCAGGGCATGCGCCGCCGGCAGCGAGCTGTTGCCGACATTGATGTCGTCCAGCGCATTGCCGACCCACACCGCCTCGATCCGCTTGCGGTCGATCCCCGCATCGGCCAGCGCCTCGGTGAAGGCCTCCACCATCAGCCCGTCGGCGGCGATGTCCCAGCGCTCGCCGAAGCGGGTGCAGCCCATGCCGATGACGGCGACCTTGTCCCTGATTCCGCGAGCCATCAATTCTCTCCGATCCGGGGCCGCTGCAGAGGCGCGGCCTTCCAGAAGTAAGTGCGGAAGCCGAGCAGCTTGTTCTGCGACTTGATCCGCAGGCGCATCCGCACCCGATCGCCCACCGCGAAGCCCGCCTCGGGCCGGTCGACCATTTCCATCAGCACGCGCGCGCCATTGTCGAACTGCACCAGGCCGAAATCGAACGGCGGGTCGGGATTGAAGTTGAGCCGATCGGCCGTGACCGACACGATCCGCGCTTCCTCATCGGCCAGCCGCACATCTTCGAGCGCCTCCGGCCCGTCGGCAGCCGGATTGACCGGGATCGCGCTCTTGGGGAACTGCACATTGCCGTGGCGGTCGCGCCCGCCGATGAAGCCGATCATCTCACGGCCCACCCGCTCCAGCACCGTGGCCTGGGCCTTCAGCTCGAATTCGGAGCGCATCCCCCAGTCGAGATCGATCACGCCGGACAGGTTGAGGAAGCGGGTATAGTCGGCCAGCGCCCGTCCTTCCGCCAGCATCGCGGCGAGGCCCTTCGCGCCGGGCACTTCCTCGACCACCTCGAACAGCATCGCGTCGATGCCGCTGCCGAAACCGGCGAGCAGCACGACATCGCCAGCCTTCGCCGCGGCGAAAGCCAGCCCCAGCCCGAACAGCGGATGCGCCGCGCCGAGATCGCCCGCCTCATCCGACAATTGCTGGCAATGGTTGACCGCGCCGATGCCCAGCTTGCGCGCGACGGCGGCCCAGCAGCCGGACACCGGCTCGGCACAAGCAGCATGGGCAATGGCCGCCGCTTCGATGCCCGCCTTTTCGCACGCGCCGCGGATGGCGGGGATGAACAGCTCCGCCACCGAAACGTCGCGCACGAAGCGTTCTTCATAGGCATAGGGCGTCGGGTGATCGAGCGTGGCGTAGCGGTCCACCAGATCGTGGCTCAAGGCGGCATGGCCGATCAGCCGCGCCGCGCCGCTCTCGCCCGTCAGCACCGCCGCCGCGCCATCGCCATAGGCAAGCTGCGCCGCGCTGCCCGCCTGGGTCCTGCGCTTTTCAGCGGCAGCGACCAGCCGCACGCCGCCCGCCAGCAGCGAATCGAGCAGGGCGCTGGTCCCGGCCCGGCGCATATTCGCGGCATCCAGGGTGCGCACCTCACGCGGCAGGGCCAGCGCATCGAGCATGATGCCGGCCTGCGAACGGTCCGTGAAATAGGCGGAAGTCGAAGCGAAACGCAGCGCCTCGACATCCGCTCCGGCAAGACCCCGGGACGCCTCCACCGCCATGGTCAGCGGGTCTTCATCCCAGCCCGCGACCGCGCGCGCGCCCTTGCGCGGCATCGGCAGGCCCGACCACGCCAGTTGCCTCGCGGCCGCCTTGCGATCCAGCCGCAACAGGGGGAGATAGCCGCCTATCCCGGAAATCCATGCCTTCTGCATCGTCTCTCTTCGCCAAATCGCTTCAGCCGCCCGCGCCGGAAATCGACGAAGCGGCTTGACAGGTGCAGGTCATTTCGTAAACAAGTTGACTATCGGTTGGCAAGAGCTAATTGAGCCGATGCCATCAGGAGAGGCTAATGGAAATTTTTCGCGACGATGTGCTGTCCGGCAAGAATATTCTGGTGACCGGCGGCGGCGGCGGCCTCGGCAAGGAAATCGCGCAGGCGCTCTCCGCCAAGCACGCCACGGTCCATATTTCCGGCCGCCGGCTCGCGATGCTGGAAGAAACCGCCGCGCGGATCTCGGCGCAGACCGGACATCCCGTCCACGCCCATGCCTGCGACGTGCGCGACGCCGATGCGATGGACGCGCTGATCGAGGAAATCTGGCAGGACAAGCCGCTGACCGGCCTGATCAACAACGCCGCCGCCAACTTCATCTCGCCGACCAAGGATCTCAGCGCGCGGGGCTTCCGCGCCATCACCTCCACGGTGATGGACGGCAGCTTCCACGCCACCCTGTCCTGCGGCAAGCGCTGGATTCGCGACGGCATTCCAGGCTCGGTGGTGTCCAATCTGGTGACATGGGTATGGACCGGATCGGCCTTCGTGGTGCCTTCGGCCATGGCCAAGACCGCGCTGCACGCCATGACCATGTCGCTCGCCGCCGAATGGGGGCCCTACGGCATACGCCTCAACGCGACCGCGCCCGGCCCCTTCCCCACGCCGGAAGCCTGGGAAAAGCTGAACCCACTGCCCGATACGCAGAGTTCCGCCACCAATTGCGACACCATCCCGATGCGGCGCTATGGCAACATGCCGGAGCTGACCAACCTCATCACCTTCCTGATGTCGGACGGCTGCGATTTCCTGACCGGGCAGACCATCGCCGTGGACGGCGCACAGCACCTGGCCGCGCCCAGCACCTTCGCCGATCTCACCAATCTCACCGATGAGCAGTGGAAGGCCGCCCGCGCGGCGATCGAAGCCTCCACCGCCAAGTCCAAAGCCGCCCAGAATCAAGGCTAATCCTCCATGATCGAACGCACGCTCTTCACCCCCGAACATGAAATGTGGCGCGATACCGCGCGCAAGTTCGTGGAAAAGGAAATCGTCCCCTTCCACGACCAGTGGGAGAAGGACGGCATCGTCCCGCGCGAATTGTGGCTGAAGGCGGGCGAGGCGGGCCTGCTGTGCTGCACCGTGCCGGAAGAATATGGCGGGATCGGCGCCGATTATCTCTATGACGTGGTGGTGTTCGAGGAATTGTGGCGCGCGGGCACCAGCGGCCCCGGCTTCCTGATCCATACCGACCTCGTCGCGACCTATATCAAGTCGTTCGGCACCGAGGAGCAGAAGCAGCAGTGGCTGCCGAAGATGGTCACCGGCGAAGCGATCGGCTCGCTCGGCATGACCGAGCCTCATGCCGGTTCCGACCTCAAGGCCATCAAGACCAAGGCAGTGCGCGATGGCGACGATTACATCATCAACGGGCAGAAGGTGTTCATTTCCAACGGCCAGATGTGCGACGTGCTGGTGCTCGCCACCAAGACGGACAGCGAGGCGGGCGCCAAGGGCGTCACCCTGTTCCTGGTCGACACCAGCCTGCCCGGCTTCAAGCGCGGCCAGAACCTCGACAAGCTGGGGATGAAGGCGCAGGACACCTCGGAACTGTTCTTCGAGGATCTGCGCGTTCCGGCCAGCGCCATGCTCGGCGGCGAAGGCGAAGGCTTCAAGCTGATGATGACCAAACTGTCGCAGGAACGGCTGGCCCAGGCCATCCGCTCCGCCACCGTGACCGAGACGATGATCGAATGGACGGTGGATTATACCTCGGAACGCAAGGCGTTCGGCCAGACCATCGCCGATTTCCAGAACACCCAGTTCGTGCTGGCCGACCTCAAGGCCCGTTCGGTCATGGCCCGGGTCTTCACCGACAAATGCATCGAGCTGTTCATGCAGGACAAGCTCGACGCGGTCGATGCGGCGATGCTCAAGATGGTCACTTCGGAACTGCATTGCGAAGCGGCCGACAAGTGCCTCCAGCTGTTCGGCGGCTGGGGCTATATGTGGGAATATCCGATCTGCCGGGCCTATGCGGATTCCCGCATCGTCAAGATCGCGGGCGGCTCGATCGAGATCATGAAGACCATCATCGCGCGTGAAATGTTCAAGGGCAAAATCGGCAGGAAACAATGAGCGCCAGGCCATATCGTCCAATGCAGAAGGATCTCGACGCCTATCTGCGGTTCGGGTTCCTGATCCACGATGTCTCGCGGCTGCGGCGCATCGTGGTGGATCGGGCGCTCAAGCCGCTGGGCATCACCCGCTCGCAATGGTGGGTGCTGGCTTTCCTGTCACGCCGCGACGGAATGACGCAGACCGCGCTGGCCGCCGATCTCGACCTGACCAAGGTCGCCATCGGCGGGCTGATCGACCGGATGGAAGCGGCCGGCTTCGTCGAGCGGCGCTCGGACGAACGCGATGCGCGCGCGCGCCGGGTCTTCCTGACCGGCGCCGGGCAGAATCTCGTCGCAACCATCCGCCGGGCGGTGGATGCGGTCGAGTCCGATATTCTTGAAGTGGTCAGCGTCGAGGAACTCGATGCCGCGGCGCAGGCCCTCGTCAAGGTGAAGGAACGCTTGCTCGAACTCTTGGGCAGCGAAACGGATCTAGCGCAGGACCTCGAGCCCTGAACGCACAACCTACGTCAATGGAGGAACTTATGAAGGGATTGGCCGGAAAGGTGGCGATCGTCACCGGCGGCGGACAAGGTATCGGCAGGGCGCTGGCGCTGCGCCTGGCCGAGGAAGGCTGCAAGGTCGCGATCTTCGATCTCAGCATCGAAGCCGGCGAGGAGACCGCGAAGCTGGCGGGCGACGCGACCGTGAAGACCTACAAGGTCGATGTGAGCGATTTCGACGCGGTTCAGGCCGCGGTAGAGGCCGTCGAGAACGATCTCGGTCCCGTCTGGGCGCTCGTCAACAATGCCGGCTGGGACAAGGTCCAGCCCTTCCTCACCACCACGCCCGATCTCTGGGAAAAGATCATCGCGATCAATCTCAAGGGCAATCTCAACACGCACTTCGCGGTGGCGGGCCGGATGGCCAGCCGCGGCGGCGGGCGCATCATCAACATCGCCTCGGATGCAGCGCGCGTAGGCACCAGCAACGAAGCGGTCTATTCGGCCTGCAAGGGCGGCCTGATCGCCTTCACCAAGTCGATTGCCCGCGAATTGGCCCGCAAGGGCGTGCTCGCCAATTGCGTCTGCCCGGGGCCGACCAACACCCCGATGATGGAGGCGACGCTGGGCCAGGGTCCGGAAGCCGAGAAGTGGAAGGACGCGATGGTCCGCGGCGTTCCGGTCAAGCGGATCGGCGAGCCGGAAGACTATGCCGGCATGGTGGCCCTGCTCGCTTCCGACGATGGCGCCTACATCACCGGCCAGGCGATTTCGATCTCCGGCGGCCTGACGATGGTCTGACCCGAGATGAGTGCCGCATTTTCGCCCCCTGAAGGCTTCGAGCTGCTTGTCCCGACCAATCCCTATTGGAAGCAGTTCGGAGAAGTCTACGCGGACAGGGTGCGGCACCGGCTGGCGTTCCGGGTGGGAGAGCATCACTGCAATCCCATCCAGACCCTGCATGGCGGCGCATTGGCGACCTTTGCCGACATGCAATTGCTGGCCATGCCGGAATGCACGGACGCGCCGGGCACCCATGCGCCGACCATATCGCTCGATATCGAATATCTGGCGGCAGCGGTGTGCGGCGATTGGGTGGAAGCGCATGTCAGCCTCGACCGGGTGACGCGGCGGCTGATTTTCTCACGCGCCATGATCTCCGTCGGAGACACCCTGATCGCCCGCGCCAACATCATCTATCGCAATCACGACAAGACAGGATACACGCTGACATGACCCAAGCATTCGAAGACATCATCTACGAAATCCGCGGCCGTGCGGCCTGGATCATCATCAACCGGCCCAAGCTCTACAATGCCTTCCGCGCCCAGACGATCGAAGAACTGATCGCCGCTTTCAAGCTGGCGGCCGACGACAAGGGCGTGTCCTGCGTCGTGCTCACCGGCGCGGGCGACAAGGCTTTCTGCACCGGCGGCGACCAGAGCGCCAAGGATGGCCAGTATGACGGTCGCGGCATCGTCGGCCTGCCGATCGACGAATTGCAGTCGGTCATCCGCGACATCCCCAAGCCGGTGATCGCCCGCATCAACGGCTTCGCCATCGGCGGCGGCAATGTCTTCGCCACGCTGTGCGACCTGTCGATCATGGCCGACACCGCCAAGCTGGGCCAGGTCGGCCCCAAGGTCGGTTCGGTCGACGCCGGCTGGGGCACGGCCTATCTCGCCCGCCATGTCGGCGACAAGAAAGCCCGCGAAATCTGGTATCTCAACCTGCAGTATACCGCGCAGGAAGCGCTGGAGATGGGCCTGGTCAACAAGGTGGTCCCGGCTGCCGAGCTGGACGATGCGGTGAACGAATGGACGGACATCATCGCCCAGCGTTCGCCGACCGCCCTTGCCCTCGCCAAGCGCAGCTTCAATGCCGACAGCGACAATATCCGCGGCATCTCGATGCTCGCGCTGAATTCGGTGAAGCTTTACTATGACACGGACGAATCCAAGGAAGGCATGCGCGCCTTCCACGAGAAGCGCACTCCGGATTTCCACAAATACGTCAAGTAAGCTACGGGCTGCCGCATGACGACCCAGCCGTGCCGCCTTGCATCCGGAGAACTCGCCGGGGCCTTGCCCCCCGGCGGGCACACCATCCTGTCCTCCTGCTCGGCGGAGAGCGATCTGCTCGCCGCCGAAGTGGAGGGCGCGGGCAGCGCACTGGGCGACATGCGCTTCTCGGGCATCTTCGTGCCGGCGGTGAACCGGCATGTCTGGCGGGCCGGGCCGGAAAGCAGCGTCACCACCTTCTTCCAGACGCCCGACCTGCGCAAGGAAGGCGCGCGCAGCACCTTCCTGCCGCTGTGCTATCAGGACGTGAGCGGGTGGTATGAGCAGAACCCGCCGGCAGCGGCGCTGTTCATGTGCTCGCCCCCCGATGCGAACGGCCGCTGCAGCTTCGGCACCGAAGTCGCCTTCGTGGCGGACAATTGGCGCAGGACCCGCACCCGCATCGCCCATATCAATCCGCTGATGCCGGCCACGCCGGGCGATGAAGGCATTCCGTTCTCCGAACTCACCGCCTATTTCGAGGCGGAGCAGCCGCTCCGCACCATGGCCGTGGGGGGGACCGATCCGATCACCCAGGCCATCGCGGTCAACGCTGCCCCGTTCGTGGAGGATGGGGCGACCGTGCAGACCGGCCTCGGCAAGCTGCCCGATGCGGTGCTCGACCTGCTGGTCGACCGCCGGAACCTGAGGCTCAATACCGGGCTGATCTGCGATGCCGCGCTGCGCCTCGTCAATTCCGGGGCCATGGCGGATGGCCCGTCCGCCATCGTCGGCTGCGCCTTCGGCGCGGAATCCCTCTATGCCGGGCTGGACAATCCGCACTTCCAGTTCCGCCCCGTCTCCGTCACGCATGACGTCATTCGCCTGGCGGGCGTGCCAAAGCTGATCGCCATCAATTCGGTGATGAGCGTGGATTTGTTCGGCCAGGGCTTTGCCGAGGCCTCCGCGCGCGGCTTCATGTCGGGCCCCGGCGGCGCCAGCGATTTCGCCCGCGCGGCCCGCTACAGCCCGGGCGGGTTGCGAATCATCATCCTGCCCTCGACTGCCGGCGACATCAGCCGCATCGTCGCCCCGGGCGAGGGAATAGGCCCCGCATCGCTCGGTCGCATGGACATCGACATCGTGGTAACGGAACATGGCGCGGCGGACCTGCGCGGCAAGAGCCATCAGGACCGGGCAAAACTGCTGATCGGCATTGCCGACCCCACCCATCGCGAGGCATTGGAGCGCGCCTGGGCCGAAGTGGCGGCAATCATCTGAAGGGAAGAGGAAATGGCGAAGGACAAGGTTATCATCAGCTGCGCGATCACGGGTTCGATCCACACCCCGTCGATGTCGCCGCATCTTCCAGTGACGCCCGCCGAGATCGCGGAAAGCGCGCTGGGCGCGGCAGAGGCCGGCGCCGCCATCGTGCATCTCCACGCCCGCAATCCGGAGGATGGCCGCCCCGACCAGTCGCCCGAAGCGTTCGAACCGTTCCTCAAGGTCATCAAGCAAGGCTCCAACGTGGTGGTGAATCTCACCACCGGCGGATCGCCCTACATGCCGGTGGAAGAACGCGTGAAGCCGGCCGAGGTGTGGAAGCCGGAAGTGGCCAGCCTCAACATGGGTTCGATGAATTTCGGCCTGTTCCCGATGCTCAAGCGCTACAAGGAATTCAAGCATGACTGGGAAGAGCCGATGCTCCGCAATTCGGACGATCTGGTCTTCCGCAACAGCTACAAGGACATTCGCTACGCGCTCGAAACGCTGAACAAGTCCGGCGCGCGCTACGAGTTCGAGTGCTACGATACCAGCCACCTCTACAATCTGCACTACTTCTGGCAGGAAGGCCTGGTTCAGGCGCCCCTGTTCATCCAGACCTGCTTCGGCCTGCTCGGCGGCATCGGCTCGCATCCCGACGATGTGATGCATATGAAGCGCACGGCCGACCGCCTGTTCGGCGACAATTACCGCTGGTCGGTGTTGGCCGCCGGCGTGGGCCAGATGCGCGTCGCGGCAATGGCCGCGTCGATGGGCGGCCATGTCCGGGTCGGCCTCGAGGATTCGCTCTGGATCGGGCGCGGCAAGCTGGCCGAAACCAACGCAGCGCAGGTCAGCAAGGTTCGCCAGATCATCGAAGGACTGGGCCTTGAGATCGCCACCCCCGACGACGCGCGCGAAATCCTTTCGCTCAAGGGCGGCGATCAGGTCGGCTTCTGACCGCATCGCCTCGCATCCAGACTTTCAGGAACCGATAGATGAGCCTTGCCGATCTGACTCAATTCCGCGTCGAACAGCGGGATAACGGCCTCGTCCACTTCGTCTTCGACGCGCCGCGCTCGATGAATGTCTTCTCCAACGCGGCGATCGCGGAACTCGGCATCTTCGCGGACTGGCTGAAGGACAGCGACGCCAGCGGCGTGGTGATCCGGTCAGGCAAGGCCAACGGCTTCTGTGCCGGGGCCGACCTTACGGAGCTGGCGGAAGCCTATCAGATGATCGTGGCGGCCCGCCGGGAAGACCGCTTCGACATCGCTTTCGACCATTTCTTCCGCCTCAGCCATGCGATCCGGCGGATGGAACGCGCCGGCAAGCCCATCGCCGCCGCGATCGCGGGGGTCGCGCTGGGCGGCGGATGCGAGCTGGCGCTCGGCGCGCATTACCGTGTCCTCGCGGATACGCCCCGCGCCATGCTGGGCCTGCCGGAACATGCCGTCGGCCTGCTGCCCGGCGCAGGCGGAACCCAGCGCATGACGCGGCTGGTCGGTGTCGACATCGGTCTGGAAGTCCTGCTGCATGGCCGCACCTTTGCGGGGCAGGAAGCGCTGCAGGTCGGCGTCGCCAACCGTCTGGTGCCGGAAGGCGAGGAAGTGGCGGCGGCCGAGGAATGGCTGTTGAGCGCACAAGCCAGCGCAATCCAGCCTTGGGATGCCGATGGATACCAGCCGCTGGCCCATGCCGATTATGCCGACGCCATCGAACGCCATCGCGCGGCCGAGCTGGCGCGAATGCTGGGCCACGAACCGGCGCCGCTTTCCATTCTCGAATGCGTCGAACTGGGCCTGATGCAGCATATGGACGGGGCGATCCGTTCCGAAATGGCCGTGTTCTCCCAGCTGATCCAGCGGCGGGAGCCGCGCAACATGATCCGCGCCTCGTTCCTCGGCAAACAGGCCTTCGACAAGGCCCGCCGCGCCGAAGCGATTCCGCAGGCCGCGAAGGATGCTGCCGCGAAGGCAGGCCAAGCGGTGAACGATGCGCTGGCCGCCACTCCTGCCCTTGCCAGGGCCGGTTTCGGACCGGCCAATGGCCAGGCGCCGGTGCAAGCCAGCATCGGCGCGGGCTACTGGCTGGAAAGCGGCAGCGCCGACGCTGCGGAAGCACGCGGCGCACTCGCCGGGCTGAAAGCCGCCATCGAGCCGCTCGCCGCCGGGTTGAGCGAGGACGAACGGCTGATCTTCGACCATATGCTGGTGCGGGAAGGCCTCGTTCCGGCCTATCTCGGCGGCAGCTACGGCATTCTGGACGGCGACTGGGCCTGAAGCCCTACGGGGCTGGGCAGAACCTCAGATCTGCCCGCCTTCCCCGTCCGAGATTCGGGCCAGCAAGGTGCCTTCGTTCCCGCCGGAGAACAGCAGGGACAGCGTTTCCGGCAGGTTTTTCAGCCCGTCGCGCACGTCTTCGCGATGGGCCAGCAGACCCTTGGCATCCCAGGCGGCCAGATCCTCCAGCCCCTTGGGGATGATGTCGAGATGATGGCGGACCAGAAAGCCTTCCATCCGGATTCCGCCATAGATCAAGCGCATCATGTCGATCGGCGGCGCGGTAATCGCCCCTCCGCTCTCATAGCTGGAGATCTGGCCGCACAGCACGATCCGCCCGCGCGGCCGCATCCGCGCCGCGGCCGCCACCAGCATGTCGCCGCCCACATTGTCGAAATAGATGTCGATTCCATCCGGGCAATGCGCATCCATGCCGGCCGCGACATCTTCCGACTTGTAATCGATTAGATGCTCGATCCCGCATTCCTCGCGCAGCCAGCGCAGCTTGTCCGGCCCCCCGGCAATGCCGACCACCTTGCAGCCCACGATGCGGCCGATCTGCGCGACGATGGAGCCGACCGACCCGGCCGCGCCCGACACCAGCAGGACCTCGCCCGCTTTCGGTTCACCCAGGCGCATCAATCCGCAATAGGCGGTCAGCGCATTGATCCCCAGGACGCCCATGGCATCCACCGATCCAATGTCCTCGGGAATGTTCCGATAGCCCGCCACCGGATCGACCCATTGCTGGTCCTGCCAGCTGCCCGATCCGAACAGGCGCGCGCCCACCGGAAAGTCGGGATTGTTGCTTTCGACAATCCGGCCGATCGCCGGGGCGAGGATGGGCTGCCCCAGCTCGACCACTGGATGGAAGCTGTCGCGCTGCCCGCTGATCCAGTTGCGGATCGTCGGTGCGCATAGCAGCAGCTCCCACTGTATCAGCACCTGGCCGGGAGCGCCCTGCCCCGCCAGATCGGGCGCTTCGCGATATTCAAAGCAATCGCGCCCCACGGCGCCCACCGGATGCTTGGCAAGCAGCCACTGCCGATTGGTCATCTCAATTCCTTCTTGTTTCGTTCAGGAATTGGCCGAAGCCACTACCACCTGAAATTCCGAATTGCCTTCGCGCAGTTTCTTGACCTCGGTATATTCGGGCGAATGCCAGAAGGTTTCCGCCGCTTCGACCGAGGGAAACTCCAGCACGCCCACGGTGTGCCACGGCCAATTGCCTTCGAGCACCACCGGCGGAACGCCACGGCCAATCAATTTTCCACCATGCGCCGCGATCAGCGGCTGCACCGCCTCGACATATTTGCCGAACTGCTCCGCGTCATCCACGCGGGCAAAAACCACCATGTAAGCCGACATCAGGAAACTCCCGTCTGGATTGTTCAGTTGGCGAAGCGCGCTTCGGCGAAGTTGGCGATCTCGTCCATCGCTTCCCGCGTCGCTTCGAGGAAGGGGAAGAAGGTCCAGATATGGACGAGATCGTCATGCAGGGACAGGCGCACCTTGCCCTTGGCTTCCCCGATGCTCACCGCCAGGCGCACGGAATCGTCGCGCAGTGCTTCGGTCGAGCTGGCGATCAGCATGATCGGCGGCAATCCGTGGTGGCTCCCCCAGAGCGGAGAGGCCAGCGGCTCCTTCTTCGGGTCCAGATCGCCGATATAGACCTTGCCCATGCCGACGATCAGGTCTTGCTGGATCAGCGGATCGGTGTCGATGTTCGCGCTGTTGCCTTCCCCGGCCAGATCGGTGAGCGGCGCAATGCCGAGCGCGCCGCACGGCAGGGGCAAGCCCCGGTCGCGCGCATTCATAAGCGTGGCGATGCACAGCCCGCCCCCGGCCGAATCCCCGCTCAGCAGGAATTTCTCAGGCGGATGGTTGGAAACGCACCACTGATAGACTTTCAAGCCATCCTCGACCGGGGCGGGATAGGGATGTTCTGGAGCGAGCCGGTAATCGGGCAGGATGACGGGAGCCTTGGTCGCGGCGGAAAGCCGGCCGCCGAACTCGCGATAGGCGCGGGCCGACCCCATGACATAGCCCCCGCTATGGAAGTGAACCACCAGCCGGTCAGCCCGGGCGCCGGGGGCGATGACCTTGTAGCAGGGCACCCCTTCGATCTCGATCTGCTCGATGACCAGGTCCGCGGGCAGCGGGATCTTGTCCGCCATGTCCTCGAAACCCTGGCGATACTCCTCGATCGGCGCATCGACCGCTTCGGGTGTCGCTTCGCGGAACATGGCGATAGCCCAGGCGCGGGCCTCTGCTTCGGTCATCCTCTATCTCCTGCAGGGCCAGCCGAACTAGCCGAACCTCATTCGGCTAATGACTAGTGAGCAGCCTGATCGAAGGCAAGAGCCGCCTCGCGCCGTCAAAACGATCAACGGCAGGAACTGTCCGAAACTGTCCGAAAATGACTCGCCTTTCCGGCCACGCAGACGCTACACAACGCGCGATTTGTTCATGCGCAAGAGGGAGCGAGGCATGGCCGGACGGCTGGAAGGAAAAGTTGCGATCATCACCGGGGCCGCGCAGGGCCAGGGCGCGCATGAAGCGCGGGCCTTTGTCGCGGAAGGCGCGAAGGTCATGCTGACGGACGTCAGGGATGAGGTGATCGATGCGGCCCGCGAGTTGGGCAATTCGGCACGGGCCATGAAGCACGATGTCTCCGATGAAGACCAATGGAATGCCGTCGTCGCCGAAACCGTCGCCGCATTCGGCAAGGTCGACATCCTGGTCAACAATGCCGGGATCTTCGCGCCCAATCCGATCACGGAGACCACCAAGGAAAGCTATATCGCGCATTTCAACGTCAACCAGCTTGGCATGTTTCTGGGCATGAAGGCGGTGATCGAGCCGATGAAGGCCAACGGCGGCGGTTCCATCGTCAATATCTCGTCCGGCGCGGGCCAGCGCGGCTATCCCGACATGATCGCTTACCTGTCCACCAAATGGGCGGCGTCCGGCATGACCAAGGGCGCGGCTCGCGAGCTGGCTCCGTTCAAGATCCGGGTCAATTCGATCCATCCCGGCCTGATCGAAACGCCGATGATCACCGGCGCGGGCGGGGATGCCGACTTCATGAAGGAAATCGCGTCCACCGTCCCGCTGGGCAAGATCGGCAAGACCGACGACGTGGTGGAGCCGGTTATCTACCTCGCCTCCGACCTGTCCGGCTATGTGACCGGCTCGCAGATGACGATGGACGGCGGGACGGGGCTCTAAGCCCCGCCCGGACAATCAGATACGATAGAAACGCGCGGCGTTGTCATGGAACAGCGCCGCGCGTTCGCTTTCGCTGGCGCCTGAGGCCAGGCGCTTGAAGGCATTCCACAGCGTGACATAGTCGTACATCGCCTTGTCGACCGGGAAATTGCTCTCGAACACGCAGCGTTCCGCGCCGAAAAGCTCGATGGCCGTCTCGAACCACGGACGCCAGCTATCCGCCAGCTCCCGCGAACTGGGCGGCGCCGGCCGCTCATGCCATTCCGCGCCGGTGATAATCATGCCCAGCCCGCCCAGCTTGACATGAACATTGGGGCAGCGGGCAAGCTCCGTCATGTCCCTGCGCCAGTCGCTGAAGCGTTCCTTTTCCCGGGTCTTGTAAGGGCCGACCCCGATCGGGGTGCCATAATGATCCAGCATGATGCGCAGGTCCGGCAGCGCGCGCGCCATATCCGCGAGTTCGGGCAATTGCTGGTGATAGAGCATTGCCTCATAGGACAGATCGTTAGCGATCAGCCGCTTCAATCCATCGCGATAGGCGGGTTCCGCCAGCAGATAGCGCTGCGCGGGCTTGAGGACGATCCCGTCGGGAAAATTGCTGTCATAGCTGACGCTGTGCCGAATGCCGCGCAAGCGCCCATCCGCCACCCGGCGATGCTCGTCGAGCACATCCTCCAGCCTGTCGCCAAGCGTCAGGTCCGCGAAAGAGACGATGGCCGCGCATAGGCGCGCTTCGATGCCGCGCCGTTCCGCTTCTCGGGCGACGCTGGTGACGGCTTCGGTTTCCCCGGCGCTGCGAAATTCCGCGGGGCCGGAACTGCGATAGGCATAGCCCGCCTGCACCAGCACGGTGGCGACGACATTGTGCCCGCAGGCCAGATCTTCCGCCAGTTCATCGAGCAGATAGGCGTGGCCGCCTTCTTCCCACAGGTGATGATGGGCATCTATGATCGGCAGACCGGGGTCGATTACCTCCTCTCGCGCCAGAGCGAGCCAGGCCGGATCGGGTGGCGGATACCGGTAGTGACCGGCAAGATCGAGTCCCATGCGATGAAACCTTAACGGTTGGCGGGATTGCGCGGATCGAGGAGAGTCATCGCCCGGTCCAGCATTTTGGCGGTCGCCTTGTTGATGTCCTTCGGCTTGCGCATCAGCAGCCAGGTCACGATCACCTGGTTGACGGCGCCGACCAGTATCGACGCGGTCTCATAATAATCGAGCTTCTCGCCGCCCCATTCGCCCCGCGCCGTCCCCATCCGCAACGCATAGAGCAGGATACGGGTGTAATCGTCGAACATGTCCTTCAATTCGCCTTGCGTCACCGTGACGCTGGGCCAGATTTCCAGATAGAGCGCGCGTGCCCAGTCGGGATTGCGGCGCGCGAAATCGACCGACAGGTAGAGGAAGTGCCAGACATATTCGTAGGCGGTGGACTTCTTCTCGACCAGGGCGCGATATTCCTCGAAGAATCGGCACAGATTGGCCACCGGCACGGCATGCGCGATGTCTTCCTTGCCTGCGTAATATTCATAGATCGTGGAAACCGGGATGCCCGCTTCAGCCGCGATATCGGATATGCGTGACGCGGAAAGCCCATCGCGCGCGAACACGCGCATGGCCGCGTTCAGGATTTCCTTTTCACGCTGCCGGCTGCGATCCTGCTTGCGCAAGCTGCTTGGCTTGCACCGTTCCACCCTGCTATCGAGATAAGCGTACCAATCCTCGTCGGAGTAGGCATCCTGTTGTTTAGGCTGAATTGCCGCCAATTTCTGGTTCTCCCACTGCTGCCCTTTTCAGTCACCTAGCTTAAATATAAGCTGCGGCAAAGTCGAGAAGTGGTCCCGAAGGCAAGCTGGCGGATGATTCGCCAAACCGGCTCAAAAGTCGAGAAAAATTCTTGTTTCGGGGATGCCAAAGTGCTTTGAACCTGCTGCGGGATGAGGATCGGATTATGAGCGACACAGTGGAAGCGTCTGACGGGCAGGGCTGGCAATTGCCGGGGTGGGCACATGCGACCGGCGCCATTACCCTTGGCTCAGGCGTGCCCCACGGCGATCCCGAAGCCCGGCAGCTCGTGGTCGAGCGGGTGGCCCGCTATTGCTGGGCCTATGACGAGCGGCGCGCGGATCTGCTGGCCGATTGTTTCACCGAAAACGGCGTCTGGGAAGGCAATGTGCTGGATCGGGTGCCGATCGGCCCATTCGAGACGCGCCAGACGATAGTCGAATGGCTGACGGGTTTCTGGCCGCATCAGCATGACCAGCGCCGGCATATGCTGCTCAACAATCTTGTTGAAAGTTTGGATTCCGACAGCGCTGTAACCTTCAGCTATCTCCTGCTGATGTCGAGCGATGGCGAAGCCTCGAAGATCGAATGCACCGGCTTTTACCGTTGCGAATTGTCCAGGGAGGGCAATGTCTGGCGGATCGGCAGGATGACCGCATGTTTCGATGCGCCGTTCTGGCCGGGCAAGCTCGATCGCATGAGTGAGAAGGGGCGGCGGCGGCATGGTGTCCTTGCCGACTGAGCTGCATCCCGTGCCGGAAACAAGGGAGCCGCTGACTGAATCCTACTGGCCCGCGAGCCAGGATTCGGAATTGTATCCGGTAACCTGCGGCAGCGTGCTGCGCGCTTCGGCGGCGCAGTGGCCCGATAAGGTGGTGCTGGTCGATCCGGGCGAGAACGGCAGGCCCATCCGCCGCTGGACATATGCGGAATTGCTGGCCGAGGCGGAGAAGGTCGCCCATCTTCTCGCCGCGCGGTTCCCGAAAGGAACCCACGTCGCAATCTATGCGGCGAATTGCCCGGAATGGGTGTTCGTCCAGTTCGGCGCCGCATTGGCGGGAATGGTGCTGGTAACCGTAAATCCGGCCTCCAACACTGCCGAACTCGCCTATATCCTGAGGCAGTCGCGGTCGCGCGCCGTATTCCATCAGCAATCGTGGCGCGGCACCGACATGGGTGCTGTCGTCGATGAAGCGGCCGCGCTGGAACGGCTGGAGATCGCGCTGAAGGTCAATATCGACGATCCCGCCGGGCTTCCTGCCCCGGATGCCCCGCCGGTTGCCTTGCCCGATATCGCCCCCGCCGATCCGGCCATGATCCAGTATACCTCTGGCACGACGGGTTATCCCAAGGGCGTATTGCTGTCGCACCACCAGATCGCCAACACGTCGCGCATCATGGCGGAAGTGAAGCAGCTCGACGCAAGCACCATAAACCTCTCGGTCGCGCCGCTGTTCCACACGGGGGGCTGCGTGGGCGGGGTGCTCGGCGCGGTTCAGATCGGATCGACGCTCATTCTTCTGCGCGCCTTCGAGCCGGAGTTCATGCTGGACCTGATCGAAGCGGAAAAGGTCACATACACCTTCGCCGTGCCGACCATGCTGATCGCCTTGCTGCAAGCGCAGCGTCAGCGGCCGCGCGATCTTTCCAGCCTCTCCATGGTCTTCTCGGGCGGCGCGACGGTGCCGGTTTCGGTCGTGCAGGACACGGAGCGGGAATTCGGCGTGCGCCTCATCATCGGCTACGGCCTGACCGAAAGCTCGCCGGCCATCACCCATACCCGCCCCGGCGACAATGCCAGGGACATCAGCGAAACCATCGGACGGCCTATCCCGCTGGTGGAGGTCAAGATCGTCGATCCGGAAACCGGCGCGATCCAGCCGATCGGCGTCTCGGGCGAACTATGCTGCCGCGGTTTCAACGTCATGATGGGCTATTACGACATGCCCGAGGCGACCGCCGCGGCCATCGATCCGGATGGCTGGCTGCATTCGGGCGATCTGTGCCAGATGGACGAGCGCGGCTATTGCCGCATCACCGGCCGCCTGAAAGACATGATTATTCGCGGCGGCGAGAACATCTATCCGCGCGAGATCGAGGAAGCCCTGATCTCTCATCCTGAAGTCGCCTCGGTCGCGGTGTTCGGCATCGCTGACGAATATTGGGGAGAGCAGGTCGGCTGTGCATTCGTGCCGGAACCCGGCAGCGCGCCGAATGCAGAGGCGCTGGCCGAACATTGCGGCAAAAGCCTCGCTCGCCACAAAATCCCGAAGATATGGTTTTCAATGGCGGACCTGCCATTGACTCCGTCCGGCAAGATCCAGAAATTCCGCCTGGGCGAAATGGCTGCAGCCGGCGATCTGGATTACGCCCGGCTGTAACCTTGGCCGGAGATTGACCTTACCACCGCAAAATCTGCATGACCGACAAATAGCCAAAATCGATTCGGATTTTTGATCGGAGAGTGAAAGGAACGCTAACATGGCGCAGAAGCGCATGAGATTTGGTGCATTCATCGCGCCGCATACCCCGACCGACGAGCATACCTCGCTTGCACTTGAAGAGGATATGGACCGGGTGGTGTGGATGGAGAAGCTGGGCTTCGATGAAGCCTGGATCGGCGAACATCATTCCGGCGGCTGGGAAATCAACGGCAGCCCGGAGCTTTTCATCGCCGCAGTCTCGCAGCGCACCAGCCGGATCAAGCTCGGCACCGGCGTGGCGTCCTTGCCCTATCACAATCCCTTCACCCTCGCCGACCGAATCCGGCAGCTCGACCATATCACCAAGGGCCGCACCATGCTCGGCGTGGGGCCCGGCTCGCTGCCGTCGGACGCCTATATGATCGACGTGCCCACGGCCGAGGCGCGGGACCGGATGGAGCAGGCGATCGAGCCGATCGTCCGCTTGCTCAACAATGAGATCGTGACCGCCAAGACCGACTGGTTCAACCTGCAGGAAGCCAGGCTCCAGCTCGATCCCTATAATGACGACGGCGTTGAAATCGCCGTGGCCAGCCAGGCTTCACCGACCGGGGCACGCGCCGCCGGCAAGTTCGGCCTGTCGATGCTGGCAATCGGCGCGACTTCGGCTGGGGGCTTCAATGCGCTGGCGTCCAACTGGGCGATCGCCGAGGAAACCGCGGCAGATCATGGCAACCAGATGGATCGGAACGGCTGGCGCCTGGTCGGACCCGTTCATGTGGCTGAAACTCGCGAGAAAGCCCGCGAGAATGTGCGGCATGGGTTGTTGCGCTGGATCGAGTATATGGAAAAGGTCGCCGCGATTCCTCTGGCCCCGCCTGCCGGGCAGGACCCGGTGGACTACATGATCGAAACCGGGTTCGGAGTGATCGGCACGCCGGACGATTTCGTGGCGCAGATGAACCGGCTGTCGGAGCAATCGGGCGGGTTCGGCTGCTTCCTCAACCTGGACAATCACTGGGCGGACTGGACGGAGACCAAGCGCTCCTACGAGCTGATCGCCCGCTTCGCGATCCCGAAGATCAACAAGCTGAATGAATCCCGCATTCGCTCGGAAACTTGGCTGCGGGAGAACAATGCCCATTTCAAGGGCGAGTTGACTGCCGCGGTGCGCTCCAAGATGGAGGAATATGCCAGGGAGAAGGGGATGGACAAGCTGTCCCCCGACCTGGTCGCGCACTTCAAGGCCAATAGCTGAAATACCTGCGGGCCGGGGCGATTTGAGCTATCGCTCCGGCGCGTGCCTTCCGGCAAAGGATCGCCCGCAGGACCGAGATTTTGGCGGCGGAGCTTCGCCTCCGCGGCCCAGTGGGAAGAGAGGACAGGAAATGATTCGCCCCGAAGACGTAAGCTACCATACCCCCCAGGACGTCCAGTACGACTGGGCCGAAACCAACTTCTTCTCCTTTCATGTTCCCGAAGCGAATCTTACGGGATGGGTCTATCTCATCGCCCGGACCGGCCTCGGCTCCATGGTCTGCGATATCGAAGTGATGGACCGGATCGGCCGGATCACTCTCGAAACCGTCTATTTCGACTTCCAGCAGCATCTGCCCTTGCCGGAAAAGCTCGAGAATTTTTCGCTGCTCAATGGCCTTTCCCTCAAGACCGAGAACGAACCGCGCGACTATGTTCTCGATTATCAGGGAACGGACAACACTTTCTTCAAGCTCAAATTTACCGGACTGATGGACCCGTTCGATATCCATGACCCCAGCATGGACCCCCTGGCCTCGGTGGACCCCAACCAGAGCGGATTCGGGTCCGCCTATGCGAACCATTTCGACATGACGGTTCACACCACCGGCAAGGTCCGCATCCGGGGCAAGGATTACGACATCGATTGCGTGACCACGATGGATCACAGCTGGGGGCCCCGCAACGAGCGCGGCATGAACCCGATGGGCTGGATCAACGGCAATTTCGGGACCGATTTCGCTTTCCAGACGATCTGGAAGCTGGACCAGTTCAAGCAAGGCTGGGACCAGTTCGAGCTGGCCCACGGCTATGTGCTGATCGACGGCAAGGTGAAGGGCCTGACCAAGGGCCGTATGCAGGCGGTTCGGCAAGGCCCCTTCCCCGCGGGTTATGAAACTGTCCTGACCGATCTGGAAGGCCGCGAATATATCTTCACCGGCACCACCGTGAACCAGACGCCCTGGGCCTGCTACAGCAACATCATGGCCATCAATTCGACCGTGAAGTGGTTCCACGATGGCCGGCCCGGCTATGGCCTCGCTCAGGAAAACTGGCCGCTCGACCGCTTGACCGGCAAGGGCCTCGCCTGAGGCTTCAATCCTGATCTTTGAAGCATATTGAAAAGCAGAAGGGCGGTGCTCCGGAATGGAACACCGCCCTTCTCGTTTCCGTCGTCCGCTCCTTTCGGAGCGGAACGCATCAACCGTATTTGCGCAGGGTCATGTTGAGGGTGGAGGATTTCACCTCGATCACCGGCATGTTGGCGATCTTCATCAGCTTGCGCGCCTGCTCCAGCTCCGGCGTCGACAGCAGCGGATAGGTGGTCTTGATCGGACCGGCCGCACGCATCTTCGCCACGTCGGCATCGGGCAGGAAGGCGCGATAGATCAGCTCGTCCTCGTCCTCGGTGCCGTAACGCTTCTTCAGCTCTTCCAGCGTCGGCTCTTCCGGCGGATTGGCCAGCACGTCCTTGGCCCGGCTCGACGACATGATCTTGTCCATCACTTCCGGGTCCACCGGCGCGACGGGCTTGCCGTAATATTCCGCGGCATACTGGATCACTTCGTCCGGTACCGTCCCATAGCGCTTGCCCGTCACCACATTGAGCACCGCCTGAATGCCGACAAGCTGGCTGAACGGCGTCGCCATCCCCGGATAGCCAAGATCGCGGCGCACCGCCGCAACCTCGTCCAGAACCTCGTCCAGCTTGTCCATCATGTTGTGATTGGCCAGCTGCGCCTTGAACGTGCCCATCATCCCGCCAGGGATCTGGTGCTCGATCGAGAAGACATCATATTCGGCATACTGGTTCACCAGGAAGCCCGCCGCCTTGCCGACCGCCTCGAAATGATCGGCCACCGGCTTGAACAGCGATTCGTCCAGATTATGGGTATGGCCCTTGAGCTGGACGTTCTTGGCCATGATCTCGGTCGAGGGCACCGAGGGACCATTGGCCATCGGCCGGCTGGCGGTGTGGATCACCGACACCCCGAAATCGATCGCATCAAGATAGGCCTTGGCCGACATTCCCAGCAGGTTGTTCGAATGCATCTCGATCGGCTTGCCGTTGGCCACCTTCACCAGCGCCGGAACCAGCGTCGACAGCCGCTCCCGCTCCAGAACGCCCGCCGTGTCGTAGAGCAGGATGGAGTCGATGTTGGGGTCCGAAGCCAGTATCCCGGCCTTCTCGATGAAATATTCATCGGTGTGGACCGGCGAAAGCGCGAACATGATCGCGCCAGCGACCTGCGCCCCGTTCGCAGCCTTCGCTTCCTTGGCCAGCCGGCGCATATTGTCGGTGCCCAGCAGCACGTCATACAGCCAGAACGAGCGCACGCCATGCGCGCACAGGCGGCGCACCCACAGGTCCATCAGCGCCGGCGGCGTGATGCCGAAGGTGACGTTGGCATTGGCGCGCAGGCCCGCGCGGACCGGCGTGTTGGGCATCGACGCGACCAGCAGGTCCAGGCCCGACCAGTAATCTTCCTGGCAGTAGCGGATCAGCACGTCCATCATGCCGCCGCCGGTCAGGTCGATGATCTTGAACCCGGTCCTGTCGATCAGCGGAGATACCGGCAGCGCCATCCCGGCCTGCATCCGCAGGCCCCACAGGCTCTGCTGCCCGTCACGCATGGTTTCGTCGAGAAATTCGATATGGGCCATCGGCTCAGCTTCCCATCTTCTTGTCAAAGTCCGGCAGGCACTTGTCTTCGGCCCAGCGGGTTGTGATCTGGTTGTTCCGGAAATCGGGATGATCGACGATGAACGCCGCAAGCGGCATCGTGGTCTTGATCCCTTCCAGCTCGAATGCATTGATCGCCGCGATCAGCTTGTCGATCGCTTCGTTGCGGTCCTTCCCATACACGATCAGCTTGCCAATCATGGAATCGTAGAAGGGCGGAACGAGATAACCCTGCCCGGCATGGCTATCCAGGCGGATGCCCTCACCCTGCGGCGGATTCCATTTGGTGATCCGCCCGGGTGACGGTGCGAAATCGCGCTGCGCATCCTCGGCATTGATCCGGCATTCGATGGCATGGCCCCGAACTTCCACTTCGTCCTGGGTGATGCCGATTCCTTCGCCGCCCGCTACGCGAAGCTGGCAAGCGATCAGATCACGCCCGGTGATCTCTTCCGTCACCGGGTGCTCGACCTGGATGCGCGAATTGACCTCGATGAAGTAGAAATCGTTGCGATCAACGTCGTAGAGGAACTCGACCGTGCCGGCATTGCGATATTTCGCGGTCGAGGTCAGGCGCACCGCGGATTCATGCAGCCGCTTGCGGACATCGTCCGGCACCGCCGTGGCCGGCGCTTCCTCGATCAGCTTCTGATAACGGCGCTGGACGGTGCAGTCCCGCTCGCCGAAATGGACGACATTGCCTTCGCCATCGCCGACGATCTGCACTTCCACATGGCGCGCCCGTTCGACGAAACGTTCCATATAGAGGCGATTGTCGCCAAAGGCGCTCTCCGCTTCGCGAGAGGCACGCTCGAACGAGGCTTCCAGTTCTTCCGGCGAAACCGCCTTGAACATGCCGCGACCGCCGCCGCCGGCAGTCGCCTTCATGACCACCGGATAGCCGAGCTTTTCCGCTGCCTGCTTCGCTTCCTCCACGGTGCGGATATGATCCGTCCCGGGCACGGTCTGCACATTGGCCTCGGCCGCCAGTTCACGCGATGAGATCTTGTCGCCCAGAATTTCGATGGAATCCGGCCGAGGGCCGACAAAGACGATCCCTTCCTGCTCGCAGAGCCGGGCAAGCTCCGGCTTTTCCGACAGGAAGCCGTAGCCCGGATGCAAGGCATCGCATCCCGTCGCAACGGCGGCATGGACCACCAGGTTCACATCGAGATAGCTCTTGGTCGACGGCGCCGGGCCAAGCACGACCGCTCGATCGGCCATGTGCGCGCCCATGCTGTCCTTATCGGCGGCGGAAACCCCGATCACCGTCTCGATGCCAAGCGCCTTCGCGGTGCGCAGAACGCGAACCGCGATTTCGCCCCGATTGGCGACAAAAAGGCGTTTGATCGCCACGAGTCAGGCCTTTTCGACGTAGAACAGCGGCTGTCCGTGCTCGACCATGTCGGCATCGTTGACGCAAACCTGCACGACCTTGCCGGAAACGCCAGCCTTCACCGCGGTGAAGAGCTTCATCACCTCGAGCAGGCAGATTTCGGTGTCTTCCGTGACCTGCTGGCCGATTTCCACGAAGGGCGCGGCGCCCGGCTTCGGCGCGCGGTAGAAAGTGCCGAGGTTCGGCGCAGTGACCGCCACCCAATTGGCCGGAATGCTGTCCGCAGCCGGCGCGCTTGCAGCGGGAGCCGAAGCGGCGGGCGCTGCGGCCGGGGCCGCCGGAGCAGCGGCGGCAGGCGCAGCGACAGCCGCCGGAGCAGCGGCAAGACCGCCGCCGATGCCCGAGGTCAGCTGCGCATCGGCGCGGCGCGAAAGGAACAGGTGCAACCCGTCCAGTTCGATGTGCAATTCGTCCCAATCGGATTGTTCGAACAAATCGACAATCGCCACTACGTCTTTTGAGTTGTCAGACACCTGTCACTCGCTCCCGAAAATTGAATCCCAAGCCAGCCGATAATCAGCCAGCAGATTACTTTGCCGCTTCCAGCAATTTGTCACGCACCGAACGGCGCAGAATCTTGTTCGCGCCGCTCTTGGGCAATTCGTCCCACACGTGGATTTCCTTCGGGCGCTTCACGCTCGAAAGCTTCCCACGCGCGAATTCCATGATCGCCTCCGGATCGAGATCGCCGGTTCCGGCGACCACCGCCACCACGCGATCGCCCCATTTCTCGTCCGGCAGGCCGACCACCGCCACTTCGGAGACGCCGGGATAATCCATCAGGCCGTCCTCGACCTCGCGCGGGTAGATATTGTAGCCGCCCGAGATCAGCATGTCGTTCTTGCGATCGACGATGTAGAAGAAGCCGTCCTCGTCCATGATGCCGATGTCGCCGGTGTGGAGCCAGCCATTGCGAAAGGCCTCGGCGGTCTTTTCCGGCATCTGCCAGTATCCCGCCATGGTCTGCGGGCCGCGGCAGACGATCTCGCCACGCTCGCCCGGCGGCAGCGGATTGTCCTCGTCGTCGAAGATCGCCACCTCGACCACCGAGAACGGACGTCCGCAGGAACCCACGCGGTCGTGATGTTCCGGGCGCAGATAGGTGATCGCCATCGGGCTTTCGGCCTGGCCATAGCATTGCGCGAACACGCGGCCGAAGCGCTCCTCGCCCCGCTTCATCACATTGGGCGAAATGGAGGAGCCGCCGTAGGAAATGATCTTGAAGCTGGTCTTCACCTGGTTGCAGACCGGATCGTCCAGCAGCATGGCCAGCATGGTCGGCACCAGGAAGGAATAGGACGCCCGGGTCTGCTCCGCCAGCTGGAGATATTCGGTCGTGTCGAATTTGGTCATCATGACCGAATGTACGCCGCGAATGATCGAGGGCAGGAAATAGGCTCCCCCGGCATGGGCGATCGGCGCCCCGTGCAGGAAGATTTCCCCTTCGGCCAGCTCGGGAATGAGATCGGCCAGGAAGACATTGATTTCGACCAGATCGGTGCGGGTTGTGAGCACAACCACCTTGGACTTGCCCGTGGTCCCGCCGGTGAACGCGAAGCGCAGCGGCGCATCCAGATCGCGGTCCACCGCGCAGGGCTTGTTCTCGCCCTTGGCGATCATGTCCAGCAGTTCGGGAAGCTGGATCTGGATTTCCGTATCCAGCCCTTCGATCCCGTCGTGGATCACACAGCGCGATTGCGAGGCTTCGAGCTTGTGCAGATGGGTGTCGAGCGTTTCCTTCACATTGAGCTGAACGCGCACCAGCCCGGCCTTGAGGATCGCATAATAGGCGATCAGGCATTCCGTGGAATTGGGCAGCAGCACCGCAACCCGGTCGCCCGGATTGAGGCCCTTGGCGATCAGCGCATTGCCGAGACGATCGGTCGCCGCATCGAAGTCACGGAAACTGAGAGTGCGGTCGCCTTCGGTAATGCAAGGCGCATCCTTGTATTGGAGAGCTGCCCGGCGGATGATCGAACCGATCTGCATCGAAAATCCTCTCTATCTCAATTCGCCATGGCGTGATCGTGCATCAGCACGACACGACCAGTGATTTCTTTTGCTTCCATCGCGCGATGTGCTTCAGCCGCTTCGCTGACCGGCATGACCCGGCCGATTTCCGGCGTGATCTTCCCATCGGCCACAATCTGGATGATCTTGCGCAAATCGTTCAGCGTCGCGTGGGCGCTGCCGATGAACTCCAGTTCCTTGAGGATCGAAAGCGCGGGATTGAACGGCCAGTTGCCCGGCTCCATCGTGCCCACCACCACCATGCGGCCGCCGGCCCGGATCGAGCGCACGCTCGACGGGAAGGTCGCGGCGCCAGCGATCTCGAGCACGCCATCCACGCCGATGCCATCGGTCCAGTCGCGCAGTTCCTTGTGGAAGCCGCCCCCGCCTGCGACCACCACGTGATCGGCACCGGCGTCCTTCAATTGCTGAGCTTTCGCGGGCGACGTCGTTGCAGCGACAACGCGCAGGCCGCCAAGCGCAGCAAGGCGCACCGCATGGATGCCTACACCGCCGGAAGCCCCGGTAATCAGCACCGTGCTTCCGATCGGCAACGCAGCCCGGCGCAGCGCATGATAGCCCGTGCCGATGGCGCAGCTGAGCACAGGAGCGACATCGAGCGGGATTTCCTCCGGCAGATGCAACGTATTGCGCTCCGAAGCGATGACATATTCGCCATAGCCGCCCGAGATCTGCTCGCCATAGAATCCGGCGCCTGAAACGCAGATATTCTCCTGCCCATTGCGGCAGGGAATGCAGGTGCCGCAACCGATCCGCTGGATCATCGCGACCCGGTCGCCGACCTTGAACCTGGTGATGAGCGATCCGACCTCGACCACTTCCCCGGCAACTTCATGCCCCATCACGCAAGGCAATTGGGTGGTGGAGAAATGGCCCGCCCGGTTGAGCAGATCGTGTCCGCATACGCCGCAACCAGCCACGCGAACCAGCATCTGATCCGCGGTGAATTCCGGAACCGGGACTTCCACCTGATGCAGGACGGAAGGTCCGCCGAATTCCGAAAGTCGGATCGCCTTCATCTTCATGGATTACTGCTCCGCCGCCAGCAAGGCGACGGTGCCCGCCAGCACGCGTTCCTGATGATACTCGGTCGATCCGTAAAGCGTGCCGAGCAGACGGCCCCGGCGATAATGGAAATGCAGCGCCATTTCCCAGGTGTAGCCCATGCCGCCATGCAGCTGGATCGCCTCGCGCATCACATGCACGGCCATCCGGTTGGCCTTTGACTTGGCCATCGACACCGCGCGCTCACGCTCGTCCACATCGGCCGAGGCCATTGCCCAGGCAGCGTAATAAGCGCCGGAACGGGCCGTATTCAGATCGACCGCCATATCGGCGCAACGATGCTTGATCGCCTGGAACGCCCCGATCGGCTGGCCGAACTGCACGCGTTCCTTCACATAGCCGAGCGTGACATCGAGCAGCCTGCCGCCGATGCCGACCATGCCGAGCGAGGCGATCGTCGCCAGCAGATCCAACACATAAGCTACATTCGCCGCGCTGGCGGAGCCAAGAATATCTTCCTCGGCAATCGCGACATTATCGAAGCCGATGCTGTAGTAATCGCCGCTGATATCCAGTGCCTCTTCGCGAGAAACGGATATACCGGCCCGCTCGCGGTCCACAACCAGCAGGACTAGCTCGCCAGTGGCGTCTCTGGCGATCACCAGCAGCAGATCGGCGCGATCGGCGCCCGCCACCAGCAGCTTCCTGCCATTGAGGCGGTTGTCGGCAGTCAGCGCCGAGGCGAAACCCTCAGCCGCATAGCCGCCGTCCTTCTCATAGACCGCGAACGCCACGCGGAGGCCGCCTGTGGAAAGGTCCTCCAGCCACTTCGCCTTCTGCGCATCGTCGCCGAATTTGGCGATGACGAGGCTGGCCGCGATGGTGTCGGTCACCGTCAAGGGAACCAGCGCAGCGCCGAATTCCTCGGCGATCAGTGCCAGATCGACCGTGGTCAGGCCAAGGCCGCCCTGCTCTTCGGGAACCAGCAGGCCGAACAGACCCAGCTCGGCCAGCTTCGGCCACAGCTCCGCTTCAAGCGCCACCGGATCGCCACCGTCGCGAAGAAGGTCGATCGGATATTCGGCGGAGAGGCTCTCACGAACCGTCTCCTGGAACATGTATTGTTCTTCGTTGAAGTCGAAATTCATGACGGCCCTACTTCGGCAGACCGAGCACGCGCTCGGCGATGATGTTGCGCTGGATCTCGGACGTGCCGGAATAGATCGTGAAGGCGCGGCTCTGCAGGCAGCTCATCGGGAAGCGCCCGCGAGCCAGCGCATCCTCGTCTCCCTGCATGAGCAGACCCTCCGGCCCGAGAATCTCGATAGACATATCGGCCATGTCCTGCGCCACATGGCTCCAGTAGAGCTTCATCATCGAGCTTTCGGGGCCGGGCTTCTCGCCCTTGATCGCCTTGCTGAACTCCCGCAGGCAGTTCATCCGCATCAATTCGAGATCGACGATGGATTGGGCCAGGCGCTGACGAACGGCGGGATTGTCAATCGCCTTCCCCTCGCCAAGCTCGACCTCGCCGGCGGTTTCGATCAGCAGGTCAAGCTCCTGCTTGAAGCGGATCTGCCGGGCGAGCGCATCTTCCGCGCCACGCTCGTAAGACAGCGTGGTCATTGCGATCCGCCAGCCATCGTTCAATTCGCCGACGAGGTTTTCCTTCGGGATGCGGACATTCTCGAAGAAGGTTTCGTTGAATTCCTTCTCACCCGAAATCTGGGTGAGCGGACGGATGGTGATCCCCGGCGTGCTCATGTCGACCAGGAAGAAGCTCAGTCCCTTGTGCTTCGGGGCGCTCTGATCGGTCCGCGCCAACAGGATGCACCATTGGGAATATTGGGCGAAGCTGGTCCAGATTTTCTGCCCGTTGATGACGAACTCATCGCCGTCGAGATCGGCCCGGCAGCGCGAGGAGGCAAGATCGGAACCGGCATTCGGTTCGGAGAAGCCCTGGCACCAGATTTCATCGGCGGAGAGAATCTTTGGCAGGTAGCGTTCGCGCTGCGCTTCCGAACCATGGTGCATCAGCGTGGTGGCCGCCAGATTACGGCCGATCACGTTGATGCCTTCCGGGGCCTGGGCACGGGCCAGTTCTTCCGCGAAGATGCCCTGTTCGACCAGGGTCGCGCCACGGCCGCCATATTTCTTGGGCCAGCTGATGCCGCTCCACCCGCCTTCATAGAGCTTGCGCTCCCAGTCGATGCGGAAATGGGCGCGTTCGTCCTCGTCTTCCGGCTCGAAAACCGTCTTGCCCCAGCCCTTCGGCAAGGCATCGGCCAGCCACGCACGAACCTCGCTGCGGAAGCGCTGCTCTTCCTCGGAATAGTTGAAGTCCATGGGGCCGCCCTATTCCTTTCCGAATTCCGGGGCGCGCTTTTCACGGAAGGCGGCGACGCCTTCGGCATGATCCGGCGTGGTGTAGGCCAGCGTCTGCGCATAGCCTTCGTATTCGAGCATCTGATCGAGCGTGGAATCCGCGGACTTGTTGAGCAGGGTCTTGATCATGGCCAGCGCGACCGGCGGGCCGGCGGCGATGTCCTCTGCGATCTTGCGCGCCTCGGCCAGCAGATCGTCATGCGGAACGACATGGTTCACGATGCCGAGATCATAGGCTTCCTGAGCGCTGATCTTCTTGGCGGTGAAGCACAGCTCCTTCGCCTTGTTGACGCCGACGATGCGGGTGAGGAAGTAAAGCCCGCCGAGATCGGGAACGAGGCCCATCTTGGTGAAGATCTGGCTATACATCGCCTTGTCGCTGGAAACGATGAAATCGCAGGCCAGCGCGATATTGAAGCCCGCGCCCACGGCAACGCCGTTCACCGCGCCGATCACCGGCTTTTCCAGCTCGAACAGCGGACGCAGCACATTGCGCAGGATGCCGCGATGGCGCGCGCGGCGGGCCAGCAGCTTCATGTTCGGGTCCATGCCGCGCACGTCCGCGCCGGCGCAGAAGCCCCGGCCCGAGCCGGTCAGGATCACGCAACGCACTTCCGGATTGGCAGCGATTTCGCCAATCAGGTAGTTCAGTTCCTTGTACATCTGGTCATTGGTGCTGTTCAGCGCCTCAGGCCGGTTCAGCGTGATCGTCGCGACATGCTTGTCCAGCTCGTAAATGATCGTTTCGAAATCCAAGGTCATGCTCCTTCGGCGGCCCGCGCATGGCGCGGGCGATATTCAGAATGCGATTGCGTCGGACTGCTGCGGCGGCACGAACGCGATATCCCCTTCGGTCGAATCCGGGATCGCCCACCAGTCCTCCGGCATATGCGTCGGAATGCGGAAATCATGCGCGGGCACGACGATATCGGTATGGTCCATCACGCGCTGCATCGCGGCGGCCCAGTCACGCTCGCTTTCCGAGCGGATGGGGCCGGGCAGGAACGTGTCGGAAAGATAGCGGGTCGGCTTGTCCGTGGCCCGCGGATCGGCGGGATACCAGTATTTGTAATGATCCCCCAGATCGGACACGAGAGCGACCTTGCCCTTGGCGGTGGTCACGATCGGAACCTGCATGCCCGGCGTATGCGAAGGGACGTGGAGCACCTGGATGCCTTCCACCAAATCGAAATCGCCATCGACCAGCCGCAGGCCCTTCGGGCGCTTCCGGCTCAGAAGCTCGGCCATGATGTGGCCCTTGAAAAAGGGCCGCTGGCTCGGCGTCGGATCGATCGCATGGAACAGTTCCTCGCGCTGCACGACGACGCAGGAGTTGGGGAACAGGTCGGTGTTGTCGGCATGGTCGAAATGCATGTGGGTGAGGATGAGATGGCTGATATCGTCCGGCGTCAGCCCATGTTCGGCAAGTCGCGCGCGCAGCGCCGCATGGCCGCCGCCCCAGCCGCTCACCTTCAGCATTTCCTCGATCCGCGCGATATCGGTCATCCCGCTGTCGACCAGGAAATGCTGCCTGCCATCCGTCACCAGCCAGACATGAACGGGGTCGCGATGAATCTTCCCGCCTTGCGGCAGATAGAGTTCACCAATCCTGAGCGAATGAACCTCGAACATCCTCAACCTACCCAACCGTTGCCCCGCACCTGTTTCCGGGCGCGGGGCATTTGCTTTCAATCTTCGATGACTTCGAAGCGCTCGATATCGGCGACACTGCCCTTGCGCTCACCCTGCGTCCAGATCGCACGGACACGGGTGCCGGGCTTGATCTTCTGCTTGGCGGTCTCGAGGTCATCGATCTCGACCACGTGGATCATGCGGGTAGACGCCCCATCCAGAACGATTTCGGCATAGACATACGGCACTTGCCGGGTCTGGCCGAAAACTTCCATATTGATGATCGAGCATGCACGGATCGTACCGGTGTCGGCGCAAGCCTTCCAGGTGCCGGTGCGTTTGTGCGTCACATCGTCGACCTCGCGCGGCGGCAGCAGCGCATCGTCGCCATTCGAGGTACGCACGCCCATCACGCGGCCATGCTCGCGGATCTCGTCGAACATGCGGCCGTAATAGGGGCCGTAGGAATGCTCGTAATCGAGAGTCATCGAATAATCGATGACGCCGAGCGGTTCGGCCGGATCGGCAAGATCCTTGACCGCGCCGACCGGTGCATCTGCCGACGGAACGAAGCCCGCGATCGCGAGGATCGAGTTGCCCTGGTCATCATCGCTCCACTTCGCCGCGACGCGCTGGCCGACCGACAAATCGCCCAGATCCGCAAGGATCTTGTGCGGGAATTCGTTGTCGCAGCCGTCGAGGCGGATCAAACCGATAACCTCGCCCTTCACGCGGGTGAAGGCAGTGAGAACACCGGTTTCCGGAACCTGGACGAGCGCTTCCGGCTCGTCGCTGTTGTAAGGCGAAAAGTCCTGCGCCGGAGCGACGACCTTGCCATCTGGGAAGCGCGAACCAACGATGCGGCGGTTCGGCATTTCGGCCAGGAACGTTCCGGCCGCCCGGCCAGGAGTCAGCGTGTAAGGCATGCTGATCTGGCTGTGGAAGGTCGGAAGATCGAGCGGGTAAGCTTCTGGTGCGGAGTACATCTGTCGTTCTCCTTAAGCGCTCAGCACGGCACAGCCGCGCAGGTTGGCCCAGCCGCCGCCCGACTGGACGAGTGCGGTCTTGGCGCCCTTGATCTGATGGCTCTCGTTGCGGCCCATGACCTGGGTCGCTCCCTCGATCAGCCGGATAACGCCAACCGCGCCGATCGGGTTGGCGCCCATGCAACCGCCCGAAGGATTGACGGGAATGTCGCCATCGACCTGGGTCGCGCCGGAAGCGACCAACTCAGCCGCTTGGCCCGGAGGGCATAAGCCAAGGCTTTCGTAATAGTTGAGCTCGAAGCAGCTATAAGGCTCCTGCACCTCGACCACGTCGAACTGGCGGCGCGGATTGGTGATGCCAGCGGCGCGATAGACGCGCTTCGAAGCGATTGCGAGCGGCTCCGACAGCATCAGCGACCGTTCCGGAGCATTGTCTGCTTCGCAGCAATAGGCAATGCCGCGAATCCATGCCGGCGTGGTGGTCGAATGGTGCGCAACCTTCTCGTTGGCGAGAACGATGGCGGCAGCGCCGTCGGAAATCGGCGGCACGTCGAGCAGCTTGATCGGCCAGCACAGCGGCCTGGAATTGAGCACGTCCTCGACGCTCACTTCCTTCTTCACATGCGCATAGGGGTTGTTGATGGCGTTCTTGCGGTTCTTCGCCGCGACCATCGCCGCGGCTTCTTCCGTGTGACCCAGCACATCCATGCGCGCGCGCCAGTAAGCGGCGGAGAAGCCCATGATGCCGACCGCGAACTCACGGCCCCAGAACGGGTCGTAAAGCGTCGAGATCGAGTACTGAAGCTGGCCTTCCGACAGCTTGTCATACGCAACCACGAGCGTGCGCTCCGAATAGCCGCCGGCGACCTGGTAATAGCCGGCAAGAGCGCCGGCAAAGCCCGCGCCGCCACCGCTGGTGAGGCGCACGACCGACTTGCCCTGGGCGCCGATCGCATCGACCACCCACTTTTCCGGCTGGTTCACCGCGGCGAACAGCACCGGGCCGGTGGCGACGACGACCGTGTCGATCTCGTCCATCGACAGCTTGGCGTCGGCCAAGGCACGATCCACCGCCTCGCGGACGAGACCAGCCTGGCTGACATCGGTCCGGCGGCGTGCGTGATGCGTCTGTCCGACGCCTACAATTCCTACTTCACGGCCCATGATCAAACCTCGAGAGTAAAGACGCAGTTGGTCTGCATCGCGACACCTCCGGTGCCGTGGACGACAGCGCGGCTCGGCGCGGCGGCGGCGGACTGCGGTTGCAAAAGCTGGTCGGCCGCAGCCGCCAGACGCGCAAGACCCGTAGCCAGCACCGGATCGGCCGGCAGCGCGCCGCCGGAACGGTTGACCTTATCGGACAGCGCGGCATCAAGCCCCTTGCCCGCCTTGGCGACGCCGATGCCTTCCAGCGCCAGCAGTTCGCCGACGACCGAACTGCCGCTGACCTCGACCACATCCGCCTCGGCCGCATTCCAGCCGGCCTTGGCCGACGCCATCGCCGACGCATTGGCGACCGATTGAAGCTTGTCGGCGCCACGGGCGGCAAAGGAATGGGTGTCCATCGCGGTGCCCATCCCGGTGATGAATACGGGCGGGCGACCCAGCCGGCGAGCGATCTCCTCGGTGCTGAGGAGAACCGCCACGGCACCGTCCACCGGGCGCGAGATCATCAGTTCGGTCAAAGGCGCGGCACCCTCGCCGGAGGCCAACACAGCATCGGCATCGGGAATGCTGTCGAACGCGACCTGGCCACCTTCGGCAGCCGCGGCCCAGCGCTTCGCCACGACATCGGCGAGATCGCGATCCTTGATGCCGCTGGCATCGAGATAGCGCTGCGCCTGGATGCCGAGGGCAACATGCTGATTGAAGCCGACGGGCCGCTGGTAGAACGGCTCCACCATGGACGACCAATAAAGGCTGATGTCCGATTCCGAAGGCTTGGTATAAGCAACGATCAGGCCGATGGACGAGCCGGCGCGAAGCTTGTTGACGCCATAGAGCGCACCCCACAGCCCATCTTCCTCGACACGGGCTTCCTCCTTGTGATGCGCGCCAAGCGCACCCAGGAAGCCGCAGTTCGAGATCGAACGGCCATCAAGCACGTCACTGCCGGAATCGATGATGAAATCCACATCGTCCAGCGTCAGGCCGGTGCCCTTGAACACATCCGTAACGACCGCGGAAATGAGGTCGATATGCTGGGCGCTATCCCATGCGGGACGTAGCTGGGTCATCGACGTCGAAACAATACCAACGCGAGGCATGCTCATGATGCATCCCCCTTCGTTGCCGGCTCAGTCATGTTCATGGCCAACCTTCCTGAAAAACACCCTCTCCAAACTTCTCTCCAAATTTGGAGCGGCACGTGAAAACCGGAGGGAGAAGCCCGCCGGCACAGATTAAGTCGAGCGTCCGAATAGGAATGACGCCATTTCGAGTCAACCCGCGTTTTCGAAATAACATCGGCTTTTTGAATGGCAAGCGCCAAATGCCGCCGGGATCCGGAAATTCAGTCATCGCTGAACTTTGGAGAACGGCCCTGCAGGAACGCGGTAACGCCTTCCTGGCTATCTCGAGTGGCCACCAGATCGGCGGAAAGCGACTGCGCATCGAGATAGGCTTCCATCCAGCTCATTCCCTCGAGTCGCGACGAGGCGATCTTGCGAGCCTGGATCGAAGGAAGGCTCTTGGCCGCTATGGCCTCCGCCAGTTGCAGGGCCTTGGGCAGCACCTCCTCGCGAGGGACCACATAATTGAAGAAGCCTGTCGGCTCCAATTCGCGCGCCGTATACTTCTGGCCGGTGAAGAGGATCTCCCGCATCTTCGCTTCCGGCATCTTGAGCATCGAGAACAGGCCGGCACCGCCGCAGACCAGGCCATAGTCGATCTCGGGGCAGGAGAATTTCGCGCCTTCCCACGCAACCCGCATGTCGCATAGCCCGGACAGGATCATCCCTATGCCGATGGCCGGCCCATTCACCGCGGCGATGACCGGCCGGTCCAGATAATAGAATGAAGGGAGCTTTTCGTTGATGTAACGATAGCGTTCCTTGCGCCTGGCGGTATCCATCCCGACGAAGTCGTTAAGGTCGGCGCCGCCACACCATGCGCGCGCCTCCTCCGGGGCGGTCAGAACCAGCACCCTGATCGCCGGATCCCCGGCCACGCGTTCGCTGAGATCGCCGATATTCTCGTAAACCGACAGGGATACCGCATTCACCGGCGGCCGGCTGAATGTCGCCAGGCCCACTCCGGAAGCCAGCAGATCGAGGCGCAAGGCGCCGAATTCTTCTGTCCTGACTATGTCCATCCTTCTCCCCGCATCGAAAACGCCATTTCCAGCCTGCCGTAATTGCACGGCTGGGCCGGGTAAAGCCGAAAGACTTTTGATTCGGTTTGACCTGCCTTTCCTGTCTTTCTACACCCAAGCGCAGAGGGAGAGGAAGAAAATGGCGAAGTTCGCATCACGGTTTCTGGCAACCATCCTGCTCATTATCGGCCTGATCGTCGGATTGGGCGGAGCATGGCTTATCGTGCTGGGCGGCTCGCCCTATTATCTTCTGGGCGGCGCGGCCGTGGCGCTGTCCGGATTCTGGCTGTGGCGTTCCAACTCCCGCGCGGGCTGGCTCTATGCCGCCTTCCTGATCGTCACCGCCTTGTGGGCGCTGTGGGAAGTCGGCCTGGATGGCTGGCCGCTGACCGCGCGCATCATCGGCCCCGCCCTGTTCGGCCTGTTCTTCGCATTGCCGGGGGTGAGGAGGCAGATCGGCAAGGGCGGATGGGCGGCGGCGGCGGCCGGCCTGCTGGGCTTCCTGCTGGTGTTCGGCGCGGCCCTGCGCTCGCCGATGGAAGTGGCCGCGGACAAGACGCCCCAGCTGCGCACGGCGCAGACGCCCGGCAACGACAATGAATGGAGCGCTTGGGCCAGGGACAATGCGGGGACGCATTTCTCCCCGCTCACGCAGATCACCCCGGCCAATGTCGACAAGCTCGAACTCGCCTGGGAATTCGATACCGGCTACGATCCGATGACCGATGCCGCGCCCAGTCCGCTCCAGGCCACCCCGCTGATGGTGGATGGCCGGCTTTACCTCTGCACGCAGACCAACGTCGTCTTCGCGCTCGACCCCGAAACCGGCAAGGAACTCTGGCGCTTCGACCCCAAGGTCGACCCGACCGGAGGCACCGCCGTGCGCACCTGCCGCGGCGTGACCTATTACGAAAGCAAGGCAGCCACTCCCGCTCAGCCGCAAGGCGCTGGCGCTGCATCTGCCGCCGCGCCCGGCGCGGTTCCCTTCTGCGCCCGCCGGATCATCACCGGCACCTTCGGCGCGCAGTTGATCGCGCTCGACAGCGCGACCGGTAAGCCCTGCCCGGGCTTTGGCGACAACGGCATCGTCGACCTCAAGGAAGGCATGGGCGAAGTGCTGCCGGGATATTACCATATCTCTTCGGCGCCAACGATCGTGCAAGGCATCATCGTCGTCGGCGGCTGGGTGGCCGACAATCTGAGCGCCGATCAGCCGTCCGGCGTCATCCGCGGCTTCGATGCGGAAACCGGCAAGCTGCGCTGGGCATGGGACGCCGGCAATCCGGCCAACCGGAGCGGCCCGCCGCCGGGCCAATGGTATACCCGCTCGACTCCCAACAGCTGGGCGCCGATGAGCGCGGACGAGGAGCTTGGCCTCGTCTATGTGCCCACCGGCAATCCCGCTCCCGACTATTTCGGCGGCTACAGGTCGCAGGCGAGCGAAACCTACGGCAGCGCAGTCGTGGCGCTGGATGCGCAGACGGGGGAACCGAAATGGCATTTCCAGACCGCGCATCACGACCTTTGGGACTATGACGTCGCATCCCAGCCCACGCTGTTCAGCTTCCCCGGCAAGGACGGGCCGATCCCGGCCCTGGCGCAGGCGACCAAGCGCGGCGAATTGTTCGTGCTGGATCGCCGGACCGGCCAGCCCCTCACCGAGGTTGTCGAGAAGCCCGCGCCGCAAAGGGGCAAGGTGCCCGAAGACCGCCTCGCGCCGACCCAGCCCTTCTCGACCGGCATGCCCAGCTTCGCCGGGGATCGCCTGACCGAAAAGGACATGTGGGGCATCACCCCCATCGACCAGCTGTTCTGCCGGATCTGGTTCAAGCGTCTGCGATATGACGGGCCGGTGACTCCTCCGGGGCTGGACGAGGCCATCGTCTATCCCAGCATCGGCGGCGGCATGAACTGGGGCGGAGTCTCCTATGATCCCGACCGCCGGATCATGATCGTCAACTCGCTCTATTATGCGACGCTGCTGTCGCTGGTTCCGCGGGCGGAAGCCGACCGGCTGATCGAAGCCGCAGGCAAGGCGGGCGACAGCCACGACCTTGCCCTGGCCGCGGCTCCGCTGCCCATGGCCGGAACGCCCTACGGCGCCCGCGTCCGGGGCTTCACCTCGCCGCTCAACACGCTATGCCATGCGCCGCCCTATGGCCGGATGACCGCGGTCGACATGGATACGCAGAAGATTCTCTGGCAGCGTCCGGTGGGCACCACGCGCGACAGCGGCCCGCTTGGCCTCAAGGTCGGGCTGCCGATCCGCATGGGCATGCCCGGCTTCGGCGGATCGCTTGTCACGCGCGGCGGCCTGACCTTCTTCGGCGCGCAGAAGGAACGAACCTTCCGCGCCTTCGACACCGCGACCGGAAAGGAACTCTGGTCCACCCGCATGCCCGCTTCCGGCAACGCGAACCCGATGACCTATCTCGGTCCCGAGAGCGGGCGTCAATTCGTCGTGGTTGCCGCCAGCGGTCACGTCACCTCTCAATCCATGCCTCTGGGCCGAACCTTCCGTGCCTATGCCCTTCCGAAGGAAAAATGATGGCCAGCCTTGCAGTCAGTCCGTTCAGCCCCCCGGAGCTACTCGAAAAAGCGCTCAGCAACGACGTGCGGGAATGGGTTCCCGCCGCCATGGACGGCGTGTGGATGCGCCCTCTGCTGTTCGATACCGTTGCGGGGGCGTGGGTGAACGTCACCAAGCTGGAACGGGAAGGCTTCATCAGCCGCCATGCCCACCCCTGCCCCGTCCACGCTTACGTCCTGTCCGGGCAATGGCGCTATGCGGAGCGGGACTGGATTGCCAATGCAGGCGATTATCTGCTGGAACCGCCAGGCGATATTCACACCCTGATCGGATTGCCCGGCGGCTCGGAAACGCTCTTCTGGATCGGCGGAACCCTGGTCGAACTCGACGAAAACGGCAATACGACTGGCTATGCCGATGTGTTCACCCGCATCGAACAGGCTGCAAAGCACTTCGAGAAGGTCGGGCTCGGTCGCGATTACGTGAAGCGTTTCATCCGCTGACGTCGAAACGGTTTCGCCCAGGAAAAAAGCCGCGCCCGTAAGGACGCGGCTTTTTTCATTTCATTCCTGGAGCTTTCAGGCGTCCACCAAGGCCGCCTGACGCATCACGAAACCTTCGTAACCCTTGGCCTTCACATCCTCGACCCGGGCCCGATAGGCCGGATTGCCGCCATTATACACCAGCAGGCGATGGCCCCTCTTGGCACCTTCGCCGAACTCGCCCCAGAACCAGCTGTTGGTGGCGGTAGTGAGCAAGGTCTGGTTGGCGACATCATAGACGTGTTGCGTCCATTCCTCCGCGGCGCTCTCTTCCGCTTCGATCCGTTCCACGCCATTGTCCTTCATATACTGGAACAGGTCCGCGACCCAATCCACCTGGGCTTCGGAACAGCGCGGGATATTGCAGAAGGTGGCGCCGTTGTGCGCGCCGACCAGGGTGAAGAGATTCGGAAATTCGGGAATCTGAAGGCCGAGATAGGTGAAGGGGCCGTTGAGCCAGGATTCCTTCATCGTTTTGCCATCGATCCCGCGAATATCCATCTGCTTGATGCCACCGATGATGGCATCGAAGCCAGTGGCGTAGATAATCATGTCGAGATCGTATTTGGCCTGCTCCGTTTCGATGCCTTCGACAGTCATGCGCTGGATCGGATCTTCCAGAATATCCACCAGATGGACATTCGGCTGATTGTAGCACTCGTAATATTTGGTTTCCATCGGCACCCGCTTCAGGCCGAAACCGTGATCCTTCGGAATCAGCTTTTCGGCAACCTTGGGGTCCTTGACGCGCTCCCGGATCTTCTTGGCGATGAAATCGGTGATGTAGCCGTTCACCTTGGGATCGGTGAACATGTCCGCATAATGTCCGACCCAGATGGCGTAGCCCGACTGGTTGTAAAGCTCCTCGAACAGAGCCTCACGCTCCTCATGCGTCGTGCCTTCGGCCGTTTCATACATGAAATCGTGCTGGAAGCCGGAATTGGTGCTTCCGCACTTCTCGAAAATCTTCGGATAGTTCGCCTTGATCTCGGCCATGCGCTCCGGCTCGATCGGCTTGTCGCACAGCGGCGCGCACCAATTGGGATGGCGCTGAAACACGTAGAGTTCGCCGGCGGTCTTGGCCACTTCCTGAATGACCTGAACGCCGGTTGCCCCGGTGCCGATGACACCCACGCGCTTGCCAGCGAAGTCGACCTTCTGCCCGCCATAGCCGTCGCGCTCATGCGGCCAGTAATAGGTGTGATAGGTTTCGCCCCGGAACAGATCCATGCCCGGATAGTTGGGCATGTTCGGGTGAGAAAGCGCCCCGACACAAGTCAGCAGGAAGCGGGATTTGTATACTTCCGCATTGTCCAGCTCGACTGTCCAGCTGTTTTCCTCGTTGTTGAAGATGGCCTTCTTGACCTGCGTGTTGAAGGTGACGTCCTTGCGCACATCCATCTTCTCCGCAGCCTTGCTGAAGAACTCGTTGAGTTCCGGCTGGGTGGCGAATTCGGTCTTCCAGTCCCATTCCTCCAGCAGGTCGGGGAGGAACGAATAGGGATAGGTATAGGATTCCGAATCCAGCTTGCAGCCCGGATAGCGGTTCATCGTCCAGGTGCCGCCGACATCGCCGTTCTTTTCGAATGCATGGACCGAATAGCCCATCTTGCGCAAACGATAGAGCGTATACATCCCGGTGATGCCCGCACCGATGATGATGACATCGAAATCCAGATCAGATCTTTGTGCCATAAGGCATCTCCCAATTCAGCAGCTGCGCCGATTCCGGCCTAGGCTCCCGGATATTCTAGCGCTTTGACCCCGATCAAGAAAGCGAATATTTCTCGGCTTTTGATCAAGGCGCCGCTAGAGCGCCCACTCGCGCTCCACATAGGGATATTCCTTGCCGGAAAACAGGAACGACTGGCCCAATTCTATGAAATTGCGTTCGTCCTGGGCCGCGGTCAGCCTGGCCTGATCCACATCCGCGCCACCGGGAACACGCGAGCGGTCGAACCACGCTTCCGCATGTCCGATAAACCGCCCTACTCCGAAACCAAGCGCCGATGCGACGCGTTCGGTCAGCGGATAATCGCGGCGATGAACCTGATAATAACAGGTGGTGCCCCGCGCGACGGCATAGGAACGAACCAGCGGGCCATGTTCGGTCAGCCAATAGCTTTGCGCCTCGGCATCGCTCATGCCGGCGCGCGGCATCAGCGGAAAGACGAGCTTGAGGAGCGGAGTGCGCGGCCGCGCGGCGACGCGCCCGGGCGCGGAAGAAACCTGCGGAAATTCATGGGCAAGCCAGCACAGCGATCCGGCTGCGTCGACAATTCCCTCGCCCGCCTGGCGGACCAGGGCGAGTGCAGAAGCGCCCCCGGAAGAACCGAGCAGCGCCTCGAGCGCATCATGGGATGGCCACCAGAAATCCGCCATCGCCTCGAACGGGCTGACCAGGCTGCCCCGCAACTCCGTCGCGATACGGTCGCCCTCGGCGGCATCCGGATCGGCATGAAGCTGGACATAGCGGATCAATCCGAGCTTCGCCTGCAAGCCCGCGACGGCAGGCCCGACGACATCCCGCAGGCCAGCGAAGAACGCTTCGGGATCGAGCGACGCATCGCGCTTCAGAAGGCAGACCAATCTTATCATTATCAAGCGTATCCTCTCCGCGCGATACGGAAGCGCCCTAGATCAGAGCACGGTTTCGAGCGGCGGCAGCTTATCCCGATCAGGATCGATTCCATTGCCCTTGAACCAGACCCGGCTGCGCAGCGCGTCCTTCTCGCCATAAGCGAGAATTACATCCCAGGCGCCGCGTGGCAATGGCTTGCTGCCTTCATCGCCGAGGATCACCTTGTCGACCGCCGCGCCGACAGCGCAGATGCCGGCATTGAGCGCATCTATATCGTATATATCGATGTCCGCCACCTGAGCGAGCGCGGCGCGCAAGCCGGCGGCCTGCTCGTCGTCCACTTCGGACGCCAGCGCCTCGGCCAGCTCGCGCATCATCCGGAAGGAGCCGGCCTCATAACGGACGGCGTCCTTCCACTGATCCTTGAGCATGGCGAGATGGCCGACAATCAGGCGCACCTGCTCCTGCGCGAGTTTCTGATCCGCCGGAATGGCCGGAGCGACCACTTCCTGCATCGCTTTCATCATATTCCTGAAACGAACGTCGACACTGGGTAGCATCAGAGTTCCTCCCTGATCATGTTGCTGATCTGCTCGAGGAACACGCCGCCGGCCGAACCCAGCCAGGTCATCACGTTTTCCTGATGATTGGTGTGCCCTTCGGCCACGCGCATCGCCTGGCCGAGATCCATCACCGCGCATTTGTAGGCATTGAGGATCTCATACCAGCGCAGCTTGGCCGGATCGATCGCATTGCCCGACAGGCGCTGATATTTTTCCAGAAATTCCTCGCGCGGGAGAAAGCCGGAAACGAGGAACTGCCCCTTGTCGTCGAGATAGCCGAACAAGCGCTGGATCGTCCAGGCGATGTCTTCATGATAATCGCCCAGATGGCCCAGCTCCCAGTCGAGAATGGCCGTGAATTGCCCGCTCGGCTCCTCGAACATGAAATTGCCGATGCGCAGGTCGCCATGGACGACCCCGACCTTGTCGCAAACCGGGATATTCTCCCGCAGCCAGCGCTCGCACAGGGTGATGATCGGCACGGGTTCGACTATCGCGTTCCAGTACAGGCCGGACCAGAAGTTCAGCTCCCACAAGCCGGCGTCCGTGGTTCCTTCCCTCGGCCTGGCGAAAAGCGAGAGATCCTTCGAGCGCCAGTCCAGCCCATGCGTCTTGACGAAGGCATCGACGAACTGGGGGGCGAGCTTGGGGGCTATGTCGTCGAAGCGCGTGCCCATGCCCGACACGCCCTTGGCCCCGCTGGTGGTAGGCTCCGTCACCCCGGACACGAATTCCAGGATGGAGCCCGCCTGATCCAGGATTTCCGCATCCGCATCGACATGGCGGATCGGGGCGACCGGCAGGGTTCCGATCATCGCATTCTGCAACTGGGCTTCCCGCCCGCGGCAGGATTGGGAAATGCCTTCCGGGGGGTCCATCCGCAGGACCAGCTTCTCGCTTTCCGGTTTGCCGGCATGGGCGAAATCGAAAATGAACTGTTCCTTGGATGCCCCGCCGGACATGCGCCGCACATTCTCTATCCTGGCGTCCTTGTAGCCGAGATGATCGAAATAGCGCTCGAGCATCGCCGCGATCTCGTCGCTGGTGCGGGCGCGATAGGGGCCCTTGCGGCGATATTCGAGCGTACGCTCCAGAACCCATTTCTGGCGTGGGTCCATCGCATTGCGATCCCACGGATCGGCAAAGGCCTTGCCATTGACTCCGCGGACTTCCTCTTCCAACATCTGCATCTCCTTGGTGCCGGTCTACGCATCCGGCCTGAACCTCGAGTGAAACTAGTTTCCGTTGCCTCGCCATGGGAAATTGAAGCCGCCTTCGCCCATGCCATAGCCGAGCGTGCCGTCCGCGAGCCGGAACTCCATCATCTGCTCAACCATCATGAAAGTGTCGAACGGATAGTGCCAATGGAACATCGGCTTGCCCGTGAAATCCCAGAGACGGCCGGTTTCGTCCCATATCTTCCAATGGCCCGATTTGAAGCGGACGCCATCCTCGTAATATTCGATTTCCTCTTCCATGCGATCTATCGCCATCCAGCGCGTGCCATCATGCAGGATCTTCTGATAGCTGTGCCCATGATCGGTAATGCCGTGGACGGCGACGCAGGCCATGCCATTGTCGAAGATCGGCCAGACGAGGCGATAGTGGTGAAGCCCGGACCAGTTGCGCGGTCCCGCGCTGATATCGCGCCAGCCCGTGGTGTCGATCGTCACGGTTTCACCATTCTTTAGCCTGAGCGCGCCCTTGACCGAACACACCCCTTCCGGGTGGTAGAAACTCAGCTCGCGTCCGATCGCGTCATCGTCGCTCTTGTCGTCCTTGCCGACATGGATGCTGTCGCAAAGCTCGAACAACTGGTCCCAGACGAGATCCGCCGAGAAATCCTCGTGCGCGACGGTGACCCTGCAGCTTTGCAGAGGTTTCTCGACCTTGAAGGTAATCCCGGCGAGGGTGACCCCCGGATCGGGCCGATCCTGGGTATAGGGAAGGTTCATATTGCTGCGCAGGAACAGCGGCTTGCCATCGCGAAAGAAGATCGCCCAGCAATTGCTTTCGCCGAGGTTCTGCAGGAACCCCATCCGGATGAAGGCGCCGCAGCCCGTATGCCGGTCATAGAAATTGAAGAAGTAGCTCTGGTTCCATTTGCGGATTTCAGAGTTGCGAATCAGCTTCTCGCAATCCCGCTGCATGGCCTCCAGGGTCAACTCACTCATATCCCTCTCCCGTATTTGCGTTAGTCCATACGCAAAAGGGCCCCGGCCGTAAAGCCGGAGCCCCCATTGCAACCGATTTTATTCGGATCAGTTGAACTTGAAACCGAAGGTCACGCCATAGGTGGCCGGCATGCCCGCGAAGCGAGCGGCCGAGTCAGCCGAGGAGATGACGTTGGTCCAGTAGTAGGTGTTGAAGATGTTCTTGCCCCAGACCATGACCTTCCAAGCGCCATCCGGAGCTTCGTAACCCAAGCGGGCATCAACCGTGGTCCAGCCCTTGAGAGCGAACGGGTTGGTCACACCCGGCGCCAGGAAGCAGACCGGATCGCCGCTCGAGTCGGTCAAGCAACCATCCAGATACTTCATCCGGCTAGCGCCGGGCTGCGAATCGGACTTGGTCCGCGTGCTGAGGGTAACGCCGAAGAACGGAGCGCCACCGTTGGACAGTTCCTTGCGGTAATCGAGGTTGACCGTGCCCGACCATTTCGGCGTGAAGGGCAGCGGATCGCCAGCGAAATCGTCCTGAACACCCAGCACGTTATAATCGTATGGAGCTGCCGGGCTCTCCTTGATCTTGGAGTTCAGGTAGGTGACCGCACCGCTCAGGGTCAGGCCATCGACCGGACGAACGGTGAGTTCAGCTTCCGCGCCCCAGATGCGGGACTTCGGAATGTTCACCAGGGTTTCCAGACCACCGAAGAACGGGTCGGCCAGACGGCCGCGGATCTGCTTGTCCTTGTAATCCATGTAGAAGGCCGCGCCATTGAACTGGATGGCACGATTGGCCAGCGTGGCCTTGAAACCGCCTTCGTAAGCGGTCACAGATTCCTGGGTGACCGGTTCGAGCGCGACATAGCCAGCAGCAGCCAGCGTCGGGAAGGAGCCAGCCTTGTAGCCACGCGAAACGTTGGCATAGAGCAGCACATCCGGGTTGACCTTATAGTCCAAGCCAACGCGCCACGACACATTGTCTTCCTTCAGATTGCCACGGAACACTTCGCCCGGAATACCGTCATAGTTGAGAGTGTAGCAGCCGGACGGATCAATCGGAGTGAACGGAATACCCGCTGCCTGACCGATCAAATTGAAGAACTTGTTCACATTGCCGTTTTCGATCGTGTACGAGCACATCGCGTTCTTGTTCGACGTGTCGGTGTAACGAGCAGAAGCCTTCAGTGTGAGTTGCTCGGTCACATCGAATTCGAGGTTGCCGAACACGGCCCAGTTTTCGATCTTCTGGAGATTACGGGCACCCGAATAGTTGATGTAATACAACGTCGGATCATAGCTGGTGTTGTCGAAATAGCGCAGCCCCTGATCGTCGAGGGTCTTGCTCTTTTCGTAGTTGGCACCGATCATCCAGCGAATCTGCGACCTCGGATCGTTCGACAGGCGGAGTTCCTGGTTGAAGCTCTTGATGAAGCCGTCGTTCTTCTGAAGATCGTAGGTGACATAGGCCATGCCGTCGCCATCCACGCCCTGGTTCTGCTTGTAGTGCGAGTAGGACGTGATCGAGGTCAGGGTCAGAGAACCCAGTTCGAGGTCGGCACGCATCGAAGCCTGCCACATGCGGCGATTGGAGAAGGGATCAAGATTGGTCTGGCCCCATTTGGCGCGCTCAACCGGATTATCCGCACCCGCATAACCGAAATCATCGGAACCCGGACCATAATTCGCAGGATCGGCGACAAGCGTCGACCAATCGGCAATACGCGGATTGCCGTAGGACCACAGAGCGCTCGGGTTGCGGTAGAAGTCATGCAGATCTTCGCGCAGCGAACCCCAGTTCTGGACGCGGATACCGACGAGCTGCTGCGCCTGCGGCTGCGACTTGTCGCGCCATGCATTGACGTTGAAGGACAGCTTGAGGGTTTCGGTCGCATCGACATCGAGCAACACGCGGCCCGCGATGTAGGACTGGCCACCGTTCTTGTCGTTACGGGTCGCGCTGTATTGCCAATCGTCGCCGTTCAGGCCGGTCACGGCCACACGGCCGCGCACGCCTTCGGCCAGCGGACCGCTGATGAAGGCATTGCCTTCGATCGTGTTGAAGCGGCCATAGCTGATGTCGCCGCCGGCCTCGAAGGTTTCGGTCGGCTTGTTGGCGATGTAGTTGATCGCGCCGCCGGTGGAGTTCTGGCCGAACAGGGTGCCCTGCGGACCCTTCAGCGCTTCGATGCGCTGCAGGTCAAACGCGGTGTGCGAAGCCAGCGCCGGGAACGGCATCGGAACCTGATCGAGATAAACCGAAACGGCCGGATAGACGCCCAGCGAGCTTTCGTTGAAGCCGACGCCGCGCAACGTCAGGATCGGCGTGCCGGTGTTCGACGGAGCGAAGGCGAGGCCGGGAACCACCGAAGCAACGTCGGACAGCGAGGTCAGCTTGCGCTCCTGCAGTGCCGCGCCGGAAATGGCGGTGATGGAAAGACCGACGTCGTTGAGGTTCTCCTCACGCTTGTTGGCCGTGACGACGATTTCGCCCGCGTCCTGGGCGACAGCTACGCCAGGCACCAACACCATGGCGGTTGCAAGCAGATAATTGCGGAAATGCATCAACATCCTCCCCTGAAGCCAACTCCGACATGAGTTCGGCTTTTCCAGATAGCAGCTCCTAATTTCGGGGGATTGATTGTCAACGCGTTCCCGAGAATGTTTCAGGAAAATGCTCGAACGTGTTGCAAAAAGGGCGCAGCTGCATCGCAGCCGCGCCCCTGTTTGTTGGCAGAGCATCTTGTCAGCGTGAACTTGCCGGAACTTGAAACCGAAAATAATTCCGCAAGCGGCAGGCCGGCAACCTATGGGCTACCGGCCTGATTTCAATGGACTAGAGTGATTTCGAAGCAAGTGGAGTCACTTGCTGGCTCGGAAATCACTGACAACAGGTAAATTACAGACTCGTTCCGGTTCAACCGGGACCGGAACGAGTCCAAGGCCGGTCAGAGCGTGACGCCTTCGGGCAGGTCGAGAGCCACCACCGGGATCTCCCGCTGGCAGCGCGACTGGTATTCCGCCTGGGCGGGCTGCTCCCTGGTGATGAAATCCCAATAGGGCTTGCGCGCTTCGCCGGTGATGACCCGCGCGGTCGCCTCGGAGCCATTGGCCCCTACCTGAATGCGGCACTGCGGATTCGCTTCAAGGTTGAGGAACCACACCGGCGGCTCTTCCGTGCCGCCGCGCGAGGCCACGATCAGGATATCGCCGTTGAAGCGGTAATATTGCAGCGCCGTGTTGCGCCATTCGCCGCTCTTGCGGCCAAGGTGGTGCAGCAGCAGGCACGATACCGGGCCGCCCGGAGTGCCGATCGCGATCGGGTCCCAGTAATGCGCCGCTTCCGGATCGGTGAGATATTGCTGCCGGTGCTTCTCCAGCTCTTCCTTCACCAGATCCGGCAGAGCCTTGAACTCATCCTTCGCGAAATTCGTTGCCCGAACCTCATCCATCTTGCCAGACGACATGTCTTTACTCTCCCGATCTCGATACGAAGCGCGAGGTAAACCGGCAGGGCCTGTCATTGTCAATCAATTCTCCTTCGGCTTTCGGAGATTTGCGCTGCCCCCTTGGCTTGCCGGGCGACAGGCTATAGGCGGGTCTTCCGCAAACCATGGGGGCCTCGCAGGCCGGACCACACGCAACTGGACGAGGATATGCCGACAGACATTCGCAGCAACCCAGACAAGGCCTGGATCGAAGCCGTTCGCGAGCGGTATGAGGTCGAACGGACGGTGGACCTCGCCCTGACCCGCAAACTGGAGCGGCGCGGCTCGCAGACTTTCAGCATCGCCCAGCTCGATGAATTGACCCAGCGGCTCGAAGCTTTCCTTGCAAAGCGAATCGAAGGCCCGTTTACCCTCCGCAACCTGCGCGCGCTTACCGGCGGCAATTCCAAGGAGCAGTTCTCCTTCGAACTGGACTGGAACTGCAATGGCGAAGTCCGCAAGGGCGAGAAGATGGTGCTGCGCCGCGAACAGGCAGAATCCATCGTGGAAGCCGACAAGCTGAGGGAATTTCAGCTGGTCAGGGTGGCCGCATCCATGATGCCGGTTCCCAAAGCCTACTGGCTGGACGAAAGCGGGGATGAACTGGGCCGTCCGGCGCTGATCTACAGCTTCGTGACCGGAGTGCAGAAGCCGACCAAATCCACCAGCAAGGTCACCGGGATCGGCATCAACTTCGACGCCGATTACCGTGCCGCGCTGGGGCCGCAATTCATCGATTACCTGGCGCGGATTCATAATTTCGAACCGGCCGGGCATGACCTGTCCGCCTTCGATATTCCGCAAGTCGGCACCACCCAGGACGTGGACTGGCAGATCAACTGGTGGGCCAGAGCCTGGTTCGAGGACCGGCTGGAAGATGTTCCCCTCATGACCCTGGCCGAGCGGTGGCTCCGGGCCAATCGCAAACCCCTGGATCACCTGTCGCTGATCCACGGCGATTTCCGCACCGGCAATTTCCTGTTCGACGAGGATACCCTGAAAATTACGGCAATACTCGATTGGGAAACCGGCTATTTCGGCGATCGCCATGGCGATCTGGCGTGGGTCCTCAATCCGGTCTTCATCACGCCATCCGAAACCGGCGAGCCTCTGTACACTTCTCTTTTCGCGCGCGACAAGTTCCTGCGCGACTACGAGAAGGCCAGCGGCCTCACCGTGGATGAGGAACGGCTGACCTACTACAACATCTTCGCCTATTGGCGTTCGGTCGTGCTCACCCTGGGGGCCGGTCCGCGCGCGGCCGGGGCGCTCAAGACTCATCAGGACGTCGTGCTGAGCTGGTTCGCGGGGATTTCCTATCCCCTCATCGAGGCGCTGCGCCGGGAACTGGACAAGGTGGTCTGACCGGGATTCATCATGACAAGCCTGGCACCGGACGGCTTCGTCCGCTTCGACGATCTGGCAGGCAATGCCTATATGGAAATGGTCGGCCCGCTGTTCATGCGGGTCGATTCCGAACGCGGCCCCTTGTTCGGCTTCCGGGTTGAACCAAGGCACTGCAACGCCATCGGCATCTGCCATGGCGGAATGATCGCCACATTCGCCGATATCTACCTGCCGACCCAATTGCGGTTCGATCCGGCATTCGATGACGGCTATACGCCCACGATCTCCCTGACGCTCGATTTCCTGGGCATGGCCAGGGTCGGCACATGGGTCGAGGGGAGCGGGCGCCTGCTCAGAAGGACGGGGCGGATGATCTTCACCGAGGGACTTGTCACCGCCGATGGCGAGCCGGTCCTTCGGGCGAGCGGAACGTTCCGGAGAGGCAAGCCGGGCGAACGGATCGACACCAACGAGCATCTGCAAGAGCTGGCGGGGACGTGGCCGACCCCGCCTCTTTCCGGATAAATCCTATCAGGCAGCCGCCAGGGATGTGTCGCCGGCGGCGCGAGCGCGCCGATCGACGCTGGCCTCGCCTTCCGGCAGAATGATGGCGAGCCGCCACAGCAGCAGCAGCAAGGGCGGCATGACCAGGAACAGCGAGAGCATCGCCCATTGCAGATTCCCGGTGATGTCGCTGATCACGCCGACCATATAGGGGCCGAGGCCAAGGCCGATCAGGCTGCTGGCCAGGGTCTGCACGGCAAACCCCGCCCCGCGCAGGCGCGGAATGACCAGATCCTGGGCGCTGGCGATCATGATCGGCGACCACACCGTCAGCAACAGCAGCGAAAAGAAGTTCAGCACAAAGAACAGCGTGACGCTGGTGGTGGTATATTGGACGACCGTGACGGCGGTGAAGCCGATCATGCAAAGGATCAGGAAATAGAGACGCCCCGCGGGATGGCGCAGCTTGACCCAGTCGCCGATCCATCCGCCGAGGAAAGTGCCGATCCCGCCGCCAAACACAGCGATCAGCCCCAGCGCGAAGCCATCTTCGGGACCCAGCCCGAGATAGCGATTGCCATATAGATAGACGAAGGCGCCGGTGGCATAGGTGTAGATTCCCAGCAGGCCGCAGCAGAGCGCGAGCAGGCGGTAAGTCTTCCCGCCCAGGGTGAGCGCATGGGTAACCGGATCGCGCAACCTCACCGATTGGCCCCAGCTGAATGCCGCATAGGAGCCGATGCCGATGGCGAGCCATTGGACCAGATTGCTCGTCACGGTGAAACCGGCAATAGTGCCGATCACGGCGCGCCGCTCCGGCGGCAGCATGTCCTCGATCACGACATGGACGACAAGGCTCAAGGCCAGGGCTATCGCCAGACCCAGCACATTGCGGCGCATGGTCGCGGCATCCCCGCCCAGCCTGCGAATGCTGGCGATGCTCCAGGGCGGGAACATCATCTTCGCTTCCGTCAGCACATTGCGGAATGGATGCGGGTCGCCGGGATGGGGATTGCCATCCAGCTCGCCCCGCACCGGCTCGCGAACCGTAAGATAGACCAGCAGGGCAAGAAGAATGCCGGGCAGGCCGACTATGATGAAGGCGGCTTGCCAGCCGGCCATGTCGAACCAGCCCGGCCACCAGTCCAGCACATAGCCGCCGATAATCAGCGACAGGCCGATCCCGACATAGACCCCCGTGGTGTAAATCGCGAGTATCGTCCCCCGTATCCGCTTGGGGAAATAATCCCCCAGCAGCGAAATCGCGGCAGGGGAAGCGCTTGCCTCGCCGACGCCCACGCCGAGCCGGGCAAGACCCAGCTGGACGAAATTGCCCGCAAAGCCGGAAACGGTCGTCATCAGCGACCAGAAGCACAGGCCGATCGAGAGCGTCTTCACCCGGCTCCAGCCGTCCGCCAGCCGTGCCAGCGGAATGCCGAACAGCGCATAGAACATGGCGAAGGCCGTGCCATAGAGCAGACCGATCTGCGCATCCGTAAGGCCAAGATCGGCCTTGAGATAGGGAGCGAGGATCGTGATGATCTGCCGATCCACGAAGTTCATCGTGTAGATCAGCACCAGCAGGGCAAGCACGTACCAGGGATACCAGCCGCCCTTCGCCGAACCGCCATTCATTGCATTACCACTCACGTCGGCCGCTTTTCAATGTGCCTCAGCGCGCCAGATAGCCCCCGTCGACGGGGTAGTAGGCGCCCGTTATGAAGCTTGCGGCGGAAGAAGCAAGGAAAGCGACGGCGGCGGCGATTTCGGCGGGCTGGGCAAGCCGTCCGATCGGGTGCAGCGAAGCGATCTGGTCCAGATGCTCGAGCGTCGCCTTCTTCAACAGCGGGGTTTCGACATAGCCCGGCCCGATCGCATTGACGCGAATGTTTTTGGATACGCATTCCAGCGCGGCCGTCTTGGTCAAGCCCACCACGCCATGCTTGGAGGAAATATACGGAGCCGCGCCATCGCGCGCGATGGCACCCATGATCGAGGCGATGTTGACGATCGAGCCGCCGGTCTTCTCCATCGCCGGAATCTCGGCCTTCAGGCAGTAGAATACGCCGTCCAGATTGATGCCGACCACCTTGCGCCAGTCTTCCACGCTGGTCTCCGTGATGGGCGCCAGTTCGGTGGAGATGCCGGCATTGTTGACCGCGATGTCGAGGCGGCCGAATTGCTGCAGGGCGAAATCGACCATCCCCTGGCAGGAGGCCGCATCGGCCACATCGACCTGGACGGATGCGGCGCCTTCACCCAGTTCGGCGGCCAGCTTCGCGCCGGCTTCTGCGGACAGGTCCGCGATGACGACCTTGGCGCCCGAAGCGTGAAAAACGCGGATACAGGCTTCGCCGATACCCGATGCGCCGCCCGTTACCAGCGCGACCTTGCCGTTGAGTTCGAAATTCATGGATTCAGCCCTTCATCTCGAGATTTTCGGCTTCGAGTTCGTCCAGGAATTCCTCGATCGCCTTGTTGACCTGATCGGGATGGGTGATGTTGACCGCATGCGGCCCGCCCTCGATCAGGGTGACGCTACGCGCATCGGGCACGCCCTGCGGCGTCCTGAGGCCCAGTTCATGCGAAGTGGCGATATCGGCCAGGCCGTGAATGGTCGCCACGGGCACCGAAACGTCCTTCAAGCGATCCCACAGCGGGTCGATCGACATCAGGCAGCCGGTCGCATCGCGCACCTGCTGCTTGGTCATGTCGAACCAGGCCTTGTGCCAGTAATCGTGGTTGGCGCCGGGGCCGAGAATGAAGCTGGCGAGGAATTCGACCTTCCCCTGATCCGCGCCATTGACGAACCAGTCGTCCATCGTGCGCACGAAGGTATCGTCGCCGCTGTCCGGCACTTCGCCCGCCTGGGTGGCAAGCTGGACGATGCCGTAGAATTTCTCCGGCTCGAGCAGTGCCCCGCGCATCCCGACGATACCGCCCTGGCTCATGCCCACATGGACGATCTTGCCGAGATCGAGCGCATCGACCAAGCCGAGCAGATCCCTGGCGGAATCCCAATAGTTGAAATCGCCCTGCCATTGGGTTTCGCCATGGCCGCGCGCATCCCAGGCGATGCAGCGGCAGCGCGATTTGAAATATTCGACCTGCTGGTCGAACATCGTATGGTTCATCATGTAGCCGTGGCTGAAGACAAGCGGGACACCGGGCCCACCCGTATCCTCCAGCGCGATTTTCGCACCGGACGGCACGTCGACGAATTTCACTGCCATGATTTCTCTCCCGCGGAATGGGCCGTGTAGCGCTTACTTATTTTCGGCGTAGACTCTGGCCATGGCTTCCTGGGCCCTGGCGGTGATTTCGGCGCCTTCGAAGCCGGTGCCCATGACATCCTCGAAGCTGGCCAGGGTGGCCCGGTTGGTGCCCCGGTAGTAAGGGATCACCTCTTCGGCGAACAGCTGATGGCTGCGCAGCGTCGCATCGTGCCGCGCCCAGTCCACCCCCATCAGCATGTAGCAGCCGAACCCGCCAGACTTCTCGATCAGCCGGTCGATCTGCGCACGCGCCATCTCCGGCGTCCCGATCACCGCAAACCCCTGCTCGTTGAGCTGGTCCACCGCCCGGTCCGTGCTCGACCAGTCGATCCCCGCCCCCGGGTTGATGTGCTCCCGGTAGTTCTCCAGCTTGCACATCCCGTAGCGCACTTCATCGCGCGCCTGCTCGAACGTCTCGGCGATATGCATCGGACCCATCAGGCGCCACTTGCTGCGATCCGCCACATGGCCGGCCTTCTTCGCTTCCGTCTCGATGATCTGCCAATGCTCCAGCAGCTTCTCCACACCCACCGGATGCGTCGCAGCCACCGACAGCAGCCCCATCCCGTGCTTGCCTGCCAGCAGCGGACCCGACGGCGAGATCACACCCACCGTCGCCATGTCGAAATTGCTGTAGGGCAGCAGCTGCAGCCGCGCATCGACCAGGTTGAACCAGTCCGTCTTGCGCGTTACCCGCTCACCCTTGAACAGCGGGATCAGCACTTCCAGCGCCTCATGCAGCATCCGCCGGTTGTTCAGCGGATCAAGGCCGATCATCTGCGCGTCCTGCACCAGCTGGCCCGGCGCAACCCCGAACATCATCCGTCCGCGCGTCATGTAATCGAGCTGCACGATCCGGTCCGCCACCATCAGCGGATTGTGATAGGGGATGGTGATCGCCCCCGTCCCCAGCTTGATGTGCCTGGTCCGCTCCGCCGCCGCCGCGATCGTCAGCTCCGGGCACGAGATCGTCTCCACCCCGCCCGAATGGTGCTCCCCGATCCACGCCTCGTCAAAACCCAGACGATCCAGGTTGATGATCGTCTCCATGTCCTGCTGCAACGCCAGCAGCGGGTTCAGGTCAGGCCGGTGATACGGGCCCATGAATATCCCAAACCGCATCGGCTCCTCGATAAATCTCATAATCCTGGTCCCAATCTTCCGCGCCCGCGCCTGCCATGCGACCATGGCGGTATCCGAGCAATTCTCGGTTCTCAGTGAGGGACGGGAAAACTCCTGTCAATCCGAGTCCCCTTGAATACCACCTCAGATAGCCGAGATTCCCCCGTCGATGGAATAGCACGCGCCATTCACATAAGTGGCGGCTTCGGACAGCAGGAAAGCCGTGACATTGGCGATTTCCTCGCGCCGGCCGAAGCGGCGGCTGGGAATCACCGCCATGCGGGCACGCGCGATTTCGGAAGGCGCGCCCGGCTTGCTGCCATAGATCGAATCGATCATCCGCCCCTCGACCGGGCCGGGGCAGATCGCATTGACGCGAATGCCGGCCTGCCCCCATTCGATAGCCCCTGTCCGGGTCAGGCCGATCACCGCATGCTTGCTGGCGATATAGGGCGCCATGCCCGCCGCGCCCTTGATGCCCGCCGTGCTGGCCACGTTCACGACCGAACCGCCGCTCTCGCACATCAGCGGAATCCCGTATTTCATGCCGAGGAACACGCCGGTCACATTGACGTCGACGACCTTGCGGAACACCTCGACATCCATCTCGTCGATGTTGACGGGCCGGTTCTCGATTCCAGCGCCATTGACCAGTCCGTCAAGCCGGCCGCCCATGCCGCCAAATGCCGCGGCCATCACCCCTTCATCGGTGACGTCGGCCACGAATGTCCGCAGCGCGCCGCCCGCTTCCGGCAGATCCGCAAGGCCGGCCAAGGCAGCCTCATCCCGATCGACCGCATATACGCTGGCCCCCAGCGAAAGGCACAATTGCACCATCGAAGTGCCGATATCCCCCGATGCGCCGATGATCGCGACATGCCGTTCCCGCAGGTTGAACAGGTCCAATTGCTTCCTCCCTTGATCCGAAACCGGTTTGGGTTGCGGTTGAATTTCGACATCCCTAGGAAGCTTGGCGGCGCTTGCCCACACAAAAAAGAGGATGCCGATGATTCTGGACAGCGATGTCGATTTCCACCCGACGGACCCGGCCGCGCATGACTGGGCGGAAACCAATTATTTCGCGTTCTTCAATGCGGAACGCCGCATCTGCGGCCATCTCCAGGCCCTCTTCCGCCCGAACCTGGGCATCGTGATGACCGATGTCCGCATCTGGCGCGGGCTGGTCGACCGTTCGCACGATGCGCTCTATGTCGCCAATCATCACCATCAGCCCGGCGCAAGCAGCTTGCGCGAATATGCATTGGCCAGCGGGCTCAGCGTGAAGGCCGCCAGCCCGCGCGACTATCGGGTCGATTACATCGGCATCGACGACACCGAGATCCATTTCGACATCAGCGGCATCATGGAGCCTTACGACATTTCCGATCCGGACATGGACCCCGTCACCAGGCAGCAGATGGACGGGGGCTTCGTTCTGGGCGAAGCCTATCGCGGCCATTGGGACATGCACGCGCGGGTGAAGGGGGAGATACGCTGCCGGGGGGAAGTGATCCCGGTCGATTGCGTGCAGGTCATGGACCACAGCTGGGGTCCCCGGACCGAAGTGGAACTGCCCGGGATGATGTGGCTGGGCGCCTATTTTCCGGACATCGACACCGCCGTTCACGGCTTCTTCCCAGCCGACCCGGTCCATTCGGATGAACTCGATCTGGCCCATGGCTATATCTGCCGGCAGGGCAAGGTCACCGGGCTGGTCTCGGCCAGGCTGATCCTCTCGCGGCTCAATTACCTGCCGATCGCCGCGGAATGGCACGGCGAGGATGCCGATGGGGAGAAATTCAGCCTTTACGGGGCTTCCATCGCGGGCGGCCCCTGGCCGGTCTATCCCAGCGTCGATGTGGGAATCACGCTCAAGCGCTGGACGATGGGCGGCCATGTGGGCCATGGGCTGGCGATGGAGAATACGTCCATGGCCTATCGCACGCGTCATGGCCTGGCCGCCAGCCAGGCTCCACGCCGGTAAATTCATGCAATTTGGAAAGGAATAGAGGATGCAACCCAGTTTCGATCTCCGGATCAGGACCATGAACAAGGCGCTGGCGGATGTCGTGCTGCCCGCGATCGACCCCGACAACAAGGCCGCCGCAGAGCAATTACAGCTGGTGATCGGCTCGCTCAACCTGATGCAGGAACAGATCGACTACGCCAATTGGTATGAAATCGCGGATGGCCGCTCGATGGTCGCGATGGCCGAAAAGGTGGCCGAACTTGCCGGTCAGCCGCTGGGCAAGGAATTGGACGACGCCGTCGCCGTCACGAAGGATGTCGGAACGCGCCACAATGTCACGCTCAGCCAGATCCGCGATGCGAATTACGCGCTGCGGGAAACCCTGTGCGACGCGATCTCGAAAGTGCTTTCGACCGTGGATGCGGAAACCGCGCGCGCGATTTCCCGGGCGGTCATCGACCTGACCGAAGACCAGACGAGCCGCGAACGCGCCTTCGTCGCCAAGACGGGCTTCGACGTGTTTCCGGACACGCTGAAATCGATCCGCGAATCCCTCGAAGCCGCGCCGGCCGGGTAAGGGCGCGAGAATATGCAGGATCGCATTGCGCTGCGCGCCAGGCCCACCGACCAGTGGATTGCCGAGTTGCGGGAACGCTATCCCACCGAAGCTTCGATCGACGAGGCGCTGACCCGCAAGCTGAAGCGGCGCGGGCAGCCCGCCTATCATTCGCCCAGCTTCGAGGAGATCGGCGAGCGGCTGCATCGCCTGATTTCCGCCGGGACTGAAGGCGATATCGCCATTCGCAACCTGCGCAGCCTGACCGGCGGGGCATCCAAGGAGCAGTTCGTGTTCGAGCTGGACTGGATCGACGGCGGCGTCCGGCGGACCGGCGACCGCATGGTCCTGCGCTGCGAACCGGCCGCGTCGATCGTCGAGACGGACCGGCGCCGCGAATTCGAGCTGATGCGCTTTGCCGGACCGCTGATGCCGGTGCCGCGGGTTCACTGGATCGACGATGATGGCTCGGTCATGGGCACGCCTGCCCTGGTGTCGTCTTTCGTCGCCGGCGTGCAGAAGCCATCGCAGGTCAGTTCCAACGTCACGGGCATGGGCACCCATTTCCCCAAGGCGCTGCGCGATCTGCTGGTGCCGCAATATGCGCGCTACATGGCGGCGCTCCACCAGGCGCCGATCGCCGATGGCGATCTTCCCAGTTTCTCGAGGCCCGCGGTCGGCACGACCGAAGCGGCGGAGCAGATCGTCAACTGGTGGGGGCGCTGCTGGCAGGAAGATCTCTACGAGCCATCGGTGATTTCGCTGATGACGGAAGACTGGCTGCGCCGCAACGCGCCCACGCTGGATCATCTGTCGGTGGTGCATGGCGATTTCCGGACCGGTAACTTCCTGTTCGAGGAAGACACCGGGCAGATCACCGCGATTCTCGACTGGGAGCTGGGTTATCTCGGCGACCGCCATGCGGACCTGGCATGGGTGGTGACCGATCTCTATCGGACCTATGAGGACGGCAAGCCTTTCCATTGCGGCCTGTTCGAAAGCACCGACGCTTTCGTGGAGGCTTACGAAGCCGCGGGCGGGCTGCCGATCGACCGGAAGAAGCTGGCCTGGCACAAGGTGTTCTGCACCTGGAAGCAATATATCCTGTCCCTGGGCTGCGCCCTGCGCGCGGGTGACGGCCTCACTCATCAGGACGTCCTGCTCAGCTGGCTTTCGGCAGGCGGCTATCCCATCGCTGAATCCCTGCGCCTGCAGCTCAAAGCGGCGGAGTGAGCACAAAAACATAGCGAGCGCCCGGTATTGACGCCGGGCGTCAGAGGCGTAATATCCGAGCATCAATCGGGATTCTGACTGGAAATGGTCCAGCACCGATTAATGGAAGGGGAGCGATATGCCTCAGTGCAAGATTTCATTCGCCGTCGGCTGTTCTGCAATTGCGCTCTGCGCACTCCCGACTCTTGCCCATGGGCAGGAGACTGGTGGGTTGAACGAGATTATTGTGACGGCGCAGAAGCGCGAGCAGAGCCTGATGGATGTTGGTCAGACGCTGAGCGTGCTGTCTGGTGATGCGCTGGAGAAGCAGCGCATTCAGGGCGGGGAAGACCTGGCGATTGCGGTTCCGAGCCTGACCTTTGCGCGGTCGGACTACAACGTGCCGGTTTTCTCGCTGCGCGGGATCGGGTTCAACTCGAGCGCGCTGGGCGCCTATCCGGCGGTCAGCTTCTATCTCGACGAAGCGCCGCTGGCGTTTCCGATCACCGCCTCCAATCAGACCTTCGACCTGCAGCGGATCGAGGTGCTGAAGGGCCCGCAGGGCACGCTGTTCGGCCAGAACTCGACCGGCGGCGCGATCAACCTGATCGCCAACAAGCCGACCGACAGCTTCGAGGCGGGGGTTTCGGCGACCTACGGCCGGTTCAACCTGTTCGAGTTCACCGGCCATGTCAGCGGGCCGCTGTCGGATACGGTGCGGGCGCGCTTTGCCGGACAGGCGCATGTGATGGACCCCTGGCAGAAGAGCTATACCCGGCCGTGGGACCGCAACGGGCGGGAAGAATACTTCGCCGGCCGCGGCATTCTCGAATGGGAACCGGACGACACCTTCAAGGCGACCCTCACGGTGGCGGGCTGGAAGGACAAGTCCGAGCCTCAGGCGCTGGCGCTGGCCGGCACGAAGTATGCCTATACGCAATATCTGACGACGCCGCTTGGCGCTCCGGTGCTGGATCAGCCGCTCATCCCCACCAACCCGCGCTATGCCGACTGGGGCGGCCCGGTGGGACCGTCGGACAATGACTTCATCATGCAGTCCACCCCGACCCGGCTGTTCGCGGACCGCGACCAGATCCAGGGTTCGCTGCGGCTGGAATTCAGCCCGACCGACAATCTGCTGCTGACCTCGCTGTCGTCCTATGTCCGGTTCCGCCAGGAGATGGGCGCGTCGCGCAGCGGCTCGGCGATCCAGAACGAAGACCAGACCAGGATGGATGGCCGGATCGACAGCTTCTCGCAGGAACTGCGGCTGGAGAATACCGGCAATAACGCATTGCACTGGGTGGTCGGCGTCAATTACGAGAACAGCAAGATCGCCGAAGACCAGCTGCAATCCTACGCCAACAATACCAGCGCCATCAATTCCGGCATCTTCCAGAACGGCATCAAGAAGCACGATTCGATCGAGAACATCGCGGCATTCGCCAATCTGGAAGCCGAAATCATTCCCCGGCTGACCGCCAAGGGCGGCATCCGCTACACCAAGTCGACCATCAAGAACAGGGCGTGCGGGACCGACGCCGGGGACGGCAACATCGCCAATGTCTTCAACTATCTGGGTGACCTGTTCAACGGCAACCTCAATCCCGACGGCAGCAGGATCAATCCCGATCTGTTCCCCTATATCCAGCCCGGCGATTGCTTCACGCACAATTACGCCCTGATCCCCGGGGAACAGTTCCGCGACACCTTGAAGGAAGACAATGTCTCGTGGCGGGTCGGCCTCGATTATCGTGCGACCGACGAGTTGCTGCTCTACGGCAACGTCTCCAAGGGCTACAAGACGGGCAGCTTCCCGACCGGCTCCCCGGCCAGCTACGTCGGGCTGCAGCCGGTCACGCAGGAATCGGTGCTGGCCTATGAAATCGGCCTCAAGTCGGAACTGCTGGACCGCCGCCTGACGATCAATGCGGCCGGGTTCATCTACGACTATCGCGACAAGCAGGTCCAGGGCTCGATCAACGATGCGGTATGGGGCGCCTTGCCGCAGTTGCGCAACATCCCCAAGTCCAAGGTCAAGGGCGCGGAAATCGAAATCAACGCCGCCCCGGTGCGCGGGCTGAGCCTTTCCGCGTCGGCCACCTATCTGGATTCGGAGATCACCAGGATCGACCCGAACGAATACACGGCCGTCGGGCCGCTGGACATGAACGGGCAGAAGCTGCCGCTGACCCCCAAGTGGTCTTACATGCTGGGCGGCGAATATACCTTCGATGCAGGCCGGATCAGCCCGTTCATCGGCGCCAACTGGCGCTGGGTCGGCAAGACCGACGCCACCCTCGGCGGTTCGATCACGGAAATTCCGGCGCTGCCAGCCGGCGGGCCGCAGAACCGGTTCCTTCCCGGCTATGATGCTCCCTTCACCATCGGCTCCTACGGATTGCTGAGCGGGCGGGCGGGCATCAACGGTCCGGACGACAGGTGGAGCCTGTATGTCTGGTGCGACAACTGCACCAACAAATACTACTGGCTCAACGTCACCGTCGCCCAGGACAATATCTCCAGAGGTGTCGGCAGGCCCGCCACCTATGGCGTCACCGCTACCTTCGACTTCTGACGATCCAACAACGATCCGGGTTGATGCGGAAACCACGCTTTCCCCATCAACCCGATAACCAATATAACGGGCGCGATTGGCACAAACCTTCGCGCCCGTTATGGCATCGGAAAGAAACAATAACGGATTCCTGAAACATGAGCATTTCCGCCGACCAGATCTATTCCTACATCCTTCCGGGCCAGGTGGCCGACCCGAAGCCCGGCCTCGATCAGGCCAGGAAGGCGGACGAACTCGGTCTGGGTGGCATCTTCCTTTCGGAGCGGTGGGAAACCAAGGAACTGGGGGCAACCATAGGCGCCCTGACCCAGGTCACGGACAAGGTCAAGCTGGTCGCCGGGCTCACCCATTTCGGCACGCGCCATCCGGTGGTGCAGGCAGGCATGGCGCAGACCGTTCAGATGCTGAGCGGCAACCGCTTCGTGCTGGGCTATGGCCGGGGCGTGGAAGCCCATTTCCGGCAGATGGGCATCCCCACGCCCAACCTGCAGGGCATGGCCGACTATGTGATGATCCTGCGCAAGCTCTGGGCCGGGGAAACGGTGGCCTATGACGGACCTGCCGGAAACTGGGGCGAACTGAAGCTGCCCCAAGGGTATGATACGCCCCCGCCAGTGATCTTCGGCACCATCGGGCCGAAAACGCTGGCCATGGCCGGCGCCCATTTCGATGGGGTCGTCCTGCACCCGTTCCTGACGACGACAGGCGTGGAACGATCGATCGGCATCGTCAGGAATGCGGCAAAGGAAGCGGGACGCGATCCGCAATCCGTGAAAATCTACGCCACGGTCGTGACCGTTCCGGATACGCTGGACGAAGGAACCCGCATCGACCTGCTGGAAGCCCGTGCGGTATCCTATTTCATGCACCGCGCCATCGGCACGCCGATCGTCAAGACCAATGGCTGGAGCGAGGAGCCGATGAACGTGTTGGCCGACACCGGCCTGGCCAAGCTGGAATATGGCACTGGGACGGTGGAAGAGAAACGCCGCGCCATGGCCGACGCCGCCACCTTGCTGCCGCGCGAATGGCTGGAAACCGGGGCGGCAACCGGCAGCATTGCCAACTGCGTCAAGCGCCTGAACGAATATCTGGCTGTGGGCGTGGACCATATCCTGCTGCACGGCACCACGCCGGACATGCAGGGCGAGATCATCGCGGGCGTGCGCCAGGCAGGCTGATCGCCCGCCTGGCCGCCGGTCAAGCCACGTTGGCGGCGTCGAAAGCCTTGAGGTAGCGCTGGTTCAGCTCCGCATCATAGGCTTCGATCCGCTTCAACTGCTCGTTCCAGTCGATTTCCTGTTCGGAATCCTGCCCCTGGGAAAGCCGGATGATCTGGTTGAAATAATAGGCCGTGCCCGCGGCCACTTCCATCAGGCGCAAGATTTCCGGGGCGGGATTGCCGAACTGGGCGGGATCGAGATTGCAGGCCATGTCAGGCGAAGGCAGGCGATCGATCGCACCGTTCAGCAGCTTGTTGCAATAGTCCGGGTCGATGCACAGGGGCCGCCCCAGACCGATTACATCAAGCGCGCCCGACGCCAGTGCATCCTGCATACCGGCCAGCGTGCGGAAACCGCCCGTCACCATCAGCGGCATCTTGACCAGCGGGCGAAGCCGTGCCGCGAAATCAAGGAAATAGGCTTCGCGCGCAGAAGTCGACGCGGCCTTCTGCTTGACCGTGCCATCTTCATTGCGGCCCACCATCACGAAGGATTCGTAATTTCCGCCGGATACTTCGAGCAGGTCGATTCCTTCGTCGCCCAGCCAGGAGATGACCTGGAACGACTCCTCCTCGGTCAGTCCGCCCTTCTGGAAATCCGCGCTGTTGAGCTTTACCGAAACCGGGAATTCCGGCCCCACCGCCTGGCGGGTGCGGCGCACCGCCTCCAGCAAGGCGCGGGCGCGATTTTCCAGAGTGCCGCCCCACTTGTCCGTCCGGCGGTTGGTCAGCGGGCTGAGGAACTGCGACAGCAGATAGCCGTGCGCCGAGTGGATCTGAACGCCCGTGAAGCCAGCCTCCTGCGCCGCGCGCGCCACCCCGGCGAAACGATCGACGATGTTCTCGATCTCATCCGCCTCAAGCGCCCGGGCCTTGCCTTCCTTGCCCGGCTTGGAGTTTTCCGAGGGAGACACGAATGTTTCGCTGCCGGTGCCGGCCTGACGGCCCGGATGGTTGATCTGCATCCATATATGCGCGCCGTTCCGGCCCCCCGCCCTGGCATAGGCTTTCAGCTCCTCCAGCCCGCCGTTGCCGTCCCAGGCGACATTGCCCGGCCGTTCCAGGAAACGGCGATCGACCTGCACGTTGCCTGTCATGAGCAGGCCGGCGCCGCCATCGGCCCACCGCCCGTAAAGGGTTTCCAAGGCGGGAGTGGCGCGATTGTCGGGCGAAGCGATGCCTTCTGTCATCGCCGCTTTCACAAGGCGGTTCTTCAGAACGGCGCCGCAAGGCAGCGTGATCGGATCGGATATTTCAACAGGCATGAACGCTCCAGATATTTGAATGGTCTGTCATCTCGCCGGCAGGCCGGTCAGCCCGCCATCAAATTTTCTACGGAACCGAAACAGTCCGTGACGACCTTGCAGTCGAAATATTCGCGATAGTGCCGCAGCTTGCCATCGCGGAACTGCAGGAAGATCACATATTGCTGGTTGTAGGGATTGCCCTTGAACGAACCCTGGCCGCGCTGTTCCACCACCACCCATTCCGGATCGGCGAGCGGTTGAACGGTCACGTCATGAAACGAAAGGCCCAGCGCATCGGCAACCCCCTTGAACAGGCCGATTGCCGCCTCCTTGCCTTCGACCCGCGGGGGAAGCCCGATGCTGGCCGCATAAGGGAACGCCATGACCGCATCGTCCGCGAGGTTGTTCTGCCATGCCGGATCGTGCGGCTTGAAATTCTCGAAAATGGAGCGGGCCTGCGCCACATTCGCTTCACGAAGATTGTCGTTGCTTGCGGTCACTTCACCGTCTCCCACTGACAGGCACGATCCAACCGGCCTGATACGCGTTCGCTCTTATCACTGCGATCATCATTGTCGAATATTTATCGAGAATGTGGATCGATCGCAAACTCCACGCTATGACCGTCATATAAAGGGAGGGTGCTCAGCATGGAAGAAGCGGTTTCGGGCAGCAGGAGCGGGCTTGTCGTGGCCCGCGTATTCTCATTGATATTCGCACTGGCCGGGGCAGGCCTTCTGGCCGGCGGCATCAAGCTGCTGACATTGGGCGGCTCCGCATATTATGCCGTTTCCGGCGTCGCGCTGCTCGCCGTGGCCGTCCTGCTGTGGCTTGGCAGGAAGACCGCTGCCTGGCTCTATGCCGCATTCCTGTTGCTCACCTGGGCCTGGGCAATCTGGGAAGTGGGCTTCAACGGCTGGGCGCTGGTCCCCCGCGTCGCCTTCTTCACCGCGCTTGGTCTCGTCTTCCTTCTGCCCTGGACCGCGCGCGGCATCGGCTGCCGCGATGGCGGCCGCATCGCTGGAAAGGCCCTGATTGCAATTCTGGCGCTGGGCATCCTGGCTCTGGGGGCGATATTCGTCATCAAGCCCGGCGCACCCGGCGGCAATGACGATCTGGCAGGGCTTGCCTTCAATGCCAGCCCCACGGAATGGAAATCATGGGGCAACAATCCGGGCGGCACCCGCTTCGCGGAAGCAAGCCAGATCACCCCTGCCAATGTCGGCGCTCTCGAGCTTGCGTGGACCTATGAAACCGGCGCGGCACCCCGCCCCGGCGGCGCACCCGCTCTCGCCTTCGAGGTAACTCCGCTCAAGATCGGCAATACGCTGTATGGCTGCACGCCGCACAATGTTCTCTTCGCCCTCGATTCCGTAACCGGCAAGCAGATCTGGCGCCATGATCCGCCCGTCAACGATCAAGGCCTGGCCTTCGCCAATTGCCGCGGCGTCGCCTATGCCGATCTGGCAGAGCGTGGCCTCTCGCCCACCGTCGCGGCGGGCCAGCCGGCCCCTGCCTGCACCCGCCGCATCTACACCGGGACCATCGATGCCCGCCTGCTGGCGGTGGATGCGGAAACCGGCGAGCCTTGCCGGGACTTCGGCACCGATGGGGCCGTCGATCTGCGCAAGAACATCACCCCGCATGACAAGGTGCTTTTCTATTTCACATCCGCCCCCACCGTGTCCGGCAATGTGGTGGTGCTCGGCTCCTATGGTTTCGATGGCCAGACCATCAACCAGCCGTCAGGCGTGATCCGCGCCTATGACCTGAAGACCGGCAGGCAGGCATGGGATTTCGACCCGGCCGACCCGGAACGGACCGCGCCGCTGGGTGACGATGAGGTCTATGCGCCCGGCACGCCCAACAGCTGGTCGGTTTCCAGCACGGACGAGGCTCTCGGCCTGGTCTATGTTCCGATGGGTGTCGCCACGCCCGATTATTACGGCGGCGAGCGCAGCGAAGCCGCGCGCAAGTTCTCCAATGCGATCCTGGCGCTGGACAACAAGACCGGCCAGTTGCGCTGGATGTTCCAGACAGTTCATCATGACATCTGGGATTACGACATCGCCTCGCAGCCGGTGCTGGCCGACTTTCCTGTGAATGGTCAGCCGGTGCCCGCGCTCATCAGCATCGCCAAGACCGGCGACGCGTTCGTGCTGGACCGCCGCACCGGCACGCCCTTGTCGCGGATAGTCGAAAAGAAGGTGCCGGGCCGGGCCGGGCCGGGCGAGACTGCATCTTCCACCCAGCCTTTCTCCGTCGACATGCCCGATTTTGCAGGCAAGCGGCTCACCGAAAAACAGATGTGGGGCCTGACCCCGTTCGATCAGCTGTGGTGCCGGATCGAGTTCAAGAGCCTGCGCTATGACGGACGCTATACGCCGCCCAGCCTGCAGGGATCGATCCAGTATCCCGGGTTCGCCGGGGGCGTGAACTGGGGCAGCTTCTCGGTCGACGCCAGGAACAATCTCCTGGTCGTCAGCTCGAACCGGCTGCCGACCAAGTCGAAGCTGATCACTCCGGAAGAAGCGAAGGCACTCGGCATGAGGCCCGCCGGCGCGGGGGTCAAATCCTCGCCCGAGGCGGTGCGCGCCGGGGTGCCGCAATATGGCGCCCGCTATGCCGTGCTGAACGGCACGCTGATGTCGCCGCTCGATGTGCCCTGCCTGGAGCCGCCGATGGGCGAATTGACCGCGATCGACCTCAAGACCAAGAAGGTGGTGTGGAAGCGCCCGCTCGGCACCGCCGACCGGATGGGGCCGATGGGCATCAAATCGCACTTGCCCCTTACTTTCGGCCTGCCTTCGGTCGGCGGCTCGCTGACCACGTCCGGCGGCGTCACCTTTATCGCTTCCACCCCGGACAAGCGGATTCACGCCTTCGACACCAAGACCGGCAAATTGCTGTGGCGCGCCGATCTCCCGGCCAACGGCAATGCCAATCCGATGTCCTATGTCGGCAGCGACGGACGGCAATATGTCGTGATCGCCGCTGGCGGCAGCGGGGCGCTGGCGACCAACGAGAAGAATATCCTGGTCGCCTTCGCGCTGCCGAAGGGCAAGTAAGAGAAACCGGACGGCAGGGAGGCGGCCAGCGTTATACCACGCGGGCCGCCTTCCGCTTGTCAGACCTTCTCGACCAGTAGGGCAATGCCCTGCCCCACGCCAACGCACATGCTGGCGAGGCCGTAACGCCCCCCATTGCGGTGCAGTTCCTCCACGGCGGTCAGTGCGATACGCGCGCCGGACATGCCGAGCGGATGCCCAAGGGCGATCGCGCCGCCATTGGGATTCACGCGCGGATCGTCATCGGCAATGCCGAGTTCCCGGGTGCAGGCCAGAGCCTGCGCGGCGAAGGCCTCGTTAAGCTCGATCACGTCGAGCTGATCGATCGTGATGCCGCCAATCGTCAGCACCTTGCGAACCGCCTCGATCGGGCCGACACCCATCACCCGGGGAGGAACGCCGGCAGTGGCCATCGCCACAACCCGGGCGCGGGGAGTGAGGCCGTTGGCTTTCGCCGCCTGCTCGCTGGCCAGAAGCATCGCCGCCGCGCCATCGTTGACGCCACTGGCATTGCCCGCCGTCACCGTGCCACCGTCGCGCACGATGGGCTTGAGCGCCGCCAGCTTGTCCAGCGTGGTGCCGCGCGGATGCTCGTCCGCCGCGAAGACGATGGGATCGCCCTTGCGCTGCGGGATGGTGACCGGCACGATCTCGACATCGAAACGGCCATTGGCCTGCGCCGCGGCCGCCTTTTCCTGGCTGCGCAACGCGAACAGATCCTGATCCTCGCGCGCGACCTTGTAATCGTCCGCCACGTTTTCGGCCGTCTCCGGCATGGCGTCCACCCCATAGGCCTTGCGCATCGCCGGGTTGACGAAGCGCCATCCGATGGTCGTGTCATAGACCGCATTGTTGCGCGAGAAGGCGCTGTCCGCCTTCGGCATCACGAAGGGCGCGCGGGTCATGCTTTCCACCCCGCCCGCGATCATCAGGCTGGTATCGCCCGCCTTGATCGCGCGCGCCGCGCTGCCCACGGCATCGAGGCCGGAGCCGCACAGGCGATTGACGGTGGAGCCGGGCAGGCCGACCGGCAGACCGGCCAGCAGGGCCGCCATGCGCGCCACGTTGCGGTTGTCTTCGCCCGCCTGATTGGCGCAGCCCAGGATCACGTCCTCGACCGCTTCCCAGTCGACCGATCCATTGCGTTCCATCAGCGCCTTGAGCGGAAGCGCCGCCAGATCATCGGCGCGAATCTGTGCCAGCGATCCGCCGAACCGGCCGATCGGAGTGCGAATGGCATCGCAGATAAAAGCCTCGGTCATCTGTATTATCCTGTCCTTCTCTACCGCCGCGCTGGCGCCGCCTGGCATCAAGCGAAAACCAGCCTGTTGCAAAATCCGCATAGTCGAAGCATCGCATTTCCGCGAGCCTTGCGTCTGAGGATGGGTATGGCCTTATCGTGGGGCAGGCGATATGCATAACCGGATTTTTTTCGGCTTATGATTTTTTGGGAGATGTTTCCATCATGTCTGAGGAACTGGTTTCGCGGTTTGAGCGCGATGGAGAAATCGCGGTTTGCGTGATCGATTCTCCGCCCGTCAATGCACTGGGCAAGGCAGTGCGCCTGGCGCTGGTCGATGCGGTCGAGCAAGCGAATGCGGACGATTCGATCAAGGCGCTGGTGGTGCGTTGCGATGGCCGGACCTATTTCGCCGGGGCAGATGTCCGCGAATTCGGGCGCCCGCCCGAGCCGCCCTATCTGCCCGATGTCGTCAATACGCTGGAAGCGAGCGCCAAGCCGGTGATCACCGCGATCCATGGCACGGCCCTGGGCGGCGGCCTGGAAGTGGCGATGGGCTGCCATTTCCGCATCGCTGCCAAGGCGGCCAAAATGGGCTTGCCCGAAGTCACGCTCGGCCTGATGCCGGGCGCCGGTGGCACCCAGCGCCTGCCCCGCCTGGTCGGTGTCGCCAAGGCCCTGGACATGATCGCGCATGGCGCACCCATCGGCGCGGCTGAAGCCCGGGAACTGGGCCTGGTGGACGAGCTGGTGGAAGGCGATCTCGCCGAGGCCGCGCTCGCCTTCGCGCGCAGGGTCGTGGCGGAAGGTCTTCCCATCCGCCGCACCAGCCAGCTTGACGACAAGCTGGGCGACGCCGGCAATAGCGCGATCTTCGACGATTTCCTCGCCAGGAACGCGAAGAAGTTCCGTGGCCTGGATGCGCCAGCCGCCATTGTCGACCTCATGCGCAGGACGCTCACCCTGCCGTTCGAGGAAGCCTTGAAGCAGGAGCGCGAGGGCTTCCTGAAGTTGCGTGACGGTCCCCAGTCCAAGGCGCTGCGCCATGCCTTCTTCGCCGAACGCGAAGCCACCAAGATTCCCGCCATCGGCAAGGATACGCCGCGCCTCAAGATCGAGAAGGTCGCGATCATCGGCGCGGGCACGATGGGTTCGGGCATTGCCCTGGCATTCCTGCAATCGGGCCTTTCGGTCACCTTGGTGGAAGTCGCCCAGGAAGGCCTCGACCGCGGCGTCGGCACTATCGAGAAGACGCTGTCCCGCAATGTTTCCTCCGGCCGCATGACGGAGGACACGGCCCGGAAGACCCGAGATTCCCTGACGCCGACCCTCGACTTCTCGAAGGTGGCGGATGCAGACCTGATCATCGAGGCCGTGTTCGAGCTGATGGAAGTGAAGCAGGATATCTTCCGCAAGCTGGACCAATACGCCAAGCCGGACGCCATTCTCGCCACCAACACCAGCTATCTGGACGTGAACGAAATCGCCGGCGCCACCAGCCGTCCGGAACAGGTGATCGGCCTGCACTTCTTCTCGCCGGCCAATATCATGAAGCTGCTGGAGATCGTGCGCGCGGACAAGACCTCGCTGACCGTGCTCGCCACCGCGCTCGATCTCGCCAAGACGATCCGCAAGGTGCCGGTGGTGGCAGGCGTCTGCTTCGGCTTCATCGGCAACCGCCTGCTCAATGTGCGCCGCGTGGAAACCGAGGCCCTGCTGCTGGCTGGCGCCAGCCCCTATGATCTCGACCGGGTGGTCGAAGGCTTCGGCATGCCGATGGGGCCCTGCCGCATCGGGGACCTTGCCGGGCTGGACCTGGGCTGGACGCGCGAGAACTCCACCGGCAACACCGTCAAGGAACGGCTGTGCGAGATGGACCGCCGCGGCATGAAGGTGGGCGCGGGGTTCTACGATTATGTCGATGGCAAGCCGCAGGAATCGCCGGTCGTGCTCGAAATGATCGACGCCTTCCGCAAGGAGAAGGGCGTGACTCCGCGCAGCTTCAGCGACGAGGAAATCCTGGAGCGGATGCTCTACCCGATGATGAACGAAGGCGCGAAGATCCTGGAGGAAGGCATCGCGTTGCGGGCATCGGACATCGATGTGGTCTGGCTGTTCGGCTATGGCTGGCCGCGCTGGACCGGCGGCCCGATGTTCCATGCGGATGCCGTCGGCCTCGACAAGGTCGTGGCCGGGCTGGAAAAGATGGGCCACGAACCGGCGGCGCTGCTGCGCAAGCTGGCCAGCGAAGGGTCCAGTTTCGTGGAATACGACCGCGCCAACGCGAAGTAGGCGCAGGGTCATCAACCGCAAAGCCCGGCCGGATTATCTTCTGGCCGGGCTTTTCATTTCAGGCCCGCCCAGGGTGTGCGGCCAGGGTGCGGCCAGCGATGCTTCAGGCGGTCTGCCCGCCGTCGACGCCGTAATATTCGCCCGCGCAGTATGACGCCCGGTCGCTCGCCAGGAAGGCGATCAGCTCGGCCACTTCTTCCGCCTTGCCATAGCGACCGAGGGGTATCGACTGCACGAATTGCTCATGCGCCCCGCCCGGGTCCTCCGGCGCGAAATCCTGCTCGATCGCGGCCATCATGCGCGTGGAGATCGGCCCCGGATTGACGGTGTTGACCCGGATGCCATGCGGTGCGCCTTCGATGGCGGCGCATTTCATCATGCCCATCACCGCATGCTTGCTGGTGACGTAGGGCGACATGTTGGGCGTGCCCTTGCGGCCCGCCGTCGATGAAAGCAGGATGATCGAACCGCCATTCGCCTGCATGGCGGGCATCGCCTTCGAGAGGCCGAGAAAGACCCCGCGCACGTTCACCGCCATCACCCGGTCGAAATTCTCGACGCTGTTTTCCCCGATCGGCCCGGCGCGGCCCTCGATCCCGGCATTGAGAACAGCGATGTCCAGGCGGCCGAACCGCTCCAGCGCCGTCTGCACCATGGCGGCGTTGTCGGCTTCCTGGGTCACGTCGCAGCGGAGCCAGGCCGCATCTCCGCCCAATTCCGCCGCCAGCGCAGCCAATGCGCCTTCATCGAGATCGGCCAGCACCACCCGCGCCCCGCGCGAATGCATCAGGCGGGCGGTGGCCGCGCCGATCCCCCCGCTTGCACCCGTGATTACGGCAACTTTCCCGGCAAGCTCGGACATCATCCCTCTCCAAAATTATCCGTGTCATACAGAATATGCGTATAGGTCGCGACCTTGAGCGGATCGCGCAGGAGCGCCGCCGACAGGAACCCATCGCCACTCACATGGTCCGCCCAGGCCGCATGGCCCGCCACCGCTTCATCCATGGTGTGGAACGAGAAGTCGAGCACGCTTTCATGGCTTTCGCGCTCTTCCAGATTATGCGCGACGGACATATGGAATGGGGGTGCGGGGAATACGGCCAGGCTCCCCTCGAAGGCGGCTTCAAGCTCTTTTTGGAAATCGGTGCGGGCCATTCCGGCGGGTCGTGTTGCATAGGCGAAGATTCGCACGGCGGCGGGGCGGCTGCCCAGCAGGTCCCTGGTTTCGGTTATCAGATGGACCGACCTCTGCCGGGCGAAAACCTGGCTGCCATCGGCCAGTATCGTCGGCATGTTCGGGGTGCCGAGCGAGGCCATGCAGGAATCGAGATCGCTGTAGAACAACTCGCCCACTCCGCCGAAGGACGGGTCCGTCCCGGCGAAAGCCGATGGATCGGCCAGGCAATCGTTCTGGATATAGAGCCTGATCGGGTCCCAGAACTCCGCGAATTGCATGGCGAAGCCGCCATGGACCCGCCACCGCCGCGCCCAATATTCGCGCGTGGTGTCAGGCCGCGGCTGCTCGATATAGGTGACCTTGATCAAAACTCTCTCCCGCGTGACGATTCAACTGGCCGCGAGGCCCAATCTTTTCCGGCCCCATTCGGCCGCGCGGCGGATCGCAGCGTCGGCCACGGGGCAATTGCCGGCTTCGAACTGATAGACATGCTGCATGTCCGGATCGACCTGCAGCGCCACGTCCAGCCCGGCCGCCTTCGCCTTCTCGAAGAACGCGCGACTGTCATCCAGCAGGACGTCATGCCCGCCCACCTGGATCAGCATGGGCGGCAGGCCGGAAAGATCGGCATGAAGCGGATTGGCCAGCGGATCATGCGGATCGCCTTCCGGCCCGAGGAATACGGGGATGAAAGCAAGCGTCGCTTCGCGGGAGCCAAGCCGATCCAGTTCCGCATTGGAGACATAGCTGCCGCCCTTCGCCTCGGTGTCGAGATAGGGCGCCATCGGGATCGCGCCTGCGGGCAGGGGCAATCCCCGGTCCCGAACCAGCAGAAGCGTGCTTATGCAAAGCGCGCCCCCCGCGGAATCACCGACAAGCAGCACATGCTCTGGCGCAAATCCTTGTCCTTCGATCAGCCAGCGATAGGCAAGCACCGTATCCTCGACCTGCGCCGGAAACACATGTTCCGGGGCGCGGCGATAATCGATGATAAGTGCGCGGCAACCGAACGCCCTGGCGAAATGGCCATAGAGCTTGCGATGGGAATGGATCGATCCCAGCGCATAGCCGCCGCCGTGGAAGCACAGCAGCACGCGATCCGGCACGGCGCCTGCCGGCACCGCCCACAGCGCCGGGATGCCGCTGGCCGCCCCTTCCACATATTCGACGCCTTCCGGCTCCGCCGTCACGTCGCTCCACTGGTCGAAAAGCCCGCGAATTTCTTCGAGCGGCATGTCGGGCCGCGCGCTCATCTGCGCGACCCATGAATCGTAAAGCGAAGCCAGCGCTGACATCCTCACTCTCCCACAGGGAAAAAGCCTTGGCCCACAGGAAAAGGCTTTGGCGATTATGCGCCTTCGAGCACGAGCCGCCCGGTGACCTTGCCTTCTTCCAGCAGATCGAGCGCCTCGTTGGCGCTGTCCTTGGGCAGGCAGCGGATCGGCACCGGCTGGAGCTTGCCGGAGCGGGCCAGTTCCAGCACTTCCCGCAATTCCTGCCGGCTGCCGGTGATGCTGCCGACGATGCTGCGCGGCTTGAAGATCATGCCCGCCAGCGAAAGCGGGTAATCCCCGCCGCCGACCCCCACCAGCACCAGCCTGCCGGTCTTGGCCAGGCTATCCAGCGCGAGCGAGACAGTGGCGCGAATATTCACAAAATCGATGGCATAGATCAGCGGCTCGCCCGCCTGCTCCGCGATCTTTGCCAGAACATCCGGCTCGTCCGGAGCGAAAGCGCGTTCCGCGCCGGCCGCCACCGCGGCCTGCCGTTTCTCCTCGCTGATATCGACCACCAGCAGCCGGGTGTGGCCCAGCGCCTGCAAGGTCGCCATGGCGGCATGGCCCAGCCCGCCCGCGCCCATGATGAGGATCGGGGCGGACGGCGAAGCGGGATTGAGCTTGCGGATCGCGGAATAGACCGTCAGCCCGGAACAGGCGAAGGTCGCGGCCAGCGCCGGATCTATGCCGTCGAAATCGAACAGGTAGCTGGCGTTGGGAACGGTGACATGCGAGCCGAAGCCGCCATCCCGAATGATGCCGAGCGAGCGCGACTGGAGACAGAGGTTTTCCTGATCCGTCGTGCAGTAATGGCATTTGCCGCAGCCGATCCAGGGGTAGATCAGGCGATGATCGCCGACTTTCGCGCCCTTGGCCTGCGGCCCCAGGCCGACCACCCGGCCGACGATTTCGTGACCCGGCGCGCAGGGCAGTTTGACACCGCGATCGGTGATGCGCAGGATCTGCCCGCCGCCCAGATCAAACTCCCCCTTCACGAAATGAAGGTCGGAATGGCACACGCCGCAATGTGTGACTTCCAGCAGGATCTCTTCGCCTTCCGGAACCAGATCGGGAAATTCTATTGCTTGCAAGGGCTTGTTATTTTCGACGACACTCCAACGCCTCATTGCCTGTATCCTCTCGCCTGCCCAGCGCCGGACTTGCATCCGCAGGGCGTCCATTAGGTTCTTGACGGCTCACCATAAAACCGATCATTTCTCGGTTACAACAAGATTCGAGAAATTCGGTAGCGATACGGCCAGCATGGCCGACAAGGACAGGCTATACGATAGCGCCCCTTGATCAAATACCGTTATGGGAAGGCAAGGCTTGCAGAGGCTTCAAGGCAAGGTCGCGATCGTCACCGGCTCGGGTAGGGGCCTGGGCCGCGCAATCGCGGAAAAATTCGGCCAGGAAGGCGCGCTTGTCGTCTCCTGCGACCTTGACGGCGGGCTGGCCGGGGAAACCACCCGGGCCATTCGCGATAACGGCGGGTCCGCCAGCGCCGCGGCGGCGGACGTGAACCATGGCGCGCAGGTGGATGCCCTGATCGAGAACGCGATCTCCGCCCACGGCCGCATCGACATCGTCTGCAACAATGCAGGCATACTCGATGGCTTCGCGCCCCTGCTGGATACGGACGAGGCGCTGTGGGACCGGGTGATCGGCGTCAATCTGAAAGGCGCCTACCGGGTCAGCCGCGCCGCCCTGCCCCATATGCTGCGGCAAGGTTCGGGCACCTTCGTGAATATCGCGTCGATGGCCGGGCTTGTCGCCCAGGCCGGCGGGCTGGCCTATACCGTCTCGAAGCATGGAATGATCGGCCTCACCCGGCAGATCTCGGCGGATTACGGGCAGCAGGGCATCCGCGCCAACGCGATCTGCCCGGGGTCCATGGACACCGAGATGTCGAGAGATTTCCTCAAGGATTCGCCCGAAGTGCAGGCCATCGTCAATTCGGTTCCGGCCGGCCGCATGGGCCGTCCCGAGGAAGTAGCGGAACTCGCCGCCTATCTGGCCAGCGATACGTCTGCCTTTATACATGGCGCGGCCATCGTGATCGACGGGGGCTGGACCATACGATAATGCAAGGAATGACATGACGGGAAAGAATGCCACCCCTGACGGGTCCATCGACGCGGAAGCCATCCGCGCGAAATATCGTGCCGAACGCGACAAGCGGCTGCGGCCCGGCGGAACCGACCAATACAAATTCGCCGAAGGGGCGCTCGCCCATTTCGCCGACGATCCCTACGCCGGACCGCCGGAGCCGCGCCCGGCGCTGGCCGAGGATCTGGATGTTCTGGCGATCGGAGCGGGCCTGGGCGGCCTGCAGCTGGGCGCGACCCTGCGCAGGAAGGCGATCGGCAATTTCCGCATTCTGGATGTCGCCGCCGATTTTGGAGGAACCTGGTACTGGAACCGCTATCCGGGCCTGCGCTGCGACGTAGAATCCTACATCTACCTGCCCTTCCTCGAGGAAACCGGCTACATGCCGACGGAACGCTACATCCGCGGCAGCGAGATCTTCGCCTATTGCCAGCGGCTGGGACGGCATTTCGACCTGTATGACCGCGCCCTGTTCCAGACCAAGGTGACCGGGATGACCTGGGACGAAGGGGAGCGCCGCTGGATCGTCACCACCGATCGCGGCGACACCTTCCGCGCACGCTTCGTCACCACCCAGAGCGGCATTTTCAGCAGGCCGCAGCTTCCGGGCGTCAAGGGGATAGAGCGCTTCAAGGGGAAGATGTTCCACAGCGCCCGCTGGGATTATGAATATACGGGCGGCAGCAGCGATGGCAATCTCACCGGGCTGGCGGACAAGCGCGTCGGGCTGGTCGGCACCGGCGCGACCGGGCTTCAGGTGGTGCCCCAGCTCGCCGGGTATGCGAAGCAGCTTATCGTCTTCCAGCGCACCCCCACGGCTGTCGGCGTTCGCGACAATGCGCCCACCGACGAGAACTGGTTCCGCTCGCTTCCGCCGGGCTGGCAGAAGCATCGTGAAGATACTTTCAACCGGATCGGCAATGGCGAGGATGCCGATTGCCCGATCGACGATGGCTGGGCGCGCTTCTTCCGGCGCATGATCGAAGCGGCACAATCCTTGCCGGAAGGCGCCTGCTCCCCCGAAGCCATCGCGGCGGCGCAGGAGCTGGCCGATTTCGAGCACAACGAGATGGTGCGCGCCCGGGTGGACGAGCTGATCGAAGACCCGGAAACCGCCAGCCTGCTGAAGGCCTATTACCGCACCCAGTGCAAGCGGCCCGGTTTCAGCGACGATTACCTGCCCGTCTTCAACCGGCCCAATGTGAGCCTGGTGGACGTGAGCGGCGGCATCGACGAGATCACGGAGAACGGCGTGATCGTGGCGGGTAAGGAATATCCGCTCGATTGCCTGATCTTCTGCACCGGGTTCGAGCTGGGCACCACCTGGGTCCATCAGGCCGGCTACGACATCACCGGCGCGGGCGGAACCAGGCTGTCGGAAAAATGGGCAGGCGGGCTGGTCACCTATCACGGCCTGTTCAGCCACGGCTTTCCCAATATCTTCTTCATGGGCCTCACCCAGACCGGAGCCACGGTGAACGTGCCGCACATGCTGCAGGAACAGATCGACCATCTGACCTATATCGTCGAGCGCTGCCTGAACGAGGGCAAGACCCGGGTGGAAGCGACGATTCCCGCCGAGATGGCGTGGCAGGACGAGATCGGGAAGATGAACGAGCTGCGCCGCCCGTTCCAGGAAGCCTGCACCCCGGGATATTTCAATGCGGAGGGCCGGGCGGAAGACCGGCGCAGCGCGATCGGGTCAGGCATGTATTTCCCGTCCACGCGCTTCTTCCGCTTGTTGGCGGACTGGCGCAAGGCGGGTGATTTCGAAGGGCTGACGGTGGACTGAGCGCCGCAGGCATGGCTGGCCAAACGCGCGGCCGCGAGCTAGCGCGGCGGCCATGCCCCGCTCCATGACATCCACCCCCGCGATCGCCGTCATCGGCGCGGGCGCGCTCGGCAGCTTCCTGGCCGCCCGTCTTGCCCAGGCAGGCCTGGCGACCGCTCTCGTCGCGCGCGGCCCACGGCGCGCCGAACTGGAGCGTGACGGCATCGTCATGCGCGAAGGCCCGGCGCCCCGCCGCATCGTCGTGCCCCTTGCGAAAGAGGGCAGCGGCCTCGCCCCGCCGGACATCGCAATCCTGGCGGTGAAGGCAGGGGATCTGGAAAGCGCGCTGGCGGTGCTCAAGCCCGCCGCCCGGCCGGGCATGATCCTTCTGACAGTGCAGAACGGCGTGGAAGCGCCCGAAATCGCGGAACGCGCGATCCCCGAGGCGCATGTCCTCGCAGGCCGGGTGCATGGTTTCTTCGAGATGGACGGTTCATCGGTGCGCCATGTCGGCGTCGAGCCGTCCATCGCCTTCGGCCCTTTGCAGGATGCCCCGCCGACAGCAGGCGAGCTGATGGCGGCCTGCCTTCAACAAGCTGCCATCGCATTCACCCGCCCGCCGGACATGCGCCGCGCCTTGTGGGAAAAATTCCTGCTGGCCAGCGCCATAGGCGGCGTGGGGCTGGCGCTGGGCCTGCCGGCCGGCCAGCTTTGCAATAATGCCCGTGCCCGCGAAATGCTGGAAAGCGCCATGGCCGAAATTGCGATGATCGCGGATATGAAGGGCGTCGATCTGCCGGGCGATTGCGTCAGGGCGACCCTGGATTTCGCCGCCAGCTTCCCGCCGGACGCCACCAGCTCGCTCCAGCGCGATGTGGAGGAAGGGCGCCGCTCCGAATTCGACAGCCTGACCGGCGCGGTGCTCCGTTTCGCCGAGGCATTGCAGGTTCCGGTTCCCACCCACCGGGACATCCTCCGGCGGATCAAGGCCCGCGGACTGCTCTGACCCGGCCCCGCCCGGATCGGCGAAATCCGCGTCCTCAGGCTTCCAGGGCCTCGGTCCGGCGGAGCAGGCTGCCATCGGGCACGATCTCGATCGCGGGCGCCAGTCCGAGGCTTTCCGCGAGCCTGGCCATATCCTTCTCGACACCGCGGTTGCACAAGGCCGCGCGCCGCCGTTCCATGAACAATGTCAGCTTGCCGCCCGAGGTGCGCAGGGCGCTGGCTTCCAGCGAATTGCGCGAATTGAGGCCGAGCCGGCGGCAGAGCCGTATGGCGAAGCCCCAGCTCAAGGCCTCCTGCAAGGTGGCCTTGTCCGCCAGCTTGCGCAGTTCCGGCGCAATCGAGCTGCTGCCGCAATTGGCGGACAGCGCCGCGGCGATGGAGGCGCGGCCAGCCGCATCGAGATCGATCCAGCGCTTGTGCAGCGCCCAGTCCATGGTTTGACGCAACCGCACATTCGGTTCGATCTGAATCGAAGCCAGGGCAAGCATGGTGGCTGCCAGCCGCAACCGCTCCCCGCCCCGGCCAGCCGGGGGCATGGCCTCGACCGTCCATGCGGCAAGACGCGTCGCGGCAGCGGCGGAGCCGCCCCTCGGCGCGGCGAAGGCCGTCACGCCCGCCAGCAGCGGGTCCTGGCTGCGCGCGGAAGGGTCCAGCCGCTCGTAAAGCAAGCCCTCGCGCAGCCCCCAGGACGAGAATATCAGCGCGGTCGGTTTCAGGATGTCGAGCAGCACCTTCAGCAAAGCGGCGGCATCGGGCAGGACCGCCGCCCGCATCGAGGAAATGCCGGGGATCGCGCCCAGGACCTCGGGCGTTTCGCCGCGCAGCCGCTTGACCATCGCCTGCGCCTGAGCATGGTCGATCGCCAGCCCGTGAGGGTCGTCGAGAGACAGGCCCGCACTGTTCAATGCATAGGTGGCGAGGGAGCGCCAGGTTCCGCCAACCAGATAGAGCGGAAGGGCAATCGCCTTGTGCCAGCCGCTCTTGTCCAGCATCTTGCGGATATTCGCGCGGAACGCCGCGCCTGACCCATTGCGCAATTGGGCAAGGCGCAAGGCGCCAAGCGGCAGGCTGGCGCAATCGGCGGGTCCATCCGGCGAAATGGCGGTCAGTTCCAGGCTTCCGCCCCCCAGATCGGCCACCACGCCACGGGTGCGAGGGAACGCGCCGAGCACCCCGCTGGCGCCGATCCGGGCTTCCTCGGGCCCGCTCAGCAAGCGCGGCTCAAGGCCCAGTTCCCGAACCCGCGCGAGAAATTCGGGGCCGTTCGACGCTTCGCGCGGGGCGGCGGTGGCAACCACCTGCACATCCTCGATCCCGAGATCTTCCAGCAGCATGGCATAGCGGGCCAGGCCGGCAAGCGCCGTTTCGACGGCATCGCTGCCCATCACGCCGGTCTCGGTCAGATCCTGCCCCAATCCGGCCGCCACCTTCTCGTTGTGGAGGACCAGAGGCGCGCGCCTTGCGCCGCCATAGATCACGAGGCGAACGGTGTTCGACCCGATGTCGATGATCGCACTGCGATGACCCGAAGAAAAATCGGCTGATGGCGCTCGTCGGCTGATCTTCATGGCGATGGCGTTTAGACCGCGCCTCGCCGCAATGCCAGCTTGGGAACGTCAAGCCCCGCCGCGATGGAGGCTCCACGCCCCGAAAGGGAGGGATTGGTCATGAAATAGCGATGAAGGTTGAAAGGCTTCTCGACCTCTCCCACCCGGCTGTAGCTTCCGTCGGAAGCCAGGATCCAGCTCTGTTCGGTGTCGAGGAGATTGGCCAGCAGCACCTGCTGCAGCACCTGGTCGTGGACCGTCCGGTTCTTGATCGGAACCAGCGTCTCGACCCGCCGGTCGAGATTGCGGGACATCCCGTCGGCCGAGGAGATGAAGACGCGGGCGCGGTGGCTGGGCATGGCATAGCCGTTCGCGAAGGCCCAGATCCGGCTGTGCTCCAGGAACCGGCCGATGATCGACTTGACCGTGATGTTCTCGGACAGGCCCTCCACGCCGGGCCTCAGGCAGCAGATGCCCCGGACGACCAGCACGATCGACACCCCTGCCTGGCTCGCCTTGTACAATCTCGATATCAGCCTGCCGTCGGTCAGGGCATTGAGCTTGACCCAGATCGCGGCGGGCCTGCCTTCGGCGGCGTTCGCGATTTCCTGGTCGATGCATTCGTAGAGCTTGTCCCGCAGGCCCAGCGGCGAGATCGCCAGCATTTCCGTGCGGCGCGGCTCGACATAGCCGGTCACGAAATTGAACAGGCTGGCCGCGTCCCGGCCGAGCTTGGGGTCGGCGGTGAAAAAGCTGAGATCGGTGTAGATGCGCGCCGTCACCGGATGATAATTGCCGGTCCCGAAGTGGCAGTAGGTCCGGTATCCGCCTTCTTCCCGGCGCACGACCATCGACACTTTGGCATGGGTCTTCCAGTCCACGAAGCCGTATATGACCTGGACCCCCGCGCGTTCGAGCTGGCTGGCCCAGAGCAGATTCTGCTCCTCGTCGAAGCGGGCCTTCAGCTCGACCACCGCCGTCACCGATTTTCCGGCTTCGGCCGCCGCGATCAGCGCCGCGATTACCGCCGACTGCTTGCCCGCGCGATACAGAGTCTGCTTGATCGCCACCACGTCCGGATCGTTCGCGGCCTGATGCAGGAAATCCACCACCACCTCGAAACTTTCGTAGGGGTGCTGGATGATGATGTCCTTTTCGCGGATGGCCGCGAAGCAATCGCCGTCATGCTCCAGGATGCGTTCCGGATAGCGGGGGCTGAACGCCTCGAACTTCAGGTCCGGGCGTTCCTCGTCCACGATGCAGGACAAGCCGCTGATGCCGATCAGCCCGCGCGTCTTGATGGTGATCGCATTGTCCAGCACCAGCTGCTCGCGCAACAATTGCTCCGCGCCCGGATCGAAATCGCGCTCCAGCTCCAGCAGGATCACCCGGCCGCGGCGGCGGCGCTGGATCGCGGTGCGGAAATAGCGGACGAGATCCTCCGCATCTTCCTCGATCTCGATGTCGCTGTCGCGCAGGACCCGGAAGGCGCCGTCGCCATCCACGCGAAAGCCGGGAAAGATCAGCCTGGCATGGCGGACGATGATGCTCTCGATGCTGATATAGACGGCCTGTTCGCCCGGCAGGCGGACGAAGCGCGGCAAGCTGCCGGGAATCAGCACCATTTCGAACAGCTTGGCCTTGTCGGCCAGGCGGGTCAGGGTGAACAGCAGCCCGATCCCCTGATTCGACACGAAGGGGAAGGGGTGGGCCGGGTCGATCGCCTGCGGCGTGATGACCGGCGCGATATGTTCGAGGAAATATTCCTTGAGCCAGCGCGACGATGCGCTGTCGAGCTTGCCTTCATGGCCGATCTGCACCCCCTGTTCGGCAAGGCGGATGCGCAAATCCTCGAGGCTGGCCTGCTGGATGCTTTCCAGATCGCGGACAGCGGCCCGAATATCCGACAATTGCTGGGCCGGGGTGCGGTCGTCCAGGGACCGGGAATCGATCTTGCGCTGCGCCTGCCCCGCCAATCCGGCCACGCGGATCATCATGAACTCGTCGAAATTGCTTCCGGAAATGGCGAGAAAGCGCAATCGCTCCAGCAAGGGGTAGCGTTCGTTCCTCGCCTCCGCCAGCACTCTCTCGTTGAATGCCAGCCAGCTCAGTTCGCGATTGAAGAAATGCTCGGGTTCGAAATCCATCGGATCCGCATGAGGATGGGCGACAGGAAGAGCCGGCCGCGACAAGGGCGTTGAAAGCTGCACTTTGTCAGGCGGAATGGTCATTCGAAGTTACACTTGTATGACACTCAAGGCTTTGCCGCAAACCCTGTGAACAGAAGAATGCGGGCAATCCAGCCTGGGGGTGATGGATTTAGCGCGGGATTAATGCGACAGTGCGCCCGCATGACGACAAAGGACCCGCGACGGCTTCGCTTCGAGGAAGGCAGCTTCCTGGCCCTGGTGCTGCTCGTATCCCTGGCCTTCATCCTGCTGATCGAGCCTTATTTCGGCGCGATCCTGTGGAGCCTGGTCGTGGCGATCCTGTTCGCGCCGACCTTCCGCTACGTTCTCTCCCACATGCCCGGCCGGCCCAATACCGCCGCGGCGCTGACGCTCATCACCATCGTGGCGGTGTTCATCCTGCCGGCGCTGGCGCTGGGCATGGCGCTGATCGAGCAGGGCGGTTCGCTCTATGAGAAGATCGAGACAGGGCAGATCGATTTCGCGGCATTGTTCAAGCAAGCCCATGCTTCCCTGCCCGAATGGGCGCACCGCCTGCTGGCCCGTATGGGCCTCGCCAATTTCGCCGCCGCGAACGAAATGCTGGCGGACAGCATCATCCAGCGCTTCCAGGCGCTGCTCACGCGGATGCTGGCGATCGGCCAGGGCGCGTTCAAGTTCATCGTCTCGCTGGGCGTGATGCTCTACCTCACCTTCTTCCTCCTGCGCGACGGAGAGAAGATCGCGGGCCAGGTGATAGATGCGATCCCGCTCGATCCGGTCCGCCGCGACCAGCTGATCCGGAATTTCGTGATCGTGGTGCGCGCAACCATCAAGGGCAGCGTCGTCGTCGGCATCGTGCAAGGGCTGCTGGGCGGGATCATCTTCTGGATACTCGGCATCCCCGGGCCGCTGCTCTGGGGGGTCCTGATGGGGATATTCTCCTTCTTCCCCGCCATCGGCACGGGGATCGTCTGGGTTCCCGTGGCCATCTACCTGCTGGTGGTCGGGCAGACCTGGCAAGGCCTCTTCCTGGTCTTCTGCGGCCTGTTCGTGATCGGGCTGATCGACAATCTGCTTCGCCCAATCCTGGTCGGCAAGGACGCCCGCATCCCGGATTATGTCGTGCTCATCTCCACCCTGGGCGGCCTCAACCTGTTCGGGATCAGCGGCTTCATCGTCGGGCCGCTGCTGGCCGCCCTGTTCCTGGCCACCTGGAACATCCTTACCGAGGCGCGCAAGCAGTGGACCTCGAGGCAGCCGCCGGTCTAGGAGGAAGGCCCGAGGCAACGGCCGCAACGACAAAGATGTGGATTGGCGGCCGCAATCGCGCGAGCGGGAGCGCGTGGCGCTTGCCCGACGCCCGCACATCGGGAATCACCCTCGCATGGCGATTCTCAGCGACAGATGGATCCGTAACGAGGCCCGGCGCAGCCGGATGATCGAACCCTTCGTGGAAGCGCAGCGGCGTGACGGCTGCATTTCATACGGCCTCAGTTCCTACGGCTACGACGCCCGCGTGGCGGACGAGTTCAAGATCTTCACCAATGTGGACAGCGCCGTGGTGGACCCGAAGGATTTCGCGGCGAACAGTTTCGTGGACCGCAAGACGGACGTCTGCGTGATCCCGCCGAACAGCTTCGCGCTCGCCCGGACGGTGGAATATTTCCGCATTCCGCGCGATGTGCTGGTGATCTGCCTCGGCAAATCGACCTATGCGCGCTGCGGGATCATCGTGAACGTCACCCCGCTGGAACCGGGCTGGGAAGGCCATGTCACGCTGGAATTTTCCAACACCACGCCCCTCCCGGCCAAGATCTACGCCAATGAAGGGGCCTGCCAGTTCCTGTTCCTGCAAGGCAACGAACCCTGCGAAACGAGCTATGCCGAACGGGCCGGCAAATACATGGGCCAGCAGGGCGTGACGCTGCCCAAGCTCTGAAGGCGCGACGGGCCAGCGCGACGCGCCGGCCCGTCATCAATCAATACCAGTTATCAGCGGAGCTTGCCGGCGATCAATCCGGGAAATTGATGACCAGCTTGCCGAAGTGGGACCCGCTCTCGAGATAGCGATAGGCCTCCAGCGCTTCGTCGAACGCAAATTGCCGGTCGATCGGCGGATGGATCTCATGCTGGGTGAGGAACGCGCAAAGCTCCTCGAAATGGGCGCGGGAGCCGACCAGAACCCCGCGCATGTTGAGCGATTTCAGGATGAGATGGGTCGGATCGAGTTCGCCCTGGGTCAGCACCCCGATCACATGGACATAACCGGCCGGGGCGCAGGCTTCGACCGAGCGCGGCATGGTGCCGCCCCCGCCCACTTCGACGACATGGTCGGCGCCGATCCCGCCGGTCAGGCGCTTGACCTCCTCCTGCCATTCGGGATGGTCCTTGTAATTGACCGTTTCATCGGCCCCGAGTTCGCGCGCCCTGGCCAGCTTCTCGTCGCTGGACGAGGTGATGATCGTGCGCGCGCCCGCCGCATGGGCCATCTGCAGCGCCATGGTGGAAACGCCGCCCGTGCCCAGCAAGAGGACGGTCTGATCGGCGCGGACATCGCGCAAGGCGTTCCACGCGGTGACGCCGGCGCAAGGCAGCGTCGCCGCCTCCGCATAGGTCAGGTAATCTGGAACCGGCACCACGCCGTCCTGCGGCAGCACGCGATATTCCGCGAGCATCCCGTCCACCCCGCCGCCCAGCGCGGCGCCGTAATCGAGCGTGCGGGCCGGGCCATATATCCAGCCGGGATGGAAATTGCCCATCACCCGCTGCCCGGCCGCGACCCGGCCGACGCCCGCGCCGACTTCCACCACATCGCCCACCCCGTCCGAAAGCGGAATGAACGGCCGGGGCTGCGCCGGGCTGGGAATGCTGGCGTAGTTCACCTGCATCAGATCCCGGAAATTGAGGGAACAGGCGCGCATCCTGACCAGGACCTCGCCAGGACCAGGGGCCGGGCGTTCCTCTTCCACCAGTTTGAGGTTGTCGAACCCGGCGCCTGTAATGCGATATGCGCGCATCGAATATTTCTCCCGCTGAATTGCCATGCGGATCGCGTTCTGGCCGGTTTGGCGGCGATACGCAATCGGCTATGATCCACATGGTCGCAGGATCAATCAAAAGCCGCTGCCGCAAACGCAAAGGCCCGGCCAGCGATTAACCGGCCGGGCCTCGTCATTGCATCGCGGCGACCCGGCTGACGCCAGGCCGCGCGCGGATTTATTCGGCCTGCTTGCGCTCCTTGCGCTCGGCGCGCTTGGCCTCGAAGGCGGCCTTGCGCTCTTCCTTGGTCACGATGCCATCCTTGTTGGCATCCGCCGCGTCGAACCTGGCGAGGTGGGCCGCGCTGAATTCAGCCGCCGAAATGACGCCGTCGCCATTGGTGTCGGCCTTTTCGGTGAATCCGCCGCGCATCCCTCCGAAATGCCTGCCGCCGAAGTGTTTGCCGCCGCCGTGGCGGCCCTTCCAGCCCGGCTTGCCTTCTTCACCACCGGCGAGCTTTTCGCCCCGCTTGTGATCGCGCCCGGCCACGAATTCCTCGCGGCTGATCGAGCCGTTGCTATCCTTGTCGAGCGCATCGAAACGCTTGACCACCCGCGCTTCGCGATCGGCGTCGTTGATTACGCCGTCGCCATTCGCATCGAGGCGCGAAAACATCGCGGTCGCCCTTTCCTGCGCCTGCGCGCGCGTGACATCGCCACCATGCGTCAGACCAGGGGCGGCAAGCGCCGCGCCGCCAACACCCAGCACAAGCGCGGACAAGGCGCCGATCATGATTGTCTTGGACTTCCGCATAGAAATGCTCCTGTCTTCCAGCGTGACAAAAACGTCGCGGGGCACGAGCTTGAAGTGCCTGAGAGGGGGAGAGGGCAGGCTCCCGCCCCGCGACTCAAAGACCATTACGGTCGTGAGCCTCTGTTAGATCATGCGATATTGTCCTATCCCGAACAAAGCATTCATATTGACGCAAGCATTTCAGCGCGGACGGTGCTCGGTATCCAGCCCAGCGGTGATGAACAGCGCCTGCGCTTCGCCAGCGACATCGGCGGTGTGCCACACCCCGGCCGGGTTGACGGCATATTCCCCCGGACCCAACGCGATGTCGGTGCGATCACCCGACGCGAGTTCCTGGATCAATGTCATATTGCCGCTGACGCAAACCACCAGTTCATCGCCAAGCGGATGCATTTCCCACGAATCCCAGGGCTGCGAAAAGCGATAGAGGCTTACCAGCCTGCCTTCCGCGCCATCCGCGGCGGTGCGGGCGATATAATCGTCATACCACTCATGGCCGGTAAAGGCGGGTTGCGGCCGCGCCGCACCGCGCAGGCCGAGATGCACGAAGCTCTCGTGGAGATCGCGCGCGCGGCCCATCAGCCGATCCCTGCGCAGGCCTGTTCGAGCCATTGCCGCGCCTCGCCATCGAGCTGCGGCCCGAGCACCTCCAGCACCCGGGCATGATAGGCGTTCCACCAGTCCTTCTCGCCATCGTCGAGCAGCGGGATGTCAACCAGGGCCGGGTCGATCGGCACCAGGGTCAGCGTCTCGAAGCCGAGCCATTCACCTTCGCCACCCGGGATGGCGCGTTCCTCGACCAGAACCAGATTCTCTATGCGGATGCCGTAGGCGCCGGTCTGGTAATAACCCGGCTCGTTGGAAATAATCATGCCCGGCAGCAATTCCTGCTCCGTCCCGCCCTGCGCGCCGCCGGTCTTGGCGATGCGCTGCGGCCCTTCATGGACGGAGAGGAAACTGCCCACGCCGTGGCCGGTGCCATGCTGGTAATCCAGCCCCGCCGACCACAGGAACTGCCGCGCCAGCACATCGAGCTGGCTGCCGCGCGTGCCCGAGGGGAAGACCGCCCGGGCCAGGGCGATATGGCCCTTGAGCACCCGGGTGAAGCGATCCTTCACCTCGGCCGGCGCTTCGCCCGGGCCGATCCACACGGTGCGGGTGATGTCGGTGGTGCCATCGGGATATTGCCCGCCGGAATCGACCAGATAGACGCTGCCCGGCTCGAGCGGGCGGTTGGTATCCTCGCTGACGCGATAATGCACGATCGCCCCGTTCGGCCCGCTGCCCGAGATGGTATCGAAGGAAAGGTCGCGCAGGTCGCCTGTCTCCCGGCGGAACTGGTGCAATCGCTCGGCCGCGGAAATTTCATCGACCCCGCCCCCGGGGCCTTCCACCGAAAGCCAGTGGAGGAACCGGGCCACCGCCGCTCCATCGCGGGCCTGGGCGGCACGATGGCCCGCCTGCTCGGCCAGGTTCTTGCACGCCTTGGGCAGGATCGCCGGGTCGCGCGCCTCGACCACCGTGGCGCCCGCCTCTTCCAGCAGGGAAAAGATCGCCTGCACCGCATTGTCCGGGTCGGCCGCGACGCGCTTGCCCGCCAGCGCCCGCAGCGCGGGCACGAAGCCATCGGCCGGCGCGATCCGCACCGCATTGCCCAGATGCGCCCGCAATTCGGGCGTGACCTTCTCCTGCGCGATGAACAGGTCGGCGGTGCCGTCGGCATGGGCCAGCACGAAGCTCAGCGCCACCGGCGTGCGATCTATGTCGCTGCCGCGGATATTGAGCAGCCAGGCAATCGAATCGAGCGCGGCGATCACCGCGCTGTCGAGCTTCTGCCGGACCAGCCATTCCGCGACCGCCGCCCGTTTCGCTTCCGACGGCTGGCCAGCATAACGCTGCTCATGCACGAAGGCGGGCGCAGCGGAAGGGGCGGGCCGGTCGGCCCAGATCGCGTCCACCGGGTTGCCGTCCACCGCAACCAATTCCGCGTTCCTCCCGGCCAGCGCCTTGCGCGCCGCCGCGACCCACGCCTTGCCGTGAAGCCAGGGATCGTAGCCGATCCTCGCGCCTTCCGGAGCATGTTCGCCCAGCCATTGGGCGACGCTGGTCTGCGGCACGTTCTCATAGGTGTAGCATCGGCCATCGACCTGATCGCGCACCTGCAGCGTATAGCGCCCATCGACGAAGATCGCCGCCGCCGGGTCCCGCGCCGCATCCGCCAGCACCACCGCCGTGCCCGCCGAGCCGTTGAATCCGGTGAGCCATTGCAGGCGCTGGGCATAAGCGCCTACATATTCGCTCATGTGCTCATCGGAAATCGGCACGACAAAGCCATCGAGCCGGCGTGCCGCAAGCTCCCTTCGCAACGCCTCGAGGCGGGCCTTATGGGTCGACATCAGCATTGCCGACGGCTCCTTCGGGTAATAACGCATGACTAACATAGGATGGTTCACGTCTTTCGCCAGCCATCACTTGCAACAGAGGCTTTCGATGACCCGCTTTGGCCTGCTCGTATCAGCCTTTCTCGCCTTCGTTTCCCCTTCTCTCGCCAAGGACGCCATGACTCAAACGCCCGCTTCCCCACCTGTCGCCGAACAACGCCCGCACAGTTCCGAATATCACGGCATAAGGGTGGAAGATCCCTATGCCTGGCTGCGGGATGCCGAATATCCCACGGTGAACGACAAGGATGTGCTGGCCTATCTGGAAGCGGAAAACGCGTGGTTCGAAGCCCGCATGGCGCCCCGGAAACAGGTGGTGGAAAAGCTCTTCAAGGAAATGCGCGGCCGCATCAAGGAAGCCGATAAATCCGTTCCCCAGAAGGATGGCGATTACCTCTACTGGATCGAATACGAGGAAGGCGCGGAATACAAGAAATGGTGGCGCAGGCCGGTTGCGGGCGGGCCGGACGAGCTGATGCTGGATGAAACGGCATTGGCCCGGGGGACCGAATATTTCCGCCTCGGCGCGATCTCCGTCAGCCAGAGCGGCAGGCTGCTGGCCTATTCGATAGACGATAACGGCTCCGAACGCTTCACCGTGCGGATCAAGGATCTCGCCACGGGCGAACTGATGCCCGACACCATCCCCGGCACGCTCTCGTCGCTGGTATGGGTCGCCGGCGACAGGGGTCTGGTCTACAGCCTCGCCAACGAGCAATGGCGCACGGACAATGCGCGGCTCCACTGGTTCGGCACGCCGGTGGAGCAGGATGTCGAGCTTTATCACGAGAACGACGAGGGCTTCCGGGTCAGTTCCTCCCTCTCCGCGAACGAGCAATGGCTGATCGTTTCCGCGGGCGACCATGAAACCAGCGAAGTCCGCCTGATTCCCGCCGGCGATCCGCTGGCCGAGCCGATCCTGGTCAAACCCCGCCAGAAGGGTGTCGAATATGACGTGGACGAGCGCGACGGAACCTTGTTCATCCTCGCCAACGACACCCATGAGAATTTCCGGGTGGCGACCGCGCCCCTGGCCGATCCCGCCAATTGGACGACCCTGATCGCCGGTTCGGATGCGTTCTACCTCACGGGCCTCGACCTGTTCCGCGATTTCTACGTGGTCGAGGGCCGGTTGAACGGGCTCGACCGGATCGAGATCCGTTATTACGACAATCCCGGCCGGATCGAGCCGATCGCCTTTCCCGAGGCAAGCTATTCGGCGGGGCTGGGCGACAACCCGGAATGGGCGATGGACAAGCTGCGGCTGTCCTACGAAAGCATGGTCAGCCCCGCGACCACCTACGACTACGATGTCGCCGGCAGGCAACTGGCAGTGCTGAAGGTGCAGGAGATTCCATCCGGTTACGACGCCTCGCTCTATGCGACCGAGCGGCTCGAAATCCCGGGCCGCGACAGCACGAAGATCCCGGTCAGCATCATGTATCGCAAGGATCGCCAGCCCGGCGGGCCGCTCCATCTCTATGGCTATGGCGCCTACGGCATTTCCATCGACCCCGGTTTCTCCACCACCCGCCTCAGTCTGGTCGACCGGGGCTTCGCCTATGCCATCGCCCATATCCGCGGCGGCGACGATCTCGGGCGGGCCTGGTACAAGGCGGGCAAGCTGGAACGCCGGACCAACACCTTCAACGATTTCGTCGATGTGGCGAAGGGGCTGATCGAACGGAACTATACGCAGGCCGGGCGGATCAGCATTTCCGGCGGGTCGGCCGGCGGCGAGCTGATGGGCGCGGTGGTCAATTCCGACCCCGCGCTCTGGGGCGCGGTGGTGGCGCATGTGCCCTTCGTCGACGTGCTCAACACCATGCTGGACGCCTCCCTGCCGCTGACGCCGGGGGAATGGCCGGAATGGGGCAACCCGATCGAGGACAAGGCCGCGTTCGAGCTGATCCGCTCCTACAGCCCCTACGACAATGTGCGCGCGCAGGATTACCCGCCGCTGCTGGTGACGGCGGGGTTGAACGATCCGCGCGTGACCTACTGGGAACCCGCGAAATGGGTGGCCAGGCTTCGCGCGGCCAAGACCGATGGAAACGAATTGCTGCTCAAGACCAATATGGGCGCGGGGCACGGCGGGAAATCCGGCCGGTTCGAAAGCCTGCGGGAAACGGCCGAGGAATTCGCCTTCATCCTGTGGCAGATGCGGATCGCCGATTGAATCGTCCGCCTGCCGGGCGCGCGGGTCAGACCCTCGCCGCCTTGCGGGCAGGAGCGAAGGAGCACATCTTCTCGCACATGGCGCGATTGCGGCCCGCCGCCTTGGCATCGTAGAGCAGGCGGTCGCAATGGGCATACATTCCGGCGAAATCCCCCGTCGCGATGTCGAGAGGCTGCTCGACCAGGCCCATGCTGGCCGTCACCATCCGGTCCAGGCCCGGAACGCGGCTGGCTACGCGGGCCGGGATGGCCTGCCTGCATCGCTCGGCCCGGCCGGCTACGTCCTTGCCGCCCATCAGCAGCATGAACTCCTCGCCGCCGATGCGGACCGCCACCGTTTCCTCGTCCGGCGCGAGCGCGTCGGCCACGGCGCGCAGCACTTCATCGCCCGTGGCGTGCCCATGCGTATCGTTGATCGCCTTGAAATGATCGACATCGATGACCGCCATCGCGTGAAAACCCGCCGCGTAAAGCTCCTCGAAGCGCTTCTCGATCCCATAGCGATTGAGCATTCCGGTCAGCGGATCGCGCTCGGCCTGCGCCGCCAGGACGCGGGTCTGCGCGCGGGCCCAGTCGCGCTCCTCGCGAATGATCATCAGCCGGTCGGCGACGCTCATCGTGGCCACGATCACCTCGAAGGCGATCGAGACATGCTGCTCCGCATGAAACTCGATGGGAACTTCGGTGAAGCCGAGCATCGAGAAGATGCGGGCCGCGCCGGTCAGCATGAACGGCAGCCATGCCACGATCTGGAAATTCACCGCGCGGCTTCCGCGATGCTTCGCCACGCCCATGATCCAGATGAACACCGCCAGCACCGGCACGTAGGCCGCGAAATAGACGGTTGCGCTGACGCTGCGGAGCGGGCCGTCCGCCAACAGGTAGAAGCCGGTCGACAGCATGACCCAGATCCCGACCCCGCGCAGCAGGGTGCGATGGATCTTGTCGAGCTTGCCCGGCTCCATGAGGTCGGCCGAGAACAGCGCCGCGGCCGAAAGCCCGAGCCAGAAGCTGACCGCCGACATGGTGGACAGCTGCCCCAGCGATAGCGACAGGAAGCGATTGACGACGCCCGATGTGATCGCCGTGTGGATCAGCATACACAGCACCGCCATTGCGTGCCAGACCAGGAAGCGGGCGCCCAGGATGCGATAGAAGATGAAATTGAACAGCAGCGTCATGCACAGCATTCCGCACAGCGCGGCGATGACAAGCTCGTTCTGAAAAGGGCCGCCACGTTCCCCGGGGGTGACGGTCAGACGCGCATCGGACAGCATCCCCAGGTGCCGGGGCTTGTCGACCCGCACGACCAGGGCCGCAAGCGGCGCCTCCAGCGGCGGCAGGGCGGCGCTCATCACCCAATCCGCGCTGCCCGGCACCATGTCGCTTTCGGTCAGGTCGCGCACCGCCATGCGGCCATCCGTTCCGATCGCGATCAATTGCAGCCCGGCGAAGCGGGACAGCCGGGTCGTGAAGCCGGTTTCGGCGGTCTGCAGGGGATGAGAGGGGACGATCTTCAGGAAGCTGCGTTCCGGCTCGATGGAGAAACGCTCGGCCCCGCATTTCCAGCGCTCCGGCCGGCGGCTCAACTCGGCATAGGTTTCGCCCGGGAGCGCGGCCGCCTGGCAGATCGACGCGGGAACGGCGGCGAAAGCGGGGGCAGGCGCTTCCGCCCGCGCCGCAGCACCCGCGAAAAGCAGCCATAGCGCCGCAATGGCGGCGGCGATCCTGCCAAGACCCCCAAATCCCATGGCCCACCGCTTAACGGCGAAACACTTAATTCCGGTAAAGAAACAGCCGCCCGGCGCGAAATTATTTATTCAGGCCAGCACCTTCTCCACCGGCAGCAGCTCATATCCCAGCTCCCGCGCCACGGCGGGATAGACCACGCGCCCGCCATGCACATTCAGCCCGGCGGCGAGATGGGGATCGGCCCGCATCGCTTCCTTCCAGCCCCCCGGACCGTCGAACGCCTCGGCGATCCGCAAGGCATGCGGCAAGGTGACGTTGTTGAGCGCATAGGTGCTGGTGCGGGCCACCGCGCCGGGCATGTTGGCCACGCAGTAATGGACGATCCCGTCGACCACGAAGGTCGGCTGCTCATGCGTGGTGGGATGGCTCGTCTCGAAGCATCCGCCCTGGTCGATCGCGACATCGACCAGCACTGCGCCCGGCTTCATGCAGGCCAGCATGTCGCGCGTGACCAGCTTGGGCGCCGCCGCGCCCGGAACCAGCACCGCGCCGATCACCAGTTCGGCCTCGCAGATCATCTGCTGGATGTTGGAACGATTGGAAAACCGCGTCTTCGCGCGGCTCTCGAAATGAATCCCCAGCCGTTCCAGCACTTCGGGATCGCGGTCGAGGATCGTCACGTCGGCGCCCAGCCCCACCGCCATCTGCGCCGCGTTGAAGCCGACCACGCCGCCGCCGATCACCATGACCCGCGCGGGCAGCACGCCCGGCACCCCGCCCAGCAGCACGCCGCGCCCGCCATGCGCCTTCTCCAGTGCGGTCGCGCCCGCCTGGATCGACATCCGGCCCGCGACCTGGCTCATCGGCTTGAGCAGCGGCAGGGTGTTGCCCGGCCCCGTCACCGTTTCATAGGCAATGGCGGTAACGCCCGACTTCACCAGATCCGCGGTCTGCTCCGGATCGGGCGCAAGATGCAGATAGGTATAGAGAATCTGCCCTTCCCTGAGCATCGCCCGTTCCGCCGCCTGCGGTTCCTTGACCTTCACGATCATCTCGCAGCCGGCGAACACCTCGCCAGCGGTTTCGCGGATCGCCGCCCCCGCCGCGCGATAATCGTCGTCGGTCGCCCCGATCCCCAGGCCCGCGCCGGTTTCCACCCAGACCTCATGCCCATTCGCGGCCAGTTCCCGCGCGCTCTCGGGCGTCAGGCCGACCCGGTATTCGTGAACCTTGATCTCGCGGACCGTGCCTATGCGCATCGCTTCTTTCCCCTGCGGTTTGCGCGGAGATTGCAGTCGCAGCCACCCTTGCGCAAGCGCGAACGCTTGTCAGCGATACGATCGCATCCTAGCACCATCCGATGTCCGATGGGCCTGACCCCGCGCTGGTGGCCGCGATAAGCGAAGCGATCGAACGCAGATCGGCCGCGCGGGGCGGGGAGCTTCTGGTCGTCGGGATTTGCGGCGCGCAGGGCAGCGGAAAGACGACCCTGGCCGGGGCGGTGGCGCAAGCGCTGCGTTCACACGGCACGGCGACCGCGGTGCTCTCGCTCGACGATCTCTATCTGACCCGTGCGGAACGCAGGCGGCTGGCACGAGAGGTTCACCCCCTCTTCGCGACACGCGGCGTTCCCGGCACGCATGACGTGGCGCTGGGCCTTGCCACTCTCGACAGCCTGGCAAGGGGAGACGCGGCGGAGCTTCCCCGCTTCGACAAGGCGGCCGATGATCGCGCGCCGCGACAGCAATGGGACAGGGCGCCCGAACGCACCCGGGTCGTGCTGTTCGAAGGATGGTGCGTCGGCGCAATGCCGCAGGGCGAGGACGCCCTCATCGCCCCGGTCAATGTGCTTGAAGCGTCGGAGGATGCACAGGGAATCTGGCGGCGCCATGCCAATCATGCGCTTGCCGGACCCTATGCCGCGCTGTTCGGGCGGATCGGCCTGCTCGTGCTGCTCGCCGCGCCCGGCTTCGAAGTGGTGCGCGGGTGGCGTGAACAGCAGGAAGCGGAATTGCGGAAGCGGGCCGGGCCGGATGCATCGGGCGTGATGAGCCCCGGCGAAGTGGAGCGCTTCATCCGGCATTATGAACGGCTGACCCGGCATATCCTGCAGGAAATGCCCGCGCGGGCCGATCTGGTGGTGCGGCTGGGGCCGGACCGCCGGGTCGAGCGGATCGAAACCCGAATGGGCTGAGGGGGTTCGCGGGGCGCGTAAATCCCCGTTCGTCCTGAGCCTGTCGAAGGACCGCTCTTCTCCGTTACGGAAGAATAGAAAAGCAGGGCTTCGACAGGCTCAGCCCGAACGGAAGTGTTCGAGGGTTCATACCTCCTCTCCTTTCCTACATCGCGCAAATCTGGCTTACCCTGCCGGATGACGCGCAGAGCATTCCGCTTCATTCGTGATACCGCCCCCACGCTTCCTGCCTGCCCGCCGATGGCCAGCAGGGCTGGCGGCGCGGCGCTTTCGCGAAAGGTCACACGGAAAAATGCGGGCCGCGCGCCCCGGAGCAGCCGTTTATCGCGGAATACCACGCGTGCCGGGCCGAGATGGAAATGCACATTTCCAGCGTTCTGCGTCAACCAGCCGAAGAGCCTTCTTCGTCATCCCCGTGCAAACGGGGAGCCAGTTGCCACGTGGCCCTGGGTTCCCGTGTTCGCGGCGATGAGGCCCAAGCTAGAGCGGGTTGCCGTCCCGGTCGCGATAGATCTCGCGGCGGCCGACATGGTTGGCCGGGCCGACCAGCCCGTCCGATTCCATCCGCTCCACCCATTTCGCCGCCGTGTTGTAGCCGACGCCGAGCTGCCGCTGCAGCCAGCTCGCCGAAGCCTTCTGGCTTTCGAACACGATCTGGCAGGCCTGGCGATATTTGCGCTCCGCCGGGTCGTCGCTCGCCGTCAGCTCGTCGTCGAAGCTGAAGCCGCCGTCCTCCGGCTCCTCGGTGACGGAATCGACATATTCGGGGCTGCCCTGCGCGCGCCAGTGATCGGCGACCCGCTCCACCTCCTCATCCGCCACGAATGGCCCGTGAACGCGCATGAGGGCGCCGGTATTGGGCTTGTAGAGCATGTCGCCCTTGCCCAGCAGCTGTTCCGCGCCCTGCTCGCCCAGGATGGTGCGGCTGTCGATCCGGCTGGTCACCTTGAAGCTGATCCGCGTCGGCAGATTGGCCTTGATGACGCCGGTGATGACATCGACCGACGGGCGCTGCGTCGCCATGATCAGATGGATACCGGCAGCGCGGCTTTTCTGCGAAAGACGCTGGATCAGGACTTCTATGTCCTTGCCCACCGTCACCATCAAATCGGCCAGCTCGTCCACGATCAGCACGATCTGGGGCAGCGCCTCGTAATCGAGCTGCTCCTCCTCGAACAGTTCCTCGCCGGTGTCGGGATCGAAGCCGATCTGCACGCGGCGGCCGAGCGGCTTGCCCTTGGCCGCCGCAGCCCGCACCCTTTCGTTGAACCCGGAGAGATTGCGCGCGCCAACGCTGGACATCATGCGATAGCGGCGCTCCATCTCCTCGACCGCCCATTTGAGCGCGCGCACAGCCTTGGCCGGTTCCGTCACCACCGGGGAAAGCAGGTGCGGAATATCGTCGTAGCTCTTGAGCTCCAGCACCTTGGGGTCGATCAGGATGAGGCGACAGTCGCTCGGCGTAAGGCGGTAAAGCAGGGACAGCAGGATGCAGTTGAGGCCCACGGACTTGCCCGATCCGGTGGTGCCCGCCACCAGAAGATGCGGCATCGCCGCCAGATCGGCGACGATCGGCTCCCCGGCGATGTCCTTGCCCAGGATGATCGGCAGCATCCCCTTGTGGTGCGCAAAAGCCTCGCAGGCGACCAGTTCCTTGAGCGAAACCATCTGGCGGTCCGCATTGGGCAGTTCGATGCCCATCACCGTCTTGCCGGGGATGGAGGAAACGCGCGCCGAAATCGCGCTCATGTTCCGGGCGATGTCTTCCGCCAGGCCGATCACCCGGCTCGCCTTGATGCCGGGCGCCGGTTCCAGTTCATACATGGTGACGACGGGGCCGGCGCGAACCGCCGTGATCTCCCCCTTGACGTTGAAATCGTCGAGCACGTTCTCGAGCAGGCGCGCATTGCGCTCCAGCGCCATCTTGTCGATCTTGGGCGCATTCGAGACAGGGGTATCGGCCAGCAGTTCTATCTCGGGCAGCTTGTAGGCTTCGAACAGGTCGGTCTGGCGCGACCGCGCGGAAAGCTGCGCTGGCTTCGGCGGCCTGGTCGGATCGGTGATCTCCGGCGCCCGGCGCGAAGGTTCCTCCGGTACCGGCTCCGCTATGGCTTCGCGCGCGCGCCGCTCCCGCCTGGGAGGGGGGGCCAGCTCGTTTCCGTTCGAGGAAGCCCTTTGCCGCCTGAACGACAGCGGGATGGTGAGCAATTGCGCCCAGTCCAGCGCGAAGACCCGCCCGGCGAGAAAGGCCCCGCCGAACAGGCAGCCCAGCGCCAGCAGGAAAACGGCCCAGGCCCGCGCGACCTCCGGCAGCAGGCCCGCCACCGCATGGATCGCGCGCGCGCCCAGCAGGCCCGCGATCCCGCCGGGGCTGGCCGGCAGCGAGCCGCCCGGCGCGGTGAAAGTCAGCGAGAGGACGGTCGACAGCAGCGCCATCGCGAACAGCAGGACCCCGACCGTGCGCCACCAGCGCGCGCCATGGGGCGTTTCCTCCTCATCCGCATCCCGCCACAATTTGCGCGCGAAGGCATAGAGCATGGGCAGCAGCAGGGCGGATACGAAGCCGAACAGGAACAGGGCGCGCTCCGCGAACCAGGCCCCGCCCCGGCCCATCCAGTTGCGCACTTCCCCGCCGGCGGCGGTGGAAACGGAAGGATCGGTCTGGTGATAGCTGACCAGCGCCAGGGCCAGGAAAACCAGGGCCGCCAGCAGCAGGGCGGCGCCGGTCAACTGCAGGCTGCGCCGCAGGGAACGGCGGAAAGCCGCGCGCCAATCCACCGGCGCTTTCGCGATTGCGCGTGTAGCCATGACCACCCCCTGAGGCCCGCAGGGCCATCCGTGAGCGCATATCATGCGCCCTTGGGTGACTCCTCGTCAAGAATCGCTTGGAAATCCGCGACGAGCCGCAGGCCGCGAAGGCTGGCCCGGACCGGCGGAAAGACCGTCTATCGCGGCCCAGCAGGGCCAGCCGAGCCGCCGGGCGGTGCCGCGGTTCATCCCGCCGAGCGCGATGACCGGCATTCGGGCATGACCCGCGATCAGGCGGAACCGCAGAGGGCCGAGGGCCTGCCCGCCGGGGTGAGAACGGGTCGGGAAGGCGGGGGACAGCAGCACCGCATCCGCGCCGATCCGCCGGGCCGCGCCGACCTCGCCCAACCCATGCGCCGTCGCCAGCCGCAGCAGGCCACCACCGCCCTGAAGCTGCCGGGGGGCTCCATAGGCGCCATCCGCCCTCCATCGCCGGGCGGTCCGGACATCGCCGGCCAGGACGATGCGATGGCCATACCGGCGGGCGAGGCGTGCCAGCATCTCGAAACGGCGCCTGCGTTGCGGCCCTTCCAGATGATGGTGGCGGAAGATCACCCCCGAACCGCGCGGCAGGCGGGCAAGGGCGCTTTCCAGCACGGCATCGTTGCGCCGGTCGGTCACCAGCCAGAGGCACGGCAGGGTCTGGCGCGAATGCATCGGGGCGCTATAGCGCAACCTCGATGGAAAACGCAGCCACCCCGCTCGAGGAAATTCGCCAGCGCATGGCCTATGCCGCGCGGATCGCCAGCCGCGAACCGGAGGAGGTCGCCCTGATCGCCGTGAGCAAGACGCATCCGCCGGAAAGCATCGCACCGCTGCTGGAGCAGGGACAGCGCATCTTCGGCGAGAACCGCGTGCAGGAAGCCGCCGCCAAATGGCCCGCGCTGCGCGAGCAATGGCCGGATGCGGAACTGCATCTGATCGGCCAGCTCCAGTCCAACAAGGCCGACGAAGCCGTCGCCCTGTTCGATTGCATCCACTCCCTCGACCGTTCTTCGCTGGTCGCCGCGCTGGCCCGGGCGATGGACAAGGCGGGGCGGCGCATAGCCTGCTTCGTCCAGGTGAACATCGGCGCGGAACCGCAGAAGGGCGGCTGCGCCATCGCCGATCTTCCCGCTTTGCTGGCGGAGGCGCGCGGTGCAGGCATTCCGCTGGCCGGGCTGATGTGCGTGCCGCCGCTGGATGTCGAGCCGGCCCCCTATTTCGCGCTGCTGGAAAAGCTGGCGGCGGATAATGGCCTTGCCGGGCTGAGCATGGGGATGAGCGGCGATTTCGAAACGGCGATCATGCTGGGCGCTACTCACGTCAGGGTGGGCAGCGCCCTGTTCGGAGAGCGCGCGGCAGGATAGCGGAGCGCGGTGGCGCTAAGCTCAGGACAGGCTTTTTCGCGCGATGCTGGAGGCCTTTGTTGTCGCATCGCTTGGCGAAAAACCGGTTCCCACTTTTTCGCGCGATGCTTCAGATCACATGCACTTCCACTTCGTCCGTCCTGCCGTGCTCCGCAGTGCTTTCCGGTGGAGTTTCATCGGCGGCGGCCAGCAAGCGCTTCTCGATCGCTTTCAGGCGATCCGGGCGGTCGACCTTGTGGCCCAGCAGATCGGTGACGTAGAACGTGTCCACCGCGCGCTCGCCATAGGTGGTGATATGCGCCGAATGGATGATGAGCTGCGCTTCGAACAAGGCGCGGCCCAGGCGATTGAGCAGGGCGGGCCGGTCGCGCGCGCTCACTTCGATCACCGTGAAGCGGTTCGACGCCTTGTTGTCGAAATGCAGCCACGGGCGCACGTCGAAGGCTTCGGCCCGGCGATGCGGCAGCGGCCGCTTGGCCAGCGATGGCACCAGTTCCACGCGGTTGGCCAGCGCATCGCGAATGGCGGCCTTCAGCCGTTCCAGCTGCTCCGCCTCCATGAACGGGCGGCCGAGCGGGTCCTGCACCAGGAAATTGTCCACCGCCCGGCCATCCCGCGCCGTATGAATCCGGGCGTCGATGATATTGCCGCCGGCAAGATGAATCCCGCCTGCGATGCGATAGAACAGCCCCGGATGGTCCGCCGCGATCACCGTCACCAGGGTGGCGCCCCGCGCGGCGTAATATTCGCAGTGGATCGAGAGCGCGTCCTTCAGCTTCTTCGCCGCTTCCAGCTGCACCAGGTTGAGCGCGATGATGTCTTCCGGCTCCGCGATCCAGTAGGCGTCCCCCATCTTGCCGCCCACGCTTTCGACCAGCTTGCCCTGCGCCCCAAGATGCTGCGCCACGGCGGCCTTCTTGTGGTCGATCCGCGCCAGCCGGCCATGCGCCTTGTAACCCAGCCGCAAGCGTTCCTCGGAGCGGTCGTAAAGATCGCCCAGCAACTGCCCCTTCCAGCTGTTCCAGATGCCGGGACCGACCGCGCGAATATCCACCGTGGTCAGGATGGTAAGCTGGCGCAGCCGCTCGATGCTCTGCACGATGGCCACGAAATCCTCGATCGTCTTGGGATCGGCCAGGTCGCGCTTGAAGGCGGTCGCGCTCATCAGCAGGTGATGCCTCACCAGCCAGCTGACCAGCTGGGTTTCGTCCTCGTCCAGGCCGAGCCTCGGGCAGAGCCGAAGCGCGACTTCAGCGCCCAGCACGGAATGGTCGCCCCCCCTGCCCTTGGCGATGTCGTGCAGCAGCACCGCGACATAGGCGACCCGGCGCGACGCCAGCTCGTGGATCAGGTTGGTCGAACGCGGATGGGCTTCCGCTTCCAGCCCCCGCTCGATCCGGGACAGCAGGCCGATGGCGCGGATGGTGTGCTCGTCGACCGTGTAATGATGATACATGTCGAACTGCATCTGGGCGTTGACCCGGCCGAAATCGGGCACGAAGCGGCCGAACACGCCGGTTTCGTTCATCCAGCGCAGCACCGTCTCGGGATCGTTGCGGCCGGCCAGAACGCTCATGAAATATTTGTTGGCCTGCGGGTCGCGGCGAACCTTGCCTTTCAGCAGATGCTCGTCGCGCGCGGCCTGGCGCATCGTTTCCGGATGGACTTCCAGCCCTTCCGCCTCGGCTAGGGCAAAGATTTCCAGCAGGCGCACCGGGTCCTGCTCGAACCATTTGTCGGACGGCGCCTTTATCTTGCCGCCGATCACGATGTAGCCTTTCAGCTTGCGCGGCTTGGCCTTGAAGGACGCCAGGATGCCGCGCGGGCGCTGCGCGGCGAATTGCTCGTCGAGCTGGGCGAGGAACACCGCGGTCAGGCTGCCGACCCGCTTCGCCTGCAGGAAGAAATACTGCATGAACCGCTCGACCGAGCTTCTGCCCGGCCGGTCGGTGAAGCGCATCCGCGCCGCCACTTCGCGCTGGAGATCGAAGGTCAGCCGGTCTTCCGCGCGATTGGTGATGGTATGGATATGGCAGCGCACCGCCCAGAAGAAATTCTCGGCCCGGCGGAAGGCGCGATATTCGTTGCGGGTGAGCAACCCGACCTCGACCAGTTCCGCCGGTTCGCGCACCTTGTGGATATATTTGCCGATCCAGTAGAGCGTATGCAGGTCGCGCAGCCCGCCCTTGCCTTCCTTGATATTGGGTTCGACCACATAGCGGCTGTCGCCCAGCCGCTTGTGCCGCTCATCGCGTTCGGCCAGCTTTTCCGCGACGAACTGACGCTCGGTCCCCGCCACCACCTCGCTGAAGAACCGGCGCTTCGCTTCCTCGTACAGCGGCTGGTCGCCCCACACATAGCGGCCTTCCAGCAGCGCGGTGCGAATGGTGAGATCGGACTTGGCCATGCGCACCATATCGTCGAGCGAGCGGCTGGAGTGCCCGACCTTGAGGCCCAGATCCCACAGGAAATAGAGCATCGCCTCGATGACCTGCTCGCACCACGGGGTCTTCTTCGACGGGGTGAGGAACGCGATGTCGACGTCCGAATGCGGCGCCATTTCGCCCCGGCCATAGCCGCCCACCGCCATGATGGTCAGCCGTTCCCCGGTGGAGCGGTTGTTCGCCGGATAGATGTCGCGCGTCACATGGTCGTGGATCACCCGCACCAGCTGGTCGATCAGGAACGCGTGGCCTTCCGCGCATTCCGTCCCGGCGTAGGGCTTGTCCGAAAGACGATTGGCCAGCTCGGCGCGCCCGGCCGCCAGCGCATTGCGCAACAGCTCGATCACCGGCTTGCGCTGGCTTGCACCGTGCTCTTCCACGGTTCGCGCGATCGCTTCGGACAAGGCCCGCCGTTCGATCACCGCTCGCTGGTTTGGTATTCGCAACGTGCTCACGCCTTCTCCTCGACCTGCCCGCATGGGCATTCAGAGTCGCTCGGACCGATCCTGGCCGCCCGGCGCGATTGCGCCGGAATGCCGAGACAGGCTTTCTCCCATCCCCTGAGTGTGCCAATAGCCAGCCACGCTTGATCCTTCACTAAGGGGTTCGCCACTTGCTGTCACTATTGGCCGCCACCGCCGGTTCCGCTCCCCTGATGTGGGAGGATCTGGGATTGAGGCCCGGGATCGATCTGGGTTTCTTCACCCTTCGCTTCTACTCGCTCGCCTATCTGGCGGGCATCGTCCTCGGATATTGGCATCTTGGGCGCATGATCAAGGCCCCCGGCGCGCCGATGGCCCAGCGCCATGCGGACGATCTGTTCTTCTATTGCACGCTGGGCATCATCCTGGGCGGCCGGCTCGGCTACGCCACCTTCTATGCTCCGGAACTCTGGGCCAACCCCGTCAACCTGCTGAAACTGTGGGAAGGCGGAATGAGCTTCCACGGCGGCTTGATCGGTGTGCTGATCGCAATCATCTGGGTTAGCTGGCGCGGCCAGCTTTCCTTCCTCCGGGTGGCCGATTACATCGCGGTCAATGTGCCGTTCGGCATGCTGTTCGGGCGGCTCGCCAACTTCATCAACGGAGAATTGTGGGGACGGCCGGCCGACGTGCCATGGGCGATGTTGTTCCCGGGCGCCGGCCCGCTGCCGCGCCACCCGTCCCAGCTTTACGAGGCCGCGCTGGAAGGCGCCTTGCTGGTCATCGTGCTGCTCTATCTGTTCTGGCGGACACGGGCGCGCTGGCGGCCGGGCCTGCTTGTCGGCACCTTCACCGCCGGCATCGCGCTGGCTCGCTTCACCGTGGAATTCTTCCGCGAGCCGGATGCCCAGCTGGCGGAATTCGCGGCGCGGACCGGCCTTTCGATGGGCCAATGGCTCACCATTCCGTTGATCCTGCTCGGGCTGGCTCTGGTGGTGTGGTCGCTGACCCACCCGCCGCTGGGAAGCGGAACCGCCGCGCCGGCATGACCATGGAGGAAAGCGGCGACCTGGCCGCCATGTTCCGGCGGCTGATCCTTAATACAGGCCCAGTCAGCATCGCGCATTTCATGGCGGAATCGAACGCGCGCTACTACAATTCCGCCGATCCCCTGGGCAGCGCCGGCGATTTCATTACCGCTCCTGAAATCAGCCAGATGTTCGGGGAACTGATCGGGCTGTGGCTGGCGGACGTCTGGATGCGCGCTGGCCGCCCGGACCATGCGCATTATGTCGAACTGGGGCCGGGGCGCGGGACCCTGGCGCGCGATGCCTTGCGCGCGGCGCGGCGATACGGGCTGGAGCCGCGCGTCCATCTCGTCGAAACCTCAGTGGCGCTGCGCGATGTCCAGTTCGCCAATGTGCCGGGCGCGCATTGGCATGACGATCTCTCGACCCTGCCCGCTTCCGGGCCGATCCTGCTGGTGGCCAACGAATTTCTCGACGCTCTCCCGATCCGCCAGCTGGTGAGCACGGAGGCGGGCTGGCGCGAACGCAAGGTGGGGCTGGAAGGAACCGGGGAAAGCGGCCGCTTCATCTTCGTGACCGGCAGCCAGCCGATGGATTCGGCCGTTCCGGAAGCGCAGCGGGACGCGGAGCCAGGAACGATCATCGAAAGCTCTCCCGCCGCGGCCGCGGTCATCTATGAAGTCGCGGGCCGGCTGGAACAACAGGGCGGTGCCGCCCTGTTCATCGATTACGGCCACGCCGAAGAGCGCACCGGATCGACCCTGCAGGCGGTCCGCGCCCATCGGAAGGTCGATCCGTTCGCCAGTCCGGGCCAGGCTGATCTGACGGCCCATGTCGATTTCGCGGTGCTTTCCCGCATCGCGGAGTCGCGCGGAGCCAAATGGCTGGGAACGGCGACGCAAGGCGGCTGGCTTCGGCAGCTCGGGATAGAGGCGCGCGCCGCCGCTCTGTCGCGGTCCGCGCCGGAGCACGCGGATGCGATCCGCGCCGCCCTGCACAGGCTGGCCGACGACGAACAGATGGGCGCCCTGTTCAAGGTCATGGGGCTGGCTGCATCGGGCTGGCCGGACGGCGCCGGCTTCTGAACGCTCAGACGTCCAGATTGGCGACGTTCAGCGCGTTTTCCTGAATGAAATCGCGGCGCGGTTCGACCACATCGCCCATCAGGCGCGTGAAGATTTCGTCGGTGACGTCGGCGTCTTCCACCTTCACCTGAAGCAGGGCGCGGTTTTCCGGGTCGAGCGTGGTTTCCCAAAGCTGCTCCGCGTTCATCTCGCCCAGCCCCTTGTAGCGCTGGATCGACAGGCCCTTGCGCCCGGCCGCGAGCACCGCATCGAGCAATTCGGTGGGCCGGGTAATCGCGCCTTCACCGGCGGCAGGCGCGCGCAGCGCTTCCTCGCCATCTTCCGCTTCGTCCGCGACCTCAGGCTCGGGTTCAGCTGCCGTGCTGCCCTTGATAAGACGAGCCGGAGCCACATAGACCTCCGCCTGCTCGCGCGCGATCCGATCCAGCTTGCGCGCCTCGGCGCTGGAGAGGAAGGCCGCTTCGATCAGGTGAACGTCGGTCACCCCGCGCCACACCCGGTCGAAGCGAACCGAGCCATCGTCCTTGAATGAAGCGCTCCAGCGCGCATCGGGATCGCCGCCGCCCAGCCGCACAGCCGCGGCTTCCAGCGCGGCAGTCCGCGCGGCGCGGTCGAGATCCGGCGCAAGCGCCCCGGCCATCGCCATCTGCTCCACCACCGCGCTGTCATAGCGGCGCGGCACGAAGCCGATCAGGTTGCGCAGCCGCAGCGCATGTTCGACCAGCGCTTCCAGTTCGGCCCCGCCCCGGGCCCCGCCCGCGGTTTCGAGAATCCTGCCCTGCAATCCGCCTTCGACCAGATAGCGGTCGAGCGCGGGATTGTCCTTCAGATAGACTTCCGAACGGCCCTTGCTGACCTTGTAGAGCGGCGGCTGGGCGATATAGAGATGCCCGCTGCGGATGATATCCGGCATCTGCCGATGGAAGAAGGTGAGCAGCAGCGTGCGGATATGCGCCCCGTCCACGTCGGCGTCGGTCATGATGACGATCTTGTGGTAGCGCAGCTTGTCGAGAGTGAATTCGTCGCGAATGCCGGTGCCCATCGCCTGGATCAGCGTGCCCACTTCCTTCGACGAGATGATCCGGTCGAACCGCGCGCGCTCCACATTCAGGATTTTGCCCTTGAGCGGCAGGATCGCCTGATAATGCCGGTCGCGCCCCTGCTTTGCGGAGCCGCCCGCGCTGTCGCCCTCGACCAGGAACAATTCGGACTTGGCCGGATCGCGCTCCTGGCAGTCCGCCAGCTTGCCGGGCAGGCTGGCGATATCCATCGCCCCCTTGCGCCGGGTCAGTTCGCGCGCGCGGCGAGCCGCTTCACGCGCGGCGGCGGCATCGATGATCTTGCCCACCACGGCCTTGGCATTGGCCGGGTTTTCCTCAAGCCACTCGCTCAGCCGGTCGGCCATCAGGCTTTCCAGCGGCTGCCGCACTTCCGATGAAACCAGCTTGTCCTTGGTCTGCGAGCTGAACTTCGGATCGGGAAGCTTGACGGAAACGATCGCGGTCAGCCCCTCGCGCATGTCTTCGCCCGTGAGGTTAACCTTTTCCTTCTTCAGCAGGCCCGATTTCTCGGCATAATTGTTGAGCGTGCGGGTCAGCGCCGCGCGGAATGCGGCCAGATGGGTGCCGCCGTCACGCTGGGGGATGTTGTTGGTGAAGCACAGCACGTTCTCGTAATAGGAATCGTTCCATTCGAGCGCGACATCGATGCCGATCCCGTCCCGTTCGGACGCAATCGCGATCGGATCGGGCAGCAACGCGGTCTTGTTGCGATCGAGATAGGCGACGAAGGCGGCGATCCCGCCCTCATAGAACAGGTCATGCTCTTTCACTTCCTCGTGCCGCTTGTCGCGCAGCAGGATGCGGACGCCCGAATTGAGGAAAGCCAGCTCCCGATAGCGGTGTTCCAGCTTCTCGAAATCGAACTCGGTCACATTCTTGAAGGTTTCGGTGGACGCCAGGAAGGTGACCCGCGTGCCTTTCTTGCCGGGCGGGGCATCGCCCTTCATCACCAGCGGCGCGACTGGATCGCCATTCTCGAAGCGCATCCAGTGTTCCTTGCCGTCCCGCCAGACGGTCAGCTCCAGCCATTCGCTGAGCGCGTTGACCACCGAGACGCCGACGCCATGCAGCCCGCCGGAAACCTTGTAGGCGTTGTCTTCCGACGTATTCTCGAACTTGCCGCCGGCATGGAGCTGGGTCATGATGACCTCGGCGGCGGAAACCCCTTCTTCCGAATGGATGTCGGTCGGGATGCCGCGGCCGTTATCCTCGACCGACACGGAGCCGTCCGGGTTCAATTCGATCAGCACGAGGTCGCAATGGCCGGCCAATGCCTCGTCTATGGCATTGTCGGAAACCTCGAACACCATGTGATGCAGGCCGGACCCGTCGTCCGTATCGCCGATATACATGCCGGGCCGCTTGCGCACGGCGTCCAGGCCCTTGAGCACCTTGATCGAATCCGCGCCATAGCCATTGGAACGCGGGGCATTTTCGGGATTGTCCGTCATGCCGATGATATAGGGACGAAGCCGCGAATAGGAAAGCGTTGAGGGCGGACATCCACAACTGATTGCAATGGATCGGGCCACAAAAGCAGACGGCCGTCCCCCTATCCGGAGAACGGCCGCCTGCCGTTGGATATGGCCATAGGCGCCAACTCAGATAAGCGTGGCGCCGAACAAGATCCCGCTGGTCGAAGCCGCCACGATGATCGGCAATACGCGCGAAGCGATGAGCTGCATGATTTCCTCCTGTTTGCAGTGCCCCAAGGACATCGTCCCTGTCTTCCTGCTGTCATATTGTGCAGCGCAGCATATTTCGCAATCGCAAAAAAGTTCCGGCGCGTTGCGTTATTTGCAACTGGCGATAAATCCTTCCTTATCCGATGGCTTGCCGCCAGACTGACATCGCTGTTCCGGGCGATCGGATCGCAATGCTTCCAGGGAACGGGCACATGAAAAGCAAGACCTATGACAAGCTGATCGAACCGCTCGAGGTGGAACTGGTGCAGATGGCGCGGTGGGCCAAGGCGAAGGGAGAGCGGATACTGGTCCTGTTCGAGGGGCGGGACACCGCCGGCAAGGGCGGCGCGATCAAGACGGTTTCGGAGCGGCTCAATCCCCGCCAATGCCGGGTCGTCGCCTTGCCCAAGCCGAGCGAGAACGAGCAGGGGCAATGGTATTTCCAGCGTTACGCGCGCCACCTTCCCGCAGCCGGCGAAATCGTCCTGTTCGACCGCAGCTGGTATAACCGCGCCGGGGTGGAGCAGGTGATGGGCTTCGCGTCGGACCAGCAGGTGCAAAATTTCCTCCGGGCGGCGCCCATATTCGAGAAGATGCTGGTCGACGACGGCATCCGCCTGTTCAAATACTGGCTGAGCTGCGACCAGGCTCATCAGGAGGAGCGCTTCGCCGAACGGCTGGACGATCCGCTCAAGCGCTGGAAGCTGTCACCGGTCGATGCCGCCGCGCGCAGCCGCTATGCCGAATATACGGCGGCGCGAGAGGCGATGTTCGCCGCGACCCACACCGATTCCGCGCCGTGGACCGTCGTGGATTTCAACGACCAGCGGCACGGCCGCCTGACCCTGATCCGCGACCTGCTGGATCGCCTGCCGGATTTCGCGGTGCCGGACGAGGCGATCGAATGGCCGGAACTGGACCACCCTCCCCTGGAGGAGGAATTCGGCCTGCTGCGCCCCATTCCCGCCTATCCCGTCGGCAAGGACGGGGATGAGGACGATGAAGGCAAGGGCGGAAAGGGCGGAAAGGACAAGGATTGAACGCCCCCGGCCTTCCCGAACCCGCCTTCAACCTCTGGTTCGCCGCATTGGGCAGGCTCGCGGCGGAACAGGATCTCGGCTGGCTCGCCGCCGCGCCCGGCCAGAGCCACCATGCCGCCTTCGCCGCAGGCCTCACCCCCGCCGAATATCTCGAGAGCTACGCCGCGATGGCCGAATGGCGCGGCTGCGGCGGCTGACCTGCCCTATCCCGCCTGTTCCGCCGCTTCGGCATAGGCCGGATAATCGGTGTAGCCCTTCTCCTCCCCGACATAGGCATAGTCGAAATTGACCTCGGCCAGCGGCAGGCCCTTGCGGAAACGGTCCACCAGATCGGGGTTGGCCATGAACGGCCGCCCGAAGGAGATCGCATCCGCATCGCCATTGGCGATGAACTGTGCGCCCTTTTCCGCATCGAACCCGCCGTTCTGGATGACCGCGCCCTTGTAGGCGCCGCGCAGCCTGTCCATCACCGGATTGTCGGGCACATCCATGAAGCCCGCCGCGATCGGTTCGATCAGGTGGACATAGGCCAGGCCATATTCCTGCACCAGCGTGCCGATCGCCTCGGCCAGCGCGCCCGGATCGGCATCGGCCATGCCCTTGCGCTCGCTGGTGGGGCTGATGCGCAGGCCGACCCGGCCCGGCTCCACCTCGGCCACCACCGCCGCGATCACCTCGCGCAGGAAGCGCAGCCGGTTCTCCAGGCTGCCGCCATAGCCGTCGGCGCGGTGGTTGCTGCTGGTCTTGAGGAACTGGTCGATCAGATAGCCATTGGCCCCGTGGATCTCCACCCCGTCGAACCCGGCGCGCCGGGCATTGGCCGCGCCCCTGCCATAGGCGGCCACCGCCTCGTCGATATCGGCCTGGGTCATTTCGCGCGGCACGGCATAGGGCTTCATCGGCAGGAACAGGCTGTCGTCGCCGGCGGGCCGGGGCGCAAAGGTCTCCCCTTCCGAGGCGATGGCGGAAGGCGCCACCGGCTGCTGGCCGCCGATATAGTCCGGCAGCACCAGCCGCCCCATGTGCCAGATCTGGCAGAAGATCCGCCCGCCCGCATCATGGACCCGCCCGGTCACACCCTGCCACCCGGCGACCATCTCGTCCGACCAGATGCCGGGCACGCGATACCAGCCCATGCCCAGCGGATGCACGGCGGTCGCTTCCGAAACGATCAGCCCCGCATCGGCGCGCTGTGCGTAATATTCGCCCATCACCGGCTGCGGCACATTGGCTTCGTCCGCGCGGCCACGGGTGAGCGGCGCCATCACGATCCGGTTGGGGAGGGCGAGCGTGCCGAGCGTCAGCGGCTGGAACAGGGCATCATGGGACAAGGACAGCACTCCGATCGGTAAACTGGTTTGCGGTTTCTTAGAGCGATTTGGAAGCAAGTGAAATCACTTGCTGACCGGAAATCGCGGAAACAGGAAAATTTCCGCCAGGCGCGCGGCGTGAAGCCCCTCGGGCGGGTCAGGCAAAGTTAACCCAAACTCAACACTCCCCCGGCTAGAACTGGCAGGATCGGCCAGCGAAGCGAATGCATCGGGCATTCCCGCCAGCCGGATGGAGGCAGGCCATGGCCACCGCCAGCAAAGCAAGAGAGTATGTCGAACGCGGGCCGGACCGCCGCTCCGGCGACGATCGCCGGGAGGAGCCGCACGCCTATGCAGGCGAGGAACGCCGCACCGGGGAAGACCGGCGCGAGGCCGCCGCGCAGCCCTATAAAGGCCCGGAACGGCGCAAGCACCCGCGCCGCGAGATCCTCGACCGCCGCGGCTGACCGCGCCCCTTCCCGCAAGGGCTTCCGGCCGGCGCGCCATTGCGATAGGCTCCCGCTCCGCCGGGCAGACCCGCGCGCAGGCAGGAGAATCCATGTGACCGAAGGCATGACCGAGGGCGAACCGCAACCGCAGCTGATCGATCCGCAGGCCACCCGGCCCACAGCCTCTGCCGGGTTCGATTTCAACCGCCCCACCATCATCAGCCTGCTGTATCTCTCCTCCTTCGTGCTGTGCGTCACCGTGCTGATCGGCGTGGTGCTGGCCTATGTCTGGCGCGGCGAGCCGCAAGCGGAATGGGAACGCTCGCATTACACCTACCTCATCCGCACCTTCTGGCTGGGCCTGATCGGCGGGATCATCAGCACCTTCCTGATGCTGGTGCTGATCGGCTTCCTGCTGATCGTGGGCGTGGCCGTGCTGGTGATCGTGCGCTGCGTGCTGAGCCTGGTGAACGCGCAGAAGAAGCTGCCCATGCCCGATCCGGAGACATGGTGGGTATAGGCGGCGCGACCGCCACCCTCGTTTCACACCGCTCGTAAAGTTGACGCCGAACGCCCGAATTGTGGTTTTCGCTTTCGCCTTGTTTCCCTTTGAACGCAAAGGCTTGACGCCGGAATCTGTGTGACCTTTCGCGGATGGCCCATGCGGAGGCGGCGGGAGAATGGCGGGGCGGGCGATGCGAGGCATGACCGCGCCACCATGGCAGACCCGGCGCGAGTAGGAAAATGGCGGGAGCGGCACCGGGCGGAATGCCCGCAGGGAAGATGTTTGCCGGGAAGAGGCAGGCAAGCCGAGCCGCTTAAGCCTTCCGACACCTGTCGGCGGCATGATGCCGCCCATGCGTCGAAACAGCCGGAACATCCATCCTTTCCGCAAGCGGAGCCGCTGGACCCGCACGGCCGCCTATGCCGCGCCAGCATGGAGGCGGCGAACCCGCCGCCGGTTCGGAATCGATCCGATCATGGTAATGCTGCCGCTGGCGGCCTTCATGGCGGTGTTCCTGTGGGATGGCGTTCCGCCCGGCCTCTCGCTGACGGCCAGCAGGCCCGTCGCCACATCGCAGGACCGGGAAAGTGCCAGATTCTCCCGCTGCATCGGCCCGATCCGCTATAGCTGCGTCGTGGATGGGGATACGCTGTGGTATCGCGGAACCAAGATCCGGATCGCCGACATCAACACGCCGGAGGTAAGCGAGCCGGGCTGCGCCCGCGAGGCGGAACTGGGCGCGAAGGCGACCGCGCGGCTGCTAACGCTGCTGAATGAAGGGCCATTCTCGCTGGAACGGATCGACCGGGACACCGACAAATATGGCCGCGCCCTGCGGGTGGTGAGGCGCGGCGGACAAAGCCTGGGCGACGTCTTGGTGCGTGAAGGCTATGCCGAGCGGTGGAAGGGGTATCGAAGGGGGTGGTGTTGAGATATCTAAAAAGGAACTTCCGACAGATCACCAAACAGTTCGTCGAATTGATCTGCTACCGCATTTCCAATCCAAGGCATTCTTGTCCTTACTTTTGAATAAAAATCTTCCACGTCGCTATCACCCAAAATTCCTCCGACTTGACTGTTGAACATCGCAATGTCCAAAATTTTCTCCAGTTCTGCGGGCGAAAATTGAGACGCATAGGGAAGCAAATTAGCTATTGCACAGTGAGTGTTAGAATAATTTACGCTGCATGCCAGATCATCTATTAAAGCAGGGGGTGTATCCCCTTGCCATACGTAATTTGATCGGCTATACAATGGGGCATGAGCACGAAGCCCCTCTCCACCGCGCAGTTCTTCCGCCTCTTCCCGGATGACGAAACCTGCCTCAACCATCTGTTTGAAGTCCGCTTCGGGCAGGGCTTCGAGTGTCCGAAGTGCGAGCGTGCTTCCAAGTGGTTCCGCATCAAGGCCGAGCGCGCCTATTCCTGCCAGTGGTGCGGTCATCACCTGCACCCCACGGTCGGCACGCCCTTCGAAAAGACCCGCACGCCGCTCCAGCTTTGGTTCTACGCGATCCACCTGTTCACGACGACGCGCCACGGTGTCAGTGCCAAGGAATTGCAGCGCCAGCTCGGCGTGACCTACAAGACCGCATGGCGCATGGCCGCGCTCATTCGCGAGCACATGGCCGACGTTGACGGCGAACGTCCGATCGGCGGCCCCGGCACCTCGGTTGAAATCGACGAAACGCTCATGGGTGGCGTGAAGAAGGGCAAGCATATGCGCGGCAGCGCCGGCAAGACGGTCGTTGTCGGCGCTCTGGAACGCGGTGGCGACATTGTGACCGCCGTTGTCCCGAACCAGCGCCGCGAGACACTGGAACCCTTCGTGACGGCCAACGTGAAGGTTGGCGGCAACGTGCACACCGACGAGCTGCGCAGCTACGCCAATCTGGCGAAGGCCGGCTATCGTCACGCCACGGTGAACCACGGCGCGCAGGAATATGCGTATTACGACTACCGCCTAGCGGACACCGTGACGGTCAACGGGATCGAGAATTTCTGGCGTCACCTCAAGTGCTCGATCAACGGCACGCACACCAGCGTTTCGCCCAAGTACCTCGGCCGCTACGTCAAGGAATTCGAGTATCGCTTCAATCGTCGGAACCGTCCTGAGACGATGCTGCCGGAGCTTCTTTCGACTTTCCGGCCATTGCCCTAACGGTAGCCTCGAAGGCGTCCCGGTCGCCAATCTCGCCTTCGTGCTCAGCGATGAACTGGTCGAGCTTACCTTGGTCGATGGCTTCACGAAGGCTTATCATCGTTACGCTCCGTAGAATTCCGGTTGATCGCGCACACTGGACAACTTGCCGAACCCATACGCTACGCGCAGAAAAGCCAAAAACGTCCAGAGGAACAGGCCAAACCATCCAAGCACGACGAAAAACATCGGCGATTGAGGATCGGATATAGGCGGATTTGCTATCGTCAGCGGCAACGACATGACCGTCAAAACGAAGCCGCCGATGTTGGCCCGGCGGACATATGCGAGGAAGCGGCGCATGGCCAGCTTGTCGCGTATCTCCTGCACAAACCCGTCGTTCTTTCCGACGACGAAGCCATATACTCCGAAGGCAAATCCGGTCTGGATGGCTGACCAGTTGAAAATGGCTCCGTAGAGGCTGGACACCTGCCACCCGTCCGTCGGCTCAAATTTCGCGATGATTGCGGGCGCAAGAACATAGATCGCGATTGAGCTCCCCACAGAGAGCACGAGAGGCGCGTATTGCTCGACAATCAGGCCGAGACTTTTGCGCCGCTTCGCTGCCTCAGCCATGACCATCTAGCCTTTGCCGCACGAAGGCAGACGTAGCGGCATATACATCGTCCGGTTCGTCGCTGGCGGGGTTGATCTCGCCCTTTTCCGAGAGAAGAGCATCTAGCAGGTTGATATCCTCGTTCTTGACACCCTCTCCAGCATCGGGGGTGACGTGAATTCCGCGCACGTCTTGCTCATGCCCGGCCATGCCGAGGAATCTTTGGACCATCGCCTTGGCTCCCGCTCCCAGTTGGCCCTTGTTGTGCCCCATGCTGAGTTCAACGGTGATCACTGGCGCTTCATAGGCTTCGCCAAGTGATTGTATCGCCGCCCCGGCAGCCGCCGCCTCATCATCCAAGGCGTCAAGATTCTGTGGCCGAGCAAGCTTCACGCTCAGCTTGCGAAGCGGCTGTGCCTGGAACCTGGCAAGAGCTGCTGCGTCCATGACCGGCTCCATAGTGAACTGCCCGGCATGGTGCATTTGCGTCAGGTAGTCGTTGAAACGGCCCGGTGAGACCACACGCGTATCGTAGTGGATCGCCAGCGTGTGATCTGCCTCTCTAAAGCAAAACGCGATGCCGTCGCCGATTGGAACGTCGAGTCCCAATCGCTTTGTCCCGTCCGGATGGACCTCGCAGGGCAAGTCAGTGTCGCGCACCCGCATCATTTCACCCGACAAGTAACCCGGCGCCAGAGTCAGCCTCTCCAAGCGACAAATGAAACCGCCGGTCAACTGGCGCTGCCGAACCGCCGGTTCTCCAAGCTCGTAAATAGTCTGGAGCGTTGTTCGCAGACTGGCGCCTTGTGGCGACACCTTGCCGACTGTGTAGAACCGAACTGTAATTGCTTTCGCCATACCGCCCCCCCAAATTGCGGGGGATAGCTACTCTTAAATTCGTGTGAGAGTCAAAACGCGAAAGCATACCACGCGCTAGCACGAAACGAGAACAAGCGGGAGCCATCCTGCGCTAGATCGTGCCCCATTTGAGTCCGGGCGATACGTATCCCAAGGGGATAAACCCCAATTTTTGTAATTCTTCGAGATCGTCATCAGAAAATCGAAAAAAATCTAAGAATATGTTAGCGTCAGCGTAGACGTGATAGATTGCCATCTATCACTCCGCCGCCACGCCGCTCGCATTGCCGAACATATCCGGCTCGCCGTCGTCCGACACGTCGTTGGCTTCCTCGCCCTTCTTCGCCTTGCGGCGCTGGTCGAAGCTGGACCACACGTCATTCCAGTTGCCGCGCGTCGCCGCCTTGGAATATTCGGTCGCGCGGGTTTCGAAGAAATTGGCGTGCTCCACCCCGTTCAGCAGCGGGGCCAGCCACGGCAGCGGGTGATCCTCCACCATGTAGATCGGCGCGAAGCCGAGTTGGTTCAGCCGCCAGTCCGCGATGTAGCGGATATATTTCTTGATCTCGCGCGCGGTCATCCCCGGCACCGGCCCGGCCTCGAACGCCAGGTCGATGAAGGCGTCCTCCAGCCGCACCGTCTTCTGGCAGCAATCTATGATGTCTTCCTTCACCGCCTTGGTCAGGCAGTCCCGCTCCTTGCAGAAGGCGTGGAACAGGCGGGTGATCCCTTCGCAATGGAGCGATTCGTCGCGCACCGACCAGGTGACGATCTGGCCCATGCCCTTCATCTTGTTGAAGCGCGGGAAGTTCATCAGCATGGCGAAGCTGGCGAACAGCTGCAGCCCTTCGGTGAAGCCGCCGAACATCGCCAGGGTGCGGGCGATATCCTCGTCCGAATCCACCCCGAACTGCTGCAGGTAATCGTGCTTGTCCTTCATCTCCGCATATTCGAGGAACATGCCATATTCGCTTTCCGGCATGCCGATGGTGTCGAGCAAATGCGAATAGGCGGCGATGTGGATCGTCTCCATGTTGGAGAAGGCGGCCAGCATCATCTTCACTTCGGTGGGCTTGAACACGCGGCCGTATTTCTCGTGGTAGCAATCCTGCACCTCGACATCGGCCTGGGTGAAGAAGCGGAAGATCTGGGTCAGCAGGTTGCGCTCATGGTCCGAGAGCTTCTGCGCCCAGTCGCGGCAATCCTCGCCCAGCGGCACTTCCTCCGGCATCCAGTGGACCTGCTGCTGCCGCTTCCAGAACTCGTAAGCCCACGGATATTCGAAGGGCTTGTAGGTCTTGCGGGCTTCGAGCAACGACATATTGTGTCTCCGGGCGTTCGATCAGGCTGGATAATATAGGGCGTTTTCGGCCCAAGACCATCGCCGCGCCGATGGGCGCGGGCGATAATCCGCGAAAAAGATGCGGCCCCTGCGCGGGCCGGAAAATGAACCTCGCACAACCGCCGCGTTAATCGGGCGCAAACCTCTTGCGCGGTATGGACGATTCATCGCCAAGGCAGCGGAATCGCGGAATTTTTCCCCATTCGCCACCCGGCAGGAGCGGCCCGGCCGAGCGCCGGGGCCAGGACATGGTTTTGAAGGAGCAGGCCGATGGGCCACTACGAACCGACCAGGAAAGACGGCGAGGGCGAGCAGGCCCCCGCCGGAGCCCCGTCTCCCAGGGCGGGCTGGCAGATCACGGACCAGTACCGGGTCAACCAGCCGCACGACCGCACGGCGCGCCGCCTCTCGCAGAGCTGAGGCGCCGGTCGCGGAAATATCGCGGGCGCCACGGCGCCGCGGGCACCGAGTGGACCGGTGCGATGGAACCCCGGTATCCGGCGCGGATATCGGGGCTTCCCATGATGGCAGGCCGGCCATGATGCAGCCACCGCCCGCCTATTGGCAGGCGAGGCATTCCTCGTAATCGGTGGGGCCTTCGGTGGCGGCAAGCTCGAACCGGGCGGCCTCGGCGGTGTTGTCCGCCTCCACCCCGCCGGCGAACCCGGCGCGCTGCACCGATTTGGAGCGCAGGTAGTAGAGCGACTTGATGCCCTTCTCCCACGCCTGGAAGTGCAGCATCATCAGGTCCCACTTGTCGACATCGGCCGGGATGAACAGGTTGAGGCTCTGCGCCTGGTCGATGAACGGGGCGCGGTCGGCCGCGAATTCCAGCAGCCAGCGCTGGTCGATCTCGAAGCTGGTCTTGTAGACCGCCTTTTCCTCCGGCGAGAGGAAATCGAGATGCTGGACGGAGCCGCCCTTCTCCAGGATCGAATTCCAGACATTGGTGGAATCCTTCGATTTTTCCTGCAGCAGCTTTTCCAGATAGGGGTTCTTCACCACGAAGCTGCCAGACAGCGTCTTGTGGGTGTAGATATTGGCCGGGATCGGCTCGATGCAGGCCGAGGTGCCGCCGGCGATGATGCTGATCGAGGCGGTGGGCGCGATCGCCATCTTGCAGGAGAACCGCTCCATCACCCCCATTTCCTCGGCATCGGGGCAGGGGCCGCGCTCATTGGCGAGCAGCATCGACGCCTCGTTCACCTTGGCGCTGACATGCTTGAACATCTTGAGGTTCCACGCCTTCGCCATGGCGCTTTCCAGGCCGACGCCCTTGGACTGGAGGAAGGAGTGGAAGCCCATCACGCCGAGGCCGACCGAACGTTCGCGGCTGGCGGAATAGCGGGCGCGGGCCATCTCGTCAGGCGCGCGGTCGATATAATCCTGCAGCACATTGTCGAGGAAGCGCATCACATCCTCGATGAAGTCCTTGTGGCCGGCCCACTCGTCCCAGTTCTCGAGATTGAGCGAGGAGAGGCAGCACACCGCGGTGCGATCATTGCCGAGATGGTCCCGCCCGGTGGGCAGGGTGATTTCCGAACACAGGTTGGAGGTGGAAACCTTCAGGCCCAGATCGCGGTGATGCTTGGGCATCATCCGGTTCACCGTGTCGGAGAAGACGATATAGGGCTCGCCCGTCGCCAGCCGCGTCTCGACCAGCTTCTGGAACAGCGAACGCGCATCGACCTTGCCGCGCACGCTGCCGTCGCGCGGGCTTTTCAGCGCGAACTCCTCGCCGTTGCGGACGGCTTCCATGAACTCGTCGGTGACGAGCACGCCGTGATGGAGATTGAGCGCCTTGCGGTTGAAATCGCCCGACGGCTTGCGGATCTCCAGGAACTCCTCGATCTCCGGGTGGGAGATGTCGAGATAGCAGGCGGCCGAGCCGCGCCGCAGCGAGCCTTGCGAGATCGCCAGCGTCAGGCTGTCCATCACCCGCACGAAGGGGATGATCCCGCTGGTCTTGCCGTTCAGCCCCACCGGCTCGCCGATGCCGCGCACCTGACCCCAATAGGTGCCGATGCCGCCGCCGCGCGAGGCCAGCCAGACATTCTCGTTCCAGGTGCCGACGATGCCTTCCAGGCTGTCGTCCACCGAGTTGAGATAGCAGGAGATCGGCAGGCCGCGCCCGGTGCCGCCGTTGGACAGCACCGGCGTCGCCGGCATGAACCACAGCTTAGAGATATAGTCGTAGAGCCGCTGCGCGTGATCGGCGTCGTCGGCATAGGCATCGGCCACGCGGGCGAACAGATCCTGATAGGATTCGCCGGGCAGCAGGTAGCGGTCGGTCAGGGTGTCCTTGCCGAAGTCGGTCAGCAGCGCATCGCGCGACGCATCGGTCTGGATGTCGAAGCGCCGCGCCAGCACGGTTTTCGAATCCGGCTGCGCCTTGTCCGCGCCCTGCACGGCGGCCTTCACCGCTTCGCCCATGGCCTGGGCGGCCAAGCCCGCCACGAGATCTTCCGAACCGCGATCTTGCGTTGCCATCGTCACCGCCGGGTCCTTCCCTGTGCCGGGCGCGGCGGAAGCAGGCTCGGCGCCATCGGCCGACCCAAGGTCAAATTCCGCATCAAGGCCCATTTCCACACCATCCCCGCTCTTGAAGTCCATAGCCCTTTTGCCCCCGATCCTTGGCCGCAACAGCGGCGCCTCGCGCCAGATGTTCCCTATGCGTTCGATTCGGCGGGCAAGCTGCCAGCCTAACCGAAACCGGGCCGAAGCGGTGAAATACTTATCCCCCGCCTGTCCCCAGCGAATGCTCCCGAAGCCATGCACGAGACTTGATCCGGCCCATTGGGCAACATTGGCATCGCCAGCACGGATTCAAGGTCTTGTGTGTACCCCCCGGTCACAAACCACAAGCTATAGTGCTTAAGCAGTGAATCGGGTGCAAGAGGATAAATGTGGACGAAGGCTTTCCGGCCCGCTCGCCGAGCTGGCGGGCAGGCCGCGACGCGTGGTCAAAGCTCGACTGGCGGGATGCGCAAGAGTCTAAAATATTTTTTTCGCAAGGGGGTGGCGCGGGCGCCCGGCTGGTGCATTTGGTTGCGGGCAGGCTTGCAAATCATCGTATCCAAAGCGGAAACAGGAAAACCATGCTGAACATCATCGGCGCGATCTTCTCGGGCCTCATCGTCGGGGCGCTGGCCCGCTGGCTCTATCCGGGGGCGGTCGATCTCGGCTGGGTGCAGACCATCCTGCTGGGCCTGGGCGGCTCGCTGCTGGCGGGGCTGGTGACGACGCGCGGGGCCGACGGCTTCAATCGCGCGGGCTGCCTGGCCTCCATTCTCGGGGCGATGGCGCTGATCTTCCTCGGCCGCTGGCTGCTGGGCTAGAGCGGCATTCCGCCGCGCCGAAGGCCGTGCCCGCGCTCAACCGGCGCCCACCCTGAGCGGGAAGGCCTGAGCGAAAGGCCTGACCGAAAGTTTCAGGGCACCAGCACCGTATCCCTGGCCTCCGGGTCGGTCTGCGGATAATCCAGCGTGTAGTGCAGCCCCCGGCTCTCATGCCGCTTGAGCGCGGACCGGACGATCAGCTCGGCCGATTGCAGCAGGTTGCGCAATTCGATCAGGTCCGTGGTGACGCGGAAATGGCCGTAATAGTCGCCGACCTCGTCCTGCAGCAGCTTGATCCGGTGCTGCGCCCGCTCCAGCCGCTTGGTGGTGCGGACGATGCCCACGTAGTTCCACATGAAACGGCGGATCTCGGTCCAGTTCTGCTTGATCACCACCTCCTCGTCGGAATCGGTGACGCGGCTTTCGTCCCAGGGGCGGATCGGCGGCGGTTGCTCGAACTCGTCCCAGCGCGCGAGAATATCGGTCGCCGCCGCTTCGCCGAACACGAAACATTCGAGCAGGCTGTTGGAGGCAAGCCGGTTCGCCCCGTGCAGCCCGCTTTCCGTGCATTCCCCGGCGGCATAAAGCCCCGGCAGATCGGTGCGGCCCCGCAGGTCGATCACCACGCCGCCGCAGGTATAATGCTGCGCCGGCACCACCGGGATCGGCTCCTTCGTCATGTCGATGCCCAGCCCCAGCAGCTTTTCGTGGATGTTGGGGAAATGCTCCCGCACGAAATCCTCGGGCATGTGGCTGATGTCGAGGTGGACATAGTCCAGCCCGTAGCGCTTGATCTCGGCGTCGATCGCGCGGGCCACCACATCGCGCGGGGCAAGCTCCAGCCGCTCGTCGTAATAGGGCATGAAGCGCTTGCCGGTGGTCGGGTTTATCAGCCGCCCGCCTTCCCCGCGCACCGCCTCGGTAATCAGGAAGTTCTTGACCTCCAGATTGTAGAGGCAGGTCGGGTGGAACTGCATCATTTCCATGTTGGAGACGCGTGCGCCCGCGCGCCAGGCCATCGCGATCCCGTCTCCGGTCGCCCCGCGCGGCGCGGTGGAGAAGAGATAGCACCGCCCCGCCCCGCCGCTCGCCAGCACGGTGGCGCGCGCGACATGCGTCTCGACCCGGCCGGTCGCTTCGTTCAGCGCATAGACGCCCCAGACCCGGCCCGAGCCGGAATAGCGCTCCTCATGCCGCCCGGTAATCAGGTCGATGCAGCTCCGCCCCGCCAGCAGGGTGATGTTGGGATGGTCCGCCGCCGCCTTGAGCAGCGCCTGCTGCACCGCCAGGCCGGTGGCGTCGTTGACATGCACGATGCGGCGGTGGGAATGCCCGCCTTCGCGGGTGAGATGCAGATCATGCCCCTCGGTGTTGAACGGCACGCCCAGCGCGCTCAGCCGGTCGATCGCATGCGGCGCGCGCTCCACCACGAATTCCACGGTTTCGAGCCGGTTGAGCCCCGCCCCGGCGACCATGGTGTCGCGGATATGATTCTCGAACGTGTCGCCCGCATCGAACACCGCGGCGATCCCGCCCTGGGCCGAGGCGGTCGAGCCGCTGTCGAGCCGGCCCTTCGCCAGCACCAGCACGGTGCGCTCCTCCGCCAGCGCCAGGGCGGCGGTAAGCCCGGCCGCGCCGGAACCGATAATCAGAATGTCATGCTGGGATTGCTGGCTCATGGTCAGGCAATCTCCTTCGTCTTGCTGGTCAGGCTGACGAAAACGTCCTCCAGATCCGCCTCGCGGGTGGAGACATCCTCGATCGCATAGCCCTGCTGCTGGACCAGCGCGAGCACCTGCCCCGCGCTCATCCGGTCCCGGTCATAGGTGATCTCCAGCACGCGCTCGCCATGCCGGGCGGTTTTCAGGATGGCGGGATGCTGGGGCAGCCCCCCCACCTCACGATCGAGCGTCAGGACCACGATCTTCTCGCGCATCATCCCGACCAGCTCGCGGGTCGGCTCGTTGGCGATCAGCCTGCCGTGATTGATGATGGCGATCCGCTCGCACAATTCCTCGGCTTCTTCGAGATAATGGGTGGTGAGCACGACCGTGACCCCCTGCGCGTTCAATTCCGTCACCAGTTCCCAAAGCTGGCGGCGCAGCTCCACATCGACCCCGGCAGTCGGCTCGTCCAGCACCAGCACCGGCGGGGAATGCACCATCGCCTTGGCGATCAGCAACCGGCGCTTCATCCCGCCCGACAGGCTGCGGGCATAGGCGTCGCGCTTATCCGCCAGATGGACCGCGCGCAGCAGTTCCTCGGAGCGGCGCAGCGCCCTGGCCACGCCATACAGGCCCGCCTGGTTCTCCAGCACCTCGAACGGGGTGAAGAACGGGTCGAACACGATTTCCTGCGGCACGATCCCGATCGACGCCTTGGCATTGCGCTGGTCCGCGTCGATATCGTGGCCCCAGATCGTCACGCTGCCCGAGGTCTTGGAGACCAGCCCGGCCAGGATATTGATCAGGGTGGACTTGCCCGCGCCATTCGGCCCCAGCAGGCCGAAAATGCCGCCTTGGGGCACATCGAAGCTCACCCCGTTCAGCGCCAGCTTCGGCTCCGTGCCCTTGCCGGGGGCATATCGCTTGACGAGATCGCGGATGGAAATGGCGGGCGGCGGATTTGTCATCCGCACTTGGCCAGAAGGGGTTTGGACATCGTCGTTCGTTCGTCAAATAGCACCACTATTCTCCTCGCTCCCTTCTTGCCCAAGCCCCTGCTGGCTCAAGCCACGACCATGCGGAATTTGTCCACACCGCCCAGTCATTGGGGCAGCCACGGCCCGCGCGCAAGCGTGCGGTGTGTATCGATACACACGATCTGCATCTGGATTATCGGCGGCGCCAGTGGTAACGGGCGCGGCGATGACGATTCCACCGCCCGAAATCACCCTTGTCGAAACGCACCGCGTCAGCTGCGACGGCTCCGGCGGCATTCGCGGGGGCGAACGCTTCACGCCTGCGGCGCTGGGCCACCCGCGCGTGTTCCTCGAGATCGACGAGCATGGCTATGTCGATTGCGGCTATTGCGACCGCCGCTTCGTCCTCAAGGGCGGCCCGGCCGATGGCGTGGATCAGGCCAGCCTGCCCGACATCGCCTCGGGCGCTTCCCCGGCCTGACGGCAGGCCCTTCGCGACGGAACTTCGACAGGCTCGGTTCCTCCCCGCCATCAGCGATGATTGTCGGGGCCGCTTTCGCAATGCCTCCGATACCCCTATATCGGGTGTATGACCCAGATCCCCGACCCCCGCTCGCTGCTCTATGCCGATGGCAAGCTCTCCCCCGATGAAGCCCAGGTTCTCGCAAGGGAAGCGCTGGCCCGGTGCGACGATGGGGAGCTTTATCTCCAGTTCATCGCCAGCGAGAGCTTCGGGTTCGACGACGGCCGGCTGAAGACCGCCGATTATTCGCGGGATTCGGGCTTCGGCCTGCGCGGGGTTTCCGGCGAGATGACCGGCTTCGCCCATGCCAACGACATCAGCGCGGGCGCGATCCGCCGTGCCGGGGAAACGCTCAAGCTGCTCGATCCGGCCAGCAATCCCCCGGCCCCGGCCCCGCGCCGCAACAACCGCCATCTCTATACCGACGCCAGCCCGCTCGACGCCGTGCCCTTCGCGGACAAGGTCAGGCTGCTCGAAACGATCGATGCCGCCGCCCGGGCGCGCGACCCGCGCGTGGCGCAGGTCAGCGCATCGCTTTCGGCAAGCTGGAGCGTGGTGGAAATCGTCCGCGCGGACGGCTTCGTCGCGCAGGACATCCGCCCGCTGGTCCGCCTCAACGTCGGCATCGTGGCGGAAAGCAACGGCCGGCGCGAAAGCGGCAACTTCGGGATCGGCGGGCGCTATCTCTATGACGACCTGTTCGATCCCGCGACGTGGAACCGGGCGATCGACACCGCGCTCGGCCAGGCGCTGGTCAATCTCGAAAGCGTCGCCGCCCCGGCCGGGGAAATGACCGTGCTGCTCGGCCCCGGCTGGCCGGGCGTGCTGCTGCACGAAGCGATCGGCCACGGGCTGGAAGGCGATTTCAACCGCAAGGGCACCAGCGCCTTCTCCGGGCGGATCGGCGAGCGCGTGGGCGCGCCGGGCGTGACGGTGGTGGATGACGGCTCCATCGCCAACCGCCGGGGATCGCTCTCCATCGACGACGAAGGCACCCCCACCGGCGAAACGGTGCTGATCGAGGACGGTATCCTCAAGGGCTATATGCAGGACCGGCTCAATGCTCGGCTGATGGGCGTGGAGCCGACCGGCAACGGCCGCCGGGAATCCTATGCTCACGCGCCGATGCCGCGCATGACGAACACCTTCATGAAGGGCGGCAACGACGATCCGGCGGAACTGCTCTCCCGCATGAAGAACGGCATCTTCGCCAAGAGCTTCGGCGGCGGGCAGGTCGATATCGTTTCGGGCAAGTTCGTGTTCTCCTGCACCGAGGCCTATCTCGTGGAGAACGGCAGGCTCGGCGCGCCGATCAAGGGCGCGACCCTGATCGGCGACGGGCCTAGCGTGCTGACCCGGGTCAAGGGCATCGGCAACGACATGGCGCTGGACGAAGGCGTGGGCGTCTGCGGCAAGGGCGGGCAGAGCGTGCCGGCCGGGGTCGGCCAGCCGACCCTGCTGGTGGAAGGGCTGACCGTGGGCGGGACGGCCTGATTCGGGCCTGATCCGAGCATGTGCCGGTCAGTTACGGTTCAGGCGCGTTTGTGTAGTCTGGATGGCATTCGTTCTGGAGAACATCCATGCGCAAGATCATCTCTACCATCGCGGCGATGACAGCCGCAGGCGCCGTATTGCTGTCCGCCCCGGCCCTTGCCAAGGCCACCGGCGAGGAACGCCTCGCGAAGATGCTGGAAGGGCGGCAGGCCGGCGAACCCGTATCCTGCATCACCCTGTTCGATTCCCACAATCTGCAGGTGATCGACAAGACCGCGCTCGTCTACAAGAGCGGCGGCACCATCTACGTCAACCGGCCGCGCGATCCCAATTCGCTGCGCCCGCATGACGTGCTTATCATGAAGCGGACCAGCAGCCAGTTCTGCAAGCAGGATATGGTCAACACCGCGGATCAGACCACCGGCATGTATACCGGCTCGGTCTTCCTCGGGGACTTCGTGCCCTATCGCAAGGCCGAAGGCTGAACCGAATGGCCGCCGCCCGGCGCCGCTGGGCGGCGGAACTGCTCCACCTTTGGTTTCATGAACTGAAACCTCAAAATTGGTTCGGCAGCAGCGCGGCGGTCGACGATTTGCTGCGCCGCCGCTTTGCGCGCGAGCTGGCCAGCCTGGCCAATCGCCCCGTGCATGAATTCCTGCGCGATCCCGAAACGGCGCGGGCCGCCATCCTGCTGTTCGACCAGGTGCCACGCAATCTCTATCGTAACGATGCCCGCGCCTTCCGCTTCGATCCGCTGGCGCGCGCCATCGCCAAGGGCGCGCTGGAGCGCGGGTGGGACAAGGGGCTGTCCGGGCCGGAGAGGCAATTCCTGGCGATGCCGCTGATGCATAGCGAGCGGATCGCGGACCATCTCCGGTCGCTGCGGTATTATGCGCGACTGGGCCCGCGCTTCGGCTGGCCTTTCGCGCGTTCGCACCATGCCATGATCGCGCGCTTCGGGCGCTATCCGCATCGGAACGAGCTGCTGGGCCGCAAGAGCACCCCGGCCGAAATCGCCGCCGTGGAGGCGGGAAACCACTGGTAGCCTACCCCCGTTCCATGCCAGACGCAGCGTGACTGCAAAGCCTGGAGCGACAATGAGCGACGATCGACCCCGCTGCGCATGGGCCATGCGCGATCCACTGGAATGCGCCTATCACGACAGCGAATGGGGCGTGCCCGAGCGGGACCCGCGCATGCTGTGGGAAACGCTGATGCTCGAAGGGTTCCAGGCCGGGCTGTCGTGGACCGTCATCCTCCGCAAGCGCGAGAACTTCCGCAAGGCCTTCGCCGGGTTCGATCCGCTCAAGGTCGCGGGTTTCGGAGAACGGGACATCGCGCGGCTGATGAATGATGCCGGTATCGTCCGGGCGCGCGCCAAGATCGAGGCGACCATTCGCGGCGCGCAAATCTATAACGAGATGCAGGCCAATGGCGAGAATTTCGGCGCCTTCTGCTGGGCCTTCACCGATGGCAAGCCGCTGCAGGGCGAAGGGGTCCACACCGAAACCGGGCTTTCGCGCGCGATCTCGAAGGAGTTGAAGCGGCGTGGCTTCAAATTCGTCGGCCCCACCATCGTCCATGCCTGGATGCAGGCGGTGGGGATGGTGAACGACCATGCACCCGACTGCTTCCGGCGGGGCGAGGTGGCCGCGCTGGGCTGAATCCCTATTGCAGGGACGGCCGCGCCCGGCCCGTGCGGCACAGCGCTTGCACCGGGCAAGGCGCGCAGTGGCATTGCGAGGGGCGGCAAAACCGCTGGCCGACCCGCTTCATCAGCAGATGATGCTCGTCATAATCCGCCGCATCCCATTCCGGGGGCAGCGCCGGCGTCAGCACATCATAGGCGCGGGTGGTATCCGCCCGTGGCGGGACCAGCCCGATGCGCTGCAGCACCCGGCGATGATGGCTGTCCAGCACCATCGCCTTGCGGTTCAGCGTGCTGGCGTTGACCACCCCGGCGGATATCTTGCGCGCGACCCCCGGCAGGGTTTCGAGCCAGGCCATCGCCTCTTGCGTGTCCAGCGCCGCGAGATGGGAGAGGTCGATCCGGCCGCGTTCCCGCTTCACCGCCAGCAGGCAGGCCTTCAGCCGCTCGGCCATCAATTCCGGAAAGGTCACCAGTTCCAGTTTCGCGGCAAGCGCTTCAGGCGGGGCGTCCGCCACCGCTTCCCACGATCCATGCCGCGCCAGCAGGCCATCGGTCGAGACATTGGATCTGGCCGTCTTCGTCCGCGCGCCGATCACCCCATGGACCAGCACCCAGACCGGATCGCGCCGCTTCTCCGGCGGACGCACGATCCGCCCGAAACAGGCGATCAGCCGCTCGTGAATATCGCGGAGCTGCCGGGTGCGGGGATCGTCGCCAAAGGCCAGTTGCATGCCCGCACTATGGGGCGCGAGCCGGCCTCGGGCAAGGGAGGCTCACTCCCACTCGATCGTGCCGGGCGGCTTCGACGTGTAGTCATACACCACGCGGTTGATGCCTTGCACCTCGTTGATGATCCGCGTCGCGACGCGGCTGAGGAAAGCGGCGTCGAACGGATAGATGTCCGCCGTCATCCCGTCGGTCGAGGTCACCGCGCGCAGCGCGCAGACGCTGTCATAGGTGCGCCCGTCGCCCATCACGCCCACGGTCTTGACCGGCAGCAGCACGGCGAAGGCCTGCCAGATCGCATCGTAGAGCCCGGCGTTGCGGATCTCTTCCAGATAGATCGCATCGGCCTTGCGCAGCGTGTCGCAGCGCTCCCTGGTGACTTCGCCCGGAATGCGGATGGCGAGGCCCGGCCCGGGGAAGGGGTGGCGGCCGACGAACACGTCCGGCAGGCCCAGCTCGCGGCCCAGCACCCGCACTTCGTCCTTGAACAGCTCGCGCAGCGGCTCGACCAGCTTCATGTTCATCCGCTCGGGCAAGCCGCCGACATTGTGGTGGCTCTTGATCGTGACCGAAGGCCCGCCGGTGAAGCTGACGCTTTCGATCACATCCGGGTAAAGTGTGCCCTGCGCCAGGAAATCCGCGCCGCCGATCCTGCGCGCCTCTTCCTCGAACAGGTCGATGAAGGCCTTGCCGATGAACTTGCGCTTGGCTTCCGGGTCCGTCACCCCGGCCAGGCCGCCGAGGAACATCTCCTCCGCATCCACATGGACCAGCGGGATATTGTAATGGTCGCGGAACAGGGTGACGACCTGCTGCGCCTCGTTCATCCGCATCAGCCCGTGATCGACGAACACGCAGGTCAGCTGGTCGCCGATCGCCTCATGGATCAGCACCGCCGCCACCGCGCTGTCCACACCGCCGGACAATCCGCAGATGACCTTGCCGTCACCGACCTGCGCGCGGATTTCCTCGATCTTGGTCTTGCGGAACTCGGCCATGGTCCAGTCGCCCGCCAGACCGCAGACATGGCGCACGAAATTGGCCAGCAGCCTGGCTCCGTCCGGCGTGTGAAACACTTCGGGGTGGAACTGGGTGCCGTAATAGCGCCGCTCGTCATCCGCGATCAGCGCGAAGGGCGCGCCATCGGAAGTGGCGACGATGCGAAAGCCGGGGGCGATGCGCGTCACCTTGTCGCCATGGCTCATCCACACCTGATGGCGCTCGCCGATATGCCAGAGGCCGTCGAACAGCACGCAATCGTCGCTGACGGTGCAATAGGCGCGGCCGAACTCGCCGCCCTCTCCCGTCTCATGGCCCGGGCGGACTTCCCCGCCAAGCTGATGCGTCATCACCTGCTGGCCATAGCAGATGCCCAGGATCGGCAAGCCGCTGTCGAACAGCACCTGCGGCGCGCGCGGGCTGCCTTCGTCCGGCACGCTGGCCGGACCGCCCGACAGGATGATCCCCCGGGGCTTCAGGCGATGGAACGCCTCCTCCGCCTTGGAAAAGGGCGCGATCTCCGAATAAACCCCCGCTTCCCGCACCCGGCGGGCGATCAGCTGGGTCACCTGGCTGCCGAAATCGACGATGAGGATGGAATCGGGGAGATGCGCTGGGTCCATCCGCGATCCGTTAGGTCGGGCAAAGGGCGCTGTCCAGCGATGGATAGAAGCCATGAATTTCCGGGTCTTTGCCGCTCCGGTCGATGGCCGGCGCATTCGATGGATTGATTTTTGCGACTATCCGCCTTCTACGGCGTCTTCCCGATTCTTCCGCCTGCAACGGGACAGGCCGCGGCAAGGTGGTTTCACGCCACATGGCGATGAAAGGATTTTCGGCATGAATGCGGTGAACGGCGCGGAAGCGGACAATCGGGCAATGCTCGCCAAGGCGGAAGTGCTGGTCGACGCGCTGCCTTACCTGCAGCGCTATGCAGGCCGGACCTTCGTGGTGAAATATGGCGGCCATGCGATGGGCGACCCGGAAGCCGCGCGCGATTTCGCGGAAGATATCGTGTTGCTCAAGGCGGTCGGCATCAATCCTGTCGTGGTGCATGGCGGCGGCCCGCAGATCGGCGCGATGCTCAAGAAGCTGGGCGTCGAATCCCGTTTCGTGGACGGGTTGCGGGTGACGGACAAGGCCACCGCCGAAGTGGCGGAAATGGTGCTGTGCGGCGCCATCAACAAGGAACTGGTGAGCTGGATCGCCAATGCCGGGGGCAAGGCGCTGGGCGTTTCCGGCAAGGATGGCGGGCTGGTCACCGCCACCAAGGTGACGCGCACCACCAAGGACCCCGACAGCAATATCGAACAGGCGGTCGATCTGGGTTTTGTCGGCGAGCCTTCGCATGTCGACACCACTCTCCTCGAAACCGCGAGCAAGGCCGGGATGATCCCCGTGGTGGCCCCGATCGGCGCGGGCACGGATGGGCACACCTACAATATCAATGCCGATACCATGGCCGGGGCGATCGCCGCGGCGCTGGGCGCGGCGCGGCTGTTCCTGCTGACCGACGTGGCCGGGGTGCTGGACAAGGACAGGAACCTGCTGACCGACCTGACGCCCGCCGACATCGAACGGCTGCGCGAAGACGGCACGATCAGCGGCGGCATGATCCCGAAGCTGGAAACCTGCGTCCATGCGGTGGAAGCGGGCTGCGAAGCGGCGGTCGTGCTGGATGGCCGCGTGCCCCACGCCATGCTGCTGGAAATCTTCACCTCGCGCGGGGCGGGCACGCTGATCCGCGCCTGAGCGCGGCCGCCGCCTGAGCGGGCGGCGGGAACGATACGCGCCTCGGCGCGTCGGATGGGCATGACCCCGTCACGTTCCTTCGCTGCCGGCGCTGCCGCCCTCGCCCTGATCGCGCTTGCCGCCTGCGAGAAGAAACCCGCTCCGCCGGAACCGCGCGAAACCACCCCCGCTGCCGGCCGGCCGGTGGCGGCAGCTTCCCCCTCTGCCGCGCCCACGGACGCCCCGCCGATCCCGACCGACCTGCGCGCCGCGCGGCTGAACAGCCGGGACTGCGCCACGGTGGCCCTGTTCTATTCCGATGCCCTGTTCACCAGCCAGTATCGGCAGGCCGCCCGGGCCTGGAACAAGGACAACGGGGTGGATGGCGCCATGCTGGCAAAGCGCTTCGGCGGCATGGAGGGGGTCAAGCTGGACATCGGGGAAGTGGCCGAGGAAGGCGCCGCGGGGTCGCTCTATTGCACGGTCCAGGTGACGTTGCGCCATGACAGCACCGCGCAGCCCGGCACCCTGACGCTGCGCCGGGTCAACGACGTGCCCGGCGCCACGATCGACCAGTTGCGCTGGCAGATCGTGCAGAGCACCCTTGGCGAGGATGGGAAACCTGCGGGCTGAGCCACTATCGGTTGAACAAGCGCCATATGCTCGGCTAACAGCAGCCATCCGCCTCCCAAGGAAAGGCTTCCCCTTGCTGCTTTACACGCTGGTCGAAATAATCGGCTACCTGATCTCGATCGTGGTCATGCTGGTGATCGTGCAATTCGTGCTGAGCCTGCTGATCTCGTTCAATGTCGTGAACACGCATAACGACCTTGTGGCCTCGCTGTGGAAGGCAGTGAACGCCCTGCTCGATCCGCTGCTCAAGCCGATCCGGAGATTCATGCCGGATACGGGCATGCTCGACCTCTCGCCCATGGTGCTCATCATCCTGCTGCAGATCCTGCGAATCGTGCTCGGCAACATGGCCGTGGCGGCTCTCTAGGCGGGAGGTGGACGAATGACCGCGCAATTGATCGACGGCAAGGCATTCGCGGAAGGATTGCGGAACAGGGTCAGCGTGCTGGCCGCCCAGTTCGAGCAGAAGGCAGGGCGCAAGGCGGGCCTCGCCGTAGTGCTGGTGGGCGAGGACCCGGCCAGCCAGGTCTATGTCCGGTCCAAGGGCAAGGCGACCATCGCCGCCCATATGGCCAGCTTCGAGCACAAGCTGCCCGACACCGCGACCGAGGAAGAACTGCTGGCGCTGATCGACCGGCTCAATCGGGACCCGGCGGTGGACGGCATCCTGGTCCAGCTTCCCCTGCCCGCCCATCTCGACGAGCAGAAGGTGATTTCCACCATCTCGCCCGACAAGGATGTGGACGGCTTCCACATCATCAACGCGGGCCGGCTGGCGGTTGGCCAGGAAGGCTTCGTTCCCTGCACGCCGCTCGGTTGCCTGATGCTGCTGAAGGACCGGCTGGGCGATCTTGCGGGCCTCGACGCCGTGGTGATCGGCCGCTCCAACATCGTGGGCAAGCCGATGGCGCAATTGCTGACCCAGGAAAGCTGCACCGTGACCGTGGCGCACAGCCGCACCAAGGATCTGCCCGGTGTCGTGCGCCGGGCCGATATCGTGGTGGCGGCGGTGGGCCGCCCGGAAATGGTGAAGGCGGACTGGATCAAGCCCGGCGCCATCGTGATCGATGTCGGGATCAATCGCGTGCCCGGAGCGGAGGAAGGCAAGACGCGGCTGGTCGGAGACGTCGATTTCGCTGGAGCGAAAGAGGTTGCGGGCGCCATCACCCCGGTTCCCGGCGGGGTCGGCCCGATGACCATCGCGGTGCTGCTGCGCAATGCGCTGGTCGCCGCCTATCGCAACGAGGGCCTGCCACTGGCGATGGGCGCGTTGTGATGTCGCGCCGGGCAGCGCTCGCACTGGCTTTATGCGGCCTGCTGGCGGCCTGCGGCGGGGGCATGAGGCCCGGCCCCGGCGGGGGTCCGGGAGGCGGCGGGCCGCCGGGACCGGGCGGACCGGGCGGCGGCTATGCCAACCCCAGCAAGGTGATCGCCACGGATCTCGGGTTCGCACGCGCGGTGAAGGATCGCGGCCAATGGGCGGCCTTCACGGAATATGCCGCCAAGGACGCCGTGCTGTTCGAACCCCAGCCGACCCCGGCCCAGGCATGGCTGAAAGGCCGGGCCAATCCGCCCGCGGGTTTGAGCTGGCAACCCTATTCGGTGTGGTCGAGCTGCGACGGCTCGCTGGCGATCAGCCAGGGGGCATGGCAGCAGGCGGGCGGGCTGCACGGCCGCTATGTCACGGCATGGGCCAGGCAGGAAGACGGCAGCTACCGCTGGACCGTGACCCAACGCGGAAGCATCGCAGAACCCCTGCCCGTGCCGGATATGCTGGATGCGCGCGTCGCGTCATGCAAGCCGCTGCCGCCCGCGAGCGAAACCACCGGGCCGGGCGCCGCAGCCGAACGGACCGGCATCAGCCGGGACCGGTCGCTCGACTGGAGCGTGCGGAACGATCCCCAATGCGGGCGGGTGTTCATTGCCACCATCTCGCGCGGGCCGGGCGAAAGCCGCGAGGAGGTGCTCCGCTTGCCGATCGCCGCACCGGAAAGCGCCGGAGAACCATCCGCTGCCGCCTGCCCCGGCTGAGATGGCCGATCTCTTCGTCTCGGCATTCGTCACCCTGTTCGTGGTCATCGATCCGATCGGATGCGCGCCGATCTACGCGGGCATGGCGCGCGGCGCGCCTGAAGCGCAGTTCCGCGAGATGGCGATCCGCGCCATCGTGATCTCCACCGGCGTGCTGGCGTTCTTCGCGCTGCTGGGGGAACGCCTGCTGTCCGCCCTGCATATCGAGCTGGACGCGTTCCGCATCGCGGGCGGCATCATGCTGTTCGTGATCGCGCTGGAGATGGTGTTCGAGAAGCGCACCGAGCGGCGGGAACGGCGCGTGGAGCAGCTTCAGGCCACGCCCGAGGTGGAGGATGTCTCCGTCTTCCCCATGGCCATGCCGATGATCGCAGGGCCAGGCTCGATCGCCACCGTGATGCTGCTGATGGGCCGCGCCGAAGGGCTGGGCAGCACGTTCGTGGTGCTGGGCGCATTGGGCGCCGTGCTGCTCGTCACCGCGCTCGCCCTGTTGCTGGCCCGGCCGCTGATGCGCCTGCTGGGCAGCCGGGCGGAAGCGGTGATTTCCCGCATGCTGGGGGTCCTGCTCGGCGCGCTGGCCGCGCAATATGTCATCGATGGCGTGCGGGCGGCGCTGCACTTGTAGCAAGACCGGCGCTCCGGATCATTGCAGCGTGACCGAATCGTCCTCGTCGCCATTGCGGCGGCTGAAGAAGCGCATGAGCTGCACCAGCAATTCGCATCGCGCCGGCAGGTCAGCGGCTTCGAGAAGCGCCTGTTTCGCCGCCGCGTCGAACGGCGCGATCTGCGACACGCCGTTTATCAGCGACACATCGTCGAGCCGCGCCACCGAATCCCAATCGACGCTGTAGCCCTGCGCATCGGCGAAGGCGCGCGCCTCATGCTCGAAGGAAGCGCGCTCGACCGCGCTCAGGCTCTCGAATTCCTCATCCGGCAGGAATTCGCCCTCGATCTGGCGGAAAGGCGTCGCCACATCCAGCTCGCGCAACAGGCGGAAGCGATGCTCGCCTTCCAGTACGATGTTGAAGCGCTCGTCCTCCAGCGCCTCCACCTCGCCGATCCGCCCGACGCATCCAACGGCGAAGAGCGGCGCCCCTTCCCCCGGGGCCTGCGGCTGGATCATCGCGATCCTGCGATCGCGCGCCAATGCATCGCGCACCATCGCGCTATAGCGCGGCTCGAAGATATGCAGCGGCAATTGCAGGCCCGGGAACAGAATCACGCCCGACAGAGGGAAGATGGAGAGGCGGCTGCGTTCCATTCGGCCCTTCCCGCGATTCACCCGAACAGGATGGTCGAAAGGCGGCGGCGGGTTCCGGCGACCCAGGGGTCTTCCAGCCCGACCGCCTCGAAGATCTGCAGCAGCTTGGCCCTGGCGGCGCCTTCATTCCAGCCATTGTCGGCCTGCACCATTTTCAGCAGCACATCCGCCGCCTCGTCGCGCGAACCGGCCGCATAGGCGGCATTGGCGAAGGCGAACTGCGCATCCATGTCCGCGGGCCGTTCGGCAGCGGCGGCGCGCAGGGCCTGCAATTCGCTGTCGTCCGGCGCATCCGCCGCCAGCTCGAGCGCGGAGCGGGCCTTGGCGATCTGCGGATCGTCCGCCAGCTCTTCGGGAAGCGAATCGAGCAGGGTGCGGGCTTCCTCGATCCGCCCCGCCGCGATCAGCGCGCGCAGGTTTCCGGCCCAGGCGGCGGCATTGTCCGGCGCCATCTCCACGATCTGGGTAAAGATACCGGCCGCTCTTTCGGCATCGCCGCTGGCCAACACCTCTTCGCCCATCTCCAGCAGCGGCGTAATATCCTGCCCGGCGGCGCCCTCATCGTCGCCTGGCTGCACGGGCAGCTTGGCGAGGATCTGGTCCAGCACCTGCCGCAGCTGCGATTCGCCGCGCGCGCCGGTAAGGTCGGCCACCGGCTGCCCCTGGAAGATCGCATAGACGGTGGGGATCGACTTGACCTGGAACTGCGCGGCGATGAAGGGTTCCTCATCGACATTGAGCTTGGCCAGCACCACGCCCTTGTCGGCATATTCGGCCGCGACCTTTTCCAGCACCGGGGCCAGCGCCTTGCACGGCCCGCACCATTCCGCCCAGAAGTCGAGAATGACGAGCTTCGACATGGATGGTTCGGCCACATCCCGGCGGAAGCGTTCGACCGCTTTCTGCTCGTCTATATTCAAGCCCATGCTCGCCAAGTCTCAACTCCCCGCGTCAATCCGTTCGATAGCCTTATGTGGGCTTCCGGGTGCATTTGTGAAGGGCCGCAATGCAAGAGCGTTTTTCCCCTTGCCGGGCTGCGAAGCCGATGCTAACCGCGCGCCTCACCCGGTCCGCAGCCTCTTGGCGATTTGGCGGACCCAGCGCCAGAGCGGGCGTAGCTCAGGGGTAGAGCACAACCTTGCCAAGGTTGGGGTCGAGGGTTCGAATCCCTTCGCCCGCTCCAGTTTCCTCCCAAAATTACAATAGTTTTATCAGTCAGGAGGGGCTGGAACGCACTTTTTCATCTGATGAGCAAGACGTGTGGGCGACCTCATCGCCGCCGGCAATTATCTGGCATTCGCAGCTCCCGTATGTTTTAATCATGTTGTTGCTATTGCGGAGCATCCATCGGGGGCGAGCACATGAGCACTTTGCCTATTCGGATACTGGCCATCGTCGGCGTCGTTGCAGCAGGCGGTGCTTTCGCCTTGTGGTCCGGCACTGGCGCGGCCGAAGAGGAGGCCGAGAGCGCCCCATCATTCACCCCCGCGACGATCAGCGAATTGCCCCTTGATAGAGGGTACTACGTCCGCACGGATGCGACTTGCGCGACCGCATCGAATGCCACTACCGCGCTGCTGCGGCGCGACGGGTTGTATTGGGGCAGCTCATTCTGCACCTTTCAGGGGATCGAGCAGACCGGCCCGACAACTTTCCACGTCAAGCACTATTGCAGCGAGCCGCGTGCGCCGGAGCCGCCCACGCCCATTCCCGCCGACTGGTTGACGACCGCCGATTGGGTCATCACCGACCGGACGTCTTTCAAGTTCAAGGACAGCGAGGGTTGGGAGCATGAGGCGCGGCTTTGCGCGCAGCGGGACATGTCCGACGGTTTTCGCACTAACAACATCGCCGACCTGATCAAGTAACCCGGCCGCCGAAACCGCGCTCGCGTTTCGACGGCACGTCCCTTTGTCCGCAAACACTCTTTCCAGCACCGTTTCCGGCCGGGCTGGGCCATGCCGGGCGATATAGGCATCTGCCAAGAGGCAGGCGATAGGGTCGTCTGCCACACGGTTGTATTTCAGCCGCTCGATCCACTGCGAATCAAACAGCTTCTGATTGCCCTATCGCATGGTGTTTTCATCGGCTGGCTGGAGAATCGACGATAGATCGGTCCCCTCACGGCTCCATCCCCCGCCGAGTGTCCGCTGGAGGGAGATCGTCCAGGCGAGACGACTGCCTTTGATCTGGGCAAGCCGGTCACGCGCGGCGTAAAGTGTGCGTTGCGCATCCAGACTAACGATGATTTCCTCGACCCCGACACGGTGACGCGCTTCCGCGGCATCCAGAGCCTTGCCGGCTTCCGCTACCTGGGTTGCAAGTTCGGCCACCGCCCGGTCGAGGCTGGCGATGGCCTTCAGATCGCGCTCCACCTCCGACAGCGCGACCAGGATGGAGCCACGATAGGCGGCTTCGCGTTCAAGCCTCAGCCCTTCCGCCGTATCTCGCGCTCCTGCCAGGCGGCCGTGGTCGATCAGGGGCTGGGTGAGGCCCGCGAGCAGATTGTAAAGGGCCGCGCTTGGCGACGTGCCACCCTCGACTCCGCCGCTTGCGGTGAGGGTGATGCGCGGCAGCATCGCGGCCCGGGCGCTGCGCAGGTCGGCGCTTGCGGCCGCCAGCCCGGCTTCCGCCGCAGCGATGTCGGGACGGCGGAGCAGCAGTTCGGACGACAGGCCGGGAGAAACGCGGGGCAGGCTGGCCAGGGCATCGATCCCGAGGCCCGACACCGTAAAGCTCTGGGCCGGCCGGCCCAGCAGCAATGCGAGCGCGGCACGCAGTTCGGCTTCTGCCTGATCCAGCAAGGCGAGATCGCCTTTCGCCCCCGCAACGAGGGCGCGCTGTGATGCAAGATCACCGACAAGCGCCATGCCGACCCTGTCCATTGCTTCCACGCGCGCGAGCAGGCGTTGCGCGGCGGAGAGATTGAGCCGGCCGATCGCCTGCCGCTCGCGTATCGTCATCAGCGCGGCATAGTTCAGGACAACGTCGGAAATGACGATCAGGCGGGAGGCCTGATGATCGAACCGGCTGGCGAGCAATGAAAAGCGCGCGGCGTCGCGGTCCGCCCTGTAGCGCCCCCAAAGGTCCGCTTCATACGACGCCACGAGATCGAGGCCGAATCGCTCACTGGCCGGGCTTCGATTGCTGTCGCTGCGGGTCGCGGAGCCTTCAAGGCCGATGGCGGGAAACAGAAGCGCGCCAGCGCTCCGTGCGCGCCCGCGCGCCTGCTCGACCCTCGCGAGCGCGGTCTGGATATCGGTGTTGGATTGCAGGGCTTCGGCAACGAATGCATCAAGCTCGGCGCTGCCGTAGTCTTTCCACCACTCTTCCCGCGGCCACAGGGCCGGCCCATCGGCAAGCGCGATCTCCGGCAGGGGAGCGAAGGCCGAGCGCGGCGATGGGGTAATATCGGCGGCGCAACCGCCCAGGATGGATGCCAGAACGCCGAGCACAATCGGGCGGCTTGGCTGCTTGCCCCCGGAAACCACTGTTTTCTGCCGGTTTCGCTTACTGATCGGCACACCCACCTTATATCCTTTGCCTTGAACTCAATAACGCTTGTCTAAGTCGAGACTGCCCTTATTGCTATTGCAAATCAAATAGCAGGTGATCGATTGTGGGCGGCGCGAAATTGAATAGGGAAGCGGTCTTCAGGGCGGCAAAATCTGGCTGGCCCTTTTCCATTGCCGCCCTCGCCCTTTGCGCGGGTCTGGCCGCCTGGTGGTTTCTCGGCGGCTCCCCGGCCAGCGATACCGCCGAAAACGATGCGCCCCCGGTCCGGGTGGAAGTCGTTCAGCGCGGACCCTTTGTCGAAGAACTCAAGGCGCTGGGCACGATCACGCCGCTGGCAACCGTTTCAGTGAAAAGCCGTGTCGATGGAGAGCTTGTCCGATTGCATTTCCGCGAAGGCCAGCATGTCGCCAGGGGGCAGGTTCTGGCCGAGATCGACCCGCGGCCGTTTCGCGCGATTCTCGCGCAGGCGCGCGGAGAACGGCAGCAGAACGAGGCGCAACTCGTCCAGGCCCGCCGCGAATTGCGGCAGCATCAGGAACTGGCGCGCGAGGGCTTCACGTCCCAGACCAAGATAGATCAGCAACAGGCGCTGATAGGGCAGTATTCCGGCGCGGTCGCCGCAAGCGACGGCCGCATTGCCGATGCGCGCCTGCAACTCGAATTTGCCGCGATCCGCGCGCCCATCGCCGGCCGCATCGGCATCAGGGGCATAGATGCGGGCAATCTCGTGCGGTCCGGCGATACGACGGAAATCGCCACGATCACGCAGATGAAGCCGATCTCGGCGATGTTCACCCTTCCCGAGACGCAGATCGACGATTTGCGCAGCGCCATGCGTGACGGCGCGCTGGAGGTGCAGGCATGGGACCGCGGCGAACGGACGCTGCTCGCGACCGGGCGATTGACCACGATCGACAATCGGATCGATCCCGCCTCGGGGACGCTTCGGCTCAGGGGAGAGTTCGCCAATGCGGACGAGCGGCTGTTTCCCAATCAGTTCGTCAACATCCGGCTTGCCCTGCGAACCATTCCCGACGCCCTGACGATCTCCGATGCCGCGTTGCAGCGGGGCGCCGACGGGCCGTTCGTCTATATAGTCGATGCAAAGGGTATCGCGCGGAAACGCGCTGTCGAGGTCGGTAACGGAAACGGGGAGAGAATCCTCGTGCTGCGCGGCTTGAAGCCCGGAGAGCGCATCGTGCTGGAGGGTTTCGATAGCGTCCGGAACGGCGAGGCAGTCGAGATCATCGCTCCGCCGCGAGCGGGCGCCCGCGCAAAATGAACATCTCCCGCGGGTTCATCCTCCGCCCGGTCGCGACCGGGCTGTTGATGGCGGCCTTGCTGCTGTCCGGGCTGATCGCCTATCGGCTGCTGCCGGTCGCCGCCTTGCCCCAGGTCGACTATCCGGTCATCCAGGTTTTCACCTTCTATCCCGGCGCCAGCCCGGACGTCTCCTCCAGTGCCGTCACCGCGCCGCTCGAGCGGCGGTTCGGCCAGATTCCGGGGCTGCGGCAATTGTCGTCGACGAGTTCGGGCGGTGCGTCCATCATCACGCTCCAGTTCGCGCTGGAAGTGCCGATGAGCGTGGCCGAACAGGAAGTGCAGGCGGCCATCGCCGCCTCAGCCACGCTGCTGCCGGGCGACCTGCCGACGCCGCCCATCTATCGCAAGGTCAATCCCGCCGACACCCCGATCATGACGCTGGCGATCAGCTCGGAAACGCTATCCCTGCCGGCGGTCTACGATCTGGTCGATACGCGCATGGCTCAAAAACTCTCGCAGACGCCGGGGGTGGGCATGGTGAGCCTGGCCGGAGGGCAGCGCCCGGCGGTGCGGCTGCAGGTGGACCCGGCGGCACTCGCCGCGCGCGGGCTCGACATGGAGGATGTGCGCGAGGCTATCGGCGCCGCCTCGATCAACCAGCCCAAAGGCAGCTTCGACAGCCCGACCCGCTCGATCATGATGGACGCCAACGACCAGATCTCAACCGCAGAGGAGTATCGATCGCTGGTGATCGGCTGGCCGAACGGCGCGCCGCTGACGCTGGGCGAGGTCGCCCGGATCGAGGAAGGCGCGGAGGACCGGCGGCTGGCCGCATGGTCCGGCCGGACGCCGGCGGTGCTGCTCAACATCCAGCGCCAGCCGGGCGCCAATGTGATCGAGGTGGTGGACCGGGTCCGCGCGCTTCTGCCCGAACTGACCGCGGGGATGCCCGTATCGGTTAAGGTGGACGTGCTGACCGACCGGACCGAGACTATCCGGGCCTCCGTGCGCGGCGTGCAGATCGAGATGGTGTTCGCGATCGGGCTGGTCGTGCTCGTCACCTTCCTGTTCCTGCGCAACCTGCCGGCCACCCTTATACCGGGCGTGGCGGTGCCGCTGTCGCTGGTCGGCACCTTTGGCGTCATGTATCTGCTGGGCTTCAGCCTCAACAACCTCACCCTGATGGCGCTCACCATCGCTACCGGCTTCGTGGTCGACGACGCCATCGTCATGCTGGAGAATATCGCCCGCCATCTGGAGAAGGGCGAGAAGCCGATGCAGGCGGCGCTGAAAGGCGCGGGCGAGATCGGCTTCACACTCGTCTCTCTCACCGTCAGCCTGATCGCGGTGCTGATCCCCCTGCTGTTCATGGGCGACGTCGTGGGGCGGCTGTTCCGTGAATTCGCGGTCACGCTCGCCGTGGCGATCGGCATCTCGCTCCTCGTCTCGCTGACCCTGACCCCGATGATGTGCGCCCGCATGCTCAAGCCCCATGCGCAGCCTGAGCGCGAGGGCAGGCTCGACCGGATCATAGCGCTATACGGCCGCTGGCTGGACCATGCTCTGGAGCGCCAGCGGCTGATGCTCGGGCTCACCGTGGGAACGCTGGGGCTGACGGCGCTGCTCTATCTCGCGGTTCCCAAGGGTTTCTTCCCGGTTCAGGACGCAGGCGCGATCCAGGTGGTGACGCAGGCGCCGGAAGATGTCTCCTTCGCCGCCATGGCGCAGCGCCAGCAGCAGCTGGTCGACATTATTCTGGCCGACCCGGCGGTGGACAGCGTATCCTCCTTCATCGGTGTCGATGCCGGCAACGCGACGCTCAACAACGGCCGGATGCTGGTCAATCTGAAGCCTCACGGCACGCGCGACGGGGCGCTCCCGGTGATCGAGCGGCTGGGCCGGAAAGCGGCTTCGCTTCCAAATATCCGCGCCTACATGCAGGCGGTGCAGGAACTGAACGTCGACGACCAGATCAGCCGCACCCAATATCGCCTCAGCCTGTCCACCCCTGACGCGGAGCTGCTGTCCGAATGGACACGCCGGATGACGGAGAAGCTGCGCGGCTTGCCGCAACTGGCCGATGTCAGCGACAATCTCCACGCGAACGGATTGCAGGCCTATGTCGAGATCGACAGGGCCGCCGCCAGCCGGCTCGGCATCAATGCGGCCGACATCAACGCAGCACTCTACAATGCGTTCGGGCAGCGGCAGATTTCCACGCTGTTCACGCAGGCCAACCAGTATCGGCTGGTGATGGAGGTCGATCCCCGGCTGGCTCAAGGGCCGGAAGACCTGAGCCGGATTTTCGTGAAAGCGGCGAATGGCACGCCGGTGCCCCTGTCTGGCCTCGCCCATGTGGAACTGCGCAGCACGCCCCTGCTGCTGAGCCGGACCGGCCAGTTTCCTTCCGCGACGATCGCGTTCAACCTGGCGCCGGGGACATCCCTGAGCAGCGGGGTGAATGCGATCGACGCCGCCTGGGCGGACCTCGGCGCCCCGCGCGCGATCAGCATGGACTATCAGGGCGCGGCCAGCGCGTTCGAGGCATCGCTGGACAGCACCTTGCTCCTGATCCTCGCGGCGATCGTCGTCATGTATCTGGTCCTGGGGATGCTCTATGAGAGCACGATCCATCCCATCACCATATTGTCCACCCTGCCCTCCGCCACGGTGGGCGCTCTGCTGGCGCTGCTGATCGCGCGCGAGCCGCTGGATCTGATCGCGGTGATCGGGATCATCCTGCTGATCGGCCTGGTCAAGAAGAACGGCATCATGATGGTCGATTTCGCGCTGGAAGCGGAACGGCGCGAGGGGCTGTCTCCCCGCGCGGCCATCCATCGCGCCGCGCTGTTGCGGTTCCGGCCGATCCTGATGACGACGCTTGCCGCGCTGTTCGGCGCGCTGCCGCTGATGTTCGCGCAGGGCGCCGGCGCGGAGCTGCGCCAGCCGCTCGGCCTCGTCATGGTCGGCGGGCTGGTCGCAAGCCAGATGCTGACGTTGTTCACCACGCCCGTCGTCTATCTTTTCTTCGACCGCCTGTCGCGGCGGATGCGCGCGCGAAGGGACGCGGCCCGGGCCGCGTCATGATCGCGCGCTTCTTCATCGACCGCCCTGTCGCCAGCATCATGCTGGCGCTGGCGATGATCCTCACCGGCCTGCTGACCTATCGCCTGCTGCCGACGGCGCCTTTGCCCGAGGTCGATTTTCCGGCGATCTCGGTGGAGGCCAGCCTGCCCGGCGGCAATCCGCGCACCATGGCGGCGGCCGTGGCCGTACCGCTGCAGCGGGCGCTGGGCAGCATCGCGGGCGTGCGGCTGATGGAAGCGACCAGCGGGCAAGGCTCGGTCGAGATCGGATTGATGTTCGAACAGGGGCGGAATATCAACGACGCCGCGCGCGACGTGCAGGCCGCGATAAATGCCGCGCGCGGCCAGCTTCCCTCCGGGATGCCGTCAGAACCCACCTATCGAAAACTGAACCCGAGTCAGGCGCCGATCATGGCATTGGCGCTCTCGTCGGATACCCTGCCTCCCGAGCAGCTCTACGACCTCGCCTCGACCGTGCTGGCGCAACGGATCGCGCAAGTCCCCGGCGTCGGCGAGGTGTCGATCGGCGGGGCCTCGCTGCCCGCGGTCCGCGTCCAGCTCAATCCGCACGCGCTGGCCGCCCAGGGCCTCGCGCTCGACGACGTCCGCGACGCCATCGCCAACGCCAATGCGCTCAGCCCGCTTGGCATGACCGAGCGCGGCGAGCGCGCATGGCAGGTCGGCAGCAATGCGCAGCTGCGCGAAACGCAGGATTACGAGGGACTCATCATCGCCCGCCGCGCGGACAGGCTGGTGCGCCTGTCGGACGTGGCGACCGTCTCCCAATCCACCCAAAACCGATATGCGATGGGTTTCCACAATGAGAACCCGGCTGTGGTCCTGGTCGTCCGGCGTCAGCCCGGCGCCAATATCGTGGCCACCACCGATGCCATCCGCGACGCGCTGCCCGCCCTCGACAGCCTGATGCCCGCCCAGGCCGGCCTGCAGATCGTGCTCGACCGATCCCCCGGCATTCGCGCCACGATCCGCGAGGCGCAGCTGGCACTGGGGCTGTCCGTCGGCCTCGTCATCCTGGTGGTCGGCCTGTTCCTGCGCCGCTGGCGCGCGGCGGTCATTCCGACGCTCGCGATCCCGGTGGCGCTGATCGCCAGCTTCGGCGCGATGTGGGCGATGGGGTTCAGCCTCAACAATTTGTCGCTGACCGCGCTCATCGTCGCCGCCGGGCTCGTGGTCGATGACGCCATCGTCGTTCTGGAGAATATCGCCCGCCATATCGATGCGGGCCTTTCGCCGCGCCGGGCGGCGATACGCGGCACGCGCGAGGTGGGTTTCACGCTGGTCGCCATGAACCTCGCCCTGCTGGTGGTGTTCGTCGCCATCCTGTTCATGGGCGGGGTGATAACCCTGCTGTTCCGCGAGTTCTCGCTGACGCTGGCGGCGGCGATGCTGATCTCGCTGATCGTGTCGCTGACCCTGACGCCAGCCTTGTGCGCGCGATTGCTCAAGCCGAAAGAGGACGATGCCCCCCGGGCGGGCTTTCATGCGCGGGTTGCGGCCTTCTATGCGCGCTCGCTGGATTCCGCCCTGCGTCATCGCCGGATCGCGCTGGCGCTGCTCGTCGCGGTGATCGCGCTCAACGGGGCGCTCTATATGTTCATTCCGAAGGGGTTTCTGCCGGAGCAGGATACCGGGCAATTGACGGCTTTCGCGCGCGGCGACGACGGCATGTCCTATCAGTTGATGCAGCCCAAGATCGAAATCTATCGGCGCTATCTGCTGGCCGACCCGGCCATTGCCGATGTCGTGGGGCAGGCCGGCGGAGACACCGGCATCAACAATGCCTTCATGATGGTCCGCCTGAAACCCGCAGCCGAAAGAGGCGAACCGGCCAGCGCCGTGATCGACCGCCTGCGCGCCGGCATGCCCAAGGTTCCCGGCGGCGCGCTATGGATCAACGTCGATCAGGATATCCAGCTCGAACCGCCGGGCCAGCAGGGGCAGGAATACGATCTGCGCCTGCTGTCTCCCCGGCTGGAGGGCCTGAAGGACTGGCAGCGCAAGGTCGGCGCCGCGCTGGAAAAGCTCCCCGAACTGATTGACGTCGACAGCAGGGCGGACGGCGGCAATCTCCAGATCGATCTCGATATCGACCGCAACGCGGCCCGGCGGCTCGGGGTCGACATGCGGACAGTGACTTCCGTCCTCAACAACAGCTTCAGCCAGCGGCAGGTCGCCACGATATATGACAGCCTCAACCAGTATCGCGTCATCCTGGAACTGGAGCCGCGCTATACGCAGGACCCGGACGTGCTCGATCTCGTGCAGGTCATCGCCGCGAATGGCCAGCGGGTGCCGCTATCGGCGTTCACCACGCGCAGCTACAGCCTGGCGGACGACTGGGTGCAGCATCGCGACCAGTTCGCCGCGCGAAGAATCGGCTTCGCGCTGGCGCCCGGCGTGTCGCTGGAACAGGCCAAGGCCGCGATCGACAGCGCGCTGGCCCGGCTCATGCTGCCCACCGACGTTCAGGCGCGCATGGCCGGCGAACTCGATCTGGCAGGGGACAGCATGAAAAACCAGCCGCTGCTGCTGCTCGGCGTCATTCTCGCCGTCTATATCGTGCTGGGCATCCTCTACGAAAGCATGGCCCATCCGCTGACGATCCTGTCGACCCTGCCCTCCGCCGGCATCGGCGCCTTTCTGGCGCTGTGGCTCACGGGATTCGAATTCTCGCTGATCGCGCTGCTCGGACTGTTCCTGCTGATCGGCATGGTGATGAAAAATGCGATCCTCATGATCGACTTCGCGCTCGCGCGGCAGCGGCGGGATGGCGCCTCCGCCATGGATGCCATCCGCGAAGCGGCCCGCCTGCGCCTCAGGCCAATCCTGATGACCAATATGGCCGCGATCCTCGGAGCATTGCCCTTGATGCTGAGCGGCGGCGAAGGTTCGGAAATGCGCCAGCCCCTCGGCATCTGCATCGTCGGCGGCCTTCTCGTCAGCCAGGTCCTCACGCTCTACACCACCCCGGTCATATATGTGGCGATCGATGGAATGATCCGCAGATTCGGCCGTCGATCCAGAGTGATCCGATCACCGCGAGGCGGCCCGATGCCGGCATAAGGCGCCGGCGCGGTTCACCCATGGCATAGTGCCGGTTTGAGAGGGCATATGCCGCGGCCCGGCGTCATGGCGCGGCTGCTCTCCCGTCCATCGGGCGTCACCCACCAGAATCTCCCTCAGCCCGGCGCCTGGGAAGGGAGACATGCGGCCCCGTGCGCCGGGGGACGCCTATCTGGTTCATTTACAGGCGAATTGTAGCGAAAGCGTCATGAGCAGGTGAAATAGGCTCGCCCCTGCTGCGGCGCACATCCCGCAGCGTTGTCCAAATAGGGGGGTTGAGTGCTACAAAAGTCCGTTTCCGTGTTGGCGGTTGCCGCCTGTCTCATGTTCACAACGCAGGCGCAGGCGGAGGATGCCACGTCCGAAGACGCCAACGCCAGTTCCGAAGAAATTGTCGTCATCGGCAGCGGCCAGACCCGCTCGGTCTCGACCCTGGTGCCCTCGAACCTCGACGTGCTGCCGCCCGGAACCAGCGTTCAGAAGGCGCTGAACTTCCTGCCTGGGGTGAGCGCGCAGTCGATCGACGCGCTGGGCGTCAACGAGCAGTCGCTTTCCCTCCAGGTCCGCGGTTTCAGCACCACGCACCTCGGCTACACGCTCGACGGCATCCCGCTCGGCGACGGTGCCTACAACAACTATAACGGCCTCACCATCAGCCGCGCGCTGATCTCCGAAAATCTCGGCCGCGCCGACCTTGCGACCGGCATCGCCGGCCTCGGCATCGCTTCGACCAGCAACCTCGGCGGTGCGCTTACCTATATCACCAGCGACCCGCGCAAGGACATGGGCGCCCAGATCAGCCAGAGCTTCGGCAGCGAAGACTCCCTGCGCACCTTCGTGCGGTTCGACACCGGCGAGCATGGCGGTTTCTCGGCCTATTTTTCCGGGCAATACACCGAGCAGGACCTGTTCGTCGACCAGGGCGCCGACAAGAAGTCCACCGGCAAGCAGTTCAACGGCAAGCTGAAATATCAGTTCGACGGCGGCACGATTTCGGCCTTCGTGGACATTTCCCGCACCAACCAGGCGGACGACGCCTATCTGTCGAAGGACATGCTCTCGCGCGTCGGCTGGGACTGGGGCGGCTATTCGCCGAACTGGGACGCTTATGTCGATCTCGCTTACTGCACCGTGACCGGGCCCACCGCCGCAGATCGTTGTGTTCCCGCAACATCACCTGCCAAGAACGGTGATGTCACCTACACCAACGGCCAGATCCTGCGGAATGACGAACTCTATTACCTCACGGGGGATTTCGACCTGACCAGTGCGCTCAGCGCGAGGGTGTCGGTCTACCATCACAAGAACAAGGGTGCCGGCAACAACTGGATCGTCGGCTGGTCCAAGCAAGGGACGGCGGATACCGCCGATGACGTGCCGGTCCGCATCCGCGATACGCGCTATACGATCGACCGCACCGGCGCGCTCGCAAGCCTGAGCTGGGAAGTCGGCTTCAACCACTTCCAGGCCGGCTTCTGGCTGGAGGAGAACACCAGCAGCGCCGTGCGCTATATCTGGCAGAACGTCACCGGGCCGTTCAGCCTGGCGAAGTATCTGAAGGGGCAGCCGGATTCCACGACCTGGGCGCAGGAAACCAAGTGGAAGACGCGGCAGTTCTACGTTCAGGACACGGTGAAGCTGCTCGAGGACACGCTGAGCATCGATTTCGGCTTCAAGGGCACCTACGCCAGATCCGACGCCACCGCGATTGACGGGATCGCCAAGGCCCCTCCGGGCAACCAGCAGTTCGCGACCGGCTCGCTTACAGCAAAGGATTATTTCCTGCCGCAGGTCGGCCTGCACTGGCAAGTCGCGCCCGAGCATGAACTGTTCGCCAGCTACGCCGAGAACATGGCGATGTTCCAGGGCGGTTTCAAACTCGGGCCGCAATCGGTGACACAAGACGTTTGGGACGCGCAGGGAAAAACGCTGAAGCCGGAGACGTCAAAGAGCTTCGAAGGCGGCTACCGTTATGTCAGCGGCCCCCTGCAGATTTCGCTGGCGGGCTATTATGTGGAGTTCGACAACCGGCTTCTCCAGTACAACCCCTGCCCGACGAACCGGCAGCAGGAACCGGGCTGCGGCAACTCGTTCCACAATGTCGGCAGCGTCACCAGCAAGGGCGTGGAACTCGCCGTCCTGTGGAAACCATTGTCCTGGCTGAGCTGGTACAACTCCGCCTCGTACAACAAGTCCACCTATGATGATGATCTCGACTGGTGCGAGGACGATGTCTGCGTGGTCAAGGCCACGGCCGGCAAACAGCAGGTCGACACGCCGAAGGAGATGTTCGCCAGCGTGCTGAGCGTGAACCACTCCGGTTTCTTCGCATCGTTGCAAGGCAAGTATACGGGCCGCCGTTACTACACCTTCACGAATGACCAGAGCTTCGGCGGCTACACCACCTTCGACCTCGGATTCGGTTACGACTTCGGCAATGTCGGACCGCTGAAGGGCGCGAAGCTGTCGTTCAACGTCACTAACCTGACCGACAAGCGTTATGTCTCGAACTTCGACAACAGCGTGTTCGCGCCTGATGACGCGGCCGGCACCGTCAAGGTGTTCCACTCGTCGGCTCCGCGTCAGGTCTTCGGAACGATCGGGTTTACCTTCTGAACCCATGCGCGCCGCGCTGCTCCTGTTGTCGCTCTTCCTCGCCGTCCCTGCGTCGGCCGGCGAGGAAGAGCCTATCTCCCGGCCGCATCTGGACCGGGCCGCCGGAGCGCGCGGCGTCACGCTGAACGGCCAGGCCTTCATCAATCGGGGGCTGGTCGGCGCCGGCGAGCTTCCAGCGGGCACGGTCGACTTTCTTGGCGACACGCTGGGATCGTTTTCCTCGCTGCAGATAGCGCCCGGAAGCTGGAAGCGCGTGGGCGATCATTACGAAGGCATTCTGTGGACGCTGCCGGACCGGGGACGGAACGATCCCGCGGCCAACCTCTTCTTCGACTATCCGGCGCGGCTGGTGCGCTTGCGCATCCGCTTCTCACCGGAGAAAGACCAGCTCGCCCTCATTCCCGATGGCGGATTGAAGCTGCGCGACTTTCGCGGCCGGCCGTTTACCGGCGCCGATCCGGGCACCGGCACCCTGACGCAACGCGGCATAACGCTGCCGGCGCCGGCCAGCGGCGTCGGCAAGGGCAAGGTGTCTCTGGACGCGGAGTCGCTGCAATTCACGCGCGACGGCGGCTTCTACGTCGGCGATGAATATACCGCCAATGTGTATTTCTTTGACAAGCGCGGAAGATTGCGCGGAGTGATCCAGCCACCCGCGGCGATCACGCCGCGCCAAAACGGGCAACCCTTCTTCGGTTCTCTCCAGGCGCCGGACAGCGGGAGACGCAATAATCAGGGAGCGGAAGGCATGTCGCTGTCGCCTGACGGCCGAACCCTGTTCGTGGCCCTGCAAAGCGCGCTGATTCAGGACAGCGCGACCGGCAATCCCTCGGGCCGCGTCAACACGCGCGTGATGGTCTACGACGTGAGCCGCACGCCGACGCCGGACCAGCCTGCTGCGCATTATGTGGTGCAATTGCCCGCCTATAATGACGAGGGAAATGGCGGCGCGCCCAACCGCACCGCCGCGCAGAGCGAAATCCGCGCGCTCGATAGCCATCGGTTCCTGATGCTCGCGCGCGATGGCGCGGGCCACGGCGCGGAAAACGGGAAGCCGATCGTCTACAAGAGCATCCTTCTGGTCGACGTAACCGATGCGACCAACCTTGCGGGCACCGCATTTGAGACGGGCACCGCATCGCTGTTGCAGAATCCGGCGGGCACCGCGCTGCGGGCGGACATAATTCCCGCCAAGCGGGCCGAGCTGGTGAACATGCTCAATCCCGTGCAACTGGCGCAATTCGGGTTGAGTATAGAAATGCTGTCCGAGAAATGGGAGGCAATGGATCTCGTGCCGGTTCTGGAGCGCGATAGTCCGGCCGATTATTTCCTGTTGGTGGGCAACGACAATGATTTCATCGCGCGCAACTGCCGAATGTCCGGCGAGGCTTGCGATTCGCGATTGGACAATGACAACCGGATACTGGTCTATCGTGTGAGCCTCCCGGCGCCATTGCGATAGGCAGGCATCGCAAATTGCCAGCGGTGGATGCCGGCCCCGGCGGCTGGCGCCGCCGGGACCATCCGATCAGGCCGAACCTTTCACCTCGGCGAGCGAGGCGCCGAAATTGATGTGAAAGGGCTGGCCGGCAATCACCAGCGCCGGGACCGAAGCGACCCCGGCGGCCTCGGCCTCCGCGATCCGCCCAGGCGCGTCGCCGAGATGCACGACCTCGACATCATATTGCGCGGGATCGAGCGCATGGGCGAGGCCCTGCTCGGCGCTGAGGCAGACCGGGCACCCGGCATGGTAAAACGTCGCTTTCTGAGGCATGATGGAATGTTCCTTCCTTATCCGAGGGCGGACAATCGAGCGCCCCGTTCGTTGCCGCGAGCGGGGCGTTCACATATGGACCGGCTCCCGTGTGAAGCAGGTCCAGCTTTCAAGCCGCGCCGCAGCGTCGGCTTCGACGTGATCGCCGCAATCGAGACGCAGCGAAGCATCGCCGAAAGCGGCATCCACGAAGGCGCAGTGATGCGGCGCAGCCGCATCGGAATGGACATTGGGCCTGAAATGCGCGCAGGTGACGCACATGCGCTGGACCGGGATCGCGCCGCGCGCCTGGAGCGCGCCGATCATCTTGGTGAGCGCCTTGAGGAACCCGGCGCGATCCCCATCATCAAGCGCATCGACGGCCCCCAGCAGGGCATCCGGCCAGACCGCGGTTTCATTGGCGAGGCGCTTTCCCGCATCGGTCGGCTGCAGCCGCACCGCGCGCGCATCCTCAGGGTCCCGCAGCTTCTCCACATAACCCTTGCGGACCAGCGCGGCGACGGCATCGCTCGCGGTCGGCTGCGTGACAGCGATCTCGGTTGCGATCGCACCGATGCGCGCGGGGCCGCGAGCGGCCAGATACGCAAGGATCTGGCTCTGGGTCGGGGTAAGCCCGGTCGTCTCCGCCTGCCGCCATCCTTCCGAGCGCAGCAGCATCCCGATCCGCGACAGTCCGGTCATGATATGGGCGTTGACAGTCATCGGCCCTCGACAAGAGTATAATAGGAGTCCTATATATAATTGTCAGGCCAGTCAAGGAAGGGTGTATGACCGGAAGTGTCGCCGATCGTCTGGACGATGTCCGGAAAAGGATGCGGGATGCCGCGCTGCGTGCGGGCCGCTCCCCTGACGCCGCCAGCCTCATGCTGGTGACCAAGACCGTCGGCGCGGCCCGGGTGCAGCAAGCGCTCGACGCGGGCCAGCACAGTCTGGGCGAGAACAAGGTGCAGGAAGGCCGCGCCAAGGCCCGCGAACTGGCGGGACAACCGGTGCGCTGGAGCATGATCGGCCACCTCCAGACCAACAAGGTCAGGGATGTCCTCGAATTCGCCGGCGAGGTTCAGTCGCTCGACAGGCTCCGGCTGGCGAGCGCGCTTGACCGTCGCCTCCAGCATCTCGGGCGCGGCCTCGACATACTGGTGCAGGTCAACACGTCCGGCGAGCCAACGAAATATGGGCTGGCGCCCGAAGATGTGCCCGCGTTTCTTGCGGAACTGCCGGCTTTCTCCAGCCTGCGCGTCCGGGGCTTCATGACGCTGGCGCGGTTCACGTCCGATCAGGACGAAATGCGCCGCTGCTTCCGCCTGCTGCGCGCAATCCGGGATCGCGCACGGCAGGACGCGCCGCAAGGCGCTGCGCTGGAAACGCTGTCGATGGGCATGTCGGGCGATTACGAGATAGCGATAGAGGAGGGCGCGACCGTGGTGCGCGTCGGCCAGGCGGTATTCGGCGCGCGGCCCTTGCCCGATACCCACTACTGGCCGGAAACGAGGCGGCCAGCGCCTCGCGCATAGCCGCCAGCAATCTCGTTTCCATCGTCATATCTCCCCGCCATCCTGTCTCTGGCCTGATTCCCGGCATAAGCCGCTACGCCGACAGCGATTGACGCGGCGGCATGATTGCGCGAAGGATAAGGGCATGAGCAAGCGGCATCTCATTCGCGCATTGCGCGCCGGCAGACTGATCGCGGGCATCTGACCCCGGAGGCCATGCAGCGTCCGGGGTCATGATACGCCCGGCAGCCGCTCATCCCTGCCCCGATCACAATTTTCCCTGTCGGAACGCGGCGCCGTGGGGCCGCGAGCCTTGCCATGTCACATCGTCCTGCCAGGACAGGCGCTGGAAAGCGCCGTCCAGCTCCGGGCGTCCGGCCCTCATCTCCATCCCGGTCCCGATCCGTCGCCAGCCTGCCCCGCGCCCTTTCGAAACTCGGCTTCTGTTCCCGGACCGAAGCCGCCGCGCTGATCGAAGCCGGGCGGGTATCGGTCAACGGCCGGATCGCCCGTTCGGCGACCCTGCGGGTCGATCCGGGCCGCGACCGCATCGCGGTCGATGGCAGCCCCATCGCGGCCGAGGCGAAGGCCTATCTGATGCTGAACAAGCCGCGCGGGCTGGTCACGACGCGCCGCGATCCTCACGATCGCGGAACCGTGTATGATTGCCTTCCGCCCGAACTGCCGTTCCTGTCGCCGGTGGGCCGGCTCGACAAGGCGAGCGAAGGGCTGCTCCTCCTGACGAACGACACGGGCTGGGCGGAATATCTGCTCAATCCGGCATCCGGCGTTCCGAAGACCTATCATGTGAAGATCGACCGGATTGCCGACGAGGACCTCATCGCCTCGCTCGCCAAGCCTGTCGAGGACGGCGGCGAACGGCTCAGCGCCGCCACGGTGCGCCTTCTGCGCACTGGCAGCCGCTCCAGCTGGATCGAGATCGTGCTGACCGAGGGCCGCAACCGCCAGGTGCGCAGGATGATCGCGGCTCAAGGCGCCAGCGTGCTTCGCCTCGTGCGCGTGGGAATCGGGACCGTAACTCTGGGCGATCTCGGCAAGGGGCAGGCCCGGCCGCTTACGGACCCGGAGCGATCCGGCATCTGGCCAGCGGCCATGCAGCAGGAGACCGGCGAGGATTATCGGCAACGATAAGCGTATAGCAGTCTATCGGGTCGACTGGTCATGGGCGCGGCCGTGAAGCCTTGCCAGGCAAACGATCACCAGCACTCCCGAAACGGTGAGCATTCCGCTCCAGAGCAGCAGCCCGAAAGCCAGGCCGTCCCGTAACACCGCGGGGATCGCGGCAAGCATCAAAAGCAGCGCGCCGGACAGCCGAAGCCATTCCGGCGGGCGTGCGGCATCGGGACCTTGCAGCAACGGCCAGTGCTGCTTCTGGCTGAAAGCCATCATCGCGAAACCGACTGTGGCAATGGCGCAGGTGGCGATGAGCAGCAGCGCATCCTTCATCGCATCACCCTGCCGCCTGGAGCACAGGCTTGCGCCCGCCGGTAACTCGGCCGAGCCTGATTGCGGCACAAGCCGCGATCACGGCGGCAGCCAGCAGAACGAGATCGACCCCCGCCGTGTGCCAGAGGCCTCTCGCGGCCGCGACCGGCAACGCATGGCCGGTGGTGACGGCGTTGAGCAGCACGGCCCCGGCGCTTCCCGCCGCGATGGCCCATGCCTGTTCGCCCCAGGCGGCGCGGCCACGCAGGAATGCGTGGAAAACGGCGGCGATCCACGCGGCATGGAAAATCCGCACCTCCGCCGCCGCACGGTCCTCGATGCCCGCTGGCAGCAGGCGGTTGGCGATGAGGAAGGCAAGCGTGGCGATCAGCAGGCCCGTGGTTATGCCCACCGCCGCCGCTTCGGTGAGCCTCACTCCGCGCAGGCCCAGCTTCTCGTGCCGTTTCCGCCGCGACTGGACCCAGAACAACAAGCCCGTGGCGATCAGCGCGCAGCCGGCGAGGCCCGACAGGAAATAGAGCCAGCGCAGCGCCCAATGGTCGAACTGGACGGCATGAATCCCGAACAGGAATTCATAAGCCGCTGTAGTGCCGGTGTAAGGCGTGGCGGCGAGAAATTCTCCGCTGGCGCCATCGAACCAGGCTCGCGTGCCGCTGCGATAGGAGATGGTTCGCCCGCTCGGCCGCTGCACCTCGACATAGGCATTGGCATCGCCGGGATGTATCACGCGAAAGACCTCCGGCCGGTCCCCGCCCCATCGCTCCGCCGCCATGTCGCGCACCGCATCCAGCGACACGAGCGGCCCGCCCGCCGCATTCGCCGCCGCACGATTGAACCAGCCGCCGCTCGCCGCGGCGGGATCGCTGGCGAAGACCACCATCTGCGCGCTCGGCAGATAGGTGTAGGTAAAGATGGCAACGCCGGTGAATGCGATCATCAGGTGGAAAGGCAAGGCGAGCACGCCGGAAATATTGTGCAGGTCCAGCGTGGTGCGCTGCGGCTTGCGCACGATACGCAGCGTGAAGAAATCCATGAAAATCCTGCGGTGGATGATGACGCCCGAAATGCACAGCGCCACCATCACCACGGCCGCCAGCGCGCAGAGCACCATGGCCAGCGTGCCGCTGTTGAGCCGGTAGTGATAGGGATAGAAGAAGCGGGTTCCCCCATAGGTGCCCTGATCGGGCAGCGCGCGCAGCGTCGCCGGGTCTATGTAACGGCTGACCGGCGGGCCATTGACGCGCTCCGCCAGGATTTGCGCGACCGGGGTTCGTTCGTCGGGCAGGATGATCGTCCAGCTTCGCGCATCGGGCGCCAGCTCGCGCGCGATGGGAACAAGCGCATCCGGGGTTATGGCCGGCGCCTCGACGAGACGGGTTGCCGGCATCATCCAGCGGTCGATTTCCCGGTCGAACACGGCCAGCGTGCCGGTCCAGAAGATCACGAACAGCAGCCCGCCGACGAACAGCCCGAACCAGGTGTGAAACCAGTTGAGCGCCAGCCGCAGCCCACCTGGATCGTCGGGATTTGCAGGCGCGCTCACGAGGCGGCTCCCACGACCGGCAAGGCCGGTTCGACCCATATGGCCAAGGCATGGGTCGCGATGGCCGCGCCCACGAGCGCAAGCCAGACCCGCGCCAGCCGCCGTTCTGCGAAGCACCAGAGCATCAGCAGGGCGAAGACCGCATAACCGATCATGCTGCCGACGATCAGTGCGTCCGACCGTGCAATCCCGGCCGTGAAGACGAGCAATACGGCAATCAGCGCCGTCGCGCCCGCCGTCACAGCATAGGCGCCGACAATCGCCGCGAGCACGCGCGCGGCAATGCGCAGGCCGCGCAGGGTTCTAGCCATGATCGTTGGGTGCGGCCGCGATCAACGGGCCGATATGCCGCTCATAGGCGCGCCAGCGACCGCTGGACGAGTTGTAGAGCGGCCGGCGGACCTGCCAGCGGCTTGGCGTCTGCACGGCGCGATCCTGTTCGTGGAAGCGCAGCACGGATGGCTCCCAGTTCAGTCCCAGGAAATCGAGCAGCCGCCGGGACTGGCCCTCGAGGTTGGCGACCAGATCCTCGTAGCGCACGTCCAGAATCCGCAGATCGGTGGCGGAGCGCCAGTGATCCATCAAGCGAGTGTAGCCGCGCCAGTAACTGGCGATGTCGCCAAGGTCGGTCGCCCAGCGCTGCTCGGGCGTGAAGTTCTCCGAGAAAATGGACAGGCCGCAATCGCGTATGTCGCGGATGCAATTGATGATGCGCGCATTCGGCACCGCCAGCGCGACGAGGCCGAGGTGCCAGAAATTGAGCGGCTGCTTGTCGATCACCCGGCTGGCGGTTCCAGAAGCCATGCGGTCCAGACGGCCAAGATGGTCGCTCGCGATGGCGGCGACATGGCGGGCTTCCAGTTCCAGCGCCGTTTCCGGCCAGGACGGATCGGACCGGCCCAGGCGATCCGGCGTGCCGGTCGCCATGTCGGTGAGCAGATCCAGTTCGCCCGCGCCGTGGACCGCCGGATGCCCCGCAAGGATCTGCTCGGTGAGGGTCGTGCCGGAGCGGGGAAGGCCGACGATGAACACGGGACGTTCGGACGGATCGCCCCAGCCACGGCGCGCTGCGAAGAAATCCCGCGAGAAGATTTCGACGAGCCTGTCGATCCGCGCATCCAGTCCGTCGCGGTCGAACGGCCCGGCCGCTCGTCGGCGTGCGGCGTTGGCGGCGGACCAGGCGGCGAAGGCCTCGTCGTGCCGGCCAAGTCCTGCCAATGCCTTGCCCAGCGCATAGCCGATGAGTGCCGCATCCGCATCGGGCGCGGCCCGCAAACCGTCCCGTGCGATAGAAAAGGCCGCTTCGAGCACATCGCCCTCGGCAACGCCCAGAAGACCGGCGAGCCCTTCGGCGTGGAACGGCCTCGCTTGCACGAGCCGGCGATAGACTTCCGCCGCCGCGCCGCGCTCGCCCAGATCCTCATAGACGCCGCCGAGCCCGACAGCCGCGCCGTCCGCCTGGTCGTCGAGGTCAAGCGCGATTTCAAACTGCCCCTTCGCCTCCTCGAGCCTGCCGTCCTGCGTAAGCATTCGCCCCAACAGGACATGGATGACCGCATTCCTCGGTTCGCAGCCAACGGCGCGTTCCAGGCAGGCGATGGCTTCGGCGCGTTGATGGTTGCGGCTGAGGATGCGCGCGAGCCCCACAAAGGGAGCCGCGACACGCGGATCGGCCTTGGCCGACAGGCGATACGCCTCGAATGCACCGGAGGCATCGCCTGCTTTTTCGCAGGCCACGCCTTTATCGAAGAGTTCGCTTCCGGTGGCCGTCATGATTGCTAGAAGCGCGCCCGTGCCGTGACATAAGCGGTTCGCGGATTGCCGAATTTGTGGCCGGTGCCGGTCGTGCCGTTGTCGTAACCTATGTTCTCCCGGTATTTCTCGCCGAGAAGGTTAAGCACGTTCAACTGCAGGCTGATCCGTTCCGAGACCGGATATGACACCAGGGCATCGACCAGCGTGTATCCCTCGTATTCCAGGCCGAACCGCGGGGCGGGACGTTTGGATATACCGCGCGCGCCCAACCCGAGGCGCAGGCCTGCAAGCGAGCCTGTCTGCACGGTGTAGGTGCCGAAGGCGCTGAACGTATGCTTAGGCACCAACTGCACCGGATCGCCCACGCCTTGCCCGGAATTTGCATTGATGACCTTGGTCACTTCGGCGTCGACATAACCATAAGCCAGGTCCAGCTTCAGGGCGGGCGTCACCGCCAGGCTGGCGCCGATCTCGAAGCCCTCGTGTTTCTGCTCGCCCGTGGCGACGACATAGGCTGGCTGCCCGGGAATATTGTTCGGATCGGCCGTCGCGACGTTCCGGCGGGTCAGGGAGAATACGGCGGCCGTAAGCGTCAGCCTGTTGTCCCATAGCCCGCCCTTGAGGCCGATCTCGTAGTTCGTAGCACTTTCGGGCTTGATCGGATCGCCGCTTCGCGTCGTTCCATTCTGCGGGATGAAGCTGTCCGCATAGCTGACATAGGCATTGAGGTTGTCGATCAATTCATAGCTTGCCCCGATGCGGAACGTGACGTCGTCTGTTGGCGTCGACACGCCCGTCACCCGGTTGGTGACCTTATAGTCGTCATATCGCAGCCCGGCCACGAACGTCAGCCGGTCGACCGGCCGGATGTTCGTCTCGGCATAGACCGAGTAGAGACGATCCTTGCGAACGGAAAAAGGCGACAGGGGCGTGCTGAAGTCGGGAACGCCGTAAACCGCGGCATCGATGTCATTGATGTCGACCGCCCCAAGGAGTCCGCCGAAAGCCCACAGGCTGTCGAACTTGGTCCGTTGCGCGGAGGCTCCGATCACCCAGTCCTGACGCTGCCCGAAAGCGTTGAACCCGCCCACGAGCTGAACGTCGCCATAGAGAACCTGCGTATCCCGGGAGCCATGGGAATAGTAGGTGTAAGCCATCGTATCGCCCGGCCCGAAGCCGCGGCCGGCTACATAGTTTTCGCCACCCTGGCTGTTCCGATAGTCGAAAGTCGAATTCTGGTAGCTGCCGCGCATGACGAGCTTCAGATCGTCCAGAAATTCGTGCTGCAGTTCGGCGTCCACATAGACGTCTTCGCCGACCTGTTTCGCCGGAACGCCCAGAAAGGTCCCGGCATCGAAGACGTCGGGCATGGACCCATCGGAGTTCGCAGGAACCAGCGAACTGGGAACGCTGTTTCGCTTCGTATAGGCCACGGACGTCTGCATCCGGGTCCGGTCGCTGAAATTGGCCTCAAGGACCGGCCGCACGGAGAAAGTCTCGGTCTTCACGGGGTCTTGCGGGCTGCGCTGGTCCTCATAAGCGAGAGTGATCCTGCCGCTGAGGATGTCCGAGCCCAACAGCGAACCCGTATTCGCGTCGGCCTCGAGACGATAGGTGCCATAGCTGCCGCCGCGCGCGGTTAGATCGACAAAGTCCTCCTCCTGTGGGGATTTCGTGACCTGATTGATCACACCGCCCGGAATGACGGGGCCGAGAAGAATCGATGCAGGACCCTTGACGACTTCGAACCGCTCGATGTGGGACATATCTCGTCGGCCCGCGCCGCGGCTGTCGTTCTCGGGCCGATTGTTCGTCAGCACCGAGGCATAAAGGCCCCGAACAAAGTATGACCCGCCGGTCGGGAGCAGTTGGGTCTGTATGCGGGCGACGTTGGGCAGGGTTTCCAGAACGTCCAGCGGATTGATGAAGCCCCGTTCCTCCATCACGGACTTGTCGATGACGTTCAGCGAGAACGGCAACTCCCTTGGCTTGATCGGCAGCCGGTTCACCAGCGAGTTCTGGAACTTGGCGCCGGTGACGATGATGTCATCCGTCTCGCCGGGCGGGGCTGCCACTGGCCGCGTGCCCGAAGCGCGGCGAGGGTTGCTGTCGCGCCTTGCGGCTGGGGGAGCCGCCGAGATCACGAACCCGCCAGCGCCATCCGGCGTTGCGCGCAGGGAAGTGCCCCGCAGCAATATCTCAAGGGCCTGGGCCGGGCTATACGATCCGCGCACACCGCGCGTCGTCTTGCCGGTCACGATGGCCGCGTCGTAGGAAATGGCCACTCCGGCGGCGCGGCCGAATTGATTGAGCGCGCTCCCCAGCGATCCGGCTGGAATATTGTAGCTTTGCCTGGCGGATGCCGATTGGGCCAGCGCAGGGGCGGACACCGTCACCATCGCCGTCATGCTCATCAATGTCGCAATGCTCGCGGCCATGCGCTTCCCACTCATTAAACAAACCCCCTGTCGATGATGCTTTCATAAGGGGGACGAGCGAGATCTCCGGCGGGACAGCGAGGCCACCAAATTTAATTCGGATTTCGCCGCACCAAAGGAGAAACCGGATCGTGGCGGTCGATCGTGATCGGCTGGGAACGCGCCAGATTGGCCAGCGCGCTGTCGGTGTCCCGAAGCGGGAAGATGCCCGACACGCGAATATCCGCGAGATCCTGACGATCGAAGCGGATCGGGTCCTTGCGCCAGCGGTTCAGCTCGTCGAGAACATGCGCCAGCGGCGTTTCTTCGGCTGGCAGCCAGCCTTCGGCCCAGGCCGCCACATTGCCGGGATCGACATTGGAAAGGCGCGTGACGGCACCGTCGGCAATGCGCGCCCGCTCGCCCGGAGAGAGAATGATGCATTTTGCCGGATCGGGTGGAGCAGGGCAGGCGCGCACCTGCGAGCTGATGACCGCGACCGCCGTCGAATGATTCTCCTTGCGCACCGTGAAAGCCGTCCCCAGCACCTCGGCCATTCCGTCCTCCGTCTCGACCAGGAACACCCTTGCCTGACCCTTGGCGACTTCCGCCAGCAGTTCGCCGCGCAGCAGGCGCACCAGCCCGCGTCCCTTCGTCATATCGAAATCCGCCGCGCTTTCGCTTGCGAGAACGATCCGGCTGCCGTCGGGAAGCGAAATATCGCGCATCTCGCCTGCGATGGTGCGCTCATCGGCGAAATAAAGCTGAACTTCCGGCAAGCGCGACGCGAACCAGCCCGCGCCGGCAAGCAGCGCGACGATGAGCACTGCGCCGCCCATGCGCTTGCGCGGCCCGAGATAGAGGCGCCGCAGGGCCTCTTGCGATGCAGGCGATCCGTTGCGAAGCCGGTCTTCCAGACCGCCCATGCGCTCGATCGCGACCGCGTGAGAGGGGTGGGCAGCCTTCCACTGCTCGAAAGCCGCAATATCCATATCGTCCGCATCCCCGGATTCGAGATGGGACATCCATTCCGCCGCGCGTTCGATGACGTCCGGTGTCGGCTCAGCGGCCACGGCGGAATCAGTCGGGATGGGGCGCTCCATAAGCTGCGGCATAGCAATGCGCATATGCCCTCGCGACATATTGCTTCACCATGCTTTTCGAAACGCCAAGTTCATTCGCGATCTCGGCATGGCTGCAGCCATCGAGGCGCGAGCGCAGATAGGCGCGACGGACTCGCTCCGGCAAGGCGTCGAGCGCCCGCGTGACCGCCATGAGTTCGTTGACGGCTTCGGCGATCTGATCCGGCCCCGGCTGACGCGCGCCCTCCGCGAGCAGTGCATGGACTTCGAGGAAAGCGCTTTCCACCCGCGCGCGGCGCGCATCATCGACAATCAGGCGGCGTGCGATTGTGGCAAGATAACTGCGCGGCACATGGATCGGATCAGGGTCGGCCTTCTCCAGCAGCCGGCAGAAAGTGTCCTGCGTCAGATCCGCCGCTTTCTGTGGGCATTGCGTGTGCCGACGAAGCCAATCATTCAGCCAGTCTGCATGCGAAGCGTAAAGGGAACCGATATCCTGCTTTGCAACGAGCGCATGCACTTAACATCTCCGGCCGCTACCCGCGCATGGTGAAGAAATCGACGAGCCAGCTTTGGCCGAAAGTATACCGATATTGCGAATGATTTGCAAGTTCATAGAAGTGAAATGTTCCGCAGAAGAACTGGCCGCTCAATGCCATTCCGTTCAACCTCCAGCTATGGGCGAAGCGATGCGGGCCGTTATAGTCCGCACCCACGAATCGCTGATCGGGAGAAGTCCGCATGTTCATCGCCATGAACCGTTTTCAGGTCATCAAGGGAGAGGAAGACGCCTTCGCGCAGGTATGGCTGTCGCGCGACACGCATCTCGACGGCGTGCCCGGCTTCGTCGAATTCCATCTCCTGCGCGGCGAAACCCAGGACGATCATACGCTGTTCTCGTCCCACACCGTCTGGCGCTCGCGCGAGGATTTCGAAGCCTGGACCCGCTCGGACGCCTTCCGCGCCGCGCATCGCAACGCGGGTGACAACAAGCCGCTTTACCTGGGCCATCCGCGCTTCGAGGGATTCGAGGTGCTGCAAACCGTCAAGCCTGGATAAGCCTGCCGGCGCGGTTCGGCGAGCGGGGCTGAAATCAGCCTTTTACCGATACCCGCTCCTGTGTTGCTAGTGCTTGATCGTTGAAGCTGGACCGGACCGCCGGGGATTTCTATCCATCACGGTCCAAGAGAGGGATGCCAATAGCCATGTCGGATGCCATCAGACCATTCACCATCGATATCGCCGAGGAGCAGCTCGAGGATCTGCGCCGGCGGCTCGACCTGACGCGATGGCCGGAAGCCGAAACCGTGCGGGACTGGAGCCAGGGCGTCCCCCTGGCCGAAGCGCGCAAGCTGGTCGATCACTGGCGCAACCGCTACGACTGGCGCCGCTGCGAGGCCGCGCTCAATCGGTATCCGCAGTTCCTGACCGAGATCGACGGGCTCGATATCCACTTCCTGCATGTCCGCTCGCCCAACCCCGATGCGCTGCCGCTGATCCTGACCCATGGCTGGCCCGGCTCGGTGATCGAATTCATGAAATGCATCGGGCCGCTCAGTGACCCGGCGGCCCATGGCGGCAATCCGGCCGATGCGTTCCATCTCGTGATCCCCTCGCTGCCCGGCTACGGCTTTTCGGGCAAGCCGAAGGAAACGGGCTGGAAAGTCCAGCGCATCGCCAAGGCCTGGCACATATTGATGACCCGGCTCGGCTATAACCGCTATGTGGCGCAAGGCGGGGACTGGGGCGCGGCGGTCACCACGGCCATGGGCATGCAGCGGCCGGAAGGGCTGGCCGCGATCCATGTCAACATGCCGATCGTCCTGCCGGAAGGCCCTTATGACGATGCCAGCCCGGCCGAGCTGGCGATGCTGGAAGCCATGGCCTATTACGCGCGCTGGGATGGCGGCTATTCCGACCAGCAAGCCAGCCGCCCACAGACGCTGGGCTACGGGTTGGCGGATTCTCCGGCGGGCCAGGCTGCCTGGATCTACGAGAAGTTCTGGAGCTGGGCGGATTGCAGCGGCGACCCGCTCAATGCGCTGAGCTATGACAAGATGCTGGACAATATCATGCTGTACTGGCTGCCCAATACCGGCACCTCGTCCGCGCGGCTCTATTGGGAGAGTTTTCATGGCGGCTTCGGCGCCGCCGAATTGCACATCCCCACCGCCTGCAGCGTTTTTCCCAAGGACATCTACGCCGCGCCGAGAAGCTGGGCGGAGCGCTGCATGCATAATCTGATCTACTGGAACGAGCTGGACAAGGGCGGCCATTTCGCCGCCTTCGAACAGCCGGAACTGTTCGTGGGCGAGCTGCGCAAGGCCTTCCTGTCCATTCGATAGCGGGCAAGCGGAAGGGGCCGCCCCGGCCTGCGCCGCGACGGCCCCGTTCAGCCCGTCAGTCAGAAAGTCAGCCCTCGCGCTGGACCCCGGTGAAGTGCAGCAGCAATTGGAACAGGTTCACGAAGTTGAGGTAGAGCGACAGCGCGCTCATCACCGCTAGCTTCTCGGCCTGCTGGCTGGCGCCATGGGCGATGTAATCCGCCTTGGCCCGCTGCGTGTCCCAGGCGGTCAGGCCGGTGAACACCACCACGCCGATGATCGACACCACCAGCTGCAGCGCGCCGGACTGCAGGAAGAGGTTGATCACGCTGGCCAGCACCACGCCGATCAGGCCCATGAACAGGAACGAGCCGAAGCGCGTGAGATCGGCCCTGGTGGTATAGCCCCACAGGCTCATCGACAGGAAGGTCACCGCCGCGACCAGGAAAGTCGTGGCGATGCTTGCGCCCGTGAACACCAGCAGCACGCTGGCCAGCGATATGCCCATCAGCGCTGCGAATGCGAACAGCGCGGTGCGCGCGCCGGACAGGGTCATCTTCTCGAAGCGGAAGCTGAAGAAGAGCACGAAGGCGAGCGGCGCGAAGATCGCCACCCATTTGAGCGGAGTGCCGAAGATCGGCTGGTAGATCGCCGGAGTAGACGCGACGATCCACGCCACGGCAGCGCTGACCAGCAGGGCCAGGCCCATATTGCGATAGATGCCCAGCATATGCTGGCGAAGACCGGCGTCGAACGCGACCCCGGCCGGCCTGGCGGCACCCGCGCCCGGCACGTTGCTCCAACCCTGATCGGCCATCGTAAGAACCACCTTTCGAGAACAATGCGATTGGGCGCGAATCTATTCCTTTCCGGATTAACGGAGAAGAAAGGTCTGATAGAAAGGAAGGGGTAATTTCAATAGCTTTTATCTATGGCGATCTATAGCGCCTTCCGCATGATCGCCCGCGCTTCCCGCGCGATCGCCTCCGCGACCAGCCGATAGCTGTCGGAATAGGCCACGCCTTCGCGCCAGATCGCCGCGATCGAGCGGCTTGCCGACCAGTCGGCGATGGCTAGGCGGCGCACCATGTCCTCACCGCCCGCTTCGGAGCGAAGATAGAGCTCGGGCAGGATCGCGAGACCCAGGCCCGATCCCGCCATCTGGCGCAGGCTGTCGAGGCTGGTGCCTTCATAGTCGCGCAGCAGCTCCGCGTTGAGTTCGCCGCAGATTTCCTCGGCCTGGCTGTGGAAATGATGGCGCGGATCGAGGCTGAGCACCTGCCGTCCGGCAAGATCGCCACGGCGCAGCAGCGGCCTGGCGCAAAGCGGATCGTCCGAAGCGGCCACGAGGTGGAGCGGCTCGCGGAACAGGGGTTCGACATGGAGATCGGAGCCGCCCACCGGCAGGGGAATCAGCATCATGTCCAGCGCCCCGCGCCGCAGCTCGGCGATCTGGTCGTCGGGAATGCCTTCGCGGATATAGAGGCGCATGTCGGGATAGGCGCGGTGGAGCTGGGCGATCACCGCGGGGATCAGATAGGGGCCGAGGGTGGGTGTGACCCCGAAGCGAATCGTTCCGGCCAGGCCGGACACGCTCCGCCGCGCGAGCGCGCGGATATCGTCCACCTGCATCAGCACGCGCCGCGCGCGCGACGCGATCTCCCGCCCGACGGGGGTAAGCTGCGCCGGGCTTTCGCCGCGCTCGACCAGAACGACACCCAGACGCACCTCAAGGCTCTTCAACTGCTGGCTGAGGGTGGGCTGGGACACATTGACCGAGCCGGCGGCGCGCCCGAAATGTTTCGTGTCCTCAAGGGCCACCAGATATTCGAGCTGACGCAGGCTCGGCATTTTCCATCCCCATCCTATGATAGATTTTTCCTATCGGATTGATGGACTGTTTTCAATTGGATCACTCGCCTTTCCAAGCTGTATCCTGCCTCCGCGATCTGCAAGGCAGCGCACCGGCAGGAGGAACTGAAGCAGCTCAAGCGGATCCGGCTTCGCCTGCACGACAGGATAGCCGCGCTCCGGCGGCAGTTTCTCCACGCCGGTTGACGCGGCCAGCGGCGCACGGGCCGTTCCCCCATCCAACCCGGCTCGTGCGCCGCCCCCGGCCGATCCTTCACACTCTTTCCGCCAAAGGCATCCCCTTGACCATTTGGTCTTGGCGGCGGCCCCCGGCTGCCGCATAGGCAGGGCGTGGGAGCCGGGAGGAATACGCGGATGAAAGCCTATCGAATCGTCGAATGGGGGCGCCCTGCCGAATTCGTGGACGTGCCGGTGCCTTCCCCCGCCGCCGGAGAAGTGCTGATCCGGATGCGCGGCGCGGGGCTGTGCCGGTCCGATCTCGACATCATGGATTCCCGGCCCGGCGTGCCGCCCTATGCGGATGTGCTGCCGGCGGGCTTCACGCTCGGCCATGAAAACGCCGGCATCGTCGAGATGGCGGGCGAGGGCGTGACCGACCTGAAGCCCGGCGATGGCGTGGTGGTGCATCACATGCGCAGCTGCGGCTATTGCGATTTCTGCCATCACGGGCACGAGCAGAGCTGCCGCACCTTCGCGCGCGGCGCGATCGGCATGACCCGCGGAGTGGGCTTCGACGGCGGGCTGGCGGAGTTCCTGGTGGTGCCCCGGCATGAGCTGGTCGCCCTGGGCGCGCTCGACCCGGTGCAGGTCGCGCCGCTGACCGATGCCGGGGTCACCTCCTATCATGCGGTCAAGACCGTGCTGGACCGGCTCTATCCCGGCACCGTCGCCGTGGTGATCGGGCTGGGCGGCCTCGGCGCCTATGCCGTCCAGTTCCTCAAGCTGCTCTCGCCCGCCACCGTGTTCGGGGTCGATCGCACGCCGGGGCGGCTCGAGGACGGCAAGCGCTATGGCGCCGATCATTGCATCGCTTCCGACGAGCGGACGGCCGAAACCATCATGGACCTGACCGGCGGGCGCGGGGCCGATGCGATCATCGACATCGTGGGCACCGATGCGACGCTGGCGCTGGCCTCCGCCATCTCGCGCCCGCACGGGCGGATCGTGCTGGTCGGCATGGAGGGCGGCTCGCTCAACGTCGGCTGGGGCAGCATGGCGACCACCTGCGAATTCGCGGTCTCGCTGGGCAGCAGCCGCGCCGACCTGCGCGAGGTCTGCAACCTTGCCGCGCAAGGCAAGCTGGTCATCGACCTGGAGCGCTTCGCCTTCGACGATCTCGAAGCGGGCTTCGCCAAATTGCGGGCGGGGCAATTGCGCGGGCGCGCGGTGGTCACTTTCGACTAGGATCAGGACCTAGCCCCACACCAACCCATCTTACCATATGGACAGCTTTTGACCTGCATCAACGAACCCCGCCTCCCGGCGGAATAAAGCCTTTCCCGGCACCTGCCATTCCCGCCCCCCTTCCAGCCCGCCTGGAGTTCTGCGGGCAGCCGCATCGCATGGTGCGAATCGCGGCGGCGCAGGTCGGCATGGGAGACACGCTATGAAGATGGGTATGTTCCAGACGCCGTTCCTCGGCCCGGAACGGACACCGGCGCAAGTGTTCGATTGGGCGGTCCAGCAGGGGATCGCGGCGGAAAAGGCCGGGTTCGAGGAATATTGGGTGGGCGAGCACGCGACTCTCAATTGGGAAGCCATACCAAGCCCGGAGCTGGTGATTTCCGCGCTGGTCCGCGAAACCAGCCGCATCAAGCTGGGGCCGCTCGCGCATTTGCTGCCCTATCACCATCCGGCCACGCTGGCCGTGCAGACCGCATGGCTGAGCCATATATTGCAGGGCCGCTACCAGCTCGGGGTCGCGGCGGGGGCCTATCCCACCGATGCCGCGATGCGGGGGCTGACCGACCTCGGCGAAAATCACAAGATGATGTTCGAGGCGCTGGAGATCATGGAGAAGGTGTGGGCGGGCAAGCCGTTCCAGCATGACGGCGCATATTGGAAAGCCGGCCTCGCGGATAGCGACCCCGGGCACCCCCTGCGCGACCAGCGCCCCTGGGGCGGCGCCATGCCGATGGCGATGACCGGGCTGAGCCCCAATTCCCCGTCGATCCGCTTCGCGGCCGAGCGCGGCTGGATCCCGGCATCGGTCTATTCAGGCAACGCCGGGCTGATCGATCATTTCAACATCTATGCCGAGACGGCGGCGAAACACGGCCACAAGGCCGACCGTTCCGTCCATCGCGTGGTGCGCGACGTATTCGTGGCCGATACCGATGCCGAAGCGCGCAAGCTGGCGATCGAAGGCGGCATGGGCCGGGCCTGGCGCGAATATCTGCTGCCCGTCTATCATGCCTTCGGGATTTTCGAGGGCCTGCTGGAAAGGACCGGCAAGACCAAGGCGGATGTCGATGGCGATTTCCTGGCCGATCACATGTGGATCGTCGGCTCGCCCGAGACGGTGCGGGAAAAGATCGAGCAGTGGTGCGACGAGCTGGGCGGCCCGTTCGGCACGCTGATGATCTACAGCTACGATTACATCGACAATCCCACGCCGTGGGAAGAATCGATGCAGCGCCTCGCCCAGGAGATCACACCGCGAATCGGCGCCCGTGTGCCGGCCTGACCGGCGCCATCCGCCACCCAACCCGACGCCGCCGGAAGCCGCAACGCTTCCGGCAGCGTTTTTCATGCGCCCTGCCCGGTCTTCCGCGCGCCACCGGCAAAAATGAATGCTGAACATCTGGACAAACCGGGGCGCAGGCGCGAAGAATTGGGGCAATGGATGAAAGGCCGCCGGCACGGCCGCCCCTGACGAGGAGAGAAGCATGAGTGACCTGCAAGCCAGGCTGGATCGGCTTGAGACGATTCAAGCCCTCACGCGCGTGATAAACAGCTATCACCAGACGGCCGATCGCTTCGACTGGGAAGCCTGGGCCGAGCATTTCACCGACGATGCGACCTTCGTTTTCGAGCATGGCTTCGGCGAGATGACCGGGCGCGAGGGGATTCTCGAAATCTGCAAGTCGAGCATGGACCCCTATTACGACCTGATGCAGCACGTCATGGTCAATCTCGATTTCGAGATCACCGGCCCGGCCACCGCCAAGGGGCGCGCCAACCTGATCTTCACCGCGATCTTCGATGCGGAGAAGCGCGACAATTACTATCAGGCAGGCGGCATCTACCGCTGGGAGTTCGCCAAGACGGCAAGGGGATGGCTGATCTCCAAGGCCTATCTCGACTTCGTCTGGAACAATGGCAACGATCAGGGCGGCGTGTTCGAAAGCGAGCATGAAGCCGAGCTGACCGTTTCGCAATAACTCGACCCGCGCTGGGGAGGGAGGCGGCCTTCGCGCCGCGCCTGCCATATTTCAGTTTTCCGAAGCCTTATCGGCTTGCGCAATCGCTTGCGCTCGGCAATGTTGCGCGCAAGTTGAGCATTTGGACAGAGGAGAGGATAATTGGGCAAACTCGACGGAATGGTCGCGCTCGTCACCGGGGCGGGGCGCAAGCGGGGCATCGGGCGGGCAATCGCCGTCAGGCTGGCGGAAGACGGCGCGGATGTCGCGGTCACCGCCATTCATCGCGAGCCTTCGCAAATGCCGGAGCATGAACAGCAGGAAGGCTGGAAGGGCGCCGAATCCGTGGCGGAGGAAATCCGCGCCATGGGCCGCAAGGCCATCGCCATCGATCTGGACGTGTCGAAGCCGGACCAGGTCGCCGCCGCCATGGAGCGGACCCGGAAGGAACTCGGCCCGCTCACCGGCCTCGTCAACAATGCCGGGATCGCCAGCGAAGCCGCCGCCGCACCGATCACCGAAATGTCCGATGAGCTGTGGCTGCGCACGATCGATATCAATCTCAACGGCGTCTATTACATGTCGAAGGCCGCAGGCCAGATCATGCTGGCACATGGCAAGCCTTCGGCCATCGTGAACATCTCCTCGCTCGCCGGACGATTCGGCTTCGCCAATTACGGCGGCTATTGCGCCAGCAAGTTCGGCGTGATCGGCCTGACCCAGCAGATGGCGCTGGAGCTTTCGCCCAAGGGCATCCGCGTGAACTGCATCTGCCCCGGCTCGATCGACACCGACATGCTGGACGGTACCATGGGCCGCAAGGCCAAGCTCGCGGGCATGAGCTTCGAGGAATACAAGGCAAGCTACAACCAGCACATCATCCCGATGGGCCGGCGCGGCCTGCCTTCGGAACAGGCTTCGGTCGCGGCATTCCTCCTGGGGCCGGACGCCGGCTATGTCACCGGCCAGACCATCAATGTCGATGGCGGCTACCGGATGGATTGATCCGCGCCGGGCGGGGGAAGCGGGCGGCTCCGCCGCTCCTTCCCGCTCCGCCCCTGAAAAGCGTCAGTTCCGGGCGCGGCGCCAGAATCGCCATGCCCCCGGCGCGGCCGTGCCCCGCCCCTGGCCGGACTGCATGACGCGCCGCCGGAAAAGCCCCGCGCCGATCCGGATGAACAGGGCGACCGCCGTGACCTGCCAAGTCAGCGCGACGGCATGGGGCCACAGTGCCGGATTCTGCGCCGCGCGGGCCAGCATGGCGAAGGGCGAACTCAAGGGGAAGGCGATGGCCGCCAGCTCTATCGAAGTGCCCGGCTGGGCCAGCGCGAAGCTGGCGAAGAAGAACACCAGCAATTGCATCATGGTGACCGGCATGGAGAGGGTCTGCACTTCTCGCACCGTCGCCGCCAGTGAACCGATGGCGAGGAAGATCGAGCCGAGCAGGAGATAGGCCATCGCGAAATAGACGGTGCCCAGAACGAGGAAAGCGGGCCACCCGACGGCCGGGGTGGCAATATCGGGCAGGGCCTCACGCCCCAGCCAGAGCACCGATCCGCAAAGCCCGCCCCACACCGCGATGCCCACCAGCGACACGCCCAGCATCGCCAGCAGCTTGCCCAGGAACACCGCGTCCATCGGAATAGCCGCCGCGAGAATCTCTATGATCTTGTTGCCCTTTTCCTCGACGAGGTTGGACAGCACCATGCCGGCCAGCAGCATAGTGAGCAGGAACAGCAGCATCTGCGCCATTTGCGCGAGGAGCAGCCGGTTGGAGCGCTCCTTCACCGCGCTGACCTTCACATTATCGAGCGCGACCTGCGGATAGTCTCGCGCTTCCTCGCCCATCGCAGCGGCGGCGATCAGGGAAAGCGGGCCCTGCCACCGGGCGATCGCCTCTCCAGGGCCGGTCAGCACCGGGGCCTGGGGCGATCCGCTGAGGATCGCGGCGAGATTGCCCTGCCAGTCCCGCAGCGCCGCCGACGGATCGAAAGGCTCCCCCGGTGGCAGCCGTTTCATCGCCATGAGATCGGGCAGCGCATTGCCGAGCCGCGGGGCAAGCCGGACATAGGCAGCCAGCATCGCGTCGACATCCCCCGCTTCCATCGCGATGCCGATCTCGGGCCGGCTGGTTTCCTCGGCCACCTTCTGGCCGATGCCGCCCGCCAGAGCCGCCACTGCGACCGGGAACAGCGGACCGAGCAGGAAGAACAGGAACGCCCGCCCGAACAGCACGGCGGTGAAATCGCGCCGGGCGATGACGAAGGCCGCCTGCCACAGGGAAAGCCGGTCCGCGCTCATCGCAGGCCCTCTTCCTCGGGCCCGTTCATCGCCTGGGCCGCTGCTTCGCCCGCGATCTCCACGAAGGCGTCATGCAGCCCGGCCCGCTCTATCGACAATGTCACGATCCCCGCTTCCCCCTCTATCAGGGCGCGCAGCAACGGCTCCACCCCGCTTTCCGGCAGGGAGAAATGCCAGAAATGCCCTTCCTGCCGGGCATTGGCCGGCAACGCCTTGCGCCAATCGCCGTCGAGCGCGCGGGTTTCCAGCCTCACCTGCGGCGGGATGCGGCCGCGCGCCTCGTCCACCGGCCCGGCGAAGGGAACCTTGCCCCCGGCGATGATCGCGATGCCCTGGCACAGCCGCTCGGCATGGGCGATGACATGGGTGGAAAAGATCACGGTGGTGCCCGCCTCGGCAAGGTTGCGGATCATCTCCTCCAGCTTGCCCTGATTGAGCGCGTCGAGACCGGAAAAGGGTTCGTCCAGCACGACCAGGCGGGGACGGTGGACAAGAGTGCCCAGCAATTGCACGGTCTGGGCCATGCCCTTGGAAAGATGGCGGATCTGGCGGCCGGCGGCGTGGCCCAGCCCATGCCGTTCGAGCAGTTCCAGGCCCCGCCTGCGCCCTTCGGGCAGTGGCAAGCCCCGCAGCGCGCCCATGAAGGCGATCGCCTCGATGGCCTTCATGGCCGGGTAAAGTCCGCGCTCCTCGGGCAGATAGCCGATCTGGCGGGCGATCTCGTGCGGGCGCTCATGGCCCAGCACGCGGCGCAGGCCCGCATCCGGATCGATGATGCCCAGCAGCATCCGCAGGGTGGTGGTCTTGCCCGCGCCGTTGGGGCCGAGAATGCCGTAGATCGCGCCTTCCGGCACGGCGAGATCGACCCCGTCGACCGCCACCGTGCCGCCGAAGCGCTTCACCAGCCCGCGCGCCTCGATGGCCAGCGGATGACGCGTATTGCCCGAAACTTCGGGATGACCTAGCCCGGCATGCATGGCGCTGGATTAGCCGCCGGGAATGAAGCGGAGCAACAGCAAGTTTGGTTAACGCCGAAGTCATTGACGGCTTGAAGACCCGCCTGGCGGGAGAAGCCGCGCGGATCGGCTTCGTGTCCATCGGGTTCGCCCCCGCGCAGGACGATCCGGCGCGCGCGGCTCGCCTGCAGGAATGGCTGACCGCGGGCTTTCACGGCCAGATGGAATGGATGGAAGCCCGCGCCGAAGTGCGCCGGGGGCCGCAATCCATGTGGCCGGAGGCGCGCAGCGTGATCGCGCTGGGGATGAGCTATGCGCCTTCGCACGATCCGCTGGCGCTGGCCGAAGCGCCCGAACATGCGCGGATCTCGGTCTATGCCCAGGGCGCGGATTATCACGACATCCTGAAGAAGGCACTGAAGCGGCTGGCCCGCTGGCTGGTGGAGGAAGCCGCCGCCGCCGGATTGGGCGAGACCCGGCTGAAGGTGTTCGTGGATACCGCGCCGGTGATGGAGAAGCCGCTGGGCGCCGCCGCCGGGATCGGCTGGCAGGGCAAGCACACCAATCTCGTCAGCCGGGATCACGGAAGCTGGCTGTTCCTCGGCGCGATCTACACCGACATTCCCTTCGCCCCGGACCAGCCGCATGACGACCGCTGCGGCTCGTGCCATGCCTGCCAGGAAGCCTGCCCGACCGACGCTTTTCCCGGCCCCTATCGCCTCGATGCGCGGCGCTGCATCAGCTATCTCACCATCGAGCACAAGGGCGCGATTCCGCTCGAATTCCGCAAGCCGATGGGCAATCGCATCTATGGCTGCGACGATTGCCTGGCGGTATGCCCCTGGAACAAATTCGCGCAAGGGGCGGCCCGCAACAAGGCGTTCCTGCCCCGGGCGGAACTCGTCTCCCCGCGCCTCGCCGACTTGCTGGCACTGGACGACAAGGCGTTCCGGGAATTGTTCTCCGGCTCCCCGATCAAGCGGATCGGGCGCGACCGCTTCATCCGCAACTGCCTGATCGCGGCTGGCAACAGCGGCCAATCAAGCCTGATCGGCCCGGTCCGCGCCTTGCTGGCCGATCCCGATGCCGTCGTTGCGGAAACGGCGCGCTGGGCGCTGGACGAACTGGCCGCGCTCGCGCTGGAGGTCAGGCCATCTCCTTGAGCGGCGTTTCCGCATCCGCCAGCAGCTCGGGCGCGATTTCCGCCTTCGCTTCCACCAGCTTGCGGCCTTGGACGTAATCCTTGACCGCATTGACGCAATCGAGCGCGATGACCTTGCCGTCCTTGAGATAGATGACCGAGAAGCTGCGCGTCGCCGGATCGCCGCGCAGGACGGTGGCGTCATGGCCGATGGAGAGGCCGGCGGTCTGCAGCTTGAGATCGTACTGGTTGGACCAGAACCACGGCAGCGCGTGATACGGCTCCGGCTCGCCCAGAATCGCCTTCACCGCGGTGTTGGCCATGTCATTGGCGTTCTGCACCGATTCCAACCGGATCACCGCGCCCCCGGCAAAGCCGTTGGCATGGGCGGCGCAATCGCCGATCGCGTAGATGTCGGGCAGCGAAGTGCGGCAGAATTCGTCCACGTCGACCCCGTTCGCGCCGGCGGCCCCGGCCGTAATCAGCGGGCCGACCGCGGGAATGATCCCGATGCCCACCACCACCATGTCGGCGGGCAGCACCTCGCCATCGGCCAGCTTGACCCCGGTGACCTTGCCGTCCGCGCCTTCCAGGCAATCGACCGCCACTTCCAGCCGCACCTCCACGCCATGGGCGCGATGCTCGGCCTGGTAGAAGTCGGACAATTGCTCGCCCGCGACCCGGGCAAGCACCCTCGGCAGCGCTTCCAGCAGCACGACCTCGCACCCCAGCTTGGTGAGCACGGCCGCCGCTTCCAGGCCGATATAGCCGCCGCCGATCACCACCACGCGCTTCGCCCCGGCGTCCAGCTCGCTCATCATGCGGTCCACATCCGCCCGGTCGCGCACCCCATGCACGCCCGCCAGATCCGAGCCGCTGCACGACAGCCGGCGCGGATCGCCGCCGGTCGCCCAGATCAGCTTGCCATATTCCACGCTCGCGCCATCGGACAGGGCGAGGCTGTGCGCCTGCGGGTCCACCTCCGTCACGCTGGCGCCGAGGCGCAGGGCCACGTCCTTGTCCACCCAGAATTGCGGCGGACGGATATAGATGCGCTGGAATTCCTTTTCCCGCGCGAGATATTCCTTCGAAAGCGGCGGCCGCTCATAAGGCGGCTCGCTATCCCGGCCGATCATCAGGATCGACCCTTCGAATCCCCGCTGGCGCAAGGCGATCGCCGCCTGCGCACCGCCATGCCCCGCTCCCACGATCACGATATCTGCTTTTTCCATCCCCGCTGCCTTGGCTGAAATGCGGCTTTCGTCAAGACCCGAAAAAGACGGATCAGGCGCGATCGCGATCGATCACCGCGACAGCAGGTTGCGCGCCTGCCCGGCGATCTGGGCCAGCATGGATGGCAATGCAGGCGCGGCGCGCTGCGCCCGGGCCATCATCGCCCGGAACTGCTCTATCGAGGAATCGCGCGCTTCAACCCATTTGTCCAACGCGCCGATCGGGTCGGCGCTGGCCGCCTTGCCCCGCAGCAGCCGGCCGAGAAACTCGATCCGCATCTGCTGGAAATCCCGGGCCAGCCCGGCGACCAGCAGCCGCTCCCACGGATCGGAGGGATTCATGATCGCCGCGCTGCCCTGCGCCCAGTCGAGGCCGAGCCTTTCGCCCAGCGCCGTGAACACCGCCGTGAGACGAACAGGGGCAATGCCGCAATCCTGCGCCAGCCCGGCAAGCCCGACCGCGCCATCCAGATCGAACAGGCACGTGACCATGGCGGCTTCCCGTTCCGGCACACCGGCCAGCTTCAGCTCCGCCATCAATCCGCCGGATCGCTTGCGGGCGTCGGCGCCAAGCAGATCGCCCGCCTGCGCCTTGAGCGCCTTCACGCCGGCCGCGAGCCGCGCTTCCAGCACCGAGGGGGCCTGCGCGCCCGCACCCGCGCGCAACAGGTCGGCCACCTGGCTGCGGGTGGCGAGCGCCAGCCGGTCCATCGCAAGCAGGCGCGCATCTTCAGGCATCGGGGCTTCATCCAGCCGCGCCCATATCTCGGGCAGGGCGAACAGGCGGACGGCGGCGAAGAAGGCGGCGGCGACATGGGCCAGGCTCGCGCCCTCCTCCTCCGCCAGCTCGAAAGGATGCACCGCCCCCAGCCGGTTCACCACCATATTGGCCAGCTTCGTCGCGATGATTTCGCGCCGCAGCCGATGCTCCAGCAAGAACTTGCGGAAGCCGGTGCGCATCGCGGGCGGGAATGCGGCCAGCAGGATTTCCTCCAGCCCCGGATCGCCCGGAACCTCGCTCTGTTCGAGCGACGCCTGGATCGCCAGCTTCGCGCTGGAGAGCAGGACGGCCAGCTCGGGCCGGGTCAGGCCCTGCCCATCCGCCGCGCGCCGGGCCAGCACCTCATTGTCGGCCAGGCCTTCCCCCTGCCGGTCGAGCGCATCGCGTTCCTCCAGCATTTCGATCAGCCGCACCTGCACCGCGCTGGCCTCGGCCCCGCCACGTTCCGCCACCGACAAGGCCAGGGTCTGCAGGCGATTGTCCTCCAGCACCAGCCCGGCCACATCGCCGGTCATCTCCACCAGCAAGGCCTTGCGCCGGTTTTCGGACAGCTTGCCCGCCCGCCGGGCGGCGGCGAGGGCGATCTTGATGTTCACTTCATTGTCGGAGCAATCGACGCCCGCCGAATTGTCGATGAAATCGGTGTTGATCCGGCCGCCGCGCCCTTCGCTGCCGATCTGCGCGAATTCGATCCGGCCTGCCTGGGTCGCGCCCAGATTGGCGCCTTCGCCGATCACCCGCGCGCGAATATCCCGGCCATCCACGCGCAGCGCGTCATTGGCCGGATCGCCCACCGCCGCATTGCTTTCACCGGAAGACTTCACATAGGTGCCGATCCCGCCGAACCACAGCAGGTCCACCGGGGCCTTGAGCAGGATCGCGACCAGCGCATCCGGCTCCAGCTCCTTCGCATCCGTGCCCAGCACGCGCCGCGCCTCGCTGCTGAGCGGTATGCGCTTTTCGCTCCGCGAAAATACGCTGCCGCCCTTGCCGATCAGCTTCGCATCGTAATCCGCCCAGCTCGAACGGGGCAGGGCGAACAGCCGCTTGCGCTCCTTCCAGCTGGCGGCCGGGTCCGGATCGGGGTCGATGAAGATGTGGCGATGATCGAAGGCGGCGACCAGCTTGATCGCCTTGGACAGCAGCATTCCGTTGCCGAAGACATCGCCCGACATGTCGCCGCAACCCACCACGCGGACCGGCTCCTTCTGCACGTCCACGCCCATTTCCTGGAAGTGCCGGATGACGGAAACCCACGCGCCGCGCGCGGTGATGCCCATCGCCTTGTGATCGTAGCCGTTGGACCCGCCGCTGGCGAAGGCATCGTCCAGCCAGAAATCATGCGCTTCGGCAATGGCGTTGGCCACGTCGGAAAAGCGGGCGGTGCCCTTGTCGGCCGCCACCACGAAATAGGGATCGTCGCCATCGCGCACGACCACGCGGGGCGGGTGAACGACTTTCCCGTCCACGATATTGTCGGTCAGCGAAAGCAGGCTGCGGATGAATATCTCGTAGCTGGCCTGGCCTTCGGCGGCCCAGCCGTCCCGGTCGCGGGCCGGGTCGGGCAATTGCTTGGGAAAGAAGCCGCCCTTGGCCCCGGCCGGCACGATCACGGCGTTCTTGACCCGCTGCGCCTTCATCAGGCCGAGGATCTCGGTGCGGTAATCGTCCCGCCGGTCCGACCAGCGGATGCCGCCGCGCGCAACCGGCCCGGCCCGCAGGTGGATGCCTTCCACCCGCCGCGAATGCACGAAGATCTCCCGCCACGGCACCGGCCGGGGCAGCTTCGGCACCAGCCCCGAGTCGAGTTTGAACGCCAGCGCTTCCTGAGCGGCCGGGGCGAAGGCATTGGTGCGCAGGATCGCGTCAACCGTGCTGTGATAAAGGCGCAGCAGGCGGTCGTCGTTGATGGCGCTCACCTTCGCCAGCGCTTCGCGGATCTGGCCTTCGGCCCTTGCCTCCGCCCGCTCGCGCTCGCCCGCGAAATCGGGATCGTGGCGGGCCACGAACAGATCGATCAACCCGCGCGCCACCGCTGGGGCCGCGCCGAGAGCCTGAACCGCGGTCAGAACCGCGAAACTGGTGCCCGTCTGGCGCAGATAGCTGAAGATCGCCCGGAGCCAGTTCGTCTCGCGCGCGGAAAGATCGGCGTCGATGACCAGCCGGTTGAAGGGATCGTTGGCGGCGGCATCGTTCAGCACCGCCGCCAGCGCTTCCTCGATCTCGCCGGCGCGGGCCAGCAGCCGGCCCGCCTCGTGCCCTGCGGCCAGCGCCAGCGTGAAATCGTGGATCGTGCCGGTGCTGCCTTCCTCCAGCGGGGTCGGCACTTCGGCCAGCACGCGAAAGCCGAAATTCTCCAGCGCGGGCACGGCGTCCGACAGGGGAAGCCCGCCGTGCAGCTGATAGATCTTGAGCCGCAGTCTGTCCGCCGCATCGCCCGCGAGATGGTAGAGCCGCGCATCGCGGCTGCGCGCCGCTGCCTGCTCATGCGCCGCGATGTTGCGCAGCCGCCGGATATCGACCGCCGCCTCGGCCGGACCGTAAGCGGCGCGATAGGCGGCCGGGAAGGACGGCGCGAAGCGGGCCGCCAGCGCGGCGGCGCGGGACGCATCCTCCCCCTGCGCGGCCAGCTCGGCCTCCACCGCCTCGTTCCAGCCGCGCAGCATGATCTGCAGGCGGTCATCCAGCTCCGCCTCCCGGGGCGCCTGCCGGCTGTCGCTGATATCGATCACGAACCGCAAGGTGGCGAGCGCGCCTTCGTCCACCGTCAGGTTCCAGTCGAGCAACTCGCCGCCCGAAGCCTCGGTCAGCATGATCTGGATCTGGCGCTGCACGGTCGTGGAAACCATGTCGCGCGGCACCCACACGAAGGCGAAGAGATGCCGCCGCAAGGCGTCCTGCACCAGCGCCAGCTGCGAGCGCGGGCGATCCGTCAGGGCCATGGCGGTCATGGCGATCCGTTCCACATCCTCGGGAGCGAAGCCTGCAAGCAAATCGTGCGGCAGGGTGGTGAGCGCGTGGACCAGCGCCTTGCCGTCATGCCCGTTCGGGGCAAGCGCGTGCTTCTTCAACAGGGCGGCCAGCTGGCTGCGCAGGCCGGGAACGCGATCCGGCGGAGTCCCCAGCGCGGCGCTGGTCCAAACCCCGGCATGGATGGAAAGGGCCGCCACTTTCCCATCCTCCAGCATCGGCACGATGAAGATGTCGAACGGCACGCGGCGATGCACCTTGGCGATCTGATTCGCCTTGACGATCAGCAGCGCCTGCCGCGACCCGCTCTCCCTTTCGTCGAACCATGCGAAGGCCTGCTGATAGGTCGCGTCCGACAGCAGGTTGCGCGCGCTCTTCCGGCATACCCCCAGCCGCATGGCCCGGCTGCCGTCGCGCCGCAGCGTGACATGGCCAAGCTGGGTGAGCATCCCGCCATCGAGCCAGCGCAGCAGCGCGGCGCTTTCCGTATCGCCCAGCGCCTCCGCATCCCTGGCCATGGCCGCGCGCAGCCGGGGCCAGTCTTCCACCGCGGCATGCACATCGCCGAGCGTGCTGGAAATGGCGCTGGCCAGATCGCGGCGCTGGCGGGCATCGATCCGGGCGGTTTCGATATAGATCATCGATTCCAGCCGATCGCCCGGCTCCGGCTTGCTCGGAAGGTCCAGCAACCGGCCCCCGGCATCGCGGCGAACCGGGCAGACCGGATGCACCACCCGGTCGATAACCAGGCCCTGGGCGGCGATCGCCGCCGCGACCGAATCCACCAGGAACGGCATGTCGGGGTTGACGATCGCAATGCGGGTCAGGCGACGCCCGTTGGCCCCGGATTCGAGGCTGATCGCGGCTTCCCCCGGATCGCACTGCGCCGCCGCTTCCAGCACGAAGCGGGCGGCGGCATCCCGCTCTTCGGGCGGAAACGGCCCGTCCCCCGGCAGCAGGGAACCCGCCATCTCCCGCGCGAGTCGCGCTGCCATCTCCGCTTGATCCGTCGTCTTGCCGCGCCCGATTGTCCGTTCAGAAGCCATCCGTCCTCTTCCCTTCGATTTCCCGCACTCTGCCTTTGCAATGCGCCCAGGCCAACGCGGGAATCGCGGCCTGATGGCGGACGAACGTGACTAGCCGCGAAGTGCTTCCATAGTGAGACGGAGGGAATGGCGGCGCGCGGCAGGCTCGAACGTGGCGCCGGAAAGGATCAGCTCGTCGGCCCCGGTGCGTTCGATGAAGCGGCCCACCGCCTCGCGCACGGTTTCCGGGCTGCCGACCGCGCTGGCCTGCCCGACATGGGCCAGCAGGCCCTGGGCGGTGGGCGGCAGGCTGTCCCGGTAATCGGGGACAGGCGGCTGCACCCGGGGGGTCAGGCCCGAGCGGATGGCCACGAACATCTGCTCCTGCGAGGAGGCCAGCGTCCGGGCGTCCCGATCGGTTTCGGCGGTGAAGACATTCATGGCGACCATCACATGCGGCTTTTCCAGCGCAGGCGAAGGCTGGAATCTGGCGCGATAGAGCTTCAGCGCCTCGTCGAGATGGTCGGGCGCGAAATGGGAGGCGAAGGCATAGGGCAGGCCCATCGCCGCCGCCAGCTGCGCCCCGAACAGGCTCGAGCCGAGCACCCACAGCTCCACCTCGGCGCCCAGCCCCGGGGTGGGCTTGAGCGGCAGGGCCGGGTCCGCGCTGAAATAGGCGCGCAGCTCGGCCACGTCCTGCGGGAAGAATTCGGCGGCCCGGCCGATATCCTTGCGCAGGGCGTTCATCAGCCGCCCGTCCGCGCCCGGCGCGCGGCCCAGGCCAAGATCGACGCGGCCCGGGAACAGCGCATCCAGCGTGCCGAACTGCTCCGCGATCACGAAGGGGTTGTGATTGGGCAGCATGATCCCGCCCGCGCCGATGCGGATGGTGGAGGTGGCATGGCCCACATGGGCCAGCACCACGGCGGTCGCGCCGCCGGAAATGCCGTCCATGCCGTGATGCTCGGCAATCCAGAACCGGGCGTATCCCGCTTCCTCCGCCGCTCGGGCCAGCAAGGCGGTGGCCGCCATCGCCTCGCGCACCCCGCTGCCTTCGCTCACCGGCGCCAGATCGAGGACGGACAGCGGGATCATGGCGTTCCCAGCTGCGCGAGATAGCCGCGCGCGGTGCGGGCGCTGTTGCTGGAAGGATCGGCGTCCACCACCGATTGCCAGCTCTTGCGGGCCGCGTCCTCCCGCCCGGCAAGCGCGGCGATCAGCCCCGCCTCCAGCCCGATCTCGGGGTCGATCGGGCGCAGGTCGGCCGCCTGCTCGATATAGCGCTGGGCATCCGCCAGATTCCCCTGGCGGCGGGCGAGCGCGGCGGAAAGGAGCCAGGCGTCGGAGCTTTGCGCGGCGTCGCGCCGGGCATTGGCCAGCGCCTCCTCCGCTTCCTTCAGGCGGTCGAGCGGCACCAGCGCGCGGGCGCGATCCACCTCCACCTCGCCCAGCAGGGCGGCGTCGCCCGCCCGGCCCGCATCGCCTTGCGCCAGCGCAAGCGCTTCGAGAGCATCCTCGTTGCGGCCATCCGCCAGCGCGGCGTTGCCCGCCATCGCGGCAAGGCGCGCGCGGCGCGCGGCCTGCGCCGCCGGAACGGCTTCGCGGGCATCGAGAAAGGATCGTTCCGCCAGCACCCAATCCCCCTGCCGGGAATAGACCGCGCCCAGGCATTGGCGCGGCATCGCCTGCTCGGCCCCCTTCGCTTCGGACAGCCAGCGGTCCGCCGTATCCAGCGCAGCACCGGCAGGGCCGCGCGCTTCGGCCAGGCAGGCGGCGAGCCGCGTCTCGGCGGTGGGCGGCGGCGGAGGTTCAGCGGAAGCCGGAGCGGCGGCCTGGGCGAGAAGTGCGGGGAGAAGTGCGGAGAGCATGGTGATCCTTCAGCCCAGCATGGCGACCGTGCCCAGAAGCAGGGCAATATCCTGATCGCGCGACAGGCGATGATCGCCATCCTTGATGAGAAGCACCTGCACATCGGCTGAACGCAGCCGCGCCGCGAGCCGCAGCGAAACATCCCAGGGCACGTCGGAATCGGCCTGCCCGTGCATCAGCCGGACCGGGCAGGTCAGGGGAATGTCGGCCTGCAGCACCCGGTTCGCCTCTCCATCCGCCCATAATCCGGGATAGGTCGGCGTCGGCGCGGGGCCGTAGGGATTGTCCTGATAGATCGCGCGACCGGCGGCCAGCTCCGCCTTTTCCGCCGCGTCATAGCCCCAGTCGGTGAAGTCCGGCGCGGGCGCGATGCCGACCAGCCCGGCCAGATTTTGGCCCAGGGCCAGTCCCGCCAGCAGCATCAGCCAGCCGCCCATGGAGGAGCCGATCAGGACGATTCGCTCCCCCGGCAGCAAGGCGTCGGCCAGTTCCAGCACCTCGCCGCGCCAGCGGCTGAGCGTGCCGTCGGCGAAATCGCCGGAGCTTTCCCCGCAGCCCGAATAATCCAGCAGCAGGCAGGTCCGCCCGTTCGCCACGGCCCAGTCGAACACGGCGGTCGCCTTGCCCCCCGCCATGTCGGACATGTAGCCGGGCAGGAACAGCAGGGCCGGCCCCGCCCCCCGGCTGAGGCGGTAGGCGATACGGCGCCCGTCGGGGAGATCGTGAAATCGCGTTTCGGTCATGGCGGGATAGATGGCCGCAATCGGCCGCCAAGCCAAGCCCGGTGACAGAACCGTCCGGGGCTGCTAGGGGCCGCGCATGACGCAGCGCCGTGCCACCACTACGACGACTACCGCCACTACCACCCCGGCTCGCCGGGGGCGGATGGCCGCGGCCTGATACGCGGTCCTCGCCGCCCGGCTTCGGGCGGCCTGGCGTCGGCTTCCCGAAACGGTGAATATGGATTGACGCCGGGCCTTTCGGCGCGTCGGCATTTCTGCCATGGCGCGCAGACTGCAGGAAAGACGGTTCGATGAGCGAAGTTTTGAAGATCAGCCTCCCCGATGGTTCGGTGCGCGACATGCCCGCCGGTTCGTCCCCCGCCGATGTGGCGGCGGCGATCGGCCCGGGCCTGGCCAAGGCGGCGCTGGCCGCGCGTGTGAACGGCGAGGTGCGCGATCTCACCCGGCCGTTCGAGGGGGATGCGCAACTCGCGCTCATCACCAGCCGGGACGAGGCGGATGCGCTGGAGCTGGTGCGGCACGATTACGCGCATGTGCTGGCGGAAGCGGTGCAATCGCTGTTCCCCGGCACGCAGATCACTTTCGGCCCGGCCACCGACGACGGCTTCTATTACGATTTCGCGCCGCCAAAAATCGATGGCAGGGACCGGCCCTTCACCGATGACGACCTGCCCGCGATCGAGGCAGAGATGCGCCGCATCATCGCCGCCGACAAGCCGCTGCGGCGCGAGGAATGGACGCGCGACCGGCTGATCGGCTGGTTCCGCGAGCAGGGCGAGAGCTTCAAGGCGGAGTGGGCGGCGGAACTGCCGGAAGGCGAGGCGCTGACGGTGTATCATTCCGGCGAGGACTGGCTCGACCTGTGCCGGGGGCCGCATCTGCCCTCCACCGGCAAGCTCGACCCGGCGGCGTTCAAGCTCACCCGCGTGTCGGGCGCCTATTGGCGCGGCGACCAGAAGAACGCGATGCTCAGCCGCATCTACGGCACCGGCTGGCTCAACAAAAAGCAGCTCGACGCGCATCTGACCCGGCTTGAAGAGGCGGCGAAGCGCGACCACCGCAAGCTGGGGCAGGAGATGGACCTGTTCCACCTGCAGCAGGAAGCGCATGGCAGCGTGTTCTGGCACCCCAAGGGCTACCTGATCTGGCGCGAGCTGGAAGCCTATATGCGCCGCGCGATCGACGGCGCGGGCTATCGCGAGGTCAAGACCCCGCAGGTGATGGACGCGCGCCAGTGGGAGCAGTCCGGCCACTGGGGCAAATATCGCGAGAACATGTTCGTCATCCCCGACGAGGTGCCGAATGTGGAGGACGAAGGCCCGATCGTCTCGCAGGATGCGGACTGGATGGCGCTCAAGCCGATGAACTGCCCGGCCCATGTGCTGATCTTCCGCCAGGGCATCAAGAGCTATCGCGACCTGCCCCTGCGCATCTACGAGAACGGCTGCTGCCACCGCAACGAGCCGCATGGCGCGCTGCACGGGCTGATGCGGGTGCGCCAGTTCACGCAGGACGACGCGCATATCTTCTGCCGCGAGGACCAGATCGTCGACGAGGTGCGCGCCTTCTGCGAGCTGGCGGACCGGGTCTACAAGCACTTCGGCTTCAGCTACTCCATCAAGCTGGCGCTGCGCCCGGAGAACCGCTTCGGCACCGAGGAAATGTGGGACCAGGCCGAGACGGAACTGCGCAACGCGGTGATCGCGGCGGGCCTCGCCACCGAGGAATACGGCTGGGAGGAACTGCCCGGCGAAGGCGCGTTCTATGCCCCCAAGCTGGAATGGCACCTGACTGACGCCATCGGCCGCACCTGGCAGGTCGGCACCATCCAGTCCGACCGGGTGCTGCCGGACCGGCTCGATGCAGGATATATCGCCGAGGATGGCGAGCGCCATCGCCCGATCATGCTCCACCGCGCGATCTTCGGCAGCTACGAGCGCTTCATCGGCATCCTGATCGAGCACTTCGCGGGCAGGCTGCCGCTCTGGCTCGCGCCGGTGCAAGCGGTGGTGGCGACCATCGTGTCCGATGCCGATGGCTATGCGCTGGACGTAGAGCGCAAGCTGCGCGCGGCGGGACTCCGCGCCGAAAGCGACCTGCGCAACGAGAAGATCAACTACAAGGTGCGCGAGCATTCGGTGGCGAAGGTCCCGCATCTGCTGGTGGTCGGCAAGCGCGAAGCGGAGGAAGGCACCGTCGCCATCCGCACCCTGGGCGAGCAGCAGCAGAAGGTGATGAGCCTCGAGGAGGCCATCGCCATGCTGAAGGCCGAGGCGACTCCGCCCGATCTGCGCTGAGATGATCCAGCGCGAGTTCATCGGCGCGGCGCAAGTGCCCGGCGGGGAGGAACTGCGCCTCTATCGCCACGACCGCGATTTCATGATCGTGCTGGATCGCAACGAACTGATGAGCACGCGCCGCAGCGGCTCGGAAGAAGCGCTGGCGACCATGGCGTGGGAACGGATCTGCGGCACCGGCAAGCCGCACATCCTGATCGGCGGCTATGGCATGGGCTTCACCTTGCGCGCCGCTCTGAAGGTGCTGCCCGCCGATGGCCTGGTCACAGTGGTGGAACTGGTGCCGGAAATCCTCGAATGGGCGCGCGGACCCATGGCCGAAGTGACCGCTGACTGCCTTGACGATCCGCGCGTGCGCGTGGTCCGCGCCGATGTCGCGCAATATATCGCGGGCGCCGAGGGCGAATATGACGCAATCCTGCTCGATGTCGACAATGGACCGGACGGCCTCGTCCGCGCGGAAAACGACGTGCTGTATTCGGGTGACGGCCTGCGCGAGGCGAAACGCGCCCTCGCTCCGAAAGGTATCCTAGCGATCTGGTCCGCCGAACCCGACCCGGCTTTCACCCGCCGCCTTCAGAAGGGGGGCTTCTCGGTGGACGAAGTCCGCGTCAGCGCGCGCAGCAACGGCAAGGGCGCCAAGCATACGATCTGGTTCGCCCGGCGCGGATGAACGACAGATGGCGGAAAACCCTTTGTCGGCGGCGGGGTCGATCCCGCGATTGCCTTCGCCACCTTCCTGGCGCTCACCGCCATCTCGCTGACGATCGACCGGCGCGGGCCATGCTGGGAAGATTTGCCGCCAGAGCGGGTGTGTGAAACGCGAAGGCGCGCGGTTTACGGAAGCGGAAGCGCCTTGCCGGCGAGGATCAGCGCGAGCGCGCAGCCGCACACGATCAGCGAGCGCAGGATCGCCAGCGGCGATTGCGATTGCACGGCATGGGCAAGAGCGGTGACTCGATCCATCCGGCCATGATGCGCCCTGGCCGGTTACCGAAAGGTAAAAATACGGTGCGCCTTCGACCGGCGGCCGGATGCGGCGCAGAGGTTCACAACAGCATATAGGCGCCGAAGATCAGGCCCCCCACCACGATTGCCGCGAGCGCTGCCAGCACCACGAGCGTCCAGGGATCAAGCCGGACGGGCCGGTATTCGGAGGGCGCGCCTTCTTCGGCTTGCGTGTGGGGCCAGTCCGCCTCGGGTGCTTCCATCTCGCGACGGAGATCGAGCGGCGGCGACGCCAGCGCCGGGCCGCTGATCTCGCCCGCCAGCACCAGCTTTTCAAAGGCGATCGCGGTCTTCAGCGCCTTGAGATGCTCGCTGATCGATTGCCAGTCGGCATCGTCCAGTTCCTGCGGGATGGAAAGATCGGCCACGAAACTCTCCAGCTCGGCATCGATGTCGAGCAGGCAATCCATCGCCACCCTGGCCTGGTGCTTGTCCGATCTGGTGAGGGCGAGCTGCAGCCGCGTCAGCGCCATCGTGCTGGCGCGGGTGAGCTGCAGGCTTTTCCTGAAAGCGACGGACGACACGCTCGGGCCGTTCGGCAGGGGCCGGATATGCGGTTGCGAAGCGGCGTTCTGATGGATGTTGGCCTGCATGGGGATCGCGGTGCTCCTGCTCGTTCAGGACACTGCGTTAACCGGATTGGGAATCTGGGGAATGCCCAATCGGCCTGACTGTGGGGGGAACGGGGTGAAGCGGTCAAACCCGGCCGCCATCGCGCCGCCCGCGAAGCCGGTCAGCTCCGCGCCGAGGGCATCTGCTGGCTGGAGCAATGGAAGCCGCCGCCACCCGCCAGCACCGCATCCCCGGGCAGGCCGATGGTGTCGCGGTCCGGGAACAGCGCGGCCACCGCCGCCACCCCATCCGCGTCATGCGGGGAACCGAAGGTCGGCACGACCACCAGACGGGAGGCGATGGTGAAGTTCATATAGCTGGCGGGTTCCACATGATCCCCGGTCACGATCCGGCCGGGCGAAGGCACGTCGCGGATCGCCACGCCGAAATCGGCGGCGCGCGCCCGCGCATCGGCATAGATCGCGGCGTTGGGGTCGTCCGGCCCGGTCGCCAGCGGCAGGGCGAGCGCGCCCGGCGCCACGAAGCGGGCCAGATTGTCGACATGGCCGTCGGTGTGGTCGTTGATAAGCCCGTCGCCCAGCCACAGCATCCGGTCGAACCCCAGGTCGCGGGCCAGCCGCGCCTCGATTTCTTCACGGGCAAGCTGCGGGTTGCGGTTGGGGTTGAGCAGGCATTGCCGGGTGGTGACGGCCAGCCCGGTGCCATCGCCGTCCACCGCGCCGCCTTCCAGCACCCAGTCGCAATGCTCCACCGCCAGGCCGGCATCGGCGGCCAGCTCCGCGCCGATGGTCTGGTCCCCGTCCATCAGATATTTCCCGCCCCAGCCGTTGAAGCCGAAGCGCCGGGCGACGCGCTTGCCCGCGCCGTCCGCCACCACCAGCGGGCCGGTGTCGCGCAGCCAGACGTCGCCATAGGCGCGGCGCTCGAGGATCACCTTCGCGCTGGCCAGTTCCCGCGCGCGCGCCTCGTTCCGCTCGTCGCGCACCAGCAGGCGGACTTCCTGCCCGCTTTCCGCCACCGCGCTGGCGAAACCGGCGATCTGCCGCTGCGCGCGTTCCAGCACGCCGGGCCATTCCTCGGCATCATGGGGGAAGCCGATCCACAGCCAGTCCTGTGGCGCCCATTCGGGTGGCATTCGCAATGTCATGGATTCCTCGCCTTCAGCAGCCGCCGCCCGGGCTCGCGCAGCTTTCATCGCGGATATGGCGGAATTCGTCGCCTTCGCGCCAGTTGGGCCAATCTGTGGTTTCAGCCAGCATCCGGCCGACCCGGTAATAGAGCTGGAGATCCCGCATCACCCCGCTCCAGTCCCAGCCGGGATCATATTCGTCGTCCGGCCCGTGATAGCGATGCTGCGTGTAATCCGCGGCCCAGGCCCTGCCCGCCTTGCGCCCGCCCTTCACCAGATCCTCCCCGCCATCCACATAGAGCATCGGCACGCCACGCTTGGCGAAGCTGAAATGATCGGAGCGGTAATAGAAGCCCTTTTCCGGGGTCGGGTCGGGCGTGGCATAGCGCCCCGTCTCGCGTAGCGCCTTGGCGAGATAGGCGTCGAGGCCCGACTTGCCGCCGCCGACCACGGTGACGTCGCGCGCCGGGCCGGCCAACGAGAGGGCGTCGATATTGACCCCGCCCACCGTGCGGTCGAGCGGATAGACCGGATGGGCGGCATAATAGTCCGAACCGATCAGGCCGGATTCCTCCGCCGTCACCGCCAGGAACACCTGGCTGCGCGCGGCGGCGCCCGCGGCGCGATTCGCTTCGGCGAGCGCGACCAGCGTGGCGGTGCCGGTGGCGTTGTCGATCGCCCCGTTGCAGATGTCGTCCCCCGCCTCGTTGGCGGTGCAGCGGCCGAGATGATCCCAATGCGCGGTGTAGAGCACATATTCGTCCGGCCGCTCCCGCCCCGGCAGGATGCCCACCACATTCTTCGAGGTCAGCTGCCGGAAGCTGTTGTCGAAGCCGGTCGAAACCGTGATTCCGAGCGGGACCGGCCTGAAATCGGGGCTTTTCGCGGCGGCCGAAAGCCGGGCCAGATCCTGCCCGGCGGCAGCCAGGATCTGCTCGGCGACCGGCTTCTGCACCCAGCCGTTCATCAGGGTCGGCGGCGGGCCGTCCACCTTTCCACCGGCATAGGCCTGCGGGCCGGACCAGCTCGATTCCACCACGTTCCAGCCATAGGCGGCGGGGAAGGTATCGTGCACGATCAGCGCGGCCGCCGCGCCCTGCCGGGCCGCTTCCTCGAACTTGTAGGTCCAGCGCCCGTAATAGGTCATCGCCCGGCCGTTGAAGGTGCCCTTCAGGCCCTTCGCGTCATAGTCCGGATCGTTGACGAGAATGACGGCGGTCTTCCCCCTCATGTCGATGCCGGCATAATCGTTCCAGCCGCGTTCCGGCGCGACGATGCCGTAGCCCACGAAGACCAGCTCGCTCGCTTTCAGGTCGATCCGGGGTTCCGTTCGATATGTCACGCCCACCCAGTCGCTGCCATAGTCGAAGCGCCGGGTTTCATCGCCCTTGCGCAGGATCAGCGGGCCGTATTCCTTGCCGGTGATCTCCACCAGCGGAACGTCCTGAAACCAGCTTCCCTCGTTGCCGGGCTGCAATCCCGCAGCCGTGAAGCGCTCGACCAGATAGGCCAGCGTCTTTTCCTCGCCCGGCGTTCCCGGTGCGCGGCCTTCGAACTCGTCGGCAGAAAGAGTGCGGGTGACGTCCCGCATGGTCTGTTCGGCAATCTCGCCGGGCGGCACGTCGGGAATGGCGGCCGCGCCCGTCTTCGGCCCGGCCCCGCCCGCGCCGGCACAGGATGCCAGACCGATCAGGGCGGCTGCGGCGGCAAGGAAACGGATCATCGAAAAGCGCTCCAGAAGGATCGGCGAAGCTGTCGGTCGAACCCGTTAACTGGCAGAGCGCCGCATGATCGGCAAGCGGCGCTTGCCACTGCGCGGCCTGTCGGGCAATCGGGCGGATATGAGCGCGGATTGGACAGATGGCATCGCCCGGGCGCAGGCTCACGCGCCGTTCCTGAGGGAAGGGCTGCAGCGGCAGCCGGAACTGGCCGAACTGCTGGCAGGGGGCCGGGTGGACGCGGCGCTGGCCTGGGCGGCTGCCGCCGGCGACGGCGCGGACCGGGTGGAAGCCGCCCTGCGGCGGGAGCGGCTGGCGCTGGCAGTGACGCTGGCGCTGGGCGATCTGGCGGGCGCCTTCCCGCTCGACATGGTGATGACGCGGCTGAGCGACTTCGCCGACCGCGCGCTGGATGCGGCGATCGCGGCGGCGATCCGCGAGCGCGCTCCGGACGAGGAACCGGCGGGTTTCTTCGCGCTGGCGCTGGGCAAGCACGGCGCGCGCGAACTCAATTACAGCTCCGACATCGACCCGATCCTGCTCTACGATCCGGACCTCCTGCCCCGGCGGGAGCGGGACGATCCGGGCGAGGCGGCGCAGCGCGTGGCCCGCCGGGTGGTCGAAATGCTGAGCAGGCAGGATGCGGAAGGATATGTCTTCCGGGTCGACCTGCGCCTGCGCCCGGCTTCGGAAGTATCGCCGCTCGCGGTGTCGCTGGACGCGGCTCTCAGCCATTATGAATCCAGCGCGCTGGCGTGGGAACGGGCGGCCTTCATCCGGGCCAGATCGGCCGCTGGCGATGTGGCGGCGGGCGAAGCCTTTCTCGCCGCGATCCGGCCCTTCATCTGGCGGCGCAGCCTCGATTTCGGCGCGATCGTCGAGATCGGCCGGCTGACCCAGCGGATTCGCAGCCATTACGACGGCCCGAAATCTCCCGGCCCCGGCTTCGACCTCAAGCGGGGGCGGGGCGGGATTCGCGAGGTCGAATTCTTCGCCCAGACCCACCAGCTGATCCATGGCGGGCGCAACCCGGCGCTGCGCCGGCGGGGCACCCGGCACGCGCTCGATGCGCTGGCCGAAGCCGGACTGATTCCACGGGACGATGCCCTGCTGCTGGGCCAATGCTACGACCGCCTGCGGGTGGTGGAGCACCGGCTGCAGATGGTGGACGACCGGCAGACCCACAGCCTGCCGCTGGACCCGGCCGCGCTCGACAATGTGGCCCGGCTCGACGGGCTGGCCGATGGGTCCGCGCTGCTGGCGGAACTGAACGAGGTGACCGAAACGGTCGGCTCCCGCTTCGACGCCTTGTTGGAGCAGATGGGCGAGGGGGCGGGCAGCGACGGCCCCCAGGCAGGGGCGGTCGCCTTGCCGGCCAGGCTGGCGGAGCTGGGCTTCGGCGACGCGGAAGCGATGGCCGCCCGCATCGCAAGCTGGTCCGACGGCGGGGTCCGCGCCTTGCGCAGCGATGCCGCCCGCTCCGCTTTCGAGGCGGTGGCCCCGGATCTGTTCAAGGCGCTGGCCGCCGCGCCGGACCCGGATGGCGCATTCCTGCGCTGGGAAGCCTTATTGGTTAGTTTGCCAAGCGCAGTTAACCTGTTTCGGCTGCTTCAGGCCCGGCCCGGCCTGCTCGAGCAGCTTGCCCATATCCTCAGCCTCGCGCCGCCGCTGGCGGCGGACCTCGCCCGCCGCGCGGACCTGCTGGATGCGCTGATCGACGCCAGCGCGCTCGACCTGCCGGGCAGCGTGCCGGAACTGGCCGAGCGCATGGGGCGATGCGAAACCGGCGATTGCTATGAAACCGTGCTGGACCAGATCCGGCGTGTGGTGGGGGAATTGCGCTTCGCCCTGGGCGTGCAGCTGATCGAAGCGGCGCACGATCCGCTGGACATCGCGCGGGCGCTGGCGCGCACGGCGGAGGCCGCGCTGACGGTCGCGGCCGACGCGACGAAGGCCGAATTCGCCGCCGCTCATGGCCATATGCCGGGGGCGGAACTGGTGGTGCTGGGCCTGGGCCGCTTCGGCGGCGGGGCGCTGACCCACGCATCCGACCTCGACATCATCTATCTCTTTTCCGGCGAGCCGGAGGGGGAATCCGATGGACGGCGGCCTCTCGGCGTCACGCATTATTTCAACCGCCTCGCCCAGCGCGTCACCGGGGCGTTGAGCGTGGCGACGGCCGAAGGCGCGCTTTACCAGATCGATACGCGGCTGCGCCCGCAAGGCGCGCAGGGGCCGCTGGCGGTGAGCATCGAAAGTTTCGCGCGCTACCAGCGCGAGGATGCGTGGACCTGGGAGCATATGGCGCTGGCGCGCGCCCGGCCGCTCTACGGCCCCGAAGCGGCGCGCAAGGAACTGGCCGGAATCATCGCCGGAGTGCTGGCGACGCCCCGCGACCCGGCGAAGCTGAAACGGGACGCGCTCAAGATGCGGGCCGACATGGCCGCCCACAAGCCGCCGCGCGGCCTGCTCGATGCGAAGCTGGCCCGGGGCGGGCTGGTCGATCTCGAATTCATCGTCCATTATCTGCAATTGCGCGAAGGTGCGGCCTTCGACCCGGAACTGGGCAAGGCGGTGCGGCTGCTGATCGCGCGGGGCTTGCTGCCCGCCGAACTGGCCGAAGCGCATGATCTGATGACTCGCCTGCTGGTGGCCTCGCGCCTGCTGGCGCCCGACACGGAAATGCCGGCCCCCGCCGCCGCCGCGGTGCTGGCGCGGGCCTGCGGCTGCGGCGATGTGGCGAGGCTGCTGGTGGACTTCGCGAATGCCCGCCGCGCGGTGGCCGCGGCCTGGCAGGACAATTTTGGAACAAGGCTGGAGATCGACGATGAGTAATCCCCCCGATGTGGGCGACGGCATTCCCGATATCGCGCTGGAAACGCCCGATGGCGGCACGGTGCGCGCGTCGGATTTCAAAGGGCGCAAGCTGGTGCTGTTCTTCTATCCCAAGGACGACACGCCCGGCTGCACCACCGAGAATATCGACTTCGGCGCATTGGCGAAGGATTTCGAGAAGGCGGGCACGGCGCTGCTCGGGATCAGCAAGGACCCGCCGAAGAAGCACGTCAGGTTCATCGAGAAGCACGGCCTCGCCGCGCCGCTGGCGAGCGATGCCGAGGCGAACGGGCTTTCCGACGCGCTCGGCATCTGGACCGAGAAGCAGAACTACGGCCGAACCTACATGGGCATGGTGCGCACCACCTATCTGGTCGATCGGGACGGAAAGATCGCGCGGGTGTGGCGCAAGGTGAAGGTGAAGGGCCACGCCGCCGAAGTGCTCGAAGCCGCGCGCGCCCTGGCGTGACCGCCGGCCCCTCTGCCCGCTTCTCCGTCAGCGCGGCGATCCGCGCCGCATTGCTGGCGCGCGAGCCGCGCGCCAAGGTGATGGCGGCGCGCGCCGTGGTGCGGGACTGGCGCGGCGGACGGCTCGCGCCGGTGTTCGACACGCCCATGCCGGAACGGCCCGGCCGCCCGGAGCGCCCGGAATTGCTGCCACCCGGCCGGATGCCGAAGCGCGGGCGCGGCGGGTCCGAACGGGCCAGGGTCGCCCTGTGGCATGCGCTGGCGCATATCGAATTCGTGGCGATCGACCTTGCGCTCGACATGGCTGGCCGGTTCGGCGGCCAGATGGGCGAAGGTTTCGTTTCGGATTTCCTCTCGGTCGCGGCCGACGAAGCCATGCATTTCGCCTTGCTCGGCCGCAAGCTGCGCGGCCTGGGCAGTTTCTACGGCGCCTTGCCCGCGCATGACGGGCTGTGGGAAGCGGCGGAGAAGACCCGCCATGACGCCGCCGCCCGGCTGGCCATCGTGCCCATGGTGCTGGAAGCGCGCGGACTGGACGTCACCCCGGCCACGCTGCAAAGGGTCCGCGCGGCGGGCGATGAAAATGGCGCGCGCATCCTCGAGCGAATCCTTGACGATGAAATTCGCCACGTCCGCATCGGCACAAGTCATTTCGTCGCGCTTTGCGCAAGACGAGGCGAAACGCCCCAATCCACATGGAAAAAGCTGGTCGAAAGCCATTTTCGGGGGGCCTTGAAGCCGCCATTCAACGACTCAGCGCGTCTTGCAGCCGGTTTATCGCGAGACTTCTACGCAAGCATTGCCTGTTAGGATTCCGTCGGGATAAGCACAATGCATGAGATGACGGGGGGGTCCGTTCAGTCTCAGATTAAAGGATTTCAGGCCGGTGGCGGCAGAAGCGCGCAGCGTTTTTGCGGACCAGCCAAGGGATCGGTTCGGCGTTTTTTAGGGAGCGTCGAAAAGATTTAAGGACGAAAAAAGCGTGGTCGCATTCCAGTTTACCCGCCGGCTCAGGATGGCCCTTTCCGCAGTGACAGGCGCTTTCCTCCTGATGGGTGCCCATCCGGCTCTCGCCGACACGGCAACCCGTCAATCACCGCTCGGCGAAGGCGATGCGCAATTCCACGAATTGTTCGCCAGCTGGCAATCCCTCGACAGCCGCCCCGGCCAGAGCACCGACGCTTCGGCCAGCAAGGTTTCCATCCCCTCGCGGATGCCGGTCGAAGGCACTCGCCTCTCCAGCGATTACGGGATGCGGGTCCACCCCGTGCTTGGCGGTCGCCGCGCCCATAAGGGCGTGGATCTGGCTGGCCCGGTCGGAACCCCGGTCTATGCCACCGCCGATGGCGTCGTTTCGATGGCCCAGTGGTTCAGCAGCTACGGCAAATACGTCCAGATCGAACACGGCGCCTCGCTCCAGACGCGCTATGGCCACCTTTCCAGCTATGTCGTCGAACCGGGCGCCCGCGTGAAGAAAGGCCAGCTGATCGGCTATATCGGCTCCACCGGCCGCTCCACCGGCCCGCATCTGCATTATGAAGTCCGCGTCGCCGGCGATGCGGTCAATCCCATTCCCTACATGGTCGAAACCGACACGAAGCAGGCTCTCGCTCTGGCCCGTGGCGATGGCGGCCAGGGCGGCCCGGAATAATCCCAGGCCACGGGAAGTCCTGAAAAACGCCTGAGTGATGTCGCGGCAAGTGGAATCACTTGCCCCACCGGAAATCACGGAAAACAGGCAAATTCCCATTCAGCTAGAACCGGAATAAATCCGCAAAACGAGTCTGAAAAAGCCGCAGGCCGCAACGCTACTTTTCCGGCGTTCGGCGTCAACCGGATCACCCGGAAAAACCGCTGGCGGCGCCGGCGCTCCTGCCCATCACACAGGGTCAGCCGCGCAGCAGGCGCTCCGCGATCCGGCGGATTTCCGCCCCCATATCCTCCCGCTCCAGCGCCAGCGCCAGGGTCGCTTCGACGAATCCGGTCTTGCTGCCGCAATCGTAGCGCTTGCCGTGGAAGGTCACGGCGTGGAACGGCTGGGTTCCGATCATGCGGGCCATGGCGTCGGTCAGCTGGATCTCGCCGCCAGCGCCCTTTCCCTGCCCTTCCAGGGTGCGCATCACTTCCGGCTGCAGGATATAGCGGCCCGAGATGATCTTGTTGGAAGGAGCCTGGTCCACCGGCGGCTTTTCGACCAGCCCCCTGACCTCGGTAAGCACTCCCACCGACTCGCCCGGGTCGATGACGCCATAGGACGACACCTCCTCGCGCGGCACTTCCAGCACGCTGATCAGATTGCCGCCGACTTCCTCATAGGCTTCCACCATCTGCCTGATGCAGCCGGGCTGGCCGATCATCAGCTCGTCCGGCAGCAGGATGGCGAAGGGATCGTCACCCACGATCGCGCGGGCGCACCAGATCGCATGGCCGAGGCCGAGCGGAACCTGCTGGCGCACGGTAATCAGGTTGCCGGGCGTGAAGCGCGTCGCTTCCAGCACTGACAGGTCCTTGCCCCGTTCGGCCATGGTCGTCTCAAGCTCGAAAGCGATGTCGAAATTCTCGACGATCGCGGTCTTGCCCCGCCCGGTGACGAAGACCATCTGCTCGATCCCGGCCTCGCGGGCTTCATCCACCGCATACTGGATCAGGGGCCGGTCGATGATCGGCAGCAATTCCTTGGGGATTGCCTTGGTCGCCGGAAGGAAACGCGTGCCTAGCCCCGCAACGGGGAACACGGCGGTCTTGATGGGTTTGCGCTTGCTCATGCAGTGCAAGGGATAGGGAGTTGGGAGGCAGGACGTCAACCACCCTGCCTTGCTCCCGGCGTAATTCCCGCTAAACCGCCGCGATGGACAAGATCATCATCGAGGGCGGCAAGCGCCTTTCCGGCACCATTCCCGTCTCCGGGGCGAAAAACGCCGCGCTCACCCTGCTTCCCTGCGCGCTGCTCACCGATGAGCCGCTGACCCTGCGCAACCTGCCGCGGCTGGCCGATATCGACGGCTTCCAGCACCTGATGAACCAGTTCGGCGTTTCCACCACCATCGCCGGCAGCAGGCCGGAGGATTTCGGGCGGGTGATGACGCTGGCGGCGACCCGCATCACCAACAGCGTCGCGCCCTATGAGCTGGTGCGCAAGATGCGCGCCTCGATTCTGGTGCTCGGCCCGATGCTGGCGCGGATGGGCGAGGCGACTGTTTCCCTGCCCGGCGGCTGCGCCATCGGCAACCGCCCGATCGACCTCCATCTCAAGGCGCTCGAGGCGTTCGGCGCGCATATCGAGCTGGCGGCCGGCTATGTGAAGGCGATCGCGCCCGATGGCGGCCTGCCGGGCGGCCGCTACAGCTTCCCGGTGGTTTCGGTCGGCGCCACCGAGAACGCGCTGATGGCCGCCGTCACCGCGCGAGGGAAGAGCACCCTGCACAATGCCGCGCGGGAGCCGGAGATCGTCGATTTGTGCAATCTGCTGGCGGCCATGGGCGCCGAGATCGAGGGGATCGGCACGTCCGACCTGACGATCCATGGGGTGCCGCGCCTGCATGGCGCGACCTATCGCGTGATGTCCGACCGGATCGAGGCCGGCAGCTATGCCTGCGCCGCGGCGATCACGGGCGGCGACGTATTCCTCAAGCACGCGGTGATCGAGGAAATGGAAGCGACGGTGCAGGCGCTGCGGGATGCAGGCGTTCATGTGGAGCCTCGTCCGGACGGAGTCCAGGTCGCGGCGGATGGGCCATTGCGAGCAGTCACCCTGTCGACGGCGCCCTATCCCGGATTCGCCACCGACATGCAGGCCCAGCTGATGGCGCTGCTCTGCCGCGCGGAAGGGGCCAGCGTGCTGACCGAAACCATCTTCGAAAACCGCTACATGCACGTTCCCGAACTGAACCGCATGGGCGCGCATATCGAGACATCGGGCCGCACCGCCATAGTGCATGGCGTGCCCAGGCTCACCGGGGCGGAAGTGATGGCCACCGACCTGCGCGCGTCGATGAGCCTGGTCATCGCGGGGCTGGCGGCGGAAGGCGAGACTCAGGTCCACCGGCTCTACCATCTCGACCGCGGCTACGAACGCCTGGAGGAAAAGCTCGCCTTGCTCGGCGCTCAGATCGAACGGCTTGGCGGAGATTGAATTTGGCCCGGACCTTTCCCGGCCCCTGTGCGTTGGTGGCCGGAAAGGAGATGGTTCGATGAGTCTCTTGCAAATCGCGGCCGTGGGTGCCGCCGGTTATCTCGGCTATCGTTACTGGCAGAAGAACAAGTCCGGCGATCAGGGGCACGCCGCCTTCGCGGGCGGGCAGCCGCACGACAGGAATTTCGCGAAGGTGCGCGATGCCGGACCGAAGGCCATGCGGGACAAGCCGGCCGGCAAGTGGAGCAAAGTGGACGAGGCGAGCGACCAGAGCTTCCCCGCCAGCGACCCGCCCTCCACCTATTGATAACGGCGGATAGCTAAGCAGTATTCGGGCGGGGCGCGTTCCCCGCCCCTTTAGCCCTCCTGCGTTACGTCCGCCTGTTGCCCGCAATGGGCGAACAGCCAGATACGGATGGCTCCGGCCAGACCGGGTGGGGCCGGCGCCTCGAGCCGCTCCGCGTCGATCCTGGCGACAAGCGCGTTCACGGGCAGGCCTTCCCGCACTGCCGCCGCTTTCAACATATCCCAGAACAGCGGCTCCAGGCTGATCGAGGTCTTGTGCCCGGCGATCTCGACCGAACGCTTGACCGGCGGATGATAGGGAATCTCCACCGACCCGCGCTCAATACATGTGCTGGCCGCCGTTGATCGACAGGGTGGAGCCGGTGATGAAAGCGCCGTCCTCCGATGTCAGGAAGGCCACCCCGCGCGCGATCTCGTCGGCATGGCCCAGCCGGCCGACCGGAATCTTGGCGACGATCTTCTCGAGCACCGGCGGCGGAACGGCCGCGACCATGTCCGTGTCGATATAGCCGGGCGCGATGGCATTGACCGTCACCCCGAACTTCGCGCCTTCCTGGGCCAGCGCCTTGGTGAAGCCATGGATGCCGGATTTGGCGGCGGCATAGTTGACCTGGCCATATTGCCCGGCCTGCCCATTGATCGAGCCGATATTGACGATGCGGCCCCAGCCGCGCTCCCGCATCCCCGGAAAGCAGGCCTTGGCCATGTTGAAGCAGCCGCCGAGGTTGATCCGCATCACCTCGTTCCAGTCCTCCCAGCTCATCTTGTGCAGGACCGCATCGCGCGTGATCCCGGCATTGTTCACCACGATATCGATGGGGCCGACTTCCCGCTCCACTATGCCGCATCCGGCCAGCGCCGCCTCATGGTCTCCGACATCCCATTTGTAGGAAGGGATGCCGGTTCGTTCGGTGAATGCCTGGGCGGCGGCGTCGTTTCCGGCGTAATTGGCCAGGACCGTGCAACCCTGCTCCTTCAAGGCGAGGCTGATCGCCTCCCCGATACCGCGAGTGCCACCGGTTACGATTGCTACACGTGCCATACGACATCCTCCCCAGCTGAGAAATCACAGGCAAGGTAAGGAAAGCAAGGCAGCACGGCAAGCGCACAAACCGCGCAACATGGGTGCGGCAAACTATTTAATTCAACAGGAATTGTCAGAAGCGGAACTGGGTTCCGACATAAACGGCCTGGCTGTCGCGCGTGCCGTCGGTAAGCGGCATCAGGCGGTCGCGCTCCTGCGAATAGCGCAGGCCCGCGGTCACATCGAGATTGCGGGTGAGGCGATAGCTGCCCGCCACATCGACGCGCTGCGAATCGACCGCTTCCAGCGTGCGCGGCGCGCGCCCGGCATTGCCCTTCTCTTCCAGCGCGATGCGGGCGTTGAAGCGGCTCGGCTTGTCTTCCACCTCGTCCGTGCCGGGCTTGAAGCTGGAAAGATCGGGCATTTCGATCTTGCGGACATCGGTCGGCAAGGTGAGCGACTGGGCAAAGCTGCGATAGCCGCGCGCCATGCCCAGATCATAGCGCGTCGGCGCCATCAGCACCGTGCCCTGCCCCGGCTCGCCCTTGGCGGCGGCGATGGCGGCGCGCACGGAGATGGCGCGCGCGGTCTGATCGTCCACCCTGATCGCCACAGTCACCGAGCGATCGCTGCGGCTGTAGGCACCGGCCGGGGTGAAGCGCATCATCCGGCCCTTGTCGGAACCATGCGTCGCCACCAGCTTGGCCATGCGAAGATCGATGGAAGCAGGCGTGAAATAGGCGAAGCTGCCGCGAGCCGAAAGATTCACCGGCGTATCGTCGAAACCGCCCAGCGCAAGCCCCGCGCTGGGCACTGCGAGCAGCGCGACGGCAGCAACGACCGATGCCGAAAGCCGGCCCCGAACGATCCTTTTGCACTGCCGCAACATAAGCCCCTGAACGCCTCGCCTCATCCGGTCGCCATGCGCCATGCGCTTATCGACCATGTCCTTTCCGCACCTTCCGGCATATTGCCGGGCCGGCGCGAATTGCAGGCCGCATAGACAACCGTTTCCAATCGGTTGCACATGATATGCTGCTGTTCGGCAAATTTCCAGCCCGTATGGACGGAACAAAGCGAATCGGAACAATTGGGTAGGACCTGTTGCACCATGTCCACACTCGGCCTCCCCGCCCGCGCCGAATCGCCGCCGGCCCGAAGCCGCGTTCCGGCTCGTCGAGGCTTGTGCCCATGCGCCCTTGCCGCCGCCCGCAGTCCGTTTATAGAGAGCGGCGAGGCCTTGCGCGCTGGCGCGGCCCGGGTCACCGGCGCATCCCGCGCGGCGCGCCACGCAGTACAGGAAACTGACCTTTGAAGACAGGCAAAACACTTTCCCGCATATCGCCAGGCCGGGTCGCGGTCCGGACCGTCATGGCCGCCGCCGCGCTCGCCGCGCTGGGGGCTTGCGGCAAGAAGGAACGGCCCAAGGCCGACCTCGCGGCCGCCAAGATCAACACGATCGGCGTCAATTCCTATCTGTGGCGCGCCAGCCTGGAAACGCTGTCCTTCATGCCGCTGCTGCAGGCGGACAGCAATGGCGGGGTGATCGTGACGGACTGGTATGCGAATCCGCGCAATCCCGCCGAACGGGTGAAAGTCAGCGTGACCATCCTCGACCAGGATCTGCGCGCCGACGCCCTGCGGGTCATGGTGAGCCGCCAGGCCGCCGTCTCCTCCGGAAACTGGATCGAGGCGCCGGTGCAGGCCGCGACCGTGCAGAAGCTCGAGGATATCATCCTGACCAAGGCGCGCGACCTGCGCCGCAACGCCATTGCCGGCTGACACGCACAAGGCGGCGCGGCGCGCGGGAAGGCGCCGGCGCCTTTTCCGGGCCGTGCCGGCGCTGCTCGCCGCGGGCCTCCTGTCCGGATGCGGATTGCGGCCGATGTATGCGGGCGGCGGCAACGGCACGGTCGCGCAAGGCCTGGCCGCGGTCGAGGTCGCCCCGATCGAGGGGCGGGCAGGCTGGCTGGTGCGCAATGCGCTCCGGGACCGGCTGGAGGAAAGCGGGGCCGCATCTTCCAGCAAACGCTACCTGCTCCAGATCAAGCTCGACGATCGCCTCGAAGGGCTGGGCCTGCTCAGCGACGATACGATCGGCCGCGAACGCCGCACGCTCCGGGCGCGCTATCAGCTGGTCGACAACGCGACCGGCGATGTGGTGCTGGACGCCACGGCCGGCTCCGATGCCGGCATCGACGTGGTTTCGTCGGAATATGCCACCATCGCGGCGGAGCAGACCGCGCTGGAAAATCTCGCCCGCGACGTGGCCGACCGAATCGTGACCCGCCTCACGCTCCAGCTCCACCAAGGCTCGTGAAGGCCACCCAACGCGATTTTGCCGCCGTTGCTCCGAAGGCGGCGCTGCAATGCCGGCTGTTCTACTTCTGCGGCCAGGACGAAGCCGGCGCCTTCGCCGCCGCCGAGCGGATCACCCGCCAACTGGCGGATTCCGGCGAAAGGATCGAGCTTTCCGGCGCGGAACTGAAGCGCGATCCGGTCCGCCTCGACGATGAAGCGCGATCCACCTCGCTGTTCGGCGGCGCGCGGCATATTTTCGTGCGCGCCACCGGCGACGACGTCCACGACGCGGTTTCCAACCTGCTCGAAAGCGAGGTGCCGCCCTGCCCGGTGCTGATCGTGGCCGCCGCCGCGACCGACAAGTCGCGCACCGCGAAGCTGCTGGCCTCGCGGGACGACGCGCTCGTGGCCATGTTCTATCCGCCCGACCTGTCTTCCGTCACATCCGCCGTCCGGCAGATGGCGGATGCGGCCGGGCTGCAGATGGGCGGCGATCTCGCCGAGCGGATCGCCCGCGCCGCGAGCCTGGACGTCCGGCTCGCGCAATCGGAAGTCACCAAGCTGGCGATCTATCTCGATGCGACTCCGCAGGCGCCCCGCGCCGCCAGAGTGGAGGATCTCGATGCGATCGGCGCCAGCACGGAGGAAGATGGCTTCAGCCCGCTGGTCAATGCGGTCCTGTCCGGCGAGGTGGGCCGTCTTTCGGCGGAACTCAAGCGGATGCGGGATCTGTCGCTCAATCCCGTGGGCCTGCTGCTGGCGATGGAGCGGCGCGTGGCGCAGCTGGCGCAACTGTCCGCCAAGCTGGGGCCAAGGGGCGACGTGGCCGGGTTGCTGGAGGCGGAAACCAGGGCGCGGCGGGTGTTCTTCAAGGACAAGCGCGATCTCGCGACACAGCTGCGGCAATGGCAGGGGCGCAAGTTGGAACGGCTGGTGCAGCGCCTGGTCGCCCTGCATCAGGCGCTGGTATCCGGGAGCCATTCCGCGGAAGTGGTGCTGGCCCAGGGGTTGACCGACATCGCGCGCGCGGCCGCGCGGCGGCGCTGAGACGGGGACGCCCGCCCGGCTCCCCGGGCAATCTCCTCCATAATCGGTCGGGCCGACGCATATTTCTTGCTATTTTAGAGTAAATTAGGATTGTCGCGCCATAATTCGCCGACGCATCGGCTATTCTAAAAATCGGCTATTCTAAAAGAAGCGCAAAGGGCATGAATTTTCCTTTCCGATATTGGGAGAGCGCGGGTTCCGCGATTGCGGGGCGCATACCCTCATTGGAACGCTATCGCATGCGACTGCATGTCGGCTTGCTGGCGACGGATGCGGCGATCATAATTGCCGGGATGGGCTTGGCCGGCCTGATCTATCGCGGCGAATGGCTGAACTCCTATTCGATTCTCTCCGCCCAGCTGATGGTGCCGATCTTTCTCACCATCGGGCTCTACAACGGCACCTATTCGCTGGCGTCGCTCAATCGTTTCCGGACGGCCGCGCAGCGGGTGGTGACCGCGCTGGCCGTGTCGGCCGCCTTGCTCAGCTTCATGGTCTTCTTCCTGAAGGCCGGCGAAGCGCTTTCCCGCTTCATCTATGCGCTGGGTCTGGTTCTGGCGCTCTGCGGGATGCTGCTGGTCCGCTACGCGCTCGACAAATGGATCAAGAAGCGCCTCGGCCCCACCCTGCTCAATATATTGCTGATCGACGCGGGCGGGCCGGAAGTCAGTCTCCGCGACGCCCATCGGATCGATGCCGAGCAACACGGGCTGTCGCCGTCTCTGGACGATCCGCTCGGGCTGGACCGGCTGGGCCGGGCCATGCGCAATATGGACCGGGTGGTCGTCAGTTGCTCGCCGGAACGGCAGCCGGACTGGGCGCTGGTGTTCCGCGCGGCCGCCGTGGATGGAGAGATCGTGAGCCTCGCCGCTCACGACATCGGCGCCGTAGGGGTGCGTCACAGCCACGATTTTTCCACGCTGGTCGTTTCAAAAGGGCCGCTCAGCCTCGAATCGAGGGCAATCAAGCGCCTGTTCGACCTGACCCTGTCCGTGGCCGCGCTGATCGTGCTGGCCCCGGTCATGATAGGCGCTGCCATTGCGATCAAGCTGGAGGATGGCGGGCCGATCTTCTTCCGGCAGCAGCGGATGGGCCGGGCCAATCGCCTGTTCACGATCTACAAGTTTCGCTCGATGCGCGTGAGCCGGGCCGACCATGAAGGACACCGCTCAACCGCGCGCGAGGACGATCGCATTACCAGGACCGGCCGGCTGCTGCGATCCTGGAGCATCGACGAACTCCCCCAGCTCTGGAACATCATCCTAGGGGACATGAGCATCGTCGGCCCCCGGCCGCATGCCCTCGGCTCGCTGGCGGGGACGAAACGATTCTGGGAAGTGGATCGCCGATACTGGCAGCGCCATGCGCTCAAGCCCGGCCTGACGGGGCTTGCCCAGATTCGCGGATTGCGCGGCGCGACGGAGGCGGAAGACGATCTCTCCAGCCGGCTTCGCGCCGATCTGGAATATCTCTCCGGCTGGAATATCCTGCGCGATATCGGGATCGTGATACTGACGCTGCGCGTAATCGTCCACGAGCGGGCATTCTGACCGCAAATTCAAACGGTTCGTCTCAACTTTAGTCCGATTTGGCTTCTTTGCCTTTGGACTTTCCGGGCAAATTGGATATTCTCCGCACGATTAGGGGGGGCTGGGATAAATGGAGATTCCCAAGATGAGCATGGTTCGCGCAATTTTTTGCACCTTGGCTGCGGGCGGACTTGCAATCGCGCAGCCGGCAATCGCCAGTGCGACCCGTTCGTCAGATGCCCTGCCCTCCGCTGGCGTGGCCGCCGCTCCGCAATCGGTGGCTCGCGGAAGCCAGCCGGCGGAAGCCGCGAGCGAACTGATAAGCCCGCTCTGGATTGCCCTCATCATTGCGTTTCTTGGCGGGATCATCGCGATAGCGGCGGATGGCGGCAGCAACAACGACAGCCCAGGCTGATCGTTCCGGCCACCCGTGTTCATCCCTGTATCCGATTGCGAAGGGCCCGGCTGACTGCCGGGTTTTTCTCGGCTGTGCGTGTCTCCAAACCCTTCTCCAACCGCCGCATTTTCGTTGCTCTTGCGTTGCTGATTGCGGCGATGACGCTTGGCGGCGGCGGAACGCCCAATCCCGCTTTCGAGATAGCCCTGCAACTCCTCGCGGCGATCCTCGCCTGCATCTGGATATGGCTGCCATCCGCGACCTCTCGCAAAGCCGATGCGAAGTTTCCGGTCGATCCGCGGCTGTTGCTGATCGCCGCAGGCGCCATTCTTCTTCCCGCGCTGCAGCTTGTCCCGCTGCCCCCGCCATTATGGCAGGCCCTGCCTGGCCGCGAAACCGAGAGCATAGCGCTCGAACTCGTCGGCGGGGCACAAGGCTGGCAGCCGCTCTCGCTCGCTCCTTCGCGCAGCTGGGCCGCGCTGCTGTCGTTCGGCCCGCCGCTGTTCCTCATGCTCATGGCCGGCGCGCTGCCGCTTTCCTCCCGCACCCGGATTGTCGCCTGTATCGCGCTGATAGCCCTGGCCAGCGCGATCTGGGGCGCGATGCAACTTGCCGCCAGCGGCGACGCGCTGCGCCTTTATCCGCAAACCCATTCCGGCTGGATCACCGGCTTCCAGGCCAACCGCAATGCGCAGGCCGACGTGCTGCTGATCGGGATGGTTGCGCTGGCCGCCATTCTGCCGGGGAATGACGCCACTCGCGTTCCCCTTTGGCAACGCAAGGAGCGGCTCGTGCTGTTTCTGGGCGCGAATGCCTTGCTGCTGTTTGCCGTGATCATGACCGGATCGCGCATGGGGATCGCACTCGTTCCGGTGGCGCTGCTGGCCCAGCTCGCCATCCTCTATCCGAGCCTGCCCCGGTGGCGCTGGAACAGGGGCCTCGCCTTCGCCGCGACAGCGGGCGTCGCTGCATTTATCGGATCGGCCCTGATCTTGCAGGGCAACGCCGCCTTGCGCGCGGTGATCGCGCGCTTCTCCCTGCAAGGCGAATTCCGGCCGGAGTTGTGGGCCGACACCCATTTCGCCATCGCGCAATACTGGCCGGCGGGAAGCGGAATGGGCACGTTCGTACCCGCCATCCTCGCGGCGGAACGGCTCGAAGTGGTCGATCCGACCATGCCGAACCGCGCCCATAACGATTATCTCGAGCTTCTGCTCGAAACGGGGATTCCCGGCATCGTCATGCTTCTGGCCATTGCCGGGCTGCTGGCGGCCATGGCGATCGGGGCGTGGCGGAGCGAAGGCGCCATGCGCGCGCACCTCGTCTTCAGCCTCGCCTGCTTTCTCATTCTCGCCCTGCACTCGATCGTGGATTATCCCTTGCGCTGCATGTCATTGGCATGTCTGGCGGGGATTGCGGCAGGGCTGCTGGCGCGCCCGCCCGACTTCGAGCGCCGCCACTCCGACCAGTATAGAACGCAAGGACAATCAGGCATGATGGAACGCAGCACATGATCCGCAAAGGCCAGCTTGCTCCCTTCCTGCTGGTGCTGCTTGCCGTTGCGGCATGCCGGTCCACTCTCGATCCCGTGGTGCCGGCGGGGCAGGCGGCCTATGGCAGCATCGAAGGCCCCGCGCAGGAGGTCCGGGATTCCGCCTATCTCCTGCAAAGCGGCGACAAGATCAGCGTCACCGTGTTTCAGGAACCCGATCTCAGCGTCTCGGATATCGAGATCGACGGTTCCGGCCTGCTGAATTTGCCGCTGATCGGCAGCGTGGCGGCCGCGGGCAGGAGCCAGGCCGAACTCGCCGGAGACATCGAGCAGGCCTATGCGCGCCGCTATCTGCGCAACCCCCGCGTGGCGATATCCATCGTGGAAGCGACGCCCCGGGTGGTGTCGGTGGAAGGCGAGGTCAACCAGCCCGGCGCCTATGAACTGAAGCCCGGCGCGACGCTGCTCGCCGCGCTGGCCATGGCGCGAAGCCCCACCGCGACCGCCAAGCTGGACCAGGTGATCGTCTTCCGGACCCTGCAGGGGCAGCGCATGGGCGGCCGGTTCGATCTCCAGGCCATTCGTTCCGGCAGCGCGCCCGATCCGCAGATGATGGATGGCGACGTGGTGGTGGTGGGCTACAGCCGCGCGGCCGGCATCTGGAACGATATCCTGCGGGCGGCCCCCCTGTTCAACACATTCGTCCTGCTCGACAACAACAGATGATGGCGCAAGGCGGCCTCCGCCGCCTTGGAGACATATAGAAACGGAAGCATCCCGATCGTGGCCCAAGACGGACAGAATCTTTTGGCATCTTCCCGACCTGCCGCCGATGCGGGCGATCCCTACGCCACGGGCATGGCGGAGCGCATCCGCTATATCCTCGCGCTGCTGCGGCGCAATCTGTGGCTGATCGGCGCGATCGTCGGCGCCGCACTGGCGCTGGCCACCGTCGTCACCATGCTGACCCCGCCCCTTTTCACGGCCGAAAGCAGCATCCAGATCAACGACCAGAGCGACCAGGTGCTCGGCGACGACCTGGAAGGGAGAGCGGCGGCCAATCTCAACTGGGATGTCGATCGCTTCCTCAACACCCAGCTCGACATCCTGCGCAGCCGGGCGCTCGCGGAAAGGGTGACGCGCAAGCTCAACCTGGCCGGCAGCAAGCAGTTCTTCGAAGCGATGGGGGCCGATCCGCCCGAAGCCAATTTGCCGGAGCGGGAGAAGCGCGAGATCGTGCTCGAAATGCTGAAGAACGGCCTGCAGGTCGAGCTTCCCCCCAGCACCCGCATCGCGACCATCCGCTTCACCAGCGCCGATCCGGGGATGTCCGCCAGCATCGCCAACGCCTTCTCCAGCGAGTTCATCCAGGCCAATCTGCAGCGGCGCTATGACAGCTCCTCCTATGCCCGCAATTTCGTGGCCGAGCAGCTGGAGGAAGCCCGGGCCAGGCTGGAAGCCTCGGAACGGGAGCTGAACGCCTATGCCCGGCAGGCCGGCCTGATCCGCACCCGCGATCCGCGCAGGGAAGAAAGCGAAGGCGGCAACGGCAGCGTCACGGTGGCGAGCCTGATGCAGCTGAACGAAGCCGCCAACGAAGCGCAGGCAAGGCGGGTGGCGGCGCAGGCGCAATGGAATGCCGAACAGGGCAGCCCGCTGCTTTCCTCGCAATCCGTGCTCTCCAGCTCGGCCGTGCAGCAATTGATGACCGAGCGCGCCGAGGTGGAAGCCAAGCTGCAGAGCGCGCGATCCCGCTATCTGCCCGATCATCCGGCCATCGAGAAGCTGGAAGGGGAATTGTCCGCGCTCAGGCAGCAGCTCAACCGGACGGCGCGGGAGGTGCGGGATTCGATCCGCGCGCAATATGTCGCCGCGCAAACCGCCGAGGAACGGCTCAAGGCGCAAGTCTCGCAACTGCGGGGCGCGACGCTGGCCGAGCAGGACCGGGCGGTGCGCTACAACACGCTGGCTCGCGAGGCCGACACCAACCGCTCGATCTACGACGGGCTGCTGCAACGCTATCGCGAGCTGAATGCCGCCGCCGGCATTTCCTCCAGCAATATCTCGATCATCGATTCCGCCGATCCCCCGCTGGTCCCCAGCGCGCCGAGCTTCCCCTGGAACCTGGGCGTGGCGCTGCTGCTGGGGCTGGGCATATCGGGCGCGGCCGTGCTGGTGCGGGATCAGCTCGAAGACAAGATCCGCGCGCCGGAAGATGTCGAACAGAAAGTCGGCCTGTCCTTGCTGGGGGTCATCCCCGTGGTGCGGGATGGCGAACCGGCGGAAGCGCTGGACGATCCGAAATCGCCGATTTCCGAAGCCTATAACTCGCTGCGCGGCTCACTGTCCTATTCGACGGCGGAAGGGCTGCCGGGTCTGCTGATGGTCACCAGCGCGGAACCGGCGGAAGGCAAGACCACCACCAGCTTCGCCATTGCCCGCAGCTTCGCCCTGGCCGACAAGCGCGTGCTGCTGGTCGATGCGGATCTCCGCCGCCCGTCCGTTCATCGCATGGCGGGCGCAAGCAACCGCAAGGGCCTGTCGAGCCTGCTGGCGGGTCAGGATACGCTGGAAGGCGTCGTCGTCCCTTCCGGCCAGGACAATCTGTCGCTGGTGCCATCCGGCCCGCTCCCGGCCAGCCCCACGGAGCTGCTCGGTTCGCCGCGCATGGCCGCCCTGCTGGAACAATTCAGCGAGGCTTACGACCTGGTCGTGATCGACAGCCCGCCGGTGCTCGGCCTCGCCGATTCTCCGGTCCTGTCCGCGCTGGCGGATGGCGTGGTGGTGGTGATCGAAGCCGAACGCGGGCGCCGGGGCATGGTGAAGGCAAGCCTGCGCCGCTTGCAGGGCATGCATCCCGTCATTCTGGGGGCGGTGCTCACGAAATTCGATTCGCGGCGGGGCGCCGGGGGATCGTCGGCCTATTACAGCTATGAATATTTCCGCTACGGGGGAGAAGAGGCGAACGCGTGATGGCCCCGCGCCGCCGCTTCCCCGCCGGGCGCATCGCCTGCACCGCCTTGGCGGCGCTTTACGGCTATGCCTGCATCGGCAGCGGGCTGGACCGGATCAGCGCGATCAATCCTGCATGGCAGGCCTTCGTTCCCGCATATTTTCGCGCCAATGCCGAAACCGCCAAGGCCGCGCAGGCATTGGTGAGCGGCACGGACATCGACAAGAGCGAAGCCGTCCGCCGCGCGGTGCTGGCCGATCCGGTGGGTCGCAGGCCGATCGCCCTGCTGGGCACCGAGCGCCTGCTGGTGCAGGATCATGCCGGAGCGGAAGCGGCCTTCCGGGTCGGCGCGAGGCTGGGCTGGCGCGAGCCGGTGACGCAGAGCTACTGGTATCGCGCCACCTTGCTGGCGGGCGACACGGCCCGGGCGGCGGAGCGGGTGGACGCCTTGCTGCGGGCAAATCCCGGCATGGCGGGCGCAGAGGAGATGCTCGATCCGCTTCTGGCCACTCCCAAGGGCAGGCAGGCGCTGGCGGACCGGCTCTCCCACCGCCCCGGCTGGCTGCCGCGTTTCCTCGCGCCGACCCGGCAGACGAGCGCGCCCGCGCTCACAGGGCGCGCGGAAGTGGTGCGGCTGATGGCCGGGCAGGGCGCCGGCCTGAGTTGCGCCGAGATCGAGCCGCTGGAGCGGCGGCTGGTGGAGGCTGGGCTGCAACCGCCCGCGCGCGCGCTCCGCTCCCGCCACTGCAATGCCGGGCCGGCTGGCGGCCTGCTGTCCGATCCCGATTTTGCCGATCTGGCGCGCGGCGGCGCAAATCCGGCGGGCTGGCGATTGCATCCCTCCGGCGACGTCTCCGTATCGCCGGGCGGCACCGGGCGCGATGCGGCGGTCACGGTCGGCAACCTGGCATCGGTCCGCCGCCCGATCCTGTCGCAGCGGGTCGATCTGGAAGCGGGGACCTATCGCGTGGAGCTGGCGATCGCGTCCGGCCATGCGCGCGACCTGATCTCGGCATCCTTCGCTTGCGGGGGCGGCCACGCCTATCCCGATCCCGGCCAGCCGCTGACGATTATCGCCAAGCCCTGCGCATCCCAGACCCTGACGCTCTGGCTGTCGCCCTCGACGGAAGAGGTGCGCATCGACGCGGTGCGACTGGAACCGGCGCGATAACGCCGGGCCGCCACGCGCCGCCCCAGGGCCGCTTCCCTCACAGGTTCCCGAAGGCGAGTTCGGCATACCAGTGGAAGGTGACGCTCGCCGCGACATTGGCACTGGTCTGGACATTGAGGGTGTTGCCGTCGAAATCCGAGAACCAGGAAAGATCGGCCGTTCCATTGTGAACCCGGCTGCGCGGAGTGACGAGGTGGAAGGCCGGCGCTCCGGCCAGGCCGTGCAGCACCCCGGCATATTTCGTGCCCGAGGCAAGCGTCAGAGTGCCGCTCGCTTCGGTTTTCTTGCCTTTCAAACGGTTCGACCGGGTGAAGCGGGCACTGGCCGCGCCCGTGAGCGCGATGGGGTTCCAGCTGGATGCGGCAGGGGCGATGAAGCTGTTGCCGTCGACCAGGCAATCCACGCTGTCGTCACCCTGTATCGCGATATGGCCGACCGCGCCGGAATAGCTCGATTCGATCCGGTTGCCGCGAAAGATGTTGGCGCCCGATTGCATATTGCCAATCACGCTGGGCTGGTCCGAATGCAGGCTGTTGGCCTCCACCAGATTGCGGCTCGACGGATAGTTGAGGCCAAGCTCCAAGGCCTTCGCACCCGTGGTCCGCAGCTGGACATTCCGGACCACACCGTCGTTCCAGTTATCGAGCCGGATATTGGCGGCGACCTGCGGAATCTCCATCAGCAGGTCCGAGCCGGTCGAGCCGCACCAGCGCAACCCGTCGATTGCATTGCCATGCATCGGCTTCGCATTGGTCGCCGCGATCAGGCCGCTGCCCAGCGTATCGTGGCGCACCGCCATGTCCCTGATCCGGGTGCGCGAGCAGCCGACCATTTCGATGCACAGGCGATCCACATGATCGAACCATGGCCGGTCGATCAGGATATTATCCATGCAGCCGGACAGGGAAATGCCCATGCCCTGCGCGTGCCCCGCGCCGGCATTGGCTTGGCCGATATGGACGAAGCGCGGGCGGACGATATGGATATTGCCGATCCGTACGGTGGAGCCGGTTCCGTGGTTCTGGAATTCCAGCCCCATCCGGCCGCAATTCTCGAACACGCAATCGATCAGCCAGATATTTTGGGCCGAGCCGGTGTCGCACACCCAGCGGATGCCGTTGGTGGAGCCGAACCATGCGCCGTCGATCCCGCTTTGCGGATCGCTGGTGAACCTGACCCGGTTGAACACGACGTTCTCCACGGTCTGGCCCTGCGGGACATAGAGCGCGCCATAGCCATTCGCACCGTGCAGGGTGAGATCCTGCAGCAGGAGGTTTTCGCAGGAATGGAGCGTCAGCGCGCTGCCCGACGCGATCGAATGATCGGTCTGCCGCAGGATCGAGCGGCTCATGCCCTGCCCGAGGATCGCGCTGCCGGACTGGTCCCACGTCAGCCCGCCGCTTTCATTGAGGGCATAGGTCCTGCTCTCGAGCCGGAGAGTTCGCTCGCCGGCGGCGGCGAACAGCGCCCTGACAGCCGCGAAGGCCGGATCGTCCGGCGCCAGACCGTCGCCGGTCGCGCCGTGCAGCGACGGGGTCGTCCCTTGCCGGAGAGAATGGGCGAGGGCGCTTTTGGCCAGGCCGCGCGCCGCGACGTCCAGCCCGATCATTGCGACACCCGATAGGCGAGGGTGCCCGCAGTCAGCGCGATATCGAGATGGAAGGTCGCGCCTTCCTCCGTCTCGATCCAGACTTGCTCGCAGCCTTGTTCATGGAATGTTCCCCACACCATTCCGCCGACGAGCAGGGGAGTGAGCGTGTCGCCCCCATCCATCGAACGCAGCATCCGCACAGTGCCGGTCCATTCGCCGGACAGGGTCAGGATGATCGGGATGCCGAGCACGGGCTGGAACGGCCCGGCCAGCATGGAGGCCGATGTCTCGCCGCTCAGCGGATCGGAGAATGCGGAAGGCTGGTCCGTGATCGCGACGGGCAGGGGAGCGCCGCTGCTGACGATGGAAAGGCGCGATTCGGAATCCGAAAAGCCAAGCGCGAAAGCCGGAGCGAACCCGGCCGGAACCGAGATGGGCGGGGGATTGGGCATGATGGTCGTCCTCTTGCCGATTGCGAAAAAGGACAGACCCCATAGGCCTGGAATGGGGCTGTAGGAAAATGAAAAATTGCGGTCCGGGCCTTGCGGAATCCTCCGGATCGGCGATCCTCCGCCTCGGTTCCTCTCCGGTTCCTTTATGGTGCCTCTGTGTGCCGTTCTGTCGCCAGAAACTGCCGGTAGGTATCCGCAATGCCCTTGCGCAGGGTGATGGCGGGCCGCCAGCCCATCGCGGCAAGCTTGCTCCCGCTCATCAGCTTGCGCGGCGTGCCGTCCGGCTTGGCGGGATCGGTCACGATCTCCCCGCCGAAACCCACTGCCTCGCACACCAGCTGGGCAAGATCGATGATCGGGATGTCCTGCCCCGATCCCACATTGACATGCTCCTCGCCGGAATAGGACTTCAGCAGGAAGACACAGGCATCGGCGAGATCGTCGACATGCAGGAACTCGCGCCGGGGGGTGCCGGTGCCCCAGATTTCGATATGCGGCGCGCCCGCCAGCTTGGCCTCATGCGCCTTGCGGATCAGGGCCGGCAGGACATGGCTGCTGGCGAGGTCGAAATTATCGCCCGGGCCATAGAGGTTGGTCGGCATGGCGCTGATGAAATCGCAGCCATGCTCGCGCCGGTAGGCCTGGCACAGCTTGATCCCGGCGATCTTGGCCACCGCATACCATTCGTTGGTCGGCTCGAGCGGGCCGGTGAGCAGCGCATCCTCGGTGATCGGCTGGGGGGCGAGCCGGGGGTATATGCAGGACGAACCGAGGAACAGCAGCTTTTCCGCCGCATGCTGGCGCGCGGCTTCGATCAGATTGGCCTCGATCATCAGATTGTCGTAGAGGAACTGCCCAGGATAGCTGTCATTGGCGAGGATGCCGCCCACCTTGGCGGCGGCCACGATCACCGCGTCCGGGCGATTCTGCGCGAACCATTCCCGCACCGCCTGCTGCTCGCGCAGATCGACGGAGCGCGGCGCGGTCAGGATCGTGCAATTTTCGCGCTCAAGGCGGCGGACGATGGCGGAACCGACCATGCCCCTGTGCCCGGCGACATAGATCCGCTTGCCTGCTGGATCATAGGCTGGTCCCATGGCCCCGGCTCGCTCCGAAATCGTCAAACAGTCCTCCTGCAAGTCCGAAGGTCAAATCGGAAGGCAAATTAGGGCACTATGGCCGAGATGCAACGGATAAGCCTCGGCCTGGGAAACCCGGGAATATCCTGTTGCCGCCGGGCGTTAGCTTGTGCCTGAAAAAGCCTGTGCCTATAATCGCGCACGGTGGCCGGGCTTGGCCGCCGCACACCCTCGCCAGTCAGGACATGCCTTGGCCGATCCCGCCGCGTCCCGCCCATCCCCCGCCGCTCCGCTGGCATGGTTCGACGTGCTGGGCACCGGCATATCGGTGACCACTCCGGAGAGGGCCGTGGCAACCCTGCTCGCCTGGGCGCGGGACGACATCGGCCGCTATGTCTGCATCCGCGATGTCCATGGCGTGATGCTGGCCCGCCGCGATCCCGAACTGGCCGGGATTCACCGCGAAGCGGCGATGGTCACGCCCGATGGGATGCCCCTCGCCCTTCTCGGCAAGCTGCGCGGCCTGCCGGTGGAGCGCACCTGCGGCCCCGACCTGATGCTCGACATGTTCGCGGCCTCCCGCGCGGGGCAGGTGAAGCATTATCTCTACGGCGGGCGGGACGGCGTGGCCCGGGAACTCGCGGACAGGCTGCTTGAGCGCTTCCCCGGCGCCGCCATTGCCGGAATGGAAACGCCGCCGTTCCGGCCGATCGAGGAAGAAGAATTGCGGGATCTGGCGACGCGGATCGACGCTTCCGGCGCGGATCTCGTCTGGGTCGGCCTTTCCACGCCCAAGCAGGAACGGCTGATGCATCGCCTCGCCCCGCTGGTCAGCGCCACGCTGATCGGGGTGGGCGCGGCGTTCGACCTCCATGCCGGGCATATGGAAAGGGCTCCACGCTGGATGCAGCGGCTCTGCCTCGAAGGAGTCTATCGCTTCCTGAAGGAGCCGCGCAGGCTGTGGCGCCGCTATCTGCTGCTGGCCCCCCAGTTCCTCGCGCTGGCGCTGATCCAGCATGTCAGGCCGGGCTTCGCCGCCGCGCCGGAATCGCCCGCGGATCGGATCGGTTGAGCGGATGGACCGCAAGGCATGGCTGAAGCGTTCGGGCTGGGCGGCAAGGCTGCGCCGCCGCGCCTTCATCACGCACTGGACCGGCGCCCTGCTCTATCCTTCGCACATCCTGCGCAACGCCCTTTGCCGCGAGATCGGACGCCTTGCCGGAAAGATCGAAGGCAAGGTGCTGGATTTCGGCTGCGGCTCGAAGCCCTATGAGGAGCTTTTCACCCGCGCGAGCGCATATGTCGGGATAGATGTCGAGCAGAGCGGCCACGACCATGCCAGCAGCAAGGTGGACGTGTTCTTCGATGGCAGGACAATCCCCTTTGCGGATGCCTCGTTCGATAGCGTGGTCTGCTTCGAAGTGATGGAACACGTCCCCGACCTGACCTTGGCCCTGTCAGAAATCCGGCGTGTGCTCAAACCCGATGGGGTGTTCCTGGCTTCGATTCCGTTTGCCTTTCCGGAACACGAAACGCCCTATGATTTTCGACGCCTGACTCGGTTCGGAATCGATCGGCAATGGCAGCAACAGGGTTTTGTCATTGAAACTATCGTGCCGACAACCAGCGCCTGGCTCACTATCCGGCAATTGGGCATCGCCCATTTTTTCGGAGAAATCCTTCCCGGAGGCACCTTCGCCCAACTCGCGCGAATTCCCCTGGTTGCGTTTTGCAACCTGTTCGCAATCGGCACCAACCTCATCGTCCCGAAAACGGAGGCATTTCCCCTGGGCTTCGTGGTTCTCTCCAGGCGTGGAGCCGGATGAGCGGGCAGCCGGACAAATGCGAGCGCCGCAGCCGTTAGCGGCCGAGGACCGTCCAATAAATGTCGATCAGCTGTGCCACATTCTTCTTTGTCGAGAAGCGCTGCAGATAGGTTTCGCGCGCGCCATGGGAAAAATGCCGGCGATCGGCATGCCCGGCGAAGGCGGTGGCGATCGCCCGTTCCAATCCGGCTGGATCGAATGGATCGTAGAGCAGCCCGTTGCTGCCGTGATCGATGAGTTCGGCAAACCCGCCCAGCCGCGGCGCGATCACCGGCAGGCCGCAGGCGAAAGCTTCGACCAGCGTCATGGGGAAACCTTCATACCAGGTCGAGGGCAGGATGAGCCACGCCGCGCTTTTCATGCGATCCATGACGGCGGCGCTGGGCAGTGCGCCGGTAAATTCCACATGGGGCGGAGCGGCATGGCGCAGCGCCTCCAGTTCCGGGCCGTCACCCACGACCGTCAGGGGCAGGCGGGGGAAGGCATGGCTGGCTTCCACCAAAGCTGCGACGCCTTTTTCCGGCGCAATTCGCCCCACGAACAGCGCGCCCGTTCGCTCGGCCGCCTCGCGTCCTTGCCCCGGATCGGGCACGGAATTGGGCTTCACGGCGATCTGGCTCGCGGGAAGTCCGCCCTCGATGAACTTGGCGCGGGCAAATTCGGTCAGCGCGATGAAACGCGACACGGATTGCAGCCAGGCCGGGCTATGGACGGACGCATCCTGCATCCGCAGCACGGCAAGCGTCGCGGGCAGGGAATGGCGATAGCAGCGGTGAATCAGGGCATGGCCCCGGCTGCCGTGCTGGCACAGCTCGCAGATTGCGCCGTCGCGCAGGAACATGCCGTTGGCGCACAGCAGGCGATAATTATGCAGCGTCTGCACCACCGGCAGGCCCCGCTCCGCCAGCAGCCGGTGAATGCCCGGCGTCAGCAGCGGGAAGAAATTATGGATATGCACAACATCGGGCAGCTCTCGCGAGAGCGTTGCCAGAACGTCCCGCCCGCTCTCGGGGTTGCGCCTGGCGCGGGCGAAGGTGCGCACCTTGTCCCCCAGCGTGCCGATGGAATCATTGGCCACGCGATGAAGCGCAACCTGCACGCCATGCCTGCGCAGCATTTCGCTTTCCGCCTCGACCACGGCATCCTCGCCGCCTTTCTGCCGATAGGCATTGTGAAGGATCAGCACCTTCACAAGATGGCGCCGCCATTCTGCGCTGCCAGCGCCACCCGCCTCTCCCTTGGCGAAATTGCGGGAACGAAAGCGTCTGGAAGAGGCTTCCCGGCTCGGGCGGCATTCTCCGGCGCGAACATGGCGGTTGCCCGCATATAGCCCAGGGCCAGAGCGACGAAGAGGGCGGACCGCGCGCTTTCGATTACAGGGTTGAAGGCTGCCGCGACCAACACGATGAACAATGCCGCCGTCGCTTCGAGCGCGAAGGGCCGCTGCGCGCAATCCCGCCATAGCCGGCGGAGCATCAGCGCGAACAGCAGCAGGCTCAGCCAGCCCAGGCGAAGCGGCAGATCCAGAAAGCTCGAATGATTGGCGATCTGCAGGCTGCGCGAAAGGTTGAAGGCATAGAGATGCCGGATGCCGGGGTCGCGCAGCGCCTGGAAATCGGTCCACCCGCTGCCATATCCGATACCCAGCGGATGCGTGGCCACGCTTTCGACCGCATGGCGCCATAATATCGAACGAATACCGACATTGGGATCGGCCAGGCCGATGCCCCTCAGCGTGTCCAGGAAATAGGTGAGGCCCAGCATCAGGGCGATCAGCCCCGCGACCAGCGCGAGCAGGACCTGTCGAGGCCTTCCCGCCAGCACCAATCCCGCCAGGGCAAGCTGTATCAAGGCGTTGGAGGCAGCGCCCGAAAGGGGTAAGGGCAGGAGCAGGAGCAAACATCGAATGCCGCGATTGCCGCTGATGCGCAGCACGACGAAGAAATAGAGGAAATGAAGGAGCAGCGCAGGCGCCCGCACGCCATAGACGCCGCCCCTGATGAGGATGTTCTCGGTGTCGCGCCAGAACGTGATGGAAAGCAGCACCGCAAGCATTATGGCGGCGAACGGCACGATCCGCAGCCGGGGCAGGAAGATCATGCCGGCCGCATGGGTGAAGGCGGGCAAGGCGGCAATAATCAGGAGCAGGCCCGCGGCTTGCGGCAAGACGGCCCCCGGATCGGAAAGCCGCATGGCGGGGCGGATCACCCCGAAGACGGAAAGGCCCACATAAAGCAGCGCCAGACCAGCGAACAGCAGATATTCCTTGAAGATCAGGGCGCGCAGCACATCGCGGGCGAAGAATACGGTATACAACCCAAGCGCGATCAGCATGGCCGCCGCATAGGCCGAATAGCTCACCAGATCCGGCGGCATCGCGAAGGCGAAGGCGATCAGCAAGGTCGCCATCGCAACGGCGCCCTGCCTGGCGGGGGGCGGATCGGCGGGATGGACGGCATGAGCCTTCATGACAGCCTTCCCCGTAGCTCCTTGCCGGCCATGCGGCGATAGAGATTGGTAATCAGCAAGGTGATCCGTTCGCCCGTCAGCCCTATCAGCGCAGCCGATATTCTTGCCCGCCGATAGTTCGCCAGCAGCCAGCCGGGGTTCGAGGCGAAACCGAGCTTGCGGCGGGCAACCAGCATCTCGCGATAATGATGGACCCGGCTGGCCGCGCCTGTCGACATGCCGCCGATCGCCATTTCGGCCACGATCAGCGGGGCATGGTGGAAGCGGGTCCGGCCGTCCTTCATGGTGCGCAGCAGGAACTCGTAATCGCCCGCCGAGCGAAACCCGGCATCGAACAGCCCGAAGGTTGCGAACAGGCTGCGATGGTGAAGCAGGCCGGTGTGGGAGAAGGGAATGTAATCCTCGCTCCCCAGCCTGGCCGATGCGATGGGCATGGCGCCAAAGGTTTCGAGCAGGGCATCCCCTTCGCGGAACAGCGTCTGCCCGAAAACATAGGCAAGCTCGCGCCGCGCAGGCGGAAGCGCCGAGGCCGCCGCCTCCAGCCGCGCGAGCGTATCGGGTGCGTGGAGCCAGTCATCCGAGCCGAGGAACATCACCCATTCCCCCCTGGCCGCGGGAACGACCTTGTTCCAGGCATCGTAAACCCCCCGGTCCGGGCCGGAGATGCGATGCGTGACAAGGCCGGTGAAACGATCGACGATCGACAGCGTGCCGTCTTGCGACCCGCCGTCGGCCACCAGAACCTCGAAATCCGCATCGCGCTGCGCCGCCAGGCTTTCCAGCGTGCGGGCCAGCGTTGCTGCGGAATTATAGGTGGCGACGATTACGGATATCACGCTTCATTCTCATCGACCCGATGCCTTGCCCCAGGCGAAGAGTGGGCGCCGTGGCTTGCCAGACCAGTGTCATGTCGGCGCGAGGATGAAAAAACAAGAGTTTGGATCGATCGAACACGATCCATTCTTGCGACAGGTTGAAGGTTTCATCCCTTGCCAAACTTCCGCAATCTGCCCTAGCTGCGCCGGAGAAGAAAGGCGACAGGCCGGATTTCGGGGCCTGGATAATGGAAGAGCTTGCGGCAGAGAATTTCGATGCAGCCGAAAATATTCGGTATCGGTTACAACAAGACCGGCACTTCCACGCTCGGTTCCTGTCTGCGCGCGCTCGGCTATCGTCATGTCACTTACGATTACGATCTGCTGTGCCATTTCTTCCACGGACGGCACGAGGAGATCTATCGCGTCATCGATGCGCACGACAGCTTCGAGGACTGGCCGTTTCCACTGATGTATCGCGAGCTTGCGGAGCGGTATCCGGATGCCAGATTCATCCTCACGGTTCGCCGCTCGAGCCAGGTCTGGTTCGAAAGCCTACGCCGGCACGCGCGGCGCTCCAACATCAGGAAACATGAACGGACCTGGCTCTACGGCATACGCTATCCGGAGAACGGCAAGGACCGCTATATCGAGAAATACGAGGCGCATAACGCGGCGGTGCTCCACGATCTGGGCGACAGGGTCTTGCCGATCTGCTGGGAAAACGGCGAGGGCTGGGACGAGCTATGCCGCTTTATCGGCGTCGATCCGCCAGGCTTGCCGATGCCTCACGAGAATCCCGGCGTTGCCCATGCCTCCCCCATGCGGCGGCTGACGCATGAAATACTGTCCCGCCTCGAAGCGGCGGGTTTGAGCTGACGGCTCAGGATGTCCGATTGCGTTCCGCCGGAGCGATCATCCAGCGTTCGCAGATGAACAAGGCAGCCGACAGCGCAAGCATCGTCATTCCCGTAACCCAGGCCACCCCGATCATTCCGAACCAGTGAACCGCAGGCACCAGAACCGCCACGCTGCCGAGGCTGATCGAGGTGGAGACCCGCGAAACGAGCGCATCGAAACCCGCAGCGTTGAGAATGAATGCGCTCGGACCCAGCATGATTCCACCGCCATAGCAGGCGGACATGATCAGCAGCGCGGGATAGCCGGCGACGAATTCAGGCCCTGCCAGTTCCAGAATATATTGCCCGGCCGCAAGGATGGAGAGGGCGTAGATGAATCCGAGCGCGGCCATGACGATCTTGCCGTCGCGCTTCGCCTTGCGCCACGCTTCGCTGTCGCGGCTGCGCCATGCCAGGCTGAGCCGGGGTAGGATCAGGATCTGGATGGTCGTGACGATCAGCCCGACCGATGCGACCAGCCGGAACACCAGATTGAAGATGCCCACCTGCTCGGCCGGCAGAAAGAACGGCAACATCAGCATGGCCGCCCAGCTGTTCAGGAAGAAGGCCAGTTCCACCAGCGCGAAATTGCGCTGGCGCTGTCGGTCCCGGTTCCGTGAGATACGGGGCCGGCCCCTGCGCAGATGCCAGAAGGGCGCGAGGTTGAATAAAAAGCAGGCGAGGGCGGCAAGGCCGGTTCCCGCGACATAGGCGATCGCGAACAATTCCAGCGAGGGATGCATCACGCCCAGCCGAACCATGCCGGCGATCAGCAGCACGACCAGCGGCAGCATGAGGAACTCGAAGAACAGGCTGGATGCGGCCCTGTTCATGCCGCGGGATGTGGCGCACAGAATCTGCAGGATCACCGTCAGGGGCAAGAGCAGGACCAGCAGCGAAACCGACAATTCGGGCCGATAGTCGACCGCATCGAAGACCAGGGCGCAGGCCGCGACAATTGCGAGCAGAAAGCCCGTTCGCCTGATCGCGTCCATGAGCTGCGCATTGGCGTAGCTCGCGATCCCGCTGCGCCGCCAGGCCGTATTGCGCGGCGGAATATCGAGCAGGATGGCATTGCCCGATCCCCACCGCGCGGCCAGCGCCAGCCCTACCGCCCAGGCGTAGGTTCCGAACAAGATGCCGGCGCCAGCCGCGCCCAGCATTCGGGTTACGACCAGGGTGGTCAGGAAGGCTGCCCCGGCGGCCACCACCCGCACGGAGGAGGCCTTCACCAGCGAGAAGAGCAAGCCTGATGCGACAGGGAAAGCAGGCTTGCCTGTCATCTAGCTACATGGTCCGTAAACGATTGCCGCCAGGCAACGGCTCTCTGGACAGCCTGATACCCTATCGCACATCGCCACCGCTTCGCTTGTCCAGAATGAACCGGCCAAATGTTTCCAGGTCGTCCGTCACCGCCTGCAACGGAGGAATTTCACTGAAATCCTTCACTTCCAGCCGATTGCCTTCGTAAAGCGAGCGGCCCTCGCGCATCATGTTGCGCAGCGCCTCGTGCGAAATCTCTCCATCGGGGCCGGCCAGTTCCCCTGCATGTTCGCCCAGAGAATGGGAATAGGACCGCAGCTTCTCCAGGGCAGCCTGCTCGTCACCCAGCCAGCTGTGATGAAAGCCGTGAAAGCCGCGCAGCAGGAATATCCGCTCATGCAGGCGCCCCCATTCGCCCAGCCGCCTGAGACGGTCCGACGAATGGCGCAGCGTACGGAATGCCGCCCCGGTCATGGCAAAGGTGCGATAGGCGTAGTTCGCAGGCGAGTGTTTCCAGACCTCATGGAAATTGGTGGAATAGAGATTCAGATAGAAAAACGTGTGATGCATTTCGATGCTGACGATGCCGTGCCGCCGCGCGGCATCGATCACTTCGCCAGCCCGCCGCGAATCCACGATCTCGTCGACATCGCTCAGGATCACAAGGTCGTCATCCGCCACCCCGGCCAGCACTTCGTGAACGTGATTGCGTTGCGATGTCTCGTTCCTGCGCGCCATCTCCTTCTTGCGGAAGAAGGGAAAATAGCGGCTGAAACCCCAGCGGCAGGCAGGGTGGAAACGGCTGGCCCCATCGAACAGATGCGGTTTCAGGAACACTGTTTCAGGGGGCAGGGCCGGGCTGCGTTCCCCATGGCGGAAGGTCCGGTTGGCTTCGCACAGGTGCAATTCATCGACCCATTTCGCCGACTCCCGCATCTTGAGGGCCAGCGCCGGATGCTCGTTATGGAACATGCAGAATTCGAAGATCTTCACCGCGCATCCCTTTCATGCGGAGCCGCGGCGGATGCATGAAGGCAGGACGGCAGAGGCCGATCGCGCCTGTCAGGGCAGCAGGGCTGATCGAGCGGATGGGGAAAGCGGGTAACGAAGCCGTCCGCCTGCGCGCGATCCTTGCGCAGGAAGCTCACTTCCAGAAAGTGCGGTATCTCCAGATCGCCATAAGCGAAATTCGCGGCGACATTGTTCGGATGGGCGTGGACCACGTGGAAGAATTGAGCGAGCCGCCCCAGGCAAGCGTCGAACAATGCCCACGCCACCTCATCGAAACAATGCGGCAGGGAATGGAATTCGATCACCAATATGCGAAACGCCTGCAGCATCTCATCGGAAATGTTGAGCAGGGCCTGCCATTCCGCCCCTTCGATATCCATCTGCAGAATGAGATCGCCGTCTTCGGGGCGCAGTTTGGAGCGCATCCAGCGATCCATCGTGACATGGCGGTCATCGTTCCAGGCGCCCACGAATTTCTTTTCGAAATCCATGTCGCCGCTGCCGGGCGGAGGGCCTTCGACCGAGGCGTCGGCCAGAAAGCAGCGGATGCCGCGCCGCTGAAGATCCTGCTCGAACGATGCGATCTGGTCCACGCCGGGCGAGAAACAGGCTGTGACACCCGCCAGATCGTCGGGCACGAGATAGCCGCCATCGTTCGCGCCGCCGATGCGAATGAGCGGAACGGCGGTGCTCACCGGATGGAGCCGGGCCAGCAGGCGGCGCACGCGCGCATCGTCGACCCTGCGCTTCACCGCAAAGCCGAGATGCAGGGCGACCGCGCTGGCGAACTGCTTCACGTTCAAAGGGCCTCCTCGGTGCAAGCGCGCGGGCTCAGTCCGTCTTCGCGATGGGCGCGTGGCGCATCACTTCAAGATCCGCCTGAACCATTTCGCGAGCCAGCTCACGAACCGGGGTCTGGTGCCGCCACCCCAGCTTCCGCTGCGCCTTGGCCGGATCGCCGATCAGCAGATCGACCTCGGTGGGGCGGAAATAGCGCGGGTCCACTTCCACCAGGCAGTTGCCGGTCGCCTGGCAATATCCCTTCTCCTCCGCCCCTTTTCCGCGAAATTCGATGGGGATGCCCACATCCTCGAAGGCCCAGCGGACGAATTCCCGGACTTCGGTAGTCTCACCCGTGGCCAGCACATAATCGTCCGGCTCGTCCTGCTGCAGCATCAGCCACATGCCGCGCACATATTCCCGCGCATGGCCCCAGTCGCGCCTCGCATCGAGATTGCCGATATAGAGCCGGTCCTGCCTCCCGAGCCTGATCGCGGCCGCGGCGCGCGTGATCTTGCGGGTGACGAAGGTTTCCCCGCGCAAGGGGCTTTCATGATTGAACAGAATCCCGTTCGAGGCGTGAATGCCATAAGCCTCGCGGTAATTCACGGTTATCCAATAGGCATAGAGCTTGGCGGCCGCGTAGGGGCTGCGCGGATAGAAGGGAGTGGTTTCGCTTTGCGGAACTTCCTGGACCAGGCCGTAAAGCTCGGACGTGGAGGCCTGATAGAACCGGGTCTGCCGCTCGAGGCCGAGGATGCGGATGGCCTCGAGCAGGCGCAGCGTGCCGAGGCCATCAGCGTTGGCGGTGTATTCAGGAGTCTCAAACGATACCTGAACATGGCTCTGCGCGGCCAGATTGTAGATTTCGGTGGGTTGAACCTCCTGCACGATCCGGATCAGGTTGGTGGCATCGTTGAGATCGCCGTAATGCAGCGAGAATCTCTTTCCGGACTTGTGCGGATCTTCATAGATGTGCTCGATCCGGCCGGTGTTGAAGGACGAGGACCGGCGCTTGATGCCGTGGACCTCATAGCCCTTCTCCAGCAGCAATTCCGCCAGATATGCGCCATCCTGGCCGGTGACCCCGGTGACCAGCGCACATTTGCGCCCCTTATCCGCCGCCATCTTCTGCCCCTAATGATTGCCGCATGTTCAACTGCTTAGCGGTTTTGCCGCTGGCCACAAGGCGGTGAACAGCCCGGACTGGAGCAAACGCACGGACCGGGCCGCGAGGATTATTGCGGAACGGAAAACGTCCCGCTGACCCGGCCGCCCTTGCCCGCGCTCCCGCCGCCCCGGCCGTCCACGCTCGACACCCCGCTATCGAGGTCTATCACCAGCCGCTGCCCGTTCAGATCGTCCGAGCCGCGGCGCAGAGCGACATCGCCCGCCATGGTGATGATGCGGCGGTTGAAATCATAGATGGCGACATTGCCCCGCGCCGTTTCATTGGCGCGGGTGACCAGCACCCCGCCGGTGGCGGTGATGCGCTGGATCTTCAGGGAATCCGCATTGGTATAATCGACGGTTGTGCGCGCGGCGCGCAGGCGCAGATTGTCCTGCGTGATATCGACATTGCCCGACAGCACCACCCGGTCCTGCCGGTCCTGCAGCTCGATCCGGTCGGCGGCGTAGTTGACCGGCGCCTTGCTGTTGTGATTGCCGATCGCCTGGGCCGAAAGCTGGATGCCGCCCAGCGCGGCCAGAGTCACCACGAAACCGGCCGCGCCATAACGGAGCGGAGCGGCGAAACGGCGAAGATCGATCATTGCGGCATCCTCAGCTTGCCCGGCTCCATGCGCAGCCTTGCGTCGCCGACCAGAGTGATGGTTCGGGCGGAAAGATCGGCCTCTATATGGTTGGCCGAGAAAGTGCCAGCGGGCATCGAGCCTTCCACCCGGCCGCTGCCCCCCAGCCTGCGATTCTTCAGGTCGATCGCGACATTGCGCGTCACCATGCGATAGCCGTCGGCGGCGGTGAACTGCACCGGCCCATCCACATTCACCATTTCCTCGCGGAAATTGTAGCGGCCCTTGCCGGCGCTCAGCGTGGCGGGGCCATCCGACAGCAGTATCCGGGCGACGAGATCGTTCATGACGACCACCGGCTCCCTGACCGAGCGCTGGACAGCCTCGCCAGCCGTCAGGGAAAACGGGCGACCCTGGCTGTCCTCGCCGCGATACATCGCATTATCCACCCGCAGCCGGTCCTGCACCACCTGCACTTCGTTGCGATCCAGCAGGAAGCTGATCTCGCCGCGCGGCGAAAGCGGGCTGAGGATCATCAGCGCCGCCAGCACCCCGATCGCGGCGGGCAAGGCCCGGGAAAGGATGCGAATCAGCCGGTCGTGCGAACCGCCCGGGGCCGCAAAGGCCTGGCGGTGATTGCGGATGGTGTCGGCTTCGGCGCTCATGGTTCTGCTGCTGTCGTTGCCTTGCTTACTCGTGGCTGAAGATATCCTTCTCGGCCCAGCCGGCAAGGTCCAGCCGCGCCCGGGCGGGCAGGAAATCGAAACATGCCTGGGCAATCGCCAGGCGCCCTTCGCGTTCCAGCCGTTCGACGAGAATATCGCGCAGCCGATGCAGATAGCGCACGTCGCTGGCGGCATATTCGCGCTGCGCCTCGTTGATTTCCGGCGCGCCCCAATCGCTCGACTGCTGCTGCTTGGAAATATCCGTGCCCAGCAGCTCGCTGACCAGGTTCTTCAGGCCATGCCGGTCGGTATAGGTGCGGGTCAGCTTGCTGGCGATCTTGGTGCAGAACACCGGGGCCGCGACCACGCCGAGATAATGCTCGATCGCCGCCAGATCGAAGCGCGCGAAATGATAGAGCTTGATACGGGCCGGATCGGCCAGAACCGCCTTCAGGTTCGGCGCGTCGAAGCTGCTTCCGCGCTTGAAGCGGATGAGATGCTCGTCCCCCTGCCCGTCGCTGATCTGGACCAGGCACAGCCGGTCGCGCGGAGTTATCAGCCCCATGGTTTCGGTGTCGACAGCGACCGGGCCGGGGGCAAGCACGCCCGCGGGCAGATCTTCTTCGTGAAAATGAACAGTCATATGCTTCTGCCCTTAAGCCCATCCGTGGAATAGCGAAAGCCCCGGCTGGCGATAGTCGCATCTACGCGCTACCAGTTCCCCATGGCGCAGGACAATCTTCCTCCTTCGTGGAGCCCGGTGCTCCAACCCGTGCTGGCGACACAAGAAGCGCGCCGGCTGGGCGGCTGGCTGCGCGCCGAAGAAGCGGCGGGAAAGCGAATCTATCCGCCCCGGGGCCAGCGTCTGGCCGCGCTGGAGCTTACCCCGCTGGACAAGGTCAAGGTGGTGATCCTGGGGCAGGACCCCTATCACGGGCCGGGGCAGGCGCATGGCCTCTCATTTTCCGTGCCCCAGGGGGTGCCGCCGCCGCCGTCCCTCGTTAATATCTACAAGGAGCTGAAAAGCGATCTGGGAATCGGCCCCCCGGACCATGGCGATTTGTCGCATTGGGCGAAGCAGGGGGTGCTCCTGCTCAACAATGCGCTGACGGTGGAAGCGGGGCAGGCCGGATCGCACCAGAACCGGGGCTGGGAAGCCATTACCGATGCGGCGGTCGCTGCGGTCGCGGCGCGGCCGGAGCCGAGCGTGTTCATCCTGTGGGGCAGCCATGCGCAGGCCAAGGCCGCGCGAATCCCGGAGCTGACCGACAGCGACCGCCATCTGGTGATCCGTTCGCCGCATCCCAGCCCGCTTTCGGCCCATCGCGGCTTCTTCGGATCGAAACCTTTCAGCCGCGCCAATGCCTTCCTGGAAGCCAATGGCCGGGGCGCGATCGACTGGTGACGCCGGATTTGCCAAACCGGCCCGGTGGCGATAGCCCGGAGCTGATCCGGAACAATTTGATGCGTGGGGAGATGGCATGACAGGAAAACTCGGCAAGCTGGGCGTTTGGGCCAGCCTCGACCTGATGACGTCGGCCGAGCTGGCCGGTTTCGCCCAAGCAGTTGAACAGGCTGGATTTTCCGCCCTGTGGCATCCCGAGGCCGTGGGCCGCAATTCGCTGGTTTCATCGAGCTGGCTGCTCGCCAACACCACGCGGCTGATCGTCGCCACCGGCATCGCCAATATCTACGCCCGCGATGCGCAGGCGATGGTGGCCGCGCGCAATGGCCTGAACGAGCAATCCGGCGGCCGGTTCATCCTCGGCATGGGGGTTTCCCACGCGCCGCTGGTGGATGATCTGCGCGGGCACGATTACGGCAAGCCGGTGGCCACCATGCGCGCCTATCTCGAAGCAATGGGCAAGGCGGTCTACGAATTGCCGAAACCCTCGGACAAGCCGCTCACCCTGCTGGCCGCCCTCGGGCCGAAAATGCTGGAGCTTTCGCGCGACCTGGCGGATGGCGCGCATCCCTACAATGTCACGCCGGAATTCACCGCCGAGGCGCGCGCCATTCTCGGGCCGAACAAGCTGCTTTGCGTGGAACAGATGGTCGCGCCCGCGCCGGATGCGGAAACCGGCCGCAAGCTCGGCCGGGCGATCCTGAGCATCTATATCGGCCTGCCGAATTACCGGAATACCTGGCTGCGGCAGGGCTTCGACGAATTGGATTTCGAGAATGGCGGGTCCGACCGGCTGATCGACGCCATGGTCGCCTGGGGCGATGACGAAGCGATACGGGATCGGGTGCGCGCCCATTGGGATGCCGGTGCCGACCATGTCTGCATCCAGCTGCTTGGCCAGCATGGCACGCCCGACATCGCCGCGCTGGAACGGATCGCGCAGGGCCTCTAACGCTGCCTTTATGGCACAGAGGACACCCTGACAAAGGGCATCGCGCCTTCCCGGCGGTGCAGGGTCAGCCTCTCGCGCTCCACTTCGATGGTGGCCCCGGTCAGATCGACCCGGCCGAGATCATTCGGCAGCAGAGTGAACCGCAGCATCCGGGTATGCGGCGGCAAGGCGATCCGCCCGGAGAGGATATTGTTCACCGGCTCCCCCAGCTCGATCCATTGCGGCTCCGCCGCAAGCTGCCCTGCCCCCTGCCAGCCGTCATGCTGGGTATAGCCTTCCAGCACCTGCCCGTCGGCCAGGCCGATCCGGAAATCGATGCCGGCGATCCCCCTGCCGTTGGGCCAGTTCACGTCCAGCCGTAGCACGCTCCCTTCCGGCGAGAGTTCGGCCTGCCGGAATTCCGGCGGGACCGGCCTGGGTTCGGTGACCAGCGAAAGCTGGCCGCCGGCCAGGGTCCAGCGGCCTTCCGAGGCTTCGTCCAGCGCCCCGGCGATCAGCCAATAGGCATAGGTTCCATCCCCGCGCAGGACCAGTTCCGACGCCACATCGGGGCCGCCTTGCAGGCGATAGCTGCCGGCGAAATCCGGCGCCGGGGCTTGCGCCCATGCCGGGGAGGAGAGGGACAGCAGCAGAAGGGCGGATGAAAGGAGACGGCGCGCGAGCATCGGCGGATGATTGCCCGCAATCCCCCGCAAACGCCAGAGGCAGGAGCGGCTGCTTACGCTAACCGCCGCACTCCGGATCAGCGCGGCAGTTCGCTCGCGCCCATCAATGCCTCGTCCACCGCCCGCGCGCATTGGCGGCCTTCGCGGATCGCCCATACCACCAGCGACTGGCCCCGGCGCATGTCGCCGCAGGAGAACACCATGTCCTCGCTCGTCCTGTAGTCGATCAGATTGGCATCGACATTGCCGCGATCCGTCATGGCGACGCCGGACTGGTCCAGCATCCCCTGCTTGCGCGGGCCGAGGAAGCCCATCGCCAGCAGGATGAGGTCGGCCTGCAGCGTGAACTCGCTGCCCGGCACTTCTTCCATCCGGCCGTTGTTCCATTCGACGCGCACGCATTCCAGGCCCGTGACCTTGTTGTCGCCGATCACGCGCTTGGTCAGCACCGCCCAGTCGCGCTCCACGCCCTCGTCGTGGCTGGTGGATGTCCGCAGCTTGAGCGGCCAGTCCGGCCAGGTCAGCGCCTTGTCTTCCTTTTCAGGCGGCCTGGGCATGATTTCCAGCTGGGTCACGCTGGCCGCGCCCTGGCGGTTGGAGGTGCCGACGCAGTCCGACCCGGTATCGCCGCCGCCGATCACGATGACATGCTTGCCGGTGGCGCTGAGCGTGCCGTTGGGCGCGGCGCGCGCCTCGTCATCCCCGGCATTGCGCTTGTTCTGCTGGGTCAGGAAGCTCATCGCATAGTGGACGCCCGGCAGCTCCGCGCCGGGGATCTGCAGCGGACGCGGGTTTTCCGCGCCGCCCGACAGCACCACCGCGTCGAAATTCTCCTTCAAGGCCTTGAAGGAAACCTCCACGCCGATTTCGGTCGACGGGCGGAAGGCCACCCCTTCGGCTTCCATCTGCTTCATGCGGCGGTCGATGAGGTGCTTTTCCATCTTGAAGTCGGGAATGCCGTAACGCATCAGCCCGCCCACCCGGTCGTTCTTCTCGAACAGGGTCACGGAATGGCCGGCCCGCGCAAGCTGCTGGGCGCAGGCCATGCCCGCCGGGCCGGAGCCGACCACCGCCACGGACTTGCCGGTGCGCCGGCCGGGCACCTGCGGCTCGATCCAGCCTTCCTTCCAGCCGCGATCGACGATGGCGCATTCGATCGACTTGATGGTCACCGGCTGGTCGATGATGTTCAGCGTGCAGCTCGCCTCGCACGGGGCGGGGCAGATGCGGCCGGTGAATTCCGGGAAATTGTTGGTCGAATGCAGTATTTCCAGCGCATCGCGCCAGTCGCCCTCATAGACCAGATGGTTCCAGTCCGGGATGATGTTGTTCACCGGACAGCCGTTGTGGCAATAGGGAATGCCGCAATTCATGCAGCGCGACGCCTGCTCGCGCAGCGCCGGCTCCGCATGCGGGATCACGAATTCCTTGTAGTGCTTCAGCCGTTCCTTGGGGTCCGCATAGGTGCGATCCTTGCGGTCGACTTCGAGAAAGCCGGTTTCCTTGCCCATTATTCCGTAACCCTTATTCGACCCGAGTCATTCAGCGGCGACGCTGGCGGCTTCGAGGCGCTCCGCCTCGATCTGCCGCAATGCGCGCGAATAATCGCGCGGCATCACCTTGACGAACTTCCCAAGCGTATTGCCCCAATCATCCAGCAGCGCGGCCGCGCGCGCCGAGCCCGTATGCAGCTTGTGCCTTTCGATCAGTATCCTCAGCCGTTCGGCATCGTGGCGCAGCATGTCGCCCATGCCGTAATCGAGCACGCTGGACCCACGCTGTTGCGGGCGGCCCATGCCGTCTTCATTGTCCGGCTCCGCCGAAATCCGTTCCAGATCGACCTGCGCCGGATTGCACAGCTGCTCGAACATGCCGTCTTCGTCATAGACATAGGCGATGCCGCCCGACATGCCCGCGGCGAAATTGCGGCCGGTCCTGCCCAGCACGCATACCACGCCGCCGGTCATATATTCGCAGCCATGGTCGCCCGTGCCTTCCACGACCGCGATCGCGCCGGAATTGCGGACCGCGAAGCGTTCGCCCGCGACGCCGTTGAAATAGGCCTCGCCCGCGATCGCCCCATACAGCACCGTGTTGCCGACGATGATGTTCTCGGACGGATCGCGGCCCAGGCCGTCCGGCTGGCGGACGATCACGCGGCCGCCCGACAGCCCCTTGCCGACATAGTCGTTGGCATCGCCCACCAGATCGAGCGTGACGCCATGCGCCAGCCATGCGCCGAAGCTCTGCCCGGCGACTCCGGTGAAGTTGATCCGGAGCTGTTCCGGCTTCAGCCCGCCATGGCCGTGCCGCTGCGCGATCCGGCCCGACAGCATCGCGCCCACCGTGCGGTTCACATTGCGGATGGTCCGGTCGAGCACCAGCGTTTCGCCATTCTCGATCGCGGGGCGGGCCGCCTCGATCAGCTCGACATCCAGCGCCGCTTCCAGCCCATGGTCCTGGGTCTGCGTCCAGTAGGGCCGCTTGCCTTCCTCCAGCTCCACCACATGGAGCAGGCGGGACAGGTCGATCCCATGCGCCTTCCAGTGATCGACCGCCTTGCGCGCATCGAGCCGGTCGACCCGGCCGACCATTTCCTGCACCGTGCGGAAGCCCATTTCCGCCATGATCCGGCGCAGTTCCTCGGCCACGAAGAAGAAATAGTTGATTACATGCTCGGGCTGGCCAGTGAAGCGCGCGCGCAGCACCGGGTCCTGGGTGGCGACGCCGACCGGGCATGTGTTGAGGTGGCACTTGCGCATCATGATGCAGCCCGCCGCGATCAGCGGGGCGGTGGCGAAGCCGAACTCATCCGCGCCCAGCAGCGCGGCCACGGCGACGTCGCGCCCCGTGCGGATGCCGCCATCGGCCTGCACCGCGATGCGGCTGCGCAGGTCGTTCAGCAGCAGGGTCTGCTGGGTTTCGGCCAGGCCGATCTCCCAGGGGCTGCCGGCATGGGTCAGGCTGGTCAGCGGCGATGCGCCGGTGCCGCCTTCGTAGCCGGAGATGGTCACATGGTCGGCGCGCGCCTTGGAAACGCCCGCGGCGACCGTGCCGACGCCCACTTCGGACACCAGCTTGACCGAGATCCGCGCCACCGGATTGACGTTCTTCAGATCGTGGATCAGTTGGGCCAGATCCTCGATCGAGTAGATATCATGGTGCGGCGGCGGTGAAATCAGGCCCACGCCGGGGGTGGAATGGCGGACCTTGCCGATCACCTTGTCCACCTTGTGGCCCGGCAGCTGGCCGCCCTCGCCGGGCTTGGCGCCCTGGGCCATTTTGATCTGGATATCGTCCGAATTGACGAGATATTCCGCCGTCACGCCGAAGCGGCCCGATGCGACCTGCTTGATCCGCGAGCGCATCGAATCGCCATTGGGCAGCGGGGTGAAGCGATCCACTTCCTCGCCGCCCTCGCCGGTGTTGGAGCGGCCGCCGATCCGGTTCATCGCGATCGCCAGCGTGGTATGCGCTTCCCGGCTGATCGAGCCGAAGCTCATCGCGCCGGTGGCGAAGCGCTTCACGATCTCGCTGGCCGGCTCGACCTCATCCAGCGGGAGCGGCCTGTCGGCCTTCTTCAGCTCCATCAGCCCGCGAATGGTCAGCAGCCGTTCCGACTGCTCGTTGATCGAACGGGCGAATTCCTCGTAATTCTTCGGATCGTTGCCGCGCACCGCGTGCTGGAGACTGGCGATGCTGGCCGGGGTCCAGGCATGGTCTTCGCCGCGGATGCGGTATTGGTAGATCCCGCCCACGTCGAGCATCTTGCGATAGATCGGATTGTCGCCATAGGCGGCGGCATGGCGGCGCACCGTCTCTTCGGCCACCTCCTTGAGGCCGATGCCCTCGATCGTCGTCGCGGTGCCCGTGAAATACTGAGCGATGAACGAGCTGTTGAGCCCGACCGCATCGAAGATCTGCGCGCCGCAATAGGACTGGTAGGTCGATATGCCCATCTTGGACATGACCTTCAGGATGCCCTTGCCGATCGCCTTGATATAGTTCTGCTGGACCTGCTCGGTGCTGAGCGGGAGTTCCTTCTCGACCCGGATCTGCTCCAGGGTCTGGAATGCGACATAGGGATTGATCGCTTCCGCCCCATAGCCGGCCAGCGCGCAGAAGTGATGCACTTCGCGGGCCTCGCCGGTTTCCACCACCAGGCCGGTCTGCATCCGCAGGCCCTGCCGGACGAGGTGATGATGCACCGCCGCGGTCGCCAGCAGGGCGGGCATCGCGATGCGGTCCGGGCCTTGGGCGCGATCGGACAGGATCAGGATGTTCTTGTCGGCCAGCACCGCTTCGGTCGCGGCCACGCACAGGTCGCGCAGGGCGCGCTCCAGCCCGTCGGCGCCAGTGCTGGCATCCCAGCAGATGTCGAGCGTGCCGGTGCGGAACGCCTTGTCGAGAGACTTCTCGGCGCTGCGGATCTTCAGCAGGTTCTCATTGGTGAGAATGGGCTGCGCCACTTCCAGCCGCTTGTGCGCGCCGGCATCGTGCCCCAGCAGATTGGGGCGCGGGCCGATCATCGACAGCAGGCTCATCACCAGCTCCTCGCGGATCGGGTCGATCGGCGGATTGGTGACCTGGGCGAAGTTCTGCTTGAAGTAATCGTAGAGCAGGCGCGGCCGCTGCGACAGCACCGCGATGGGAGTGTCGGTGCCCATCGACCCGATCGGATCGTCGGCATTCACCGCCATCGGCTCGAGAAACTTGGAAACGTCTTCCTGGGTATAGCCGAAGGCCTGCTGGCGATCGAGCAGGCTGGTCCGGTCCACCGGCAGCTCGGCCTCGTTGGTCTCGACCGTTTCCAGGTCTTCCAGCTTGTATTGCGCCTGCTCCAGCCACTTCGCGTAAGGCTCCGCATTGGCGAGTTCGGCCTTCAGCTCCTCATCCTCGATGATGCGGCCCTGCTCCAGGTCGATCAGCAGCATCTTGCCCGGCTGGAGCCGCCACTTGCGGATGATTTCCTCCTCCTTGAACGGCAATACGCCGCTCTCCGAGGCAAGGCAGACGATATCATCCTTCGTCACGCAATACCGCGCGGGCCGCAGCCCGTTCCGGTCGAGCGTGGCGCCGATCTGGCGTCCGTCGGTGAAGGCGACGGCGGCCGGCCCGTCCCAGGGTTCCATCAGGGCGGCGTGATATTCGTAGAAGGCCCTGCGCGCCGGGTCCATCAGCGGATTGCGCGCCCAGGCTTCCGGAATCAGCATCATCATCGCATGGGTCAGGCTGAATCCGCCGGCCACCAGCAGCTCGAACGCATTGTCGAGGCAGGCGGTGTCCGACTGGCCGTGCGGGATCAGCGGCCACATCTTGTCGAGATCCGCGCCCAGCAGCGGCGATTCCATGGTGCGGCGGCGCGCGTTCATCCAGTTCACATTGCCGCGAACCGTGTTGATCTCGCCATTATGGGCGATGAAGCGATAGGGATGCGCCAGCTTCCAGCTGGGGAAGGTATTGGTCGAGAAGCGCTGATGCACCAGGCCGATCGCGCTGACGCAATCCGGATCGCGCAGATCGTCGTAGAAGCTGTCCACCTGATTGGCGAGCAGCAGCCCCTTGTAGACGATGGTCCGGCTGGAAAAGCTGGGCATGTACAGTTCCGCCAGCCCCGGCATGTTCAGCTCGACCGCCTGCTCCTCCAGCGGGTTCTGGGTCTGCTTGCGGATCGCCAGCAGCTTGCGCTCGAAGGCGTCCTGGTCCGCGCAATTCTGGCCGCGCGCGACGAAGCACTGGCGGATCACCGGCATCGCGGCGATCACCGCCTTGCCCAGCCCGTCCAGCGAGGTCGGCACATCGCGCCAGCCGATCACCCTCTGGCCTTCCTTGGCGATCACCTTCTCGAACAGGCTGACGGCATAATCGCGCGAATGCTGGTCGCGCGGCAGGAAGCACATCGCGATCGCATAATCGCCCGGCTGCGGCAGGGTCAGCCCTTCGCCTTCCGCCCACTTGCGATAGAGGGGATCGGGAATCTGCATGAGGATGCCCGCGCCGTCGCCCAGCAGCGGGTCCGCCCCCACCGCGCCGCGATGGTCGATATTCGCCAGTATCTCCAGTGCCTGTTTAACGATCGCATGACTTTTGGTTCCCTTGATATGGGCGACAAAGCCCACACCACAGGCGTCGTGTTCATTGCGCGGATCGTATAAGCCCTGGGACACCGGGTAACCCATCAAAATTCCTATCCTGTCGTTGGCCTGGCCGCTGCACCCCGATGCAGCGCCCTTTCGGCAAAAATGCGCGAATCGCAAGAGCCCTGTATGCGACAGGGCTGTGCGATCTTCCCCAATGACGTCAGGAAGCGGTTTTTGCAACCGCGAAGCGGATTTCCGTGCAAAAACCACGCTTTTCCGCCATTCTGGCAGGGCGGCGGAGTGGCTTGCGGTTCAGGCGGCGCCGCTGATCCGCTGCAGCCGGGCCAGCGCCTCGCGCAAGGCCTTGTCGGCGGCATCCGGCTCCGCGGGCGCCTCCCCGGCAGCGGTGGGGCTTTCCTGCGTGGGCGGCCTGGTATCGCCCGAGGCTTCCGGCTCCTCGCCCTGCGGCGGGCGGCCTGCGCCCATCTTGAGATTCAGCAGCGAGCTGTAGCTTTCCTCCGCGAGGGTGGCGTCCTCATCCTCGTCCGCTTCGCTCTCATTGGCGAAATCCTCGGCCTGATAGGCGGGCAGATCGCCGAAGCCGGCCGGCTCACCATGGTCGCGGATAGAGTGCCCGGGCAACCCGAGATCCGAAAGGGCGAGATCGGTTTCGACCCCATCCTCGTCATCTTCCTCGTCGAACCCGAACGGGCGAAGCGCCGCGGGCATGGGATGCAGCGCGGGAGAATCATCGCCAGCGCCATCCGGCGCGGGGGCGCGATCCGGAGCCGCGGGCCATTGCCGCGCCGGGGCCTTCCTCGCCAAGAGGCTTTCGTCCACCGCAACGGGGCGCTGCTGGCGGATCTGAATGGCATAGGCCAGCCGCTCCACCAGATCGGTCACGCCCAGTTCGGCCAGCGGAGCTTCGCGGATAGCGGGATTGCGGCCGGCCGGAAGGGCGTCATCCTCATCCAGTTCGAGCGCCGCCTCGGCCATTTCCGGCATGGGGGAAGCGGCGGGCGGCAGGGCGGTGTCAGGCTGTTCGCCCGGCTCTTGCCCGGCCTCGATGAATGCCTCATCGGCATCGCCCCATTCGGACCGCTCGAACGGCATGTCCTCTGCGGCGGGCATCTCTTCGGCAATTTCTTCCGGCAGAGCCTGCTCCACCGGCTCGATTTCGTCGCCAGCCGGTTCGGCCCCCGGCTCGGTCCATTGCCGAGCAGCCCCGTCATGCGGCCCCTCGATTGCAGGCAAGTCGATTACCGGCCCCTCGATTACGGGCTGGGCCAAACTGGCAGGCGTGCGGCGGCGGCCTTCCTTTTCAGAAAGCACGTCTTCCCAGCTGACGCCCAATTCCTCGGCAAGCGTGCCCCGAAGTTCAGGGCGGAATTCAGGCAAGCGATCTTCGCCCAACTCTTCCAGCGCGGAAATCGGACGGCGCGCGGGCGCGTCCGGGTGGCAGTCGGCATTGCGCAGCCTTGGCTCCGCGGCGGTGGCCGACTGGCGATTGCGGCGCTGCGCGGCAACGATCCGCCGGGCGAGGGCAAGCCCCCCGACGCCCCCGACGACCGTGGCGGCCAGGGCGATGAGCGCGCGCGCCTTGAAGCCGAGCGGCGGCGCCATGGCCGGTATCAGCGCATCGGCGCCCGTGAGCGTGACGATGCGTTCCGGCAGGGCGGAAGGCAGGACCAGGCTGCCCAGCCCGAACAGAGCGGCAAACCAGATCGCGACCATTGCGGGAAACGCCGGATGGGCGCTGATCGGCGCGGCCTTTCCGGAACCCGTCTTTCCCGTATTCTGCTTCGAACTGGACACTGTTCGCACAACCCCTGTCGCCTTGCCGGCATTGCCCGTATCGCTCGCTACCCGCTCCCGGCGCGCTTCAGGCAGCCGCGCACAATCCCGATTCGGAACCCTTGCCTAGCAAGGCTTGGTAAACGTCTTGATAACGACGCACATTGCGCGCCCAGTCATGCCGCAGAGCCACATGCGCCTTCGCCGCTTCCCGCATCGCCGCCCAGTCATCCCGGTGCGCCAGCAATCCCGCCAGCGCCTCGCCGCAGGCCGCCGGATCGTCGGGAGCGAACAGCGTCCCCGTCACCCCGTCGCTCATGAGTTCGCGGTGTCCGCCCACGTCGGACGCGGCCACCAGCTTGCCCTGGGCCATGGCCTCCAGCGGCTTGAGCGGAGTGACCAGATCGGTCAGCCGGCTCGCCTTGCGGGGATAGGCCATGATGTCGCACAGGGCATAATAGCGTTCGACCTGATCGTGCGGGACCCGGCCGACGAAACGGATGGCATGGCGGGCCAGCGATGCCCCGGCCTGGCGCTCCAGCGCCTCCGCGCGCGGCCCTCCGCCCACCAGCAGCAGGCGGGCGTCGGGCTGGCTTTCGAGCAGCAGCGGCATCGCCTCGATCAGATCGTCGATGCCTTCGTAGTCGTAGAAGCTGCCGATGAAGCCGATCACCGGGCCGCTGCCCAGACCCAGTTCCCGCGCAAGCGCCGGATCGGCGGCGGGCGGCGTGCCGAACAGCTCGAGATCGACGCCATTGGGCATGATGCCGATGCGCCCCGCCGGAAAGCCGCGCGCGATCAGGTCGTCCCGCAATCCATGGCAGATGGTCATCACGCAATCGGCCCCGGCGACGACATGGTTTTCCAGGCTCCGGGTCAGCCGGTATTTGACCGAGCCTTCGCGGCCGGTGCCGTTGCCGACTGCCGCATCCTCCCAGAAGGCGCGGATTTCATAGACGAATGGGATGCCCAGCCGCCGGGCGGCGCGCATTGCCGCCAAGCCGCACAAGGCGGGGGAATGGGCATGCAGTATATCCGGCCGCCACTGCCCGCACAGTGCTTCGATGGCGCCGGCGAGCTGGCCCGCTTCGCGCCATTCGCGCATTCCGGCCGGGCCGCTGGCTTCGCCCGATGTGCGGTGGAAGATCAGCCCGTCGACTTCCTGCATCTCGGGATCGCCCCCGGCACCGCCATGACGCAGCCCCGTGATCCCGCGCACTTCCAGCCCCATCGCCTGCTGCGCCTTCAGGATGGCGCGCGTGCGGAAGGTATAGCCGCTATGCAGCGGCAACGAGTGGTCGAGGACGTGCAGAATGCGAGTCATGGCCATATTGTGCCATCAATTAGCTTAACGCCACGTCAACCGCCTGCTGCTAGGGCAGAGCGGAGAAGAAGTTTCCGGAAACTTGCCGCTTGATCGATCTGTTCTCCCTTGCCCTGACCCACGGCCTGATGATTATCGCCGCCTGGCGGCTGGTGCAGCGCGAGGATCTGGACCTGCCGGGACGCTTGCGGAGCCGGAAAGCGCCGCGCGCGGCAAAGGGCGAGGACGATCATGCTTGACCTTGCCCTGCTCGCTTTCTTCGGCGTCCTGCTGCTGCTGGGGCTGCGCCACCCCTTCATCTGGGTGCTGGCCTATCTCTATGTCGATATCGTGTCCCCGCAGCGCGTGGGGTGGACCTTCGTGCAGTCCCTGCCGATCTCGCTGATCGCATTCGTGGCGGCCTTCTCGGGCTGGCTGCTGATCGACCGCAAGGACGGCGCCCGCTTCACCCTGCGCCAGGGGCTGATGGTAGCGCTGCTGGCCTATTGCGCGATGACCACGCTGACGGCTGACTTTCCGGAAGCGGCGCTCGAAAAATGGAGCTGGGTGTGGAAGGCGCTGGTCTTCGCCATCTTCCTGCCGCTGACCCTCACCACCCGCCTGCGGATCGAAGGGGCCATCCTGTTCATGGTTCTTTCGATCGCCGCGATCATCATCAACGGCGGGCTCAAGACCGTCCTCGGCGGCGGCGGCTATGAAACCCTGACCCTGCTGGTGCGCGAGAACAGCGGCCTTTACGAAGGCTCGATCATTTCCTGCGTGGCGATCTCGGTCATTCCGCTGATTCTCTGGCTGGCCCGGCACGGCACCATCTTCCCGCCCGACAACCGGGTCCGCCTGTTCGCCGCCGCGCTGATCTTCGCCGCCCTGCTGATGCCGGTCGGAACCGCCGCCCGCACCGGCCTGCTCTGTGTCGGCGCATTGGGCGCGCTGATGATGCGCAGCGTGAAGAACCGCTTCCTCTACATGGGGCTGGCCGGATTTCTGGCGATCGCCGCGATACCCTTCCTGCCGCAGAGCTTCACCGAGCGGATGAGCACGATAGAAAATCACCAGGCGGATCAGTCCGCCTCGACCCGGCTCGCGGTCTGGGCCTGGACGTTCGATTACGCCAAGAAGCATCCCCTGGGCGGCGGCTTCAATGCCTATCTGAGCAACAAGCTGACCTTCGAGACGGTCGATGCCAAAACCGACGGCAGCACCACGACCATCAGCACCACGACCATGACCGACGAGGCGCGCGCCTATCATTCCAGCTATTTCGAGATGCTGGGCGAACAGGGCTGGATCGGGCTGGGCCTGTGGCTGTGGCTGCTGCTGCTGGGCATCTGGCAGATGGAAAAGCTGCAGCGCCGCTGGAAAAGCCGGATCGCGGAGGGAGAAACCTGGCAAGCGCCGCTGGCCCTAGCGCTGCAGCAGGGACTTATCGTCTATATGGTTGGCTCGCTGTTCGTCGGAATCGCGTTCCAGCCCTTCATCTTCATGCTGATCGGCCTGCAATGCGCCCTGTGGAGCTATTGCCGGGACCGGGAGCCTGCCCTGCCATCGAAGCGCGCGCGCAGGGCCGCCTCGAAAGCCGCGCCGACCTCCGCCTGAGCGTCCAACGACGCAGTTTCTTGCAACCGCGCCCGTAAACGCGCATCTTCGCTTCTCCACCGGCCGGAGGAGAAGCTTGGATGGAAACGGGCGGGACCTTGGGTATCATCGAAATCCTGGGCATTGCGGGCAGCGTCAGCCTGCTGGCCGGGTGGCGGCTCTATCTCTGCGTGCTGGCCACCGGCATCGCGATGCGGCTGGGCGTCCTGCCGCTTCCGGAACATCTGGCGGCGCTTCAGGTCCTGGCCAATCCCTGGGTCATGGGGGTGGCGGGAATAGCGGCGTTCTGCGAATTCTTCGCCGACAAGATCCTCTGGCTGGATACGGTCTGGGACACGATTCATACCGCCATCCGCCCGCTTGGCGGCGCGTTGCTGGCACTGGCCGTGGTGGACCCTTCGGACCCCGCGATGCAAGTGATCGCATTCATCCTCGGGGGCAGCGGAGCCTTGCTCGCGCATAGCGGCAAGGCCGGGGCGCGGGCGCTGGTCAACACCAGCCCGGAGCCATTCAGCAATGTGGCGGTGTCCACCACGGAAGATGTGGCGACCGCCGGCCTGCTCTATCTCGCCTATGAATATCCCCTGGCCGCCGGGGTCATCGCGCTTGTGCTGCTGGCCGCCGCCATCGGCCTGCTGCTGCTGGCCCGCACGGTGCTGCGCCGGATATTCGGCAGCGCCCAGGGAGAGGGCAAGCCCGGCCAGCCATGATTCGCGGCAAATCGCTTTAGGGCCTGCCCCTAGGCCACCGCTTCCAGCCTGGCGCGGGGGTTGGCCGCGATCCATTCTTCCACCACGGGCGCGATCCGGTTGCGCCATTTGCTGCCGTTGAAGATGCCGTAATGGCCGACATTCCTGGCCAGCAGATATTTCTTGCGCTGCTCGGGCAGGCCGGTGGCGAGATCCAGCGCGGCGCGGGTCTGGCCGATGCCGGAAATATCGTCGCGCTCGCCCTCGATCGCCATCAGCGCGGTGTCGCTGATCGCCCCCAGGTCGACAGGCTTGCCGCGATGCACCAATTCGCCCTTGGGCAGGGAATGATTCTGGAACACATGCTCCACCGTCTGCAGATAGAATTCGGCGGTCATGTCGCAGACGGAGCGGTATTCGTCATAGAAGGCCTTGGTGGCCGCCGCGCTTTCGCCGTCGCCAGTGACGAGATGCTTGAACATCTCGTAATGGCTCATGATGTGGTTGCCGAGGTTCATCGCCATGAAGCTGGTGAGCTGGAGGAAGCCCGGATAGACCTTCCGCCCGACGCCCGGATACTGGATCGGCACGGTCGCGATCAGATTGTTGCGAAACCAGGCCAGCGGACGCTGCATCGCCATGGAGTTCACGGTGGTCGGCGAGGCGCGGGTGTCGATCGGCCCGCCCATCATCGTCAGGCTTGCCGGACGGCAGCGGTTCCGGTCGGCGCCCATCACAGCCGTGGCGGCCAGCGCTGGCACGGAAGGCTGGCACACGGCCACCATATGAGTGCCCGGGCCGATGAATTCGAGAAACTCGATCAGATAGTCGATATAATCGTCCAGATCGAAGGAGCCGGCCGAAAGAGGCACCATCCGCGCATCGGCCCAATCGGTGATATAGACTTCGCACCGCTCCAGCATCCGTTCCACCGTGCCGCGCAGCAGCGTGGCGTAATGGCCGCTCATCGGCGCGACGATCAGCAGCTTCGGCGCATCCGCCGCCAGCCCGGCATGGGTGAAGCGCAGCAACGAGCCGAACGGACGCGCCAGGACTTGGGTTTCCGTCACCTCATGGGCAGCGCCATCGACCTCGACCTGGACAATGCCGAATTCCGGTTTCCCGCGCGATGCCGCGGCATGGGCGAACACATCCAGCGCGGATGCGGCAACCGGCCCCAGCCCGGTATAGCCCAACGGATTGCTGGGATTGGAAAGCATCTGCGCCCCGATCCCGGCCCAGGCGCTCGCTCCCTGCAGGAAGGCGCGCTGCAGTTCATAGGCATGATAGATCACAGTTCGTTCGTTCCCTGTCCGATCATGCCGGCATTGTGACCCCAAACAGGCAATTGTGCAATGCAGCGTGGCCATTCCGTGGCGGATCGGCGTGGATATGCTGAAAAAACGTCGGGAAAAGGCTGTTCCCGAAAGCGCCGCCCGTGCCGCGCGACAGGAGAAGATTGCGGTTCGGGCCACTCCGGCCTAGGGGCGCGGTATGGAGTCAGCGCCAGAACCAAGCTCGAATCGCCGCGGGTTGTTTGCGCGCCGCAATCGCACGCCGGCAGAGCAAGGTCCCCCGCCCGCCCGCGACCTGGGGCCGCTGCTGATGGTATGGCGCGCGGCCAGCGCCTATCCGGGCAAGCTCGCCTGCGCCTTCCTCGCCTTGCTGGTAACGGCCAGCGCGACGCTCGCCATCCCGTCCGGGTTCAAGCTCATCATAGATCGCGGCTTCGGGTCCGGCGGCGGGGCGGGCGATGTGGCCCGCTGGTTCCAGTATCTGCTGCTGATCGTGGTGGTGCTGGCGATCGCCACCGCCTTCCGCTTCTATTTCGTATCGTGGCTGGGCGAACGGGTGGTCGCCGACATCAGGCTTCGCGTGCAGGACAATCTGCTGCGGCTGGCGCCCGGCTTCTTCGAGGAGAACAGCCCCAAGGAAATCTCCTCGCGGATGACGGCCGACACCGCGCTGATCGAGCAGGTGGTGGGGACCACGGTTTCCGTCGCCCTGCGCAATTTCCTGATGGCGATGGGCGGCACCGTCTATCTGTTCGCCCTTGCGCCCCGGCTGGCCGCGGGCCTGCTGATGGCCATTCCGCTGGTGGTGGTGCCGCTGTCCCTGTTCGGCCGCCGCCTGCGCAATGTTTCGCGCACGAGCCAGGACCGGGTGGCCGATGTCGGCGCCATGGTGTCCGAAGTGCTGGGCGCGATGAAAATCGTCCAGGCCTTCAATCAGGAGCGGCGCGAAGGGCAGCGCTTCGAAGCGGCGGTGGAGCGGACCTTCGCCACGGCGAAGCGCCGCATCCTGATCCGCGCGGTGATGACCGGGGCCGTGATCTTCCTGATCTTCGGCGCCATCACCCTGCTGATCTGGCGCGGCGCGATCGGGGTCGCCAGCGGCGAGATCAGCGGCGGCACCATTGCCGCCTTCGTGCTGACCGGCGGGCTGGTCGCGGGGGCGTTCGGCTCCCTGATGGAGGTCTATGGCGACCTCCTGCGCGGCGCGGGCGCGGCCAGCAGGCTGAACGAGCTGCTCAACGAAAAGCCCGAGATCCTGCCGCCGGCGCGGCCGGTGAACCTGCCCGAGCCGCCCCGGGGCGGCATCGCCTTCCAGAATGTCACCTTCCGCTATCCGACCCGGGTGGAAGTGGCGGCGCTCAAGGATTTCTCACTGGCGGTCGAGCCGGGCGAGACGGTGGCCATCGTGGGGCCTTCCGGCGCGGGCAAATCGACGATCTTCCAGCTGGCCGAGCGGTTCTACGATCCGCAGGCAGGCACCATCCGCATGGATGGGGTGCCGCTGACTTCCGCCGATCCGGCCGAGATCCGCCGGCGGATCGCCTTTGTCCCGCAGGAGGGCATCCTGTTTTCCGCCAATGCGCGCGACAATCTGCGCTACGGCAACTGGAACGCTTCCGACGAGGAGATCTGGCAAGCGGCGGCGGCGGCCAATGCCGAACGCTTCCTGCGCGAATTGCCGCAAGGGCTGGATACCCATCTGGGCGAAGGCGGGGCCCGCCTTTCGGGCGGGCAGCGGCAACGCATCGCCATCGCCCGCGCCCTGCTGCGCGCCGCCCCGATCCTGCTGCTGGACGAGGCCACCAGCGCGCTGGATGCCGAAAGCGAACGGCTGGTCCAGGAAGCGCTGGAACGGCTGATGCGCGATCGCACCACTCTGGTCATCGCCCATCGCCTTGCCACCGTCCGCGCGGCGGACCGCATCGTCGTGATGGAGGATGGCCGCATCGTGGAGCAGGGCACCCACACCGATCTCACGGCTGGCGGCGGGCTCTATGCGCGCCTGGCCCGCTTGCAGTTCGAGGACAATGGCATGCAAGCCGCGGCGGGCATGTGAAGTTTCAAGCCAGGTTCAGTTTCGGGTGACCAGAACGCCGCCCGAAAGCGACCAGAATGGAACCGAAAGCGGGGAAAGACGGCCATGAAGAAGACATTCGCTACACTCACCGCATGCGTCGCGCTGATGGCGGGGCTTCCCGCCCATGCGGACGAGGCCAGGCCGTCCGAACCGGCCGCTGCCCCTGCCCCAGCCACGACCGCGACCACGACCGCCCCGCAGATGAGCTTCGGCAGCTGGGGCATCGACCTCACCCAGCTCGATCCCAAAATCGCTCCCGGGGACGATTTCTTCGACCATGTGAATGCGAAGTGGATTGCCGCCAATCCCATCCCGCCGGAACATTCGCGCTATGGCGCATTCACCATGCTGCGCGAAAAGTCGCAGAAGGACATCCAGGCTCTGATCGACGAATTGCGGGCCGCCCCGCCGGCCCCCGGATCGCTGGATGCCCGCCTCGTCGATGCTTATGAATCCTACCTCGATCAAAAGGCGATAGACGCGGCGGGCCTCGCGCCCGCGCAGCCCTATCTGGACGCGATCGGTTCGGCGAAGACCATCAAGGACCTCGCCTCGCTGTTCGGCCAGCCCGGCTATCCTTCCCCGTTCAGCGCGGGGGTGATGGTCGACGACAAGCAGCCGGACCGCTATATCGTGGGCGTGGGGGTCGCCGGGCTGGGGCTGCCGGATCGGGACTATTATCTCAAGACCGACGAGAAATCCCGCGACATCCAGGCCAGATACCGCGATTACCTCACCTTCCTGCTGGGCAAGGCAGGCTATCCCGATCCGGCCGCGACCGCCGCCGCCGTCTACGATCTGGAATACCGCTTCGCCGAACTCGCCTGGGATCGCACCACCGAACGCAATCGCGACCTGACCTACAACAAGGTCAGCCACAGCGAGCTGCGCAAGCTGGCCGGGCCTTTCCCCCTTGCGCCGATGCTGCAGGCTTCCGGCCTTGGCAAGGTCAAGGAATTCGTCGTCTGGCAATTGCCGCCCGATGCGGACGAAGCGAAGGCGCTGGGCCTGAGCGCGGAGGATGTGGCCAGAATCGGCGGCGGCCTGCCCGCGATGTTCCAGTTGCTGGCGAAAACCCCCGTGGATACCGCCAGGGCATGGATGGCCGCGCAGTTCCTGTCCGGCAATGCGGATGTCCTGCCGTCCGATCTCGATAATGCGCGCTTCGCCTTCTACGGCAAGCTGCTGCGCGGGCAGGAGGAGCAGCGCCCGCGCTGGAAGCGCGCGATCGACACGGTCGAAAGCCAGCTGGGCGAGGCGCTGGGCGAAGCCTATGTCGCGCGGCACTTCCCGCCGGCCAGCAAGGCGGCGATGCTGGACCTGATCGGCAATGTCAGGAAGGCGCTGGCCGCCAGCCTGGCCGAAAATGCCTGGATGAGCGCGCCGACCAAGGCCGAAGCGCAGGCCAAGCTGGACCAGTTCACCGCCAAGATCGGCTATCCCGACAAGTTCAAGCAGTATGAAGGGCTGGCCATCGAACGGGGCAAGCCGCTGGAAAATGCGATCGCCGCCGGGAAATGGGCATGGCAGGACGATCTGCGCAAGCTGGGCGGGCCGATCGACCGCAGCGAATGGTATATGCTGCCGCAGACGGTGAATGCCTATTACGACCCGTCCAAGAACGAGATCGTATTCCCCGCCGCCATCCTGCAACCGCCCTTTTTCGGCCCCGATGCCGATCCGGCCGTCAATTACGGCGCGATCGGGGCCGTGATCGGCCATGAGATCGGCCATGGCTTCGACGATCAGGGGGCCAAGTCCGACGGGACCGGCCTGATGCGCGACTGGTGGACGCAGGCGGATCTGGCCGCCTTCACCGCGCTGGGCGACCGGCTGGCCAGGCAATATGACGCCTTCTGCCCGCTGGATGAGGGCAAGACCTGCGTGAACGGGCGCTTCACGCTCGGCGAGAACATGGGCGACCTGGGCGGCCTCAGCCTGGCCTATCGCGCCTATCGCATGTCGTTGGGCGGCAAGGAGGCCCCGGTCATCGACGGGCTGACCGGCGACCAGCGCTTCTTCCTGGCCTGGGCGCAGGTCTGGCGCTCGGCGGACCGGGAGGATACGCTGCGCCAGCGGCTGCTGACCGATCCGCATTCGCCGGAGCGCTATCGCGTCAATGGGGTCGTGCGCAACATGGACGCCTGGTATCGCGCCTTCGACGTCACGCCCGGCGATGCGCTCTTCCTGCCGCCGGAGGAGCGTGTGCATATCTGGTAGAAATGCTGCATCTGCGAAAAAAATGGCGAGGCACGGCGGCAAGGCCTTGACTTGTCCATGCCTTCCTTCATCACCTGAGGCATATGGATCTGACACTCACCGCCATCCTTCTCGGCATCGTGGAAGGATTGACAGAATTCGTGCCGGTTTCCTCGACTGGTCACCTCATCCTCGCAAGCGAGCTGTTCGGCTATGACGCGCATCAATGGGCGCTGTTCAATGTCGTCATCCAGCTTGGCGCGATCCTGGCGGTGGTGGTGCAATACTGGCCGACCTTCTGGAACGTCGGGATGGGGGTCCTCAGGCTGGAGAAAAGAAGCCTGGCCTTCGTGCGCAATATCCTCCTCGCCTTTCTTCCCTCCGCCGTCCTCGGGCTGGCGCTCAAGGATTACATCGACATCCTGCTCGGCAGCCCCGATGTGGTGGCATGGGCGCTTATCGTCGGCGGCATCGCGATTCTCGGCATCGAGAAGATCGCCAAATCCGGCGAATACCGCGATGTGGCGGACCTGCCCATGAAGCAGGTGTTCGGGGTGGGGCTGGCCCAATGCCTGTCGATGGTTCCGGGGGTGAGCCGTTCCGGGGCGACCATCATGGGCGCCCTCGCCATGGGCATCAACCGCAAGACCGCCGCCGAGTTTTCCTTCTTCCTGGCGGTTCCGACCATGATCGGCGCCTCCACGCTGGAACTGCTCGACAAGGGTCACACCCTGAGCGGCGAGGGCCTGGTCGGATGGGATGAAATCGCGATCGGCTTCGTCGTGTCGTTCATCGTCGCGCTGATCGTGATCCGCGCTTTCGTCGCCTATGTCAGCCGTTCCGGATTCGCGCCCTTCGCGTGGTATCGGATCGTGCTGGGCACGGCCGTGGTCGCCTGGTTCGCCCTGCGCTAGAGCGGTTTCCAGGCAAGTGGAATCACTTGCCGACACGGAAAATCACGGAAAACAGGCAAATTCCAGACGGGTTCCGGTTCAGCCGGAAACATGTCCAGGGCCAGGACCGGACCGCCCCCGCAAGGCGAACTGTCGCAAAATCAGGAACCTAAATCCGCCCGGCGCTTTTCCTTCCGCATAGCAAGGAGGAATTTCGCCATGGGTATCATCTTGTTGATCGTGGTGGGCGGCGTGCTGGGGTGGCTCGCCTCGATTATTATGCGGACGGATGCGCAGCAGGGCATCCTCCTCAATATAGTGGTTGGCATCATCGGGGCGCTGCTTGCGGGCTTCCTGATCAATCCATTGATAGGTGGCGGAAATATCCTCGCCGGCGATTACAGCGCGAGTGCGCTGCTGGTGTCTTTCCTGGGATCGGTCGTATTGCTTGCGATCGTGAATATGCTTCGCCGCGGCGCCATGCGCTGAGCGGGGCAAGGGCTGTCTGGCCCTAGCCGGGGCGGCGCCGCGTGGCCCGCCCCTTTTCCTTAGAGGGGATGAACGATGAAGAAGATTTTCAAACTCGTTATGGTTGGCCCGGTCGCGGCCGCGGGCCTGGCGCTGGCCGCTTGCGACAGCCCGCAGGAAAATGCCGCCGAAGAACAGGCGGAAGCGGTGGACAATGCGGCCGAAGCACAGGCCGATGCCATAGATGCGCAGGCCGACAGCATGACCGGCGCGGCCAAGGAAGCGACGGAAGACAAGGCCGACGCCGTGGAAGCGGCGGGCGATGCCAAGGCCGACGCGATCGAGGATCAGGCGGAGAAGGCCGCGCCCTGATAAGCGGCAGGCGGTATTCCAGATCGAGGGCGGCGTCGGAGCGATCCGGCGCCGTCTGCCGTTGCGCCGCTGGCGCAACCGGCCTTATTCCGCTGGGGGCGGCTCCTGCGTTGGCGCGATCTGCTTCAGCAATTCCGGAGAAGGACGGCCCTGCTCGATCATTTCGGCCGCCTCGTCGAGAGCGCGGGCTTCGCCGATCGTCACTCCGCCCGGCCCGGGATCGTTATCCTGCGCCCCGCAAGACGCCAGCAGCGGGCAAAAGGCGGCTATCGCCAATCGTGTGGCCATCGTTCTCATCGGGAAACCTGCCTCGGCGCCATGAACGGATCGGGGGGCCGATGCACCGTGCCCGCCGATCGAGGCAGGCACGGTGCGAGACGGGTTATTCGGCCTTTGCAGCTTCGCCAGCGGCGGCGGCGGCATCGGCAGCGGCGGCAGCAGCGGCTTCGCCAGCGTCAGCGGTGGTCTGGACGGCTTCCTCCGCCTTCTTTTCGGCGGCGGCGGCGGCATCGCTGGCAGCGGTGGCGGCGGCATCGGCCGCCGTATCGGCGGCAGGCGCCCCGACATCGCCGGCCATGGCTTCGTCTGCCGGCATTTCCACATTGTCGGCCGCAGCATCTTCCGACGCATTGTCGGAGCTGCCGCAGGCGGCCAGCGTCAGCGCGGCTGCGGAAACAAAGGCGGCATAGGCAAATTTCTTCATGTTAGCCCTCTTCCGAATTGGACAGAGCGAGAATGCTTTATGCGTCCTCGCGGAGCGCTGGTTTAGCCAAAGTCGGGGGCAGGAGCAATTGCCATCCCAGGATTTGCAGTTGCAAATATAAAGATGTCTTTATATGAGCAATTGCGATGCAGGTCGAATCCATCATACGCGCCCTGGCGGACCCCACCCGTCTGCGGATGATCCGCCTGCTTGCCCGCATGGAACTCGCGGTCGGCGAACTGGCGCAGGTGCTGGGGCAAAGCCAGCCGCGCGTTTCCCGCCATATCCGCATCCTGTGCGATGCCGGCCTGGCCCAGCGCCGGCGTGAAGGCAGCTGGGTCTTCGTGCATAGCGCCCTGCCCAGCCAGCCGGCCGAAGGGCGCGGCCTGCCCGGCGCGGTGGAGCACCTGCTCACCACCGCCGAGCGCGAGGATATTGCCTTCGCGCGGGAATGCGCGGGCGACCGGCGGCGGCTGGCCGCGATCCGCGCTGATCGCGAAGCGGCGGCGGCGGAATATTTCGCGGCCCATGCGGATCAGTGGGACCGGCTCCGCACCCTGCACAGCGAGGATTCGGTGGTCGAGGCGGCCTTGTCGAAAGCGCTGGGGGAAGGCGGGCTGGGCGACCTGCTCGACATCGGCACCGGCACCGGCCGCATGGCGGAACTCTTCGCGCCGCGCGCCCGCCATGTGACCGGCTTCGACAAGAGCCTCGACATGCTGCGCGTGGCCCGCGCCCGGCTCCAGGGGCTTTCGGCCGAACGGTTCGACCTGGTGCAGGGGGATTTTTCCGTGCTGCCCTTCGCGGACGGCAGCTTCGACACGGTGCTGCTCCATCAGGTGCTGCATTATGCGCAGGCGCCCGAGCGCGTGCTGGCCGAAGCGGCGCGGGTGACGCGCCCCGGCGGGCGCATCGCGATCGTCGATTTCGCTGCGCACGACCGGGAAGAGCTGCGGCAGATCCACGCCCATGCCCGGCTCGGCTTCGGGGAGCAGCAGCTCGCCCAGTGGCTGGCCGATGCGGGATTCGCGCCCGACCCCGTCCACTCCCTGCCAGGAGGCGAATTGACCGTAACGATCTGGACCGGCACACGCAGCGGCGCGCGCCCCGCCCGGATCGCCCCCGAAACCGATAAAGATACCGCGAAAGCAATCAGGCAATGACGACCCAGCACCCATCGAACGAAGCATATGCGGTGGCGGACGCGCCGCTATTTGCCGGCCTGCCGGGCGATATCGGCGTCTCCTTCGAATTCTTCCCGCCCAAGACGGAGAAGATGGAGCATTCGCTGTGGGACGCGATCGAAACGCTCGTCCCGCTCGACCCGCGCTTCGTCTCCGTGACCTATGGCGCCGGCGGCTCGACCCGGGAACGGACCCATGCGACGGTCGCCCGGATCGCGCGGGAGACGAATATTCCGGCGGCGGCGCATCTGACCTGCGTGGAAGCCTCGCGCGAGGAGGTGGATCAGGTCGCCCATGCCTATTGGGAAGCCGGAGTGCGGCATATCGTGGCGCTGCGCGGCGATCCGCCGGCCGGGCCGGGGACCCAGTTCCGGCCCCATCCCCAGGGCTATGCCAATGCGGCGGATCTGGTTGCGGGGCTGCAGCGCATCGCGCCCTTCGACATCTCGGTCGCCGCCTATCCGGAATCCCATCCGGATTCTTCCGATGTCGCGGCCGATCTCGACAATCTGAAGCGCAAGCTGGATGCGGGCGCAAGCCGGGCCATCACCCAGTTCTTCTTCGAGCCGGACACTTTCTTCCGCTTTCGCGACGCGGCGGCGGCGGCGGGCATCGACACCGAAATCGTCCCCGGCATCATGCCGATCACCGGCTTCGCCGCGGTGGAGCGGATGAGCAGGCTGTGCGGCACCGCCATTCCGGCCTGGCTGGCCGATCAGTTCGCCGGGCTGGACGAGCGGCCGCAGGCGCGCCAGCTGGTCGCCGCCACCCTGGCCGCGGAGCTTTCCCGTCGGCTCTATGCGGGCGGGGTGCGCCATCTCCATTTCTACACGCTCAACCGGGCCGAGCTGAGCTATGCCATCTGCCATCTGCTGGGCGTGCGGCCGGGCCGGCACGAGCGGAGCATCGCGGCATGAGCGGCGCCGAAGCGGAGCTGCGCGCGCGCGCGGCTGAAAAGATCCTGGTGTTCGACGGCGGCTACGGCACCGCGATCCAGGGCTATGGCCTGAGCGAGGCGGATTATCGCGGCGATCTCGCTCTCGAGAAGGACCAGAAGGGCCATAACGACCTCCTCTGCCTGACCCGGCCCGACGTGATCCGCGAGATCCACGACGCCTATCTGGCCGCCGGCGCGGACATGATCGAGACCAATACCTTCAGCTCCACCCGGATCGCCCTGGCCGATTACGGCTGCGAGCACATGGTCGCCGAGATCAATCTCGCCGCGGCGAAGCTGGCGCGCGAGGCCTGCGATCTGACCGCTTCGCGCGATGGGGTGCGCCGGTTCGTGGCCGGCTCGATCGGGCCGACCAACAAGACCCTGTCGATCTCCCCCGATGTCAACGATCCCGGCTTTCGCGAAGTCGATTTCGACACGCTGAAGGACGCCTATCGCGAGCAATGCGATGCACTGATCGCGGGCGGGGTGGATTTCCTGCTGGTCGAAACCTGCTTCGACACGCTGAACGCCAAGGTCGCCGGGATGGCCGCGCGGGAAGCGGCCGAGGCCGCCGGGCGCGAGGTTCCGCTGATGCTGAGCTTCACCATCACCGACATGAGCGGGCGCAATCTTTCCGGCCATACCATCACCGCCTTCTGGTATAGCCTGCGCCATCTCAAGCCGCTGACCATCGGCGCCAACTGCGCGTTCGGGGCGGACAAGCTGCGCCCCTATCTGGCGGAGCTGGCCAAGGATTCCGACGCGCTGATCCTGGCCTATCCCAATGCGGGCCTGCCCAACGAGCTGGGCCAGTATGACGAATTGCCGGAACGCACCGCCGAGCTGATCCGCCAGTGGGTGGACGATGGGCTGGTCAACATGGTGGGCGGCTGCTGCGGCACCACGCCCGCCCATATCGCCGCCATTGCGCGCGCCGTGGCGGGCGAGCCGCCCCGCCGCATCCCGCAGGTCGAGGTGAAGACCCGCCTCGCCGGTCTCGAACCCTTCACGATTGCCGCCTGATGACCCAAGCCAGCACCGCCCGTTTCGTCAACATCGGCGAACGCACCAATGTCACCGGATCGGCCCGCTTCAAGAAGCTGGTCATGGCGGGCGATTATGCCGCCGCCGTCGAAGTCGCGCGCCAGCAGGTGGAGAACGGCGCGCAGGTGATCGACGTCAACATGGACGAAGGCCTGCTGGACGCGGTCGAGGCCATGACCACCTTCCTCAAGCTGATCGCCGCCGAGCCCGACATCGCGCGGGTTCCGGTGATGATCGACAGCTCCAAGTGGGACGTGATCGAGGCCGGGCTGAAATGCGTGTCGGGCAAGCCGATCGTCAATTCGATCAGCATGAAGGAAGGGGTGGAGCCGTTCCTCGCCCAGGCGCGCAAATGCATGGCCTATGGCGCGGCGGTGGTGGTCATGGCGTTCGACGAGACGGGCCAGGCCGACACCAAGGAACGCAAGGTCGAGATCTGCTCGCGCGCCTATGGGCTGCTGACGGGGATCGGCTTTCCGCCCGAGGACATCATCTTCGACCCGAACGTGTTCGCCGTGGCCACGGGCATTGAAGAGCATAACAATTACGGCGTGGACTTCATCGAGGCGGTGAAGGAAATTCGGCAACGCTGCCCGCATGTCCATTTCTCCGGCGGCCTCAGCAACCTCTCCTTCAGCTTTCGCGGCAACGAGCCGGTGCGCCGCGCGATGCATTCGGTGTTCCTCTATCATGCCATCCCCGCCGGACTGGACATGGCGATCGTCAATGCCGGGCAGCTGGACATCTACGACCAGATCGACCCGGCCCTGCGCGAGGCCTGCGAGGATGTGATCCTCAATCGCGTGCCCGCGCCCGGATCGCCTGCCGCGAAGAACGGGCAGACCCCGACCGAGCGGCTGATCGAGCTGGCCGAAAGCTACAAGGGGCAGGACAAGGCGGAGGACAAGGCGGCCGAGGAGTGGCGCGGCTGGGATGTCGTGCGCCGGCTGGAACATGCGCTGGTCAAGGGCATCGACGCCTATATCGTCGACGATACCGAGGAAGCCCGTGTTCAGATCGCCAGCGCCGGCGGCCGTCCGATCGAAGTGATCGAAGGCCCGCTGATGGGCGGGATGAACACGGTGGGCGACCTGTTCGGCAGCGGCAAGATGTTCCTGCCGCAAGTCGTGAAATCGGCGCGCGTGATGAAGAAGGCGGTCGCCTATCTCTTCCCGTTCATCGAAGCCGAGAAGGTGGAAGGGCAGAAGGCCAAGGGCCGGATCGTGATGGCCACGGTGAAGGGCGACGTCCACGACATCGGCAAGAACATCGTCGGCGTCGTGCTCCAGTGCAATGGCTACGAAGTGATCGATCTCGGCGTCATGGTGCCCTGGGCCAGCATCCTGCAGGCCGCCAACGAGAACGACGCGGACATCATCGGCCTGTCCGGCCTCATCACCCCCTCGCTGGACGAGATGGTGACGGTGGCCGAGGAAATGCAGCGGGCCGAAATGGATATTCCGCTGCTGATCGGCGGGGCCACCACCAGCAAGGTCCACACCGCGCTGCGGATCGAGCCGGCCTATACCGGCCCGGTGATCCATGTGCTCGACGCGTCGCGCGCGGTGGGCGTCGCCAGCCAGCTCCTGTCCGATACCCAGCGGGACGGTTTCGTGACCGCCACCGCACAGGATTATGCGAAGATCCGCGAAGCGCGCGCAGGCAAGGGGCAATCCGCCCTGCTGACGCTGGAGGAAGCGCGCGAAAACGGCTTCCGGGCCGATCCCGCCGCGAAGCCGCCGCCGCCACTGCAGCCGGGGCAGCATGTGTTCGAATCCTGGGATCTCAAGGATCTCAGCGAGCATTTCGACTGGACCCCGTTCTTCCGGGCCTGGGAACTGGCGGGCACCTTCCCGTCCATCCTCGATGACGAGATCGTCGGGGAAAGCGCGCGCAGCCTCTATGAGGATGCGCAGAAGATGCTGCGGACCATCATCGAGGAGAAATGGCTGACCGCGCGCGGCACCTGCGCCTTCTGGCCATGCCATCGCGACGGCGACGACATCATCCTCGACAATGAAGGCGCGGCAGGCGGAACCCGCATCCCCTTCCTGCGCCAGCAGGTGAAGAAGAGCCGGGACCGCGCCAATTTCTGCCTGGCCGATTTCGTGGACCCGGCCGGGGACTGGATCGGCGGCTTCGCGGTGGGCATCCACGGCAGCGAGCCGCATCTGGAGCGGTTCAAGGCCGCGCATGACGACTATTCCGACATTCTGCTGAAGGCATTGGCGGATCGCTTCGCCGAAGCCTTCGCGGAGCGGCTGCACCTGCATGTGCGCACCACGCTATGGGGCTATGCCCCGGGCGAACAGCTCACCAACGAAGCGCTGATTCGCGAGGAATATCGCGGAATCCGCCCCGCTCCGGGCTATCCGGCCTGCCCCGACCACAGCCTCAAGCCGATCCTGTTCGACCTGCTCAAGGCGCAGGACAACGCGGGGATCGTCCTGACCGAAAGCCAGGCGATGCTGCCCACGGCCGCAGTCAGCGGGTTCTACTTCGCCCATCCCGAATCCTCCTATTTCGGGGTGGCGCGAATCGGGCGCGACCAGCTGGAAGATTATGCCCGGCGGCGCGGGATCGATCTGGCGACGGCGGAGCGCTGGCTGCGGCCCAATCTCGACTAAGCGCCGTTTGCGCGCTAGCCTGCATCCGGAACAGCCCTTGAGGAGACTGGCCATGCAGGGAATGGGTGCCGGCGGCGAGAATTGCCCGTTCGATTTCAACTTCGATCCGGCCACCTTCAAGGTGGGCGATACGGTGAGCTATCGGGTGACGGGCGATCTGGCCGACTGGCCTTTCGTCGGCACCTTGCTCGAAGTGCATGACGATCACGTCATCATTGCGGGCGATGCGCTGGACCCGTCGGTGCGCTATCGCGGCACGCGGGAAGCCCGTCCCATTGTGGAGCAGTCCGAAATCAGCTGAAACGGCCTTCGCCCCTGCTTAACCTTGTCGCGTTATAGGGCGCGCATGAAAAACGCTGAAGTCGCCAAGCCCGCTCGCCCCGTGCCGGCCGCCCTGCTTGCAATCGCAGGGCTTGCGCTCTCGCTCGTTCCCGCTGGAGCCCTGTTTGCACAGGCCAGGTCCGGCCCTTACATCGTCACCGAAACCGGCCGCTCCTACGGCAAGCTGCAGGATGCGGTCGATGCGATCGGCGGGAAACGCGGAACCATCGTGATCGCGCCGGGGCGCTATGTCGATTGCGCCGTCCAGCAGGCGGGCGATATCTCCTATTTCGCGAGCCAGCCGGGCACGGTGATCTTCGACGGCGACATCTGCGAGGACAAGGCGGCGCTGGTGCTGCGGGGATACAACGCCAATGTCTCCGGCATCACCTTCCAGAACATGCATTCGAAATATTCCGGCAATGCCGCCGGCATCCGTCAGGAGAAAGGCAACCTGACCGTCACGCAGAGCTGGTTCAGGGACAGCCAGCAGGGCATCCTCGCGGGCGATGACCCGACCAGCCGCATCGTGATCGACAAATCGACCTTCACCAATCTCGGCACCTGCGCCTATTCCGGCGGCTGCGCCCATTCGATCTATATCGGCAATTACGGGCTGCTGCGCGTCACGCGCAGCCGATTCGAGAAGGGCGCGGGCGGGCATTACGCCAAGTCGCGCGCGATCAGGACCGAGATCGCATCCTGCAGCTTCGACGATTCGGAAGGCTCATGGTCCAATTACATGATCGACCTGCCCAACGGTTCGACCGGCCAGATCACCAACAACTGGTTCGTCCAGGGGCCGGATCACGAGAACCATTCCGCCCTGATCGCGGTCGCGGCGGAGAAGCGCGCCAATCCGTCCACCGGCCTCCGGATCGAAGGCAATGACGCGCGGCTGGCCCCGACGGTCGAATGGACCACCACCTTCGTGGCGGACTGGTCCGGCGAGCCTCTGGCGATCGGGCAGAACAGCCTGGGCAAGGGCATCCAGAAATTCGAGCGGCGATAGGATTAGGATATTTCAATGCCAGTTTTTCTGATCGCCGCCGAAATAGGTCTGGAATATCTCGCTCGCGCGTAAGCTGCTCTGGTCTATCCCTGCTTCATCCAATTGCCCAGCCAATCTTTGGAGATGTTGCTTGGCTGTTTCATTATTGAGCGCCGCAGCGACAGCGAACCAAGCAGTTGCTTCCACCATATCGATTGGCCGGCCTTCTCCGACGGCAAACATCACACCAATCTCATTAAATGCGTGTGAATTTCCCATCTTGGCAGCAGTTTCAAAACTGCGGAATGCCGCAGCATAATCCTTGTTCGTTCCCCTACCGCCTGCTTGCATCACTCCTAAGCTGACCCATGCATCGCTGAAATTTTGGGCTGCGGCGCGCAAGAACAGTGCGACTGCTTCTTCTGAGGTTCCCTCCACTCCATCGGACGTGTCGATCATCACACCGAGACGCCATTGGGCATACTGCTCCCCCAATCCGGCAGCTTTTCTATAAAGTGAGGCGGCTGTCGCAGCATCACTGGGAACGTGCACCCCCTTATCATAAAACCAAGCAAGGACATTGATCGCTTTGGGATCATTCTGGTTCGCGGCAGTCAGAACAAGCTGAATGCTTCGGCTTCCCTGCCTTGCTCGATCAGCGCGTTTGCATCATCTTCGATTGTCGCAGCGATCAGAAAAGGCTTGATACAAGAAGCAGTATCTTATTGAGCATACCCGCCCCCATTTTCGGCGAACTTCGCCCTACGGCCTCTTCAAAGTTTATCTATAATAAATGCCCCGCGCGGTCGCGCTTGGTGTCCAGATAGCGCGCATTGTGCGGATTGGGCGGAAGCTGGTGCGGCACTCTTTCCGCGATCTCGACCCCTTCGGCCTGGAGCGCCGCGACCTTGGCCGGGTTGTTGGTCATCAGCCGGATCGAGCGCACCCCCAGCAATTCGAGCATCCGCGCCGCCACCGGGAAATCCCGCGCCTCGTCCGGCAGGCCGAGCCGGCGATTGGCGTCCACCGTGTCGAAGCCCTGGTCCTGCAGGCGATAGGCGCGCAGCTTGTTGATAAGGCCGATGCCGCGCCCTTCCTGCCTGAGATAGAGCAGCACCCCCCAGCCGCCCCGCGCCGCCTCTTCGGCCATGGCCCGCAACGCGGCATCGAGCTGCGGCCCGCAATCGCATTTGAGGCTGCCCAGGATGTCTCCGGTGAGACATTCGGAATGCAGGCGGACCAGCGGCGGACGTTCCGCGATCTGCCGCCCGATCACCAGGGCGACATGCTCGCGCAAGTCATCGGCGCTGCGGAAGGCCACGATCTCCGCGTCTTCCGACGCGGCAATCGGCAGATGAGCGCGGGTGGCGATGGCGAGGCGCGTGCTGTCCTGCCATTCCGCCACATCGGCTGCGGACAGCTGCTGCGCTTCCCCGGTATCGGCCGGGTCGACCATGAAAGCGGGCAGCACCCCCGCGATCCGGGCGATTTCCAGCGCGGCCTCCGCCTGCGCCCGCCAGGGCAGCTCGTCAGCGCGAAACGGCCCCTTCATCGGCGCGGCCAGATCGAGCGCAGGATCGGCGATGGGGCGCGCCGTCTCCAGCGAGAAAGGCTCGGCCCCATGGATCAGGACGGGAGCATGCGGCTCGGCGGCTTCCCGCTGATTGGCCAGCTTGAGCGTGGCGGCGCGCGCCGCCGAAATCAGCATCCGGCTGGACCGCGCCGCGCGGGCGATGGCGGTTTCCACCGGCAGCAGCACCGGCGCGCCGGCGATGGCGAGCGGCCAGCCGTGGCGCAGCGCATCGATGGCCTGCGCCGCACGCCTGGCCGGACTGCTCAAAGATCGAACTCCGTCACCAGCGGAACATGGTCCGACGGCTGCTGCCAGTCGCGGCATGGCTCCAGCACCCGGTGCGCAGTCGCCTGCGCGGCCAGTTCGGGCGAAGCCCACATGTGGTCGAGCCGCCGCCCCCGGTCGCCCACCTTCCAGTCCTTCGCGCGATAGCTCCACCAGCTGTAGTAGCGGCCGGGCGCGGCGATGTGCTCGCGTCCGATGTCAACCCAGCCATGCGCATCCTTGAAGCGCTGCAGCGTGTCCACCTCGACCGGCGTGTGGCTGACGACCTTGAGCAATTGCTTGTGGTTCCACACGTCGCATTCCAGCGGGGCGATGTTGAAATCGCCCACGATCAGGGTGGGCCGGTCGAGCCGGTCGGCCCAGCGGGTCATGCGTTCCAGAAAATCCAGCTTCTGGCCGAATTTGGGATTCTCGGCGCGATCCGGAATGTCTCCCCCGGCCGGGACATAGACATTCTCGAGAATCATGCCCTGGCCCGGGCCGAGCAGTTCCACCCCGACATGGCGCGCTTCGCCATTGTCCTGCCAGTCATGACGGGAGAATTCGCGAATCGGGAGCCGGCTGATCGTGGCGACGCCGTGATAGCCCTTCTGCCCGTGAACGATCTGATGGGTATAGCCCAGATCCTTCAACGCCTCGAACGGGAAGGTCTGCTCGATGGTCTTGATTTCCTGCAGGCACAGCACGTCCGGCTGCTCCTCCTGCAGGAAGCGCGCGACGCTCGGCAGGCGGAGCCGAACCGAATTGATGTTCCAGGATGCGATAGAAACCATGGCGGGGGCTTTAGAGCGATTTCGAAGCAAGTGGAATCACTTGCTGACTCGGAAATCGCGGAAAACAGGCAATTCCAGACTCGCTCCGGCTCGACCTGAACCGGGACGAGTCCAGGTGGCCGGGGCAAGCGCAGCAAGGGCCGCCGCACCCGGCATGGCCGGAAACAAAAAAACCCCCGTCCCGGGGGCAACTGGGACGGGAGTTCATTCGAGCGTTCGTCACGCTTGGCAAGGCGCTCTTGGGGAGAGGCTGGGGCAACAGGGGGGAAACCCGCCTCGTTTCGCCTTGTGGGACTATTTTTAGCGGGCGCTGGCTTTCTATCAAATGAACGGCCGCAAGAGTTTCATCGCAACGGCGCCACGGGCCGTAGGCGGACCGTTTCTCCTCAGCGACGACCGGTTGGGCGAGGGTCCCGATACCTGAATGCCGAGTCGGCCACGGGCACGCCATATTGCTGGTTGGAGAGGCGGATGGTGGTGCGGTTGTTCTGCGAATTGAGCGCCACCCAGCTGGAGAGTTCCCATCCTCCGGGCGCCCCGGCATCCCTGATGAAGATGAGCGTGATCATCCCATATTCCGGCTTCTTCGGATCGCGCACTTCCACGCTGATCACATTGGGATTGCCGGTGGGCTTCAGCGTGCCGAAGCGGGCCACGTCGCGCTTGGGATCGAGCAGCGCGCCCAGCGGGCTGTTCTTGATCGGCCAGCGCTGCACCTGATTGACCTCGTAATCGATCATGGTCAGCGCATTGCCGTCCGCCACGATCAGCAGCGGCACGCCCTTTTCATACTGGAAGCGGATCTTGCCCGGCTGCTTGAGCGTGACCACGCCGGACATCCGCTGGCCCGAACGGTCGGTCTGGATGAAATCGGCCTTGAGAGTGGAAATCGAGCGCAAGGCCGCGACCGCGCTGTCCAGCTCGGTCGCAGCGGCGGCGACAGGCGCGGCAGCCATGAAGGACGCCGCAGGCACGCCGGCCGCAAGTGCGGCTGCAGCAACGGCGCGGATCGGGAGTTTGATCGAAGAAAAGCGTGTGTTCATGCCCAGTCCCTTAATATCGGGGCTTGAACTCACGCTGAACCTGTCCGGTTCCTTACTTGATCTTGGCTTCCTTGAACTCGACATGCTTACGCGCGACCGGGTCGTATTTGCGGAAGCTCATCTTTTCCGTGATGTTGCGCGGGTTCTTCTTCGTCACATAGAAGAAGCCGGTATCGGCGGTGGAGACCAGCTTGATCTTGACGGTTGCGGGCTTCGCCATGACGCTTTCCTAAAATCTCGATGCGGGCTGCGCGGGCCGGAACCGCGCGCGGGCCGAAAATGCGAAAGCGGCGCATGGCTGCGCCGCCCTTTCAGCGGCCGCCATTGGGCCAGGCGACGGGAAAAGTCAAGCGCCGCTACCACTCCACCTTGCCGCGCCCGGCCTTGATCGCGCCCCGCTTCTTCTTGGATTGAAGCCGCGATTCCTTGCCCACCCGGTTGAGGCGGGACTTCTTGCGCAAGGCCGGCTCCTGCCGCGCGGCTTCGAGCATTTCCGCCAGCCGGGCGCGGGCATCCAGCCGATTCGCTTCCTGCGTGCGGTGGCGGCGCGCGGTGATGACGATCTCGCCCTTCGCGCTCATCCTGCTCCCGGCCAGCGCCTTGAGCCGGTGAAACACCGATTGCTCCAGCCGCAGGGCGAAGACATCCAGCCGCAATTGCACGGTGGTGGCCACCTTGTTGACATTCTGGCCGCCCGGACCAGCCCCGGTGATGAACCGTTCCTCCACCAGCGCCATTGCGCGCTCGATCAGGCCGGGGTCGGGATCGGCCATGGCTCAAGCTGCTCTACGCCGAAGGCGAGGAAATCCGCTGGCAGTGGCGCGGTCGCAGCCACCGGCGGCTTGCTGCCGCGATCGAGGGACAGACCGGCGGCGTGGAGCATGGTGCGCCGCGCGCGCGAATCGGGCTGGCCATAGACCGGATCGCCGAGCAGCGGAAAGCCCAGCCCGGCAAGGGCATGAATCCTGATCTGGTGCGTCCGCCCGGTGACGGGCAGGAAGCGCACCACGGAAAAACCATCGCCTGCCGCCAGCCTTGTCCAGTGAGTGATCGCGGGTTTGCCCTTCCTCGCGGCGATCATCCGCCAGCCGCCGCTGGCCGAGCTGATCTTGCTCAGCGCCAGTTCGATGGTGCCTTCAGGCTCCGCTACCTCGCCCGCGACAAGGCCGATATAGCTCTTGGCCACCCTGCGTTCCTCGAAGGCGGCAGCGAAGCGCTTGAGCGCCTTAGGATTGCGCGCGAGCAGCAGGCAGCCCGAAGTATCCGTATCCAGCCGGTGGACCGGCGCGGGGGCGCGCTGGAAGCCGAGCCTGAGCGCATCGAGATGATCGCCCAGCGATGCGCCGCCACTGCGCGGGCGGTCGACCGGCAGGCCTGCGGGCTTGTCGATAATCAGCGCTTCCGCGTCCTCGAACAGAATCGGGATGCCGCTCATGCTACGGCCCCGGCAATCCGGCGCAGCGCCTCGCGCAGTCTGTCCTCGCTCGCGGCGAAGCTGATGCGGAACCCGTTGGCGCCGCCGAAGGCGGAAGCGGCCACGATGGCCACGCCATGCTCGAGCAGATGCATGGCCAGTGCTTCGTCATCACCGAATCGTTCCATCAGGGGGGTGGCGTCGACGAAGCAGTAGAATGCGCCATCCGGCACCGGGCAGGACAGGCCCGGAATGGCATTGACCGCCTCCACCACCAGATCGCGGCGCGCGCGGAAGATTTCCCGCCATTCGGCAAGGAAATCCTGCGGGCCTTCGAACGCGGCCACGGCCGCCGCCTGGCTGATCGAGCAGGGATTGCCGGAGCTGTGCGACTGCAGCCGCTCCATCGCCTTGATGAGCCATTCCGGCCCCGCCGCCACCCCGATACGAAAGCCGGTCATGGCATGGCTTTTCGATACCCCGGAGACGGTGAGGATGCGGTCGGCCAGATCCGGGCACAGCGCGGCCAGCGAGGCATGGCGCGCGCCGGTATAATCGAGCGGCGCGTATATATCGTCGGACAGCACCATCACGCGCGGATGGCGGCGTAGCACCTCCGCCAGCGCCAGCAGCATTTCCGGCGGGTAAACCGCGCCGGTCGGATTGCCGGGGGAGTTCAGCATCAGCCATTGCGTGTGCGGGCCGATGGCGGATTCGAGCTGCCCCGCGCTGAAGCGGAAGCGGTTCGCGGCGCCGGTCCTGATCGGAACCACCTTGCCGCCCGCGAAGCGGACGATCTCGGGATAGCTGACCCACCAGGGGGCGGGCACCAGCACTTCCTCGCCCTGACTGACGGTGGCCAGCAAGGCGTGGAAGATCGCCTGCTTGCCCCCCGCGCTGACCGTGACCTGCGAGGCGGGCACCGCGATCCCCAGATCACGCCTGAAATGCAGCGAAGCGGCTTCCTTCAGGCGGAGCGTGCCGCCCACCGGCGTGTATTTCGTCTGCCCGGCGTCGAGCGCGGCCTTCGCCGCATCCAGCACATGCCGCGGGGTGGCGAAGTCCGGCTCGCCCACGGAAAGGGAAATGATGTCGCGGCCTTCCGCCCGCAGCCGGGCGGCGCGGTCGGTCATGGCGGTGGTGCGCGAGGGCGCGATCCGCTGGAGCGCTTCGCTGATCATGGCTGGACGAGTTCCGCACGGATCAAACCGCGCAGCGCGTTGCCCACCAGGAAACCGCCCGCGAGATCGTCTATCGCCAGAGGCTCCTCGCGCGCCTTGCCGCTGGCGAGCAGCGAACAGCGCAGCACCCCCGGCAGCAGGCCCAGCGAAACCGGCGGGGTCAGCAGCTCGCCGTCCCGTTCCACGAAAATGTTGGTGAAGCTGCCTTCGGTGACCTGCCCGTCATCGCGCGCCAGCAATGCTTCCTGCGCCCCGGTGCTGCGGGCGACTTTCAGCGCCGCCTCGTAGAAGGAGCGGTCGCTCGTCTTGTGGCGCAGCCGCCAGTCCCCGCTGTCGACCGGCAGCGGCAGGATCACGCAGCGCAGCGGCTCGCCCGGCGTGCCGGGCTGCGGGCTTGCCTCCAGCGCGGTGGTCCCGCTGCGCCCCAGCACCAGCCGCACCTTGGCCGGCGAATCGAGCTCGAAGCACAGCGCCTGGATCTGGTTGCGCGTGGCATGGCGATCGAAGGAGAAGCCCAGCTCCGCCGCGCTGGCCTTCATCCGTTCGAGATGCAGCTCGAGCAGAGCGATCCCGCTGTCCGGTTCGAAGAGCATGGTTTCGATCAGATCGAAATCCGCTGCCCTGATTGCCGGCAATGACTGGCGCACGAAACCTCCCTTTATCAGGCACTCGCGCCATTCGGGCATGATCTGGGAATCCGCCACGATCGCCGAACCCACGCCGAGCACCGCGCGCCCGCGCCCATTATCCCCGGGCGCGAGCCGCAGGGTGCGGATTGCCACATTGAAGGCGGCGCGACTAGTTCCCGATGCGCAATCCCGCTCGATCCGTCCGATCGCGCCGCAATAGGGGCCGCGCGCATCGCGCTCCAGGTCGCCGATCAGTTCCATCGCCCTGATCTTGGGCGCCCCGGTGATGGAGCCGCACGGAAACAGCGCGCGCAGCATGTCCGCCGCGCCCTGGCCGGGCCGCAGCCGGGCCTGCACCGTGGACACCATCTGGTGGACCGTCGGATAAGTCTCGACCGTGAAGGGGCGCGTCACCCGCACGCTTCCCGCCTCTGCCACGCGGGAGAGATCGTTGCGCATCAGATCGACGATCATCAGGTTTTCGGCGCGATCCTTTTCGGAACCGGCGAGATCCTCCGCCAGGGCACGATCCTCCGCTTCGCCGCGGCCGCGCGGGCGAGTGCCCTTCATCGGCTTGACCTTGGCCTCGCCATCGGAAAGGGCGAAGAACAATTCGGGCGAAAAGCTCAACAGCCAGTGCGATCCGTCGAAGATCGCCCCGCCATAGCCCGCGGCGGCGGCCGGCCGAAGCGCGGCGTAAAGCGCCAGCGGATCGCCGCGCCACGATCCGGCCAGCGGGAAGGTGAGATTCGCCTGATAGATATCGCCCGCATGGATCGCGTCCTGCAGCCGGGCGAAAGCGCGGCCATAGCCGCCGGGGGAAACCTGCGGCTCCAGCGGCCCGATCCCGCATGGCGCGCCCACTTGCCCCGCCAGCCAGGCCGCGACTTCGCCGGCCGGGATGATCTCGCAGCTTTCGAAATGGCCGAGCCAGACCAGCGGGCCATGGGCGCCCCAGCGCGATTCGGCCAGGGGAGCAAGGCGCGGCTCCAGCGCCAGACCGGCTTCATAGGCGATATAGCCCGCCAGCACGCCGCCATCCCGCGCCACCACGGCATCTGCCCGCTCAAGCGCGCCGCGAACCTCGTCCGGGCGCCGCGCCACGAATATTTCACGAGGGCTGCGATACAGCCGCGCATCGCTGGCACCGTCCGATCGTGCATCGTCGAGCAGGACAAAGGGTTCTCGCGCCACCATTCCAATCGCTCTAACGTCTCGCGCGGCCAAGTCGAGCGCTTGACCGGACGGGTGCGCCTGTTCCACACATCGAAGCGACCGAACGGCTTGGAGGTAGGTGGATGGGTGAGATCTTCATCGGGCTTGGCGCGAATGGCGAAAGGCAGGTTCTCAATCTTGGCCGGGCCAACCGGCATGGGCTGATCGCGGGGGCCACGGGCACCGGCAAGACGGTTACCCTGCAAGGTATTGCGGAAAGCTTTTCGGCCAATGGCGTGCCTGTGTTCCTGGCCGATGTGAAGGGCGATCTTTCCGGCATATCGATGGCCGGCTCTCCCGCGTTCAAGAACGCCGACAAGCTGGAGGCGCGGGCGAAGGAGCTGGGCATGACCGATTATGCCTATGCCGACAATCCCGCGATCTTCTGGGATCTCTACGGCGCGCAGGGCCACCCGATCCGCACCACGATCAGCGAGATGGGGCCGCTGCTGCTGGCGCGCCTGCTCGATCTCAACGATACGCAGGAAGGCGTGCTCAACATCGTCTTCCGCTTTGCGGACGAACAGGGCCTGCTGCTGCTGGACCTGCCCGACCTGCAGGCGATGCTGGCCTATACCGCAGAACATGCATCGGCGCTGACCACCAAATACGGCAATGTCACGAAGCAGAGCATCGGCGCGATCCAGCGCCAGCTGCTGTCGTTCGAAAGCCAGGGCGCGGACAAGTTCTTCGGCGAACCGGCGCTGGAGATCGCGGACTTCCTCAAGGTGGACGAAAAGGGCCGGGGCTACATCAACATCCTCGCCGCCGACCGGCTGATGCAAAGCCCCAAGCTCTACGCCACTTTCCTGCTGTGGCTGCTGGCCGAACTGTTCGAGGTGCTGCCCGAGGTGGGCGATCCGGACAAGCCGAAGCTGGTGTTCTTCTTCGATGAGGCGCACCTGCTGTTCGACGATGCACCCAAGGCGCTGCTGGACAAGGTGGAGCAGGTAGTCCGTCTGATCCGCTCCAAGGGCGTGGGCGTCTATTTCGTCACCCAGAATCCCATCGACATCCCGGAAAATGTCGCCGGGCAGCTCGGCAACCGGGTGCAGCACGCGCTGCGCGCCTTCACCCCGCGCGACAAGAAGGCGATCAAGGCGGCGGCGGACACATTCCGCATCAATCCGGACCTGAATGTCGAAACGGCGATTACCGAGCTGAAAGTGGGCGAGGCGCTGGTTTCCACGCTGATGGAAGACGGGGCGCCCTCTATCGTGCAGCGCGCATTGATCAAGCCGCCGCGTTCCCGCCTCGGCCCGGTCGAGCCGAAGGAGCGGGCGATCATCCAGTCGATCAGCCCGGTCGAAGGGAAATACGACCAGCTCGTCAATCGCGAATTGGCCGAGGAAGTGCTGGCGCAGAAGGCGGCCGATGCCGCCGCGACCGCCGAGGAAGTGGCCGAGAAAGGCTCCGAGGAAGTCGCCCGGCAGGAGCGCAAGAACACCAGCATCTGGGACGGGCTGGGCGGCAAGGTGGCCAAGGCGGCGGCGGGCGCGGCGGCAGCCAGCGCCGGCTCGATCCTGGCCAGCACGCTGCAGGGCAAGAAGAGCCGCGCCAACCCCAAGGCGTCCGCTGCCAGCGCGGCGGCGGGCACGGTGGCCACCGAGGTCGGGAAGGCATTCGGCTTTCCGGGGCTGGGCCGCTTCGCCCGCAACCTCATGGGCGGCCTGATGCGCTAGGGCCGGGGCGCTCTTCTTTCGGGGATCGGTGCGGACGAGGCGGTGATGCGGCTCAGGCCGGCCGGAATGCTCCGGTCAGGCGAGCGAGGTTTGCGCGCCCGTCGCGCTGACGGGCGGCGCCAGATGCGGCGCCTGCAGCCGCGCGACGAGCAGGGCGAGCTGGTCCATGCTGAAGGTCTGATGGAAGGAAAGGCCGTATTGATCGCCCTTGCGCCAGCGGACCTTGGCATCGAGATCGGGCAGCAGACGCGCCGACAGGATGAGCTGCTGCTCGATCGCCAGGCGCTCCCGGCACTCCACATTGGCGCCATATTGCGAAAGATTCAGGATCGTCGCGTCGCTGGTTTCCCCGCCGGCCCTGAGCCGGGCCGGTAGCTGGAGCATGATCCGCAGCGAGCGCTTCGGATAAGGCCCTTCTTCGCGAATGAGGCAGGCGACGTCCTGCTGCTCGAGGAACCGCAGGCCCATCTGGCCATCCTCGGCCCACACCACGGAAACCCCGTAACGCTCGCCGGTCGCCATCTCCAGATATTCCGGCTGTTCGTCAGGAAGCGCGTGAAAGACCTTTATGCGCAGGCCGGTGGCGGAGACATCGCGGATCACGCACAGGAATTCGCCGCAGGGGAATACGATCTTCGCATTGCGGATCAGAAGCGTGAACCGCTGCGCAGCGCGCTGATCGCTGTGGTCTGGCCCGGCCTGCCCGCTTTCGGGCAGCTGTGCAGGACTTCGTTCAGACATACTCGCCTTGCTCCACAACCGGCGCACGGGGGCGCTCACCCCCGCCAACGATTTCGCTTCGGTTCTGCCAATCTGCCGGATTACGGTTAAATTCAGGTTATCGACGCATCCGGGACGGGAATCCTGCATGGCTCTGGCCATCCGGCGCGGGGTCCATTAGGCGGGCGGCAGGAAGGAACGCTCGATGTGCGGCATTGCCGGATGGTACAGGAGAAGCGGGAGGCCGGTGCCGCCCCATATCCTCGAACAGCAGTGCGACCGGATCGTTCATCGCGGCCCGGACGACAGCGGCATCCTGACCGATGGCGATTTCGGCTTCGGCATGCGGCGGCTCAGCATCATCGACATCGCGGGCGGGCACCAGCCGATCCACTCCGCCGACGGGCGCTATGCGATCGTCTTCAATGGCGAGATTTACAACCACCCCGAATTGCGCCGCGAACTGGAGCAGGCGGGTTTCCCCTTCTCCACCCATAGCGATACGGAAACCCTGCTCGCCAGCTTCGTCCATTGGGGCGACGATGCCTGGCTGCGCCTGCAGGGCATGTATGCCGCGGCGATCTGGGACAAGGCGGAACGGAGCCTGACCCTCGCCCGCGATCCGCTGGGCATCAAGCCGCTCTATATCACCGAGCAGCGGGGCGGCCTCGCCTTCGCGTCCGAGATCCGTTCGCTGCTGGTCCTGCCGGAGCATGAATTCGACGTGGACGAACGGGCCGCCCATGATTTCTTCATGTTCGGCCATGTCCAGCGGCCCCGCTCGATCTACCGGCAGGTGCGCACGCTGGAGCCGGGCCAGGTACTGCGCATCGGTCCCGCCGGGGAAGCGCGCATCCGCACGTTCTGGGAACCCCGCTTCCATGCCCACCACGATCTCTCGGAAGCGGAATGGATCGAGGAAACCCGCAGCCGCCTGCAGGACACCGTCCGCAAGCATATGCTGTCGGACGTGCCGGTCGGCGCCTTCCTCTCGGGCGGCGTCGATTCCAGCGCGATCCTGGCGGCGATGGTCCGGGAGACGAGCCAGCCGATCAAGGCCTTCACAGTGGGCTTTCCGGGCACCTCGATCGACGAGACCGCCGCCGCCGGGCGGATCGCGGCGCATCTGGGATGCGAGCATATCGTCCTGCCGCTGGAACCCGCCATGGCAGGCGACCTGCTGCCGGCCGTCCAGTCCGCCTTTGACGAGCCATGCGCGGCCACCGCAGCCGTGCCGATCTGGCATTTGTCGAAGCTGGCCGCGCAGCACGTCAAGGTGGTGCTGGCGGGCGAAGGATCGGACGAGATCTTCGCGGGATACAAGCGGCAGCGCACGGCCCTGCTCGCGGCACGATGGAAGCCCGCGCTCAAGGCGCTCGGCCCGCTGCTGGCGCTGGCCGAAAAGCTGCCGGCCGGTTCGACCCGCTGGAACTACCTGAAACAGAACGCCCGGCGCTTTTCCGATGCCGCCACGCTCGACAACGGCTTCCAGCGCTTCTTCGCCGCCACCCAGATTTCCACGCCGGATGTGCGCGCGCGCCTGTATGAACCGGGCTTCCTCGCCCGGCAGGACGCGCCGGGCCGGTTCAGGCGGCTCGAGCAGGAGTATTTCGGGTCGGCGGATGCGCGCAAGCTCAGCCCGCTGGAGCAATTCATGCTGGCCGATATCGCCGTGCATATGCCCGGCTCCCTGCTGCATCGCTCGGATCGCGGCAGCATGGCCCATTCGCTGGAAGCGCGGGTGCCTTTCCTCTCGCATGATTTCGTGGACTGGACCCTGACCATGCCGACACGGATGAAGCTGCGCGGCAACGTGGGCAAATATGCCCTGCGCAAGGCCATCGAGCCGTGGTTTCCCGAAGGCACCTTCGCCAAGCGCAAGATCGGCTTCCAGCTTCCCTTCGGGGAATGGTTCAGGGGCGACTTCAGCAGCTTCGCCGAAGAAGCGTGGCACGAGAGCGGCGCGGTGCACAGCGGCTATCTGCGGCCGGAAGCGGTGGACGCCCTGTTCGCCGAGCATCGGGCCGGCCTCCGCAATCATGGCCGGATACTCTACGCCATCGCGATGTTCAGCTGCTGGTGGCAGCAGGCGCGAGCCCAGCAGGCGGATACGCCGGACCGGAGGCGGGAAGCTCCCGCGAATTGATCGCCGCTCGCGATGGGCGGTTGGAAGAGGCCAGTGCTTTTGCCCTGGCTACAGCGTAGTATAGATGGATCATGAGCGAGGCGAGCTATCTAGCCGGCCGGTTGCTGCTGGCCATGCCGGGAATGGGCGATCCCCGTTTCCACCATGCGGTGATCGCGATGTGCCTGCACGATGCTCAGGGCGCGCTCGGCATCGGCATAGGCCATACACGCAACGATATCGGTTTCCACGGCCTGCTCGAGCACCTCGGGATAGACCGGGGCAAGGCGCCGGATTGCGCCGTCCATCATGGCGGGCCGGTCGAGCCGGGGCGCGGCTTCATCCTGCATTCGCAGGACTGGGACAGCGAGGAAACGATCAAGGTCGGTTCGCTCTGCTCCTTTTCCGCATCGGTGGAAATCCTGGAGGCGATCACGGCGGGCGAAGGGCCGGCGCAATGGCTGATCGCGCTCGGCTATACCGGCTGGGGTCCGGGCCAGCTCGACGGGGAAATGCAGCGCCATGGCTGGTTCGCCGCCGAAGGGCGGCAGGAAATCCTGTTCCATACGAGGGCGCAAAAGCGCTGGACGCAGACCTGGAAGGCGGAAGGGATCGAGCCGGCCCTGCTCGCAAGCACGACCGGCAGCGCGTGAGCCGCGCCGCCGGCGCCCTCATTCAGGCAATCATGATTCTCTCAGGCAGGATTCTCCCAGGCGGAATCATTTCGGGCAAAGTCATCGCGGGCCAAGCGCATCCACGATGGCCTGCCAGGGGACCAGCTTGAAGTTCTGGGCCTGCGATCCGTTGAACCCGTCCTGCGCGATGAACAGCCCGCCCGGATAATCCGGGCCGAAATCGCCGGCCCTCAAGGCGATGCCGTCCGTCTCCTCGGTCGAGCCGAAGCGCCCCGCCGCCACGCGGAAGCGGCCGGCGGGGGCCATGTCCGGCAGGCGATAGCGGGCGAAGGCATTGTCGCCCTGGCTGGACGCAACCAGCCAGCCGCCGCCATCCCCATCGGTCACGAGCGCCAGGCCTTCGACATCGGCGACCAGCTGGCGGTTGTCGACCGGGGCCACCAGCTCGCCCTTGGCGTCCCCCTCGCGGAACCGCCAGATGCCGACATCCTCTTCGCCGACATAGAGCGTGCCGTCGCGCGGATCGGCGACGCAGCCTTCCGCCTGGGTCGCCAGCTTGCGGGCCAGCACCAGGGTGGAACGCGGCTCGGCGCCGAGATCCAGCGCATATTCGTTGACCGTGCCGTCCTTCAGCACGGAAAAGGCGTGCAGCCGGTCGCCCTTGCGCCACAGGCAGATGCCGTAGCCTTCACCGACGCCCCCATCGACGGTGCCCAGCGGCTGCAGGGCGGGCGTCGCCGGATCGAGCCGGTAGAGCCGCAATTGCGCATGGGCCGGATCGTTGCGGTCGCTGGCGACGACGATGATGCCCGCCGCCACCATATCGACCAGATCGACATTGTTGAGCAGCCCGGCCGGATCGAAGAACCGGCTCTTGCCCGACAGGTCGTAGACATGGAGGCCGGCCTTCTTGTCCGTCGCCACGATCAGGCTCGCCGCCGGGTTTTCCGGATTGCGCCAGATCGCCGGGTCGTCCGCCGCATCCGCGTTGCCGGTTCCGACAGGCTCGGTTTCGCCCGTGGCGAAGACCTCGACCGCCGGATCGCCGGTAATCGGGACGGTGGCGCAGCCCCCGGCCGCAAGCGCGGCAAGCACGGCCGGGGCGAGAAGAGGACTCCGCCGCAGGCGCATCAGAAGTTCGCCATTACGCCGAACTTGGCCGTCCAGCTATATTCTTCGTATTGCAGCAGGCGACGGCTGCCGGCGAAGTTCTGGTAGGCGAAGTAGGGTGCGTCCGTGACGTTGATCCATTCGGCGAACAGGCGCACGCCGTCGGTGATCCGATATTTGGCGCTGAGGTCGAGCTGGAAATGATCGGCGACATAGCGATCTTCTTCCGCCTCGCCGCCCAGCTCGTCCAGATATTTGCTGCGATAGGTTCCGGCCGCGCGCAGCGAGATCGGACCCTTTTCATAGCCCACCACAATGTTGAAGGTGTGCTTGGATGACGCCGCCAGCGGAATCCGCCGCGGATCGGTGACGTCGCCATCGTTCAGCACCGTGCCCTTGGCGTCGGTATAGGTGTAGTTGGCATTGAACAGCAGCCCATCCAGCGGCGCGGGCAGGAAGCTGAAGACCTGATTGTAGGACAGTTCGAAGCCCTTGATCTTGGCCTTGTCGCCATTGATGTAGGTGGTCAGCTCCTCATAATCGACGCCGTAGATCGTCCCCGGCTCCGAGATGTGCTGCTCGACCACGAAATCCTTGATCGACTTCCAGAAGAACCCGCCGGTCAGCGCCGAATTCTGGCCGAAATACCATTCCACCGATGCGTCGAAGTTCCAGGCACTGTAAGGCTTGAGGTTCGGATTGCCGACCACCGCTTCGAGATCCTCGTCCAGCTCGAAACGCGGAGCGAGGTTGGAAAGCTTGGGGCGGACGAGGCTCTTGTATCCCGCCGCGCGCAGAACCAGATTGCGCTGCGGCTCATAACGCAGGGTCAGGCTTGGCAGCCAGTCGGTATAGGAACGGGTGAAGCGATTGGGCGATACGAACACCGTATCCTCATCCAGCTCCACGCCTTCATATTCCTCGCCTTCCTCGACGAATTGGGTCAGTTTCGCGCGGATGTCGTTCTTGGTGCGCTCCATCCGGACACCGCCGATTATCCGCAACTGCGCGCTGTCCCAGCGGCCAAGCAGATAGCCCGCGACGATGTCTTCCTTCACCGCATAGTCGGAAGAATTCGAATTGATCGCGGTGTCGATCGGATTGAGGACGAAATTGCCCTGATTGGCATAGAAGAAGTCGGTCGGGGCATGATGGCTCGGCAACGGCAGAATATCCGTGATACGATAGGTCTGCTTGCCCAGCACGTCGGCCAGGGAATAATCCCCGTCGTAATCGTCATATACGTCCGCCTGGAGATCGTATGACTTCTTGCGCCAGCGAGCCTTGCCGCCCGCCTGAATGGTGAAGCTGCCGCCCGCGGTGGCGAATTCGCGCGAAAGGTCGCCCTTCGCTACATATTCGCGGTCCTTCGAGTTGGAAAGCGTGGTGCGTTCCAGCTCGTTGAAGCCGTATTCCGACGGATCGAGGAACAGGTCCGCGCCGCTGGTGATGGAATAGAGCGGCTTGCGAGAGTTCGAATAATCGAAATCGAGGCCGACGCCATCGTCATTGAACCGGGCGCGAAAACGGGTCGGGTCGATCGATCCGTTCTCGCGTTCGCTCGATTCCGACCACGAGCCGGAATAGGTCGCCTTCCAGGGGCCTGCCTCGGTTTCGCCGCCAACGGTCACCGATTTGATCCGCTGGCGTTCGAAGCGATCCTTCATCCGGCGGCGGACTTCGATCCGGCCGTCCTCATCCACGAAGGATGCGGAAGTGGCGTTGCCCGCTCGCGGATCGATCTCGTCCTCGTCCAGGATGAAGATCACGTCGCCGCGGAATTCCTGATCCTCGAACTGGCTGTAAAGGCCGCGGGCATAGAGCTTGGTGGTGTCGGAAGGGCGCCAGTCGAAGCTCAGCGAGCCGCCGATGCGCTCGCGCGCCACGTCGTAATCGCGATACTGCAACTCGCGGGCGAAGACCGCGCCGTCCACCTCGTCCCAGTCCGCCGCCTCGATATTGTCGCTTTCGAACTTGCGCTTGTAGTAGCTGAAGCCGCCCGCAATGCCGAAATTGTCGCTCAGCTTCTTCGAGAAATCCAGGCTGCCCTTGGGGGTCAGCTCTTCGGAATAATCATTGTAGCTGCCTTCGAGCTTGATCGAGAGCAGATCCTTCTTGCGATCGAAAGCGCTGGTGGTGTTGATCTCGATCGACGCGCCGATGGTGTCTCCATCCATATCCGGGGTCAGCGATTTCTTGACCTCGATCGATTCGATCAACTCGGCCGGGATCACGTCGAGCGCCACGGACCGGACATCGCTTTCCGGTGCGGGAATGCGCGTGCCGTTGATCGAAGCCGCGTTGAGTTCCGGGTCGAGGCCGCGAACCGAAACGAAGCGGCCTTCGCCCTGGTCGTTGAGGATATTGAGGCCAGGCAGGCGGCGCAGCGATTCGGCCACGTTCTGATCGGGAAACTGGCCTACGCCATCGCGCGTCAGCACGCTTTCGACGCCATCGGCCGAGCGCTGGCGCGAGAGGGAACTGGCGAGGTTGGCTTGCTGGCCCAGCACCAGGATCTGGCTGGCGGTTTCGCCGCCCAGCGCGAGATTCGCGGTGACTACGCCACTGACCGGCACCTCGATCGTCTGCTGCACCGTGTCCGCGCTGATATACTGCGCTTCCAGCGTATAGCTGCCGGCTGGAACATCCACGAAGCGAAAGCTGCCGTCGCGAGCGGCGACCGTCACGCGGTTGAGTTCGACGATCCGCAATTGCGCGGAATTGAGCGCCATGGTGCCGGACGAATCCATGACCGAACCGGCGACTTCTCCGGCCAGGGCTGGGGTCGCCAGCATGGAGCCGCCGGCAAGTGCGGCGGCAAGCAGAATGCGGCGGCGGCAGGCACGCGAATAGGTCATGTCGATTTCCCTCGTTTGGCGATTTTACGCGTCTTCGAGGGCGCCCCTGCAGCAAGCATGTGATGGGTTGATGAAAGAGCCGTGACAATTCGGTTACACTGGCAGCGCCGGAAGATCGGGGCTGGAAGATTGGCGGCCAGCCCGGGATTCGCTCGCCCGGCACAGATGGCTGCATCGGTCGCATTCCTGTGGTAAGCTGGCGACAGCTTTCAGAGGTTTGTCATGACTCGTGCCTCTATTTTCCTCGTCGCATTGCTGGTGCTGCTCGGTTCCTGCTCGGACAAAAAGGCCGACGAAGCCGGGGCGGGTGCGAACAGCCCCAGCGTGACTCTGAGCGCGGTCCGCCAGGCCGAGCAGGAGCAACTTGCCGCCATGAGCGCGCGGAACGTGGACGAGGCGATCAGCCGGTATGCGCCGGATGCGACGCTGGTCGTGCCAGGCTCCGACCCGCTGGTCGGCCTTGACGCGATAGGCAAGGCCTTCAAAATCATGCTGAACGATAGCGCATTCGCTTATGACATGACCTCAAGCCAGGCATGGATTTCCGAAAGTGGCGACCTTGCGGTCACAACCGGCGATTTCGCCAACACCTACACCCAGGCCAACGGCCAACCGGCCACGATCGTCGGGAAGAACCAGACCGTCTGGCAGAAAATTGGAACGGCGGATTGGAAAATAGTTTCCGACTTCAACATCCGCGCCACCGGCCCCGATAGCCCCTGACAGCACTGGCCCGCCTGTTGAGCAGGCGCGGCGAAGCCGGCCGGATGCGTCTGAAATCGTCCAGCGCTGGCGAGAGATGGATGCATTGCAATGAAGGATTGGCTTCCTTTTGAATTTGGCTTATGTGCGCCTGCGAAGGCGGGCTTGCCCGCTTTCATGATCGCGCCGGTGCCCGAGAGGGCTTAATTCGGGAACGCGGTGAGGAAAGGCTTTTCGGCCGATCCGAATCCGAGGCTGTCCCTGCAACTGTAAGCGGCGAGCGCGATGCACATCGTTTCCCCCCAACGATAAGGGGCGGGGAAACAGCCACTGGGCCGGTTGCTGAAACATGCGGGCTTGGGAAGGCCGTGCATCAAGCTATGACCCGCGAGCCAGGAGACCTGCCGGCGCATGGTCGCTCTTGCCGCGGTCCAGGGGATGGCCATGGCACGGTAAACCTCCGTCTGAGCGACGAACCAATGCGGCTGGGGCCGCACGGTCATGCGCTGCGTGGGCGATATGCGCCCGCCCGCCTGCGCTGGCCGGCCGTTCGTTCGCCTGGCTGGTGCCCGCACCGGCCTGATCGCGAACGCGCCGGTTCGCCCCCGCCGCCAGTTGCTCTGGCGCCAGGGGGGTTAACCCATGAAGAAAATAATCTATCTCGTCTCATTGTCGGCCATGGCGACCGCCACGCCCGCGCTGGCGGACACGGCCACAGACAGCGCCGCCTCCGCCGGCAATGCCGAACCGGATGGCAGCGACATAGTGGTCACCGCGACCCGTGTTCCGACGGACATCGGCAAGATCGGTTCCTCCATCACGGTGATCACCGCGAAGGAGCTTGAAAACCGGCAGACTCGTTTCGTGCTGGACGCCTTGCAAACGACGCCCGGCCTTTCCGTTGCCCAGTTCGGTGCGCGCGGAACCGATTCCAGCCTGAAATTGCGCGGCCAGAATCCTGAAGGCACATTCGTCCTGATCGATGGCGTCGAGGTTTCCGATCCCAGCCGCAGCCAGACGGCCTTCGATTTCTCCCAGCTTCTCGCCACCAACATCGAACGCATCGAAGTGCTGCGCGGCTCTCAGAGCGTGCTGTACGGCAGCGAAGCGATCGGGGGCGTCATCAATATCGTCTCGAAGCGCGGCTCAGGCCCCCTGACAGGTTCGATATTCGGCGAAGGCGGCAGCTACGGCACCTATCTGCTGGGCGGTCAGATCCGGGGCGGCCTGGCGAATGATCGCTTCGGTTACTCGGTCGACTTGCAATATCTGCACACCGACGGCTTCTCCGCCGCCGACGAAAACCTTCCCGGCAATTCCGAAGGCGAAAAATACAAGAATTTCTCCAGCAGCGGCCGTTTCGACTATCAATTTTCGGACGATTGGTATGCAAAGGCGGTCTATCGCTACGCCGAAGGCACGTTGAATTATGACGCCTGCGGCGGCCCATACTGCGACGACCCCGACGTCGGCGATGACTTCCTCCAATATTCGGGGCGTCTTTCCACCGGCTTCAGCCTGCTGGATGGGGCGCTGCGGGGCGAGTTCGGTGCTTCCTATGCCCGTAACGAGCGGGAAGGCTTCGATAACGGGGCCGATTCCTATTTCTACTACGGCGACCGAACCAAGTTCGACTTCCAGGGCTCCTATGCCATCGACGCCGACAACGTGCTCGTCTTCGGCGCTGAAACCAAGAACGATCGCATGCGGAGCGACGCGGTTTCCGATCGCATTTCCGTGAGGAACAACGGGTTCTACGCGCTTTATCAGCTGGGCCTGTTCGAATCGCTGTATCTGTCGGCGGGTGTTCGCATCGACGACCATGAGACATTCGGGACATTCGATACCTATCGCGGCACGGCTGCCTACAATATCGCCGCCACCGGAACGAAGCTGAAGGGCAGCTATTCGACAGGTTTCAGGGCGCCCAGCCTGTTCGAGCTATATGGCCGCTGCTGCGGCGATCCGCTGTTCGGCAACATCAACCTCAAACCCGAGACCAGCAAGAGCTGGGATCTCGGCATCGAGCAGAAGCTCGCCGACGATACGCTGCAGCTCGAAGTCGTCTATTTCCAGATCGACACCAGGAACAAGATCAACTTCATCGGCTTCGGCGACCCGGAACCCAATTATTTCAACGTTCCAGGAAGGACGCGATCGAAGGGCGTCGAAGCCTCGCTCGCCTGGAATCCGAACGAAGCGCTCAGCGTTCGGGTGGCCTACACCAACAACCAGGTGAGGGCCGCGACAGGTGAACGGCTGCAAAATCGCCCCCGGCACTACATCTCGGGCAATATGAATTACACCTTCCTCAACGAGCGCGCCAATCTGAACCTCACGGCCAGCTATTGGAGCGACACGCTCGACACCGACTTCAGCACATTCCCTTCGCAGATAGTGAAGCTGGACAATCCTGTCGTGATAACGCTCGCCGGGCGGTTGAATCTTTTCGAGAAAACCGAACTTACGGGCCGCATCGAAAATCTCCTCGATGAAAAATACCAAACCGAAGCCGGTTACGGCACGGCGGGGCTGAGTTTCTACGCAGGAATCCGGCAGAGCTTCTGAATGTCTTCGGCAGGGCGGCGCTGAAACTGGCGCCGCCCTGTTTTTTCCAAGGAGAAACATGATGGCCAAGATCGCGAAGATCGAGGAACGGCACGAGGACGGCAGGCTGAAGACCGAAATCTGGGCGCTCCCGCTGGACGAGGATTTCCTCGAAACCCTGTTCCGCGACCTGTTCGAAAACCACTGGGCCGAACTGACCTTCGGCCCGATGATCCAGGGCGGAGCCTATGAGCTGCGTTGCCCGGGACCGCCGAAATCCATCAATGTCGGCGACGGCTATTTCACGGTCCATTGGGGCCGGGGCGGCCATTTCCACCTCTGCATCGGGGAATCCAGGGCGGAGCCGGAAATCGTGGCCCACCGCCGCCCCGGCAAATGCGAGCTGGTGCGCGGAATGGACAAGCATGGCGATCCCGTCACCTGGTCGCTGCGGGTGGAGAACGGCAAGGGGGAATCCACCCTCAGCATCTATTTCCCCAACCCGTTCCTGACCGATGAGGACGGGCTGGCCGATACGCCCGACTGGAGCCGCCTCGCGCTGTGGCACCACACCTTGAAGACCTATGCCGGGCACGATCCCGACGGGCGCGATACGTTGGGCAAGGGCTTCCGGTGATGCGCCGGGCGCTGGCCTTCATGACGGCGGCGGCTTTCGCCGCCGTGCCCGCCTCGGCCGCGCGCCCGCTGCCCCGTGCTGCGTCCTTCGGCCTGTGCGCCGACCAGATGCTGCTGATGCTGGGCGACCGGGCGCAGATCGCGTCCGTGTCCGCCCAGGCCACCGGCCCGCTTTCCTTCTATGCCGGGCGAGCGCGCGGCTTTCCCGCCAATCGCGGAGCGGCCGAGGAGATCATCGCCTCCGGCGCGAAGCTGCTGCTGGTCAGCGATGCGATGGACCAGCGCAGCGCCGAAGCCCTTGCCCGCTTTGGCGTGAAGGTGGTGCAGGTTCCGCTCGCCAATGAATGGGCAGAGGTCGAGCAGATGACGCGCGAGATCGCCCAGGCGCTCGGCCAACGGCCCCGTGGCGAAGCGGTGATCGCCGACATGCGCGCCCGGCTTACCCGCGCGCGCGCGGCCGCGCCCCGCTCCGACTGGCCGACCGTGATCTATTACCGCCCCGACGGCGGCGGGGCCGGGGCGGGCACCTTCGTCGATATTTCGCTCACCGCGGCCGGGTTCCGCAATCTCCAGCGCGAATGGGGACCGCCGCTGTGGGAAGGCGTGCCGGTCGAACGCGTGGTGCTCGATCCGCCCGACATGTTCGCCGTAAGCTATTTCGACACCAGCACGCGCGCGTCGGCGACCCTGCGCCGCAATCCGGTGCTCTGGGGCAAGGCGCGCACGCGGCCGGTGCTCAACGTCCACGGCAAATACTGGAACTGCGGCAGCCCGCTGCTGGTGGAGGCGGTGGAACAGCTCGCCGCCGAACGCCGCCGGCTTCCCGGAAAGAACCGCAAATGACCCAGGGCCCCGGATCAGCCGTTCCCCGCATCGGAACCGCCGCCTTGTGCGGTATCCTCTCGCTTGTTCTCGTCCTGCTGATGCTTGGCTCACTGACGATCGGCTATGTCCCCATCCCGCTGCCGCGCCTCGTCAAGGCCGCTTTCGGGCTGGCCGATCCGGCGAGCGGGATCATCGTGCAGGAACTGCGTATGCCCCGCATGCTGCTCGCCGTGCTGCTGGGCGCCTCGCTGGGCGGCGCGGGCGCGGTGCTGCAGGGGCTGCTGCACAATCCGCTGGCCGAGCCGACCACGCTCGGCATTTCCGGCGCGGCGAGCCTCGGCGCGGTGATCGCGATCTATTTCGGCCTCGCCGGCATCGTGCCGCTGTGGCTGCCGGCCTGCGCGATGATCGGCGCCGGGCTCGCCACCGTGATCCTGCTCTATGTGGCGAAGGACAGCGGCAGCACGCTGACGCTGATCCTCGTCGGCTCGGGGATCAGTGGCATATCGATCGCGCTCACTTCGCTGGCGATGAACCTTTCCACCAATCCCTGGGCAGTCAGCGAGATCGCGATGTGGCTGCTGGGATCGGTGAAGGACCGCACTTTCGCCGAAGTGCGGCTGGCCGCTCCGTTCATCCTGATCGGCCTTGTCATCCTGCTCGCCGCCGCGCCTTCGCTCGACCTGCTGGCGCTGGGCGAGGATGCGGCGCGCAGCCTCGGCCTCAATACGCCAAGGCTGCGGGCGATGGCGATCACCGGCACCAGCCTGGCCGTGGGCGCGGGCGTGGCGGTGACCGGCTCGGTCGGCTTCGTGGGGCTGATGATGCCGCATCTGATCCGCCCGCTGGTGGGCCAGGTGCCCAGCCGGATCGTCCTGCCCAGCATCATCGGCGGCGGCGCGCTGGTGCTGGCGGCGGATATCGTCGTGCGGCTGATCGCGGTCGGCCCCGAACTCCAGCTCGGCGTACTGACCTCGCTGCTCGGCACGCCGTTCTTCCTCTATCTCGTCCTCCATCTGCGGCGGCAATTGGCATGACCCGCCTTTCGCTCGACCATCTCTCGGTTCCGATCGGGCGCCGTCCGGTGCTGCGGGACATCGGCTTCACGGCCGATGGCGGCACGCTGCTGGGGCTGGTCGGCCCCAATGGCGCGGGAAAATCGACCCTGGGGCGGGCCATCGCGGGCCTGCTGCCGCCAAGCGCAGGGATAGTCGCGGTGGACGGCGTGCCGCTCTCCGCCATGGCCCGCCGCGATGCCGCGCGGCTGATCGCCTATCTGCCGCAGGGCGACGCGGTGCATTGGCCGCTTGCCGCGCGTGCGACCGTGGCGCTGGGCCGAGGGCCTTATCTCGGCCGTTTCGGTACCCTCTCCCCGGCGGATGAAGCGGCGATCGAGCGCGCGCTTGCCCGGGCGGACCTGACCTCCATGGCGGACCGGGACGTGCAATCGCTCTCCGGCGGCGAACGCGCCCGCGTGCTGCTGGCTCGCGCGCTGGCGGTCGAAGCGCCGATCCTGATCGCGGACGAGCCGGTCGGCGCGCTCGATCCGCGCCATGCGCTGCGGATCATGGGCCTGCTGCGCGAAGAGGCAGAGCGTGGCGCGCTGGTGATCGCGGTGCTGCACGATCTCGCGCTCGCCTCCCGCTTCTGCGACCGGCTCATTATGCTGCACGAAGGGCGGCTGGTGGCGGACGGACCGCCGCATGACGTGCTCTCGCCGCCGGGCCTCGCGCGGCATTATCGCGTGTCCGGCCATCACGGCGCGCATGAATTGGAGCGTTTCGTGATCCCCTGGCAGGCCCTGCGGGACCACGCATCCCATCCCTCACACAAAGGAGAAGAGGCATGAGCAAAGTCCCGGCAACCGTCATCACCGGCTTCCTCGGCGCGGGCAAGACCACGCTGATCCGCCACCTGCTGCGCAATGCCAAAGGGCGCAGGCTGGCGCTGGTCATCAACGAGTTCGGCGATGTCGGGGTGGACGGCGAGCTGGTGAAAGGCTGCAACGACGAAGCCTGCCCGGAAGGGGACATCGTGGAACTGGCCAATGGCTGCATCTGCTGCACCGTGGCGGACGATTTCCTGCCGACCATGCAGAAGCTGCTCGACCGGCCGAACCCGCCCGAGCACATCATCATCGAGACATCGGGCCTCGCGCTGCCCAAGCCGCTGGTGAAGGCGTTCCAGTGGCCCGACATCCGCACCCGCGCCACGGTGGATGGGGTGGTCGCGCTGATCGACGCCGATGCCGTGGCCGCCGGACGCTTTGCGGCCGACGAGGCGGCGCTGGCGGCGGCGCGGGCGGCCGATCCCAATCTCGATCATGACAGCCCGCTGGAGGAACTGTTCGAGGACCAGCTTGCCTGCGCCGACATGGTCATCCTCAACAAGACCGATCTGGTGGACGAGGGCACGCTGGCCCGGCTCGAAGCCGATCTGGCGAAGGAAACCCGCGAGGGCGTGAAGCTGGTCCGGGCCGATCATGGCGCGATCGATCCCGCCGCGCTGCTGGGCCTGCTCGCCGGGGCGGAAGACGATCTGGAAGCCCGCCCTTCCCACCATGACGCGGAAGACGACGATCACGATCATGACGATTTCGACAGCTTCGTGGTGCGCGGCGGGGAAGTGGGCGAACTCGACGCCTTGCTCGGGCGGCTGGGCGAGTTGATCGCCTCTCACGACATCCTGCGGGTGAAGGGCATGGTCGCGCTGTCGGGCAAGCCCGGCCGCCTCGTCCTGCAAGGGGTAGGGCCGCGCATCCAGCATCATTTCGACCGGGCGTGGAGCGCGCAAGAGCCGCGCCGCACGCAGCTCGTCGTCATCGGCCAGAAAGGGCTGGACCGCGGGGCGATCGAAACGGGGCTGGCGGAAATGCTGGGCTGACATGCACCTGCTGTCGGCTACGCCGGGAACGATATCCAACGGGGACGAGGCGGTGGATCTCGCCCAGTCGCCGGGCGAGATCGTGATCCTGACCGTGGCCGACAGCGAGCTTGCCTGTTTCGCGCGCGCCGCGGCGCAGATGGGCGATGGCGCACCAAGCGTCCGCCTCGCCAATCTCCTCCACCTCCGCCACCCCTATTCGGTCGATCTCTACGTCGAGAAGGTGATTACGCACGCGAAGTTCGTCTGCGTGGTGCTGCTGGGGGGAAAATCCTACTGGCCTTACGGGATAGACGAGATCGCCGCGACCGCGCGGGAACGGGGGATCGCCTTCGCCGCGCTGGAGAACGGGCGGGAGGAAGACCCGGCCCTCGCCCGCGCTTCCACCCTGCCCACGGATATTCTCGCCCGCCTGCGGGATTATGTCAGGCAGGGCGGCGTGCCCAACGCGGTCAGCTTCCTGCGCACCGCCGCCAGCCTGATCGGGCGGGATTGCGGGCGGGCGGACGATCCCCTGCCGGTTGCCGACGCCGGGCTGTATCTGCCCGGCAGGGAACGGCCCACCCTGGCCGATATCCGTGCCGGCTGGCGGCCCCGGCAGCCTGTCGCCCTGCTGGTATTCTACCGCGCATTGCTGGTCGCCGGCACGCTGGACGCGGTGGATGCCATGATGACGGCACTGCAAGCGCGGGGATTCAACGTGGCGGCCGTCCATGTCCGCGCCTTGCGGGAACCCTTCGCGATCGACTGGCTGGGCAGTTCGCTGCGCGAAATCGGGCCGGATATCATCGTCAACGCCACCTCCTTCGCCGCATCGTCCTCCGGCGAGGCGCGCATCCCTTCCGTGCTGGAGCAGGCGGACTGCCCGATCCTGCAGACCGTCTTCGCCGGGATCGAGGAAAGCGCATGGAGCCAGAGCCCGCGCGGCCTTGGCGCGCGCGATCTCGCCATGAACATCGCCCTGCCGGAAGTGGATGGCCGCCTGTTCACGCGCGCGGTTGCCTTCAAGGCCGCCGAGCGGTTCGACCCCCTCACCGAATGCGGCATCGTGGTGCCGCGCGTCCTGGCGGATCGCCTCGCCTTCGTTGCCGACCTCGCCGCGAACTGGGCGCGGCTGCGCCGCACACCTGCCTCCCAACGCCGGATCGCGCTGGTGCTGGCCAATTATCCCAATCGCGACGGGCGGATCGGCAATGGCGTGGGGCTGGATACGCCCGCCAGCGCCGCTGCGATCATCACGGCGCTGCGGGAGGCAGGCTATGACGTGGGCAATGCGCCGCAGGATGGCCCGGCGCTGATGCGGATCATGACCAGCGGAGTTACGAACGATCTGTCCTCGCTGGACCGGCCCCAGGGAGGAGAGGCTTTACTGCCCCTGAGGGAATATCACGCCGCCTTCGCCGAAATCCCCGCAGCCGCCCGTTCCGCGATGCTCGGACGCTGGGGCCAGCCCGAAGACGATCCCTTCGCGCGCGATGGTGCTTTCCGCCTTGCCGTTCATCGCTTCGGCAAGCTCGCCGTCGCGGTCCAGCCCGCGCGAGGCTACAACATCGATCCCAAGGAAAGTTATCACGACCCGGCCCTGCCGCCGCCGCATGGCTACCTGGCCTTCCATATCTGGCTCAACCGGGCTTTCGGCGCGCATGCGGTGGTCCATGTCGGCAAGCACGGCAATCTCGAATGGCTGCCGGGCAAGGCGGTTTCCCTCTCGCGCGAATGCTTTCCCGAGATCTGCGCGGGGCCGGTTCCGCAGCTCTACCCCTTCATCGTCAACGATCCGGGCGAAGGGACCCAGGCCAAGCGCCGCATCGGCGCCTGCATCATCGATCACCTGACCCCGCCGCTGACCCGCGCCGAAAGCTACGGTCCGCTCAAGCAGCTCGAAGCGCTGGTGGACGAATATTACCTCGCCGCCGGGATGGACCCGAGGCGGCTGGAGCATCTGCGCCGCGAGATCCTCGATCTGGCGCGATCGCAGGGGCTGGACCGGGACGCGGGCGCACAAGGCGATGGCGATGATGCTTTGGCGGCGATCGACAATTACCTGTGCGAGCTGAAGGAAATGCAGATCCGCGATGGATTGCATGTCTTCACCCGTTCGCCCGAAGGACGGCTGCGGCGCGACCTGATCGTGGCGCTCGCCCGCGTGCCGCGCGGTTACGATCGACCCGGCGAGGCCTCGCTGCTCCGCGCATTGGCCGGCGATCTCGCCCTCGATTTCGATCCGCTCGACTGCCGCCTGGGCGACCCTTGGGATGGTCCGCGCCCGGCGATGCTGGAAGAGGTCGCGGCCGATTCATGGCGCACCCATGGCGATACGGTGGAGCGGCTGGAATTGCTGGCCGCCAGACTGGTCGAGCGCCACTCGCCGGAAGCGGAAGCGCTTGTCGGGCCGCGCTCCGCCGCGGTCCTTCAGGCCATCGCCGGCGAACTCGCCCCGCGTGTCGACGCCTGCGGCCCGGCCGAGCAAGCCGCGCTGCTGGCCGGCCTCGACGGGCGCTTCGTAATGCCGGGGCCATCCGGCGCTCCCACGCGCGGGCGGCCTGACGTGCTGCCGACCGGGCGCAATTTCTATTCGGTGGACACGCGTTCCGTCCCCACCGCCGTGGCCTGGGATCTGGGCTTCCGCTCTGCGCAGATGCTGGTGGAGGACTATCTCCAGCGCGAAGGCGAATATCCGAAAGCCATGGCGCTGTCCGCCTGGGGCACGGCCAATATGCGCACCGGCGGGGACGACATCGCGCAGGCGCTGGCGCTGATGGGCGTGCGCCCGCGCTGGGAATGGACGTCCGGCCGCGTCACCGGCTTCGAGATCATGCCGCTGGCCGAACTCGGCCGCCCGCGCGTGGACGTGATCTTCCGGGTATCCGGCTTCTTCCGCGACGCCTTTCCCGAACAGATGGACCTGATCGACAGCGCCGCGCGGGCCGTGATGGCGCTGGACGAACCGGCGGAGGACAATCCGGCGGCCGCCCGGCACCGCGCCGAGGTCGAGGAACTGGTCGAGGCAGGAGAGAATGCCGACGTGGCGCGCCGCCGCGCCGGGGCGCGTGTGTTCGGATCGAAGCCCGGCGCCTATGGAGCGGGGCTGCAGGCCATGATCGACGAGCGCCTCTGGCACAGCCGCGCGGACCTGGCCGAGGTCTATCTCGACTGGGGCAGCTACGCCTATGGCGGCGGCACGGAAGGGGATGAGGAACGCGCGCTCTTCACCGCGCGCCTCGCCCGCGCCGACGCCGTGGTCCAGAACCAGGACAATCGCGAGCACGACCTGCTCGACAGCGACGACTACTATCAGTTCGAGGGCGGTATCGCGGCTGCCGTGGAGCATCTCTCCGGCAAGGCTCCGCTATCCTACCACAATGATCACAGCAGGCCGGAGAAGCCGGTCGTCCGCAAGCTGGACGACGAGATCGGCCGGGTCGTCCGCGCCCGCCTCACCAACCCCAAATGGATCGCGGGGGTGATGCGGCACGGATACAAGGGCGCGTTCGAGATTGCCGCCAGTGTCGATTATCTTTTCGCCTTCGCGGCCACCACCCACGCGGTGAAGGACCACCATTTCGACGCTGTCCATGCCGCCTTCATCGAGGACGAGGAGGTGCGCGCCTTCATGGCGCAGGCCAATCCGGCGGCCTTGCGCGAAACCGCCGCGCGGCTGGCCGAGGCGCTGGAACGCGAACTGTGGAAACCGAAGTCGAACAGCGCCGCGTTGCTGCTGGCGCAGATCATGGAGGAGCGATGATGGCCGAACGGACCGACGAGCAGCACAATGCGAAGATGAAGAAGAAGCAGGCCGCCCATGAGAAGATCATGGCGAACAAGACAGTCGAGAAAGGCCTGCTGATCGTCCACACCGGCAAGGGCAAGGGTAAGACCACCGCCGCGCTCGGCATGGTGCTGCGGGCCATCGGCCACGGCCGGAAGGTGGGCGTAGTTCAGTTCGTGAAGGGGGCGATGAGCACGGGCGAGAAGGTGGTGTTCGACGCCTTTCCCAACAATGTCGAGTTCAAACCGATGGGCGAGGGCTTCACCTGGGACACGCAGGATCGCGCGCGCGACATCGCGGTGGCGCAAGCTGCGTGGGAGGAAGTGAAGCGGATGATCGCCGATCCGTCCTACGACATGGTGCTGGCGGATGAACTGAATATCGTGCTGCGCTATGACTACCTGCCGCTGGACGAAGTGCTGGAAGCGGTGAGATCGCGCCCCGGGATGAAGCATGTCATCATCACCGGCCGCAACGCGCCCGAAGCGCTGATCGAGGCGGCCGATCTCGTGACCGAGATGACGCTGGTGAAGCATCCCTTCCGCGCGGGCATCAAGGCGCAGGCCGGGATCGAGTTCTGATCTTGGCCGAAGCCGCCTCAGGATGTCTCGATCTGCTCCGCAAGGCTGCGCGCGGCCTGCACATAGGCGGGGCCGCCGCACACCGTCCACGCCTGCGGCAGGCGAAGGCGCGGAATGTCGCGCAAAGCGGGATGATGCAGCATTTCCGTGCCCTGGTCTGTCACCCGATCGGTCGCGCTCTCCACGATGATGAAATCGGGCCGCGCGGCCACCATCTCCTCCAGCGACATTCGGGAAAGCGCCGGTTTGCCGAGCTTGCCGGCCAGATTGACCAGGCCCGCGCGCCGCATCAGATCATCCACCAGCGTGCCGGTTCCCGTCAGGAAACCGCGCCGTTGGTAATAGGCCGCCACCCGGCCTTGACCCGGCCGCGGCAAGGCGGCCAGCTCCCTTTCCATCCGCGCGACCAGCGCCTCGCCCCGGGCCTGGTGGCCGGTGGCCCCGGCAACCAGACGGACCTGCCGCGCAATGTCCGGGAAATCTTCCGCGCTTTTCATGTCGAGCGTTCTGTAGTTTCGGCCCTTCAGCACCGCCATCACCGCGCTGCGGCGCGCGGGCATGCCCACCAGCAGGTCCGGCTCGATCGCGAGGATCTCCTCCGCCGACTGGTCGAGCACTCGCAATCCGCGCACCTGCCCGGCCGCGGCCGAGATTTCGGGATTTGCCGCATTGTGGGTGAGACCCGCGATCTGCCCGCGATCCGCCACCGCCAGAAGATATTGGTCCGAGCAGAGGTTGAGCGAAACGATACGGCGCGGGCCGCTGCTTTCCCCGCCGGAGCCGCCTGCGCCGCGCGCAAGGGCCGCGAGCAGCAACGCGCCGCAGGCGAGAACGGCCAAGGCCAGCGCGGCGCGGGCAGACAGCAAGGATTTCATCCGTGGCATCGGGCCGCGATCCTTAACAGCACGACCCCGGGACACAAGCGTGACGGGGCAACCGATCCATTGCGAGGTTATCGTGAACAGCACTCCACTCCCTGATGCGCGGCACCCGCTGCTAGTGCCCCTGCTGCTTGTCCTGCTGGCCGTCGCCGCCTGCTCGTCGCTGGCACTGGGGCCGGTGGGGCTGTCGCCCGGCTGCATCCTCGGCGCCCTTGCCGGGCAGGGGGACCGGATAGCGGAAGCGATAGTCATCGACCTGCGCCTGCCCCGCATGGCGATCGGCATTCTGGTCGGAGCGATGCTGGGCCTCGCCGGCGCGGTCCTGCAGGGCTATCTGCGCAATCCGCTGGCCGAGCCATCCGTGCTGGGCGCATCGAATGCAGCGGCGCTGGGCGCGGTCATGGCGCTCTATTTCGGGCTGGCCGAATGGCATGTCGCCATATTGCCGATCCTGTCGATCATCGCCGGGCTGGTGGCGCTGGGCCTGCTGTTCGGCCTTGCCGGACGATCGGAAAGCCCGCTCACCTTGATCCTTGCGGGAATCGCAGTGTCCACCCTGGCCGGCGCGGGCATCAGCCTCGCCCTGAACCTTTCCGCCAACCCCTTCGCCGCCATGGAAATCATGACCTGGCTGCTCGGTTCGATCGAGAACAGGTCGGTCGAGCATATCTGGATCGCCTTGCCCTGCATCGCCGTGGGTTGCGCCTTGCTGCTCACCGGCGGCCATACGCTCGACGCATTGAGCCTGGGAGAAGACGGCGCCAGATCGCTGGGCATCGACCTGGGCAGATCGCGGCTTCGCATCCTCTTCGGCGTCGCCATCGGGGTGGGCGGCGCAGTGGCCGTATCGGGCGCGATCGGCTTCGTCGGCCTGATCGTGCCCCATCTGATACGCCCCTTCACCGACCGCAGCCCCTCCGCCCTGCTGCTGCCTTCCATGCTGGCAGGCGCCGTGCTGCTGACGCTGGCCGATATCGCCGTGCGCATCATTCCTTCCGTGAACGAGCTGAAGCTGGGCGTCGTCACGGCCTTCCTGGGGGTTCCGGTCTTCCTCCTCCACCTGATGCGGGAGCGGCGGCTATGGTGACGATCACCCTGGACGCGGTGGATGTGGCGCTGGGCGGGCGCGGCGTGGTCAAGGGCGCGAGCGCGAGGCTCGATCCGGGCCAGATGATCGGGATCATCGGCCCCAACGGTGCCGGGAAATCCACGCTGGTGCGCGCGATGCTGGGCCTCACGCCCCTGGCGGGCGGCGCGATCCTGATCGACGGCCAGCCGATCGAACGGATCGCCCGGCGCGACATCGCCGCGAAGCTCGCCTATCTGCCGCAGGGCCAGACCCTGCACTGGCCGCTCTCGGTGGAACGGCTGGTGGCGCTGGGCCGCCTTCCCCATCTCGGCCCGCTCTCGCGCATCACCGCGCGGGACATGGCCATCGTGGAACAGGCGATGCTGCGCGCCGACGTGCTGGAGCTGCGCCGCCGCTCCGCAATCGAGCTGTCGGGCGGGGAGCGGGCACGGGTGATGCTGGCCCGGGCGCTGGCCGTCGGGGCGCCCGGCCTGGTGGCGGACGAACCGCTCGCCTCGCTCGATCCCGGCCATCAGATCGACGTGATGGAAATGCTCGCGCGCGAAGCGGCCCACGGCGCGCTGGTGATCGCCGTGCTGCACGACCTGACCATGGCGGCCCGCCATTGCGACAGGCTGCTGCTGATCGACAAGGGAAGGCTGGTGGCGGACGGCGCGCCTGCCCACGTCCTCACGCCCGAACGGCTGGATGCGGTCTATGGCATCAGGGCCCTTGTCCAGGCGGCGGGAAGCGCCCCGGTGATCGTGCCGCTCGAACGGATCGAAAAGAGGGAACCCGCATCATGAGCAAGGCGCTGTTCGAACGCGATGGCTATGCGGTGGTGCCCCTGTTCGACCCCCCCTGATCCGCGAGGCGGAGACCGACATTGCCGAACATGTCGACCGGATGGCGCGGGCGCTCTACCTGCCGTTCGGCAAGAGCTGCCCGGAGGAACCGCTTGCCACCCGGCTCGACCGTATCTGGCAGGAGGATCGCAGCCTGGCCAATCTGCTGCGGATCGCGATCTGCACCGATGCCCATCGCGGGCCGCGCCTGCGAGCGGTCGCCGATGCGCCCGAACTGGCACTAGCCGCCGCGCGACTTGCCGGGAGGCCGCTGGATGGCCGGGTGGTGCGGGTGCGGGCCGGCATCCGCGCCTTTCCCGAACATCTGCACGATTGGCATTCCGACGTGGCGCGCGACGATGGCACGCGTTGCGGCGGCGTGCGGATCACCGCCTGGATACCGCTGAAGGACACCGGGCCCGGGGAAGGCGGGCTGGAGCTTGTCCCGGGCCGGCGCAACGCGCCCTTGCCGCATCGGGAGGACCGGGCCTTCTCGATCGCGGAAGACTCCCTGGCCGGCATGCCGCGCATCCGCCCGGATTGCCCCGCGGGTTCCGTCCTGTTCCTGGATCGCTTCACCCCGCATCGCAGCCTGCCGGTCGAGGGTTCCGCCCGTTTTGCGCTCGTGATCTGGATGAAGGGCGCGCCGACCGCTTGATTGACGCAATCGAGCCCGTGGTCTAACCCTGCGGCTGCGACAGGTTCCCCGGAAACGGGGATTAAAACGGGAACGGGATGAAGAACCCCGGCTGCCCCTGCAACTGTGAGCGGAGAGCCTCGTGCCATACGCCATTGGGATCCTTGCGATCCTGAGAAGGCGGCACGAACCGGCGACGACCCGCGAGCCAGGAGACCTGCCTATCGCCGTCGTCTTTCGCGCGGACAGGGTGTGCCGGGCGGACGGGGGTGAACCCGAATGACGACAAAACCGGACCGCATCGCGCGGGGCTGGTCGCATGCCTTGCACGGCGTCGACCGCTCGGGGCGGAGGCGGTCCTTTGTCGAAGGGTTCTGCGATGTATGCAAGATATGACGGATCATCGAAGCCGGGCGCATCCGCCCTCTGGATCGCGCTGCTGACGGCAGCCAGCACGGCGACCACCTATGTGCTGGCCTGCGCCACGCCATTCCCAGCTTTGGCGGCGCTCGCCGCCTTGCATATGCGGGAACGGGACGGGCTGGCCCTGATGGCGCTCGCCTGGATCGCCAGCCAGATCGTCGGCTTCGGCCTGCTCGGCTATCCCCACAGTTCCACGACCGTCGCCTGGGGGCTGGCGCTGGCGGTCGCGGCGCTCGTTTCAGCGGGCGCGGCCTATCTGCTGCTTCCCCGCCTGCGCCTGCGCTCCATGTGGTCCCGGCTGGCTGCGGCCTATGTCGTGGCGTTTCTCGCGTTCAAGGCCGCGATTGCCCTGTGCGGCCTCGCCCTGGGGGATCTGGCGTCCGCGCTCGATCCGGCCATCGTGCTGGCTCAATTCATGCGCAACGGCGCGATCCTGCTCGGATTGTTCCTGCTCTATCATGGTCTGGTCGCCCTGGGCGTGCCGGCCGCGCGGGGCGGATTGGCCACCGCATGACCTGGCCATCGGACAGCGAAATGGCGCAACTTCGCCACCGGATCGGCGAATTGGAAGCGGAGAACCGGAGATTGCGCGATCTGGTCGCCGCCATGCGCCATGACCGGGCGGAATATCAGGAACTGCTGCGCCGGGAGATCAGGCAATGCTCCGCCGTGTAGACGACCGCCCCGCGATAGTGGCCTGCAGCACCTGCCGCCTTTCGGAAAATGCGCGGGAGGACGGACGGGGGCAGCGTGGCGGGGCGCTGCTCGCGCAGGCTCTGCGCGCCGTGCAGGCTTCCGACGAGCGCTATGCCGGGATCGCCATCCAGGACATGCCATGCCTCTTCGCCTGCGGGGATTTCTGCACCGTGCATCTGCGCGCGCCCGGCAAGATCAGCTATGTACTGGGCCGCTTCGCCCCGGACGAGGAAGCCGCCCGTGCTATCCTCGACTATGCCGCGCATTATGCGGCCAGCGAGTTCGGGCAAGTCCGCTTTGCGGATTGGCCGGAGGGCGTGAAAGGCCATTTCATCACGCGTTCTCCGCCGGAAGGCTTCGTCTCCGAATGAGCTTCGCATCCATCGGCGCGTTCGAAGCCGCCCTTGCAGATCTGACCCTGCCGGACGATGCGGCCATCGCGGTGGCGCGGCATCGCCAAGCGCAGTTGACCAAGCCCGCCGGGTCGCTCGGCCGGCTCGAGCGGATCGCATTGTTCTTCGCGGGCTGGCAGGGGCGCGAACGGCCCGGCATTCGGCACGCCCAGGCCGTGGTCTTCGCCGGCAATCATGGCGTCACACAGCGGGGGGTCAGCGCCTTTCCGGCCTCGGTGACAGCGCAGATGGTGGCGAATTTCCGGGCCGGAGGCGCGGCCATCAACGCCCTTTCCCGCAGCGCGGGCCTCGATCTGAAGGTCGTGGCGCTCGACCTCGACCGCCCGACCGCCGATTTCACCGAACGACCCGCCATGACCGAGGCGGAATGCCTTGCCGCCCTTTCCGCCGGGGCGGATGCCGTCGAGCCGGGGTTGGACCTTCTGGTGCTGGGCGAAATGGGCATCGGCAATTCCACCGCCGCCGCAGCCGTGGCCGCGCGCAGTTTCGGCGGGGACCCCTCGGAATGGGTGGGGCCCGGCACCGGCGTCGACGCGGAGGGGATCGCGCGCAAGGCCGGGGCAGTCACTGCGGCCCTCGCCCTGCATGCAGGCGCTCCGCGCAACCCGTTCGAAACGCTGCGTCGGGTCGGCGGCCGGGAAATCGCCGCCATCTCCGGCGCGATCCTGCGCGCGCGGCAATTACGCATTCCGGTGATGCTGGATGGCTTCATCTGCTGCTCCGGCATCGCGCCGCTGGCCGCCGAAGTTCCGGCGATCACCGATCACTGCCTTGCCGGCCACTGCTCGGCCGAGCCGGGCCACGCCCGGCTGCTCGACCGGCTCGATCTCGAACCGCTGCTCAAGCTCGAGATGCGCCTTGGCGAAGGCAGCGGCGCGGCGCTGGCGGTTCCTGTCGTCCGCGCGGCGCTGGCCGCCCATGGCGAGATGGCCACTTTCGCGGAAGCGGGCGTGTCGGCTTCGCCATGAGCGGCTTCCTTCTCCACCTGATGCGGCATGGCCCGCCGGAAACCCCCGGCCGGTTGATGGGCCGAACCGATGGCGAGCCGACGGCGGAAGGCATCGCGGCCTGTGTCGAGCAGGTCAGCGAGCTTGCCTTCGATGCGATCATCGCATCCGATCTGCGCCGGGCCGCGCTGGCCGCACAGGCAATCGCCGCTGCCCGCAATCTCCCGGTGCGGACCGATCCGCGCTGGCGCGAACTGGATTTCGGCGCGTGGGACGGCTTGCCCACCTCGCAGGTGGAACCCTCCGCCATCGGGCGCTTCTGGGAAGACCCGGATCGGTTCCCTCCTCCCGGGGGCGAGCGCTGGTCGTCGCTCGTCGCGCGGGTTTCCTCCGCGCTGGAGGAAATGCCTGCCTGCCAGACGCTGGTCGTCACCCATGGCGGGGCGATCCGCGCGGCGCTTGCATCCCTGCTGGGCTTCGATCAGCGCCAGCTCTGGGCCTTCGACCTGCCCTGCGGCGCGGTCCTGTCGCTGCGCATCCGGCAGGGCACGCCGCCTTCCGCCCAGATCATGGGCCTGTGGCAATGAAGGGCCTGATCGTCGCCATCCAGTTCCTGACCCGGCTGCCGACGCCGCGTCTCACCGTGTCCGGCGCCGAGTTTGCCGCCTCGATGCGCTGGTTTCCCGCGGTCGGCCTGATCCTGGGCGGATTGATCGCGGGCGCGGCATGGCTGGGAATGCGCATCGATCCATGGGTGGGCGCGCTGATGGCCCTGACGGTCTGGACCGGCGTTACCGGGGCGCTTCACCTCGATGGGCTGGGCGATATCGCCGATGCCGGCGGCGCGGCGCACAAGGATCGCGAAAGGCTGCTGGCGGTGCTGGCCGATCCCCATGTCGGCAGCTTCGGCACGGTGGCCATCACCCTGCAATTGCTGGCCAAGCTGGTGCTGCTCCATGCCCTGCTGGATCGGGGCCTGCTGCCAACCTTGGTGCTGGTGCCCTTCGCGGCCCGCGTCGCACCACTGATCTGGACGATCTCGCTGCCGCCGCTCCATCAGGGGCTGGGCGCTCGTTTTCGCGGCGCGATCCGCCCGTTCGACCTTGCGCCATGGGCCATCGCGCTGGCAATCGCCGCATGGTTCGCGCCCGCAGTGCTGGCGATCCTGCCGTTCATCCTCGCCTGGGGGTGCTGGCTCCGCCACCGCATCGGCGGCATTTCCGGCGACGGCCATGGGGCCGGGATCGAACTGGCCGAAACCGCGCTGCTGTTCGCCCTGATCGCCTGGCATCGCCTGGCATGAGCAGCCCCTGGACATGGCATGGCGGGGGCCTCTCCGCCGCCCGCGCCCATTTCGGCGATGGCCCCCACCCGTGGCTGGACCTCTCCACCGGCATCAATCCCCATGCCTGGCCGGGCGCGAGCGACATGGCCATCGAGTGGCGGCGCTTGCCCGAGGAAGCCGATCTGCGCGCGCTGGAAGAAGCCGCCGCAGCCCATTTCGGAACCGATCCCGACCATGTCTGCGCCTTGCCCGGCACAGAAATCGGGCTGCGCCTGACAGGCGGAATACTGCCCGGGCCGGCGCGCTATATCGCCCCTTCCTATCGCACCCATGGGGAGATATTCGACGAGGCGACGCCGGTTGCGCGCGACAAGCTGGCAATAGCCGGCGATGCAACGGTGATCCTTGCCAATCCGAACAATCCGGACGGCCGCATCACGGAGCGTTCCACATTGATCGCTATGCTGGAACGGCAGGACCGCGCGGCATGGCTGATCCTCGACGAAGCCTTCGCCGATGCCGACCCCGCCCACAGCATGGCGCCTTATATCGCGGATGATCGCCGGATGATCGTCTTTCGATCCTTCGGCAAGTTCTTCGGCCTTGCCGGATTGCGGCTCGGCTTCCTGCTCGGCCCTCGCCCGGTCATCGCGAAAATGCGGCGAAAGCTCGGGGCCTGGCCGGTGTCCGCAGCCACCATCGCCATCGGGACCGCCGCCTACCGTGACCGGGGCTGGATAGACGGGATGCGCGCGCGCCTTTTCGTCGAAGCGCAGGCGCTGGACGCGGCGCTGGCCAACAGCGGCCATGATCCGATCGGGGACTGCCCCCTGTTCCGGCTGATCGAAACCGAGGATGCGCAGGCGCTGTTCGAGCGCCTGGCCCGACAGGCGATCCTGGCCCGCCCCTTCGACTACGAACCGCGTTGGCTGCGCTTCGGCCTGCCGGGCAGCGAGGCGGGGCTGGCGCGGCTTGCCTCCGCGCTCCGGCATGGCTGAGCCGGTCGCCCTCGCCGCGTTGGCGCTGGATGCCGTGCTGGGCTGGCCAGACGCGGTCTATCGCCGCATCGGCCACCCGGTCGGCCTGTTCGCAAGGCTTATCCAGGCCTGCGAGCGAGGCTGGAACCGCAGCCGCTTCAGCAATGCCGCGCGCCGGGGGCTTGGCATTCTGACGGTCGCCCTGCTGATCGCATTCGCGGGCGGGGCCGGATGGGCGCTGACCTGCCTCTTTCACCGCGCGTTCGGCGCATTCGGATGGGTTGCGGTCGCAATGGCGGCATGGCCGGCGCTCGCCCAGCGGAGCCTGTTCGATCACGTCCGGCCAGTCGCCCGGCACCTCGGCCGGGGAAATCCGGAGGAGGCCAGACATGCCGTAGCGATGATCGTGGGTCGCGATACGCGGCATCTGGACGAAGCCAGCATTGCCCGCGCCGCCATCGAAAGCCTGGCCGAAAGCTTCTGCGACGGAGTGGCCGCGCCGCTGTTCTGGCTGCTGGTGGGCGGATTGCCGGGCATCTGGATCTACAAGGCCATCAATACGGCGGACAGCCTGATCGGCCACAAGGAGGAACGCTGGCGCTGCTTCGGCTGGGCCGCCGCGCGCGCGGACGACCTGCTGAATCTCGCTCCGGCGCGGATCGGCGGCGTGCTGATCTGCCTGGCCGGCGGTGGGGGATGGCGCATCATGCTGCGCGATGCCCGCAAGCACGCCTCGCCCAATGCGGGCTGGACGGAAGCAGCGATGGCGGGAGCTTTGCATGTTCGCCTGGCCGGGCCGGTGGCCTATGATGGAATCATGCATGACAAGGAATGGATCGGCGGCGGGGAAGCGGGCGCCACAGCCAGTCATATCGACGGCGCCTTACGCATCTATCTGCGCGCCTGCCTGCTTCTGTGGATCATCGCGGGAGGCATGGCGTGGGCGCTCTGATGCTGCAGGGCACGGGCTCGGACGTCGGCAAGTCCGTGCTGGTGGCGGGCTTGTGCCGCGCCCTCGCCAATCGCGGGCTTTCCGTCCGTCCGTTCAAGCCGCAGAACATGTCGAACAATGCCGCCGTCACCGTCGACGGCGGCGAGATCGGGCGCGCGCAGGCGCTGCAGGCGCTCGCCTGCCGGGCGGAGCTTCATACGGACATGAATCCGGTCCTGCTGAAGCCTCAGGCGGACCGGACATCGCAGCTTGTCGTGCATGGGCAAGTGCGCGGAACGCTGGGCGCCAGCAATTTCCGCGAGGCCCGCCGCGCGCTGCTGCCCGAAGTGCTGGCAAGCTATCGGCGCCTGCAGCGGCAATGCGATATCGTGGTGGTGGAAGGGGCCGGGTCCCCGGCGGAGATCAACCTGCGCGCGGGCGACATCGCCAATATGGGCTTTGCCCGGGCGGCGGCAGTGCCGGTCGTGCTGGTCGGCGATATAGATCGCGGGGGCGTGATCGCCGCGGTGGTCGGCACCCGGGCCGTGCTCGACCCGGCCGATGCGGCCATGATCCGGGGCTTCATCGTCAACAAGTTCAGGGGCGATCCCGCCCTGTTCGAGGATGGCTATCGCCAGATCGAAACCCTGTCGGGGTGGCGCGGCTTCGGCGTGGTTCCGTGGCTGGCCACCGCCGCGCGCCTGCCGAGCGAGGATGCCGTGGTGCTGGAACGCAGGCGCACCTCATCGCCCGGTTCGGTCCGGATCGCCTGCCCGATCCTGCCGCGCATCGCCAATTTCGACGATCTCGATCCGCTCAAGGCGGAAACCCGTGTCGAACTGCTCATGGTGCCGCCGGGGCAACCCATTCCGGCCGATGCCGATCTGATTGTCCTGCCCGGCTCCAAGGCCACCATCGCGGACATGAATGCGGTGCGCGCGCAAGGCTGGGACGTCGACATCCTGGCCCATCACCGCCGGGGCGGAATGATATTGGGCATATGCGGGGGCTACCAGATGCTCGGCAGGCGCATCGCCGATCCGCACGGCATCGAAGGGCCGGCCGGGGCGGTGGACGGGTTTGGCCTGCTCGACGTCGAAACCATCCTCACCGGATCGAAGGCCTTGCGCGAAGTGCATGGAACCGCGCTGCGCGCGCGCTTCGCCGGCTATGAAATGCATCTGGGCGAAACCCACGGCCCGGATCGCGCCCGCCCCCTCGCGGCGCTGGCCGACGGGCGGACGGACGGCGCGACGAGCATGGATGGGCAGGTGATGGGGTTCTATATCCATGGCGCATTGGCCAGCACCGGCCTGCGCGCCGCGCTGCTGCAAAGGCTGGGCAGCGCATCGGATGGCGCCGATCATGCCGCCGCAGTGGACGGCGCGCTAGACCTCATAGCCAACGAACTGGAAAGCCATCTCGACATCGAGGGCCTGCTGAAACTGGCAAGGGAAGGAATTGGCGGATGACGTCGCTTCTGGTGATCGGCGGCGCGCGCTCCGGCAAGAGCCGCTACGCGCAGCGGCGCGCCGAGGAAAGCGGGCTGGCGCCGATATTCATCGCCACCGCCCAGGCCTTCGACGAGGAGATGGAAGCCCGCATCGCCTGTCATCGCTCCGATCGCGGCACGGCATGGCAAACCGTCGAAGCGCCGCTGGACCTGCCCCAAGCCATCGCCGCCCATGCCGCCCCGGACCGCGTGCTGCTGGTCGATTGCCTGACTCTGTGGGTGACCAATCTGCTGCTGGGCGAGCATGACATCGCCGCGGCTGCGGACCGGCTGCTCGATGCGATCAAAGCTGCCCGCGGCCCCACGATATTCGTGAGCAACGAAGTCGGCTGGGGGATCGTGCCGGAGAACGCGCTGGCGCGGCGCTTCCGGGATGAAGCCGGGATCGTCAATCAGCGCGTTGCCCAGGCGGTGCAGGAAGTTCAGCTAGTGGTTGCCGGGCTGGCCGTCACGATGAAATGAAAGGGCCGGAAGCAGCGCTGGTGCGGGCGGCGGGACTCGAACCCGCACGAGCAAGGCTCAGGGGATTTTAAGTCCCCGGCGTCTACCATTCCGCCACGCCCGCATTGTCCGGCGCCGGATGACAGCCGATCCCGCGCAGCTAGCGGGTCCACGGGCGCATCGCAATGGCGCTTCCGGCGCCCGATCCAGGGGGGCGGAAGCCGGAACGGAAAATCATGCCCTCCGGCAAGACTGCCCCAAAGATGCTTCCAACCGGCGCCCGGCCAGTCGCCCGACCTCAATCGGAGTTGAGCCGTTCCCGCATTTCCTTGCCGGCCTTGAAATAAGGCGCGAGCTTTCTCGGAACGTCCACCGCTTCCCCGGTGCGCGGGTTGCGGCCCTTCCGGGCATCGCGCTGGCGGGTGGAGAAGGCGCCGAATCCGCGCAGTTCCACGCGCCCGCCCTCGGCGAGCCGGGCCGATATCTCCTCGAAGAAGATATCGACGACCTGTTCCACTTCTTCCGCGCGCAGTTCGGGATTTTCCCGCGCCAGCGCCTGTACAAGTTCGGACCGTATCATTTTTCTTGCACTCCTGGATGCTTCCGGCCGGCGCGACCCGTTGGATAGCGCATCCCACGCCCCTCATCGACAACTGGCTGCTTATGGCAGCATAGCCTCCGATCTCGAAGCGCAGAGTGCCAGACTGGCGCGCGACTCGCAACGATATGTGCAGAAGAATGCATTTTTCCTGTTGCGCACCTCCTTCGGAAAAGGCTTCACAGGCGAATCCCAGTCGCTACTCTCACCGCGACATGGAGTTTCCCCGGGCGCGGGCCGCGCCTGGCAGCGCCGCGAAAGGAGCCGAATGACCGCAGATCTTGCGCAAGGCGGGGACGCCCGCGGCACCATACTGGGCCACCCCAAGGGGCTGTTCGTCCTCTTCTTCGCGGAAATGTGGGAGCGCTTCTCCTATTACGGGATGCGCGCGCTGCTGATCTTCTACCTGACGCAGCACTGGCTTTTCTCCGACAGCGAATCCGGCGTGATCTACGGCGCTTACACCGCGCTGGTCTATATCACCCCGGTGCTCGGCGGCTATCTGGCCGACCGCTGGCTGGGGCAGCGCAAGGCGGTGCTGTTCGGCGCGGTCCTGCTGACCTTCGGCCATTTCCTGATGGGGTTCGAGGGAGACGGCGGGCAGGGCGCCGCCGCGCTCAACATCTTCTGGCTGGCGCTGGCCTTCATCATCGTCGGCTCGGGCTTCCTCAAGGCCAATATCTCGGTGATCGTCGGCCAGCTCTATCCGCGCACCGATGTGCGGCGCGACGGCGCCTACACGATCTTCTACATGGGCATAAACCTGGGCGCCGCGCTCGGCTCGCTGCTGTGCGGCTATCTCGGGCAGACCTACGGCTGGAGCTACGGCTTCGGCGCGGCGGGCTTCGGCATGCTGCTGGGGCTGATCGTGTTCGTGGCGTTCAAGCCGCTGCTGATGGGGCGCGGCGAACCGCCCGCGCCGCTCTCCCGGGGCAGGGAGTTCTCGCTTTACGCCATCGGCACGCTGGCGGTGGGCGTCATCTGGCTGCTGATCCAGTATCAGGACGTGGTGGGCTGGATATTGCTGGTGGCCGGGGTGATCCTCGTCGGCCATGTCCTGTTCACGGCGGTGGTGCGGCTGCAGCCGGACGAGCGCGACCGCATCTTCGCCGCGATGTTCCTGATCGTCGGCTCCATCCTGTTCTGGGCGCTGTTCGAGCAGGCCGGATCGAGCCTCAACCTCTATACCGACCGCTATGTGGAGCGCGCGGGCGTGCCGGCCAGCATGTTCCAGTCGATCAACGCGATCTACATCGTACTGCTGGGCCCGGTCTTCGCCGGGCTGTGGACCTGGCTCGGCCGCCATGGGCTGGAGCCTTCGACCCCGGCGAAGTTCGGGCTGGCGATGATCCAGCTCGGCGCGGGCTTCCTGGTGCTGGTGGCCGGGGCCGCGCTGGGCGGGGACGGGGCGAAGACGGCCGTCATCTTCATCTTCCTGATCTATCTCCTCCACACCACCGGCGAGCTGTGCCTCTCCCCGGTCGGCCTGTCCGCCATGAACCGGCTGGCTCCGGCCCATATGGCCAGCCTTATCATGGGGACGTGGTTCTTCGCTTCCGCCACCGGCAATTTCGTCGCCGGGCTGATCGCCGCCGCCACCGGCTCGGACAAGGCGAGCAGCGCGGGGGCCGGGCGGCAGGTGGTGCTCGACGTCTACAGCCAGGTCGGCTGGATCGCGCTGGCCGCCGGTATCGGAGTCCTCGCCATTTCGCCACTCATCAAGCGGCTGATGCATCTCGATACGCTGGCCGAGGAGGACGCGGCCCACGGCCTGTTCGGCGAGGAGGAAACCGGCGAACCGCAAGCCGCGGGTGTGCATCCGCCGATAAAGGAGTAGGATAGGCGCCCGGCCGCCGGGAATCTCCGGGAGGAGGATGTGATGGAACCTGCGCTTGCCTCTCTGCTGGCGGCCAGTGCCGCCTTTGTCGGAACGCATTTCCTAATGTCGCACCCGCTGCGCCGGCCGATGGTGGGCCTGCTGGGCGAGAAAGGCTTCCTCGGCCTCTATTCGCTGGTCAGCCTGGCCTGCTTCGCCTGGATGGTGCTGGCCTTCCGCGCCGCGCCCGCCAGCGGCGGCACGGGCAGCGGCACCGCCGGATGGATCGCGGCCAGCGTGCTGACGCTGCTTGCGCTGGTGCTGTTCCTCGGCTCGCTGAAAGGCAATCCGGCCCTGCCCGACCCCACCGGCGCGATCAGCATTCCGCGCGAGCCGGCGGGCGTATTCCGCGTCACCCGGCACCCGATGATGTGGGGCTTCGCGCTGTGGGCGATCGCCCATATCATCCTGTTCTGGAGCGCGCGCACCCATGTGCTGGCCGGGGCGATCCTGATCCTGGCCCTGATCGGCGCCCGGCTGCAGGATCGCAAGAAGCTGAAGCTGCTGGGCGAGCGCTGGGCCTATTGGGAAAGCGAGGGCGATTATAGCGTTTACAAACCACGCAGCGTTGTGACCGCGGCGACGACCAAAACCAAAGCCGCCATGGCAATCAGACCCAGAACCACATTGCCCAATGTGCGGGATGTGCGACGTGAAAATCTGAAAAATCGTGGGTCATCCGCGACGGCGATCAGGAAGGCGGCAGATAGCAGTGTGCCGACAAGCCCACTTGCCATAGGCCAAGTCATTCCGGCTTTTTGACCGGCTTCTGCTTCACCAGCTTCTTCATCCGCTCGTCAAAGTGCTTCTCGTCGTCGTCGCACTCCAGGTCGCGCGCCGCTTCCTTGAACTTGTCGAGCTGGGGTTTCCGGTCGTTCAATTTCCCTCTCCTTCTCGGTTGAAGAGGTTTTCTCCGTCAATCATGGACGGCTTACAGATTTCCAATGGAAGCCCGTCTGCACGGTTGCAAACAATACCGAGCAGATCGCTAGAATCCCAAGTGTGGAGTTGATCGACGTTCCACTGAATCGCAGTCGCAAGATGGATGCCGTCGCTTGGCTTGCTCAATTTGGATTGGGACCGAAGCAGTGTCTTCGCGAGCCGAGCAATGACCAAATCGACTTGTGCAATGTAGACCCAATCTTGATTAAACAGGTCGTCGATTTTGTCGTCATTCTCCGGGGATAGGCCAGTTTTTCCACCCTCGCATTTTACCTTGTAGACTTCGGCAATGCAGAAAGCGCTTGTCCAGATCTCAATCTCACCGTGCTTGGCCTTCTCCCAAACAACTTCGAGTTCTTGCGCCTTGTCCGTTTCCCCGTTCAAGAGACCGAGCCACGCGCAGGCGTCCCAATACACCTTTTTGCGGTCAGTCATCGGAATACCCCCACAACTTATCGAGATGCTCGACTGGGGATTTTCCGCTTAACAGGTCGATTTCGCGTAGCTCTTTCAAATTTACATCTCGCGGCGACACATCTTCCATGTCTACCGCACTGACCCGCGAAATTTGGCCATCCCGGTCGTAATATATTCGACCCTTAACGCGGATACGCTTGTTCGTCCAAGCGTCAGCCCAACTATGCGCGGGCCCCACCTTAGCGGCCAGGTCGTCACTCAAGACGCAAGGAACAAGCGACCCGCTCAATCTATCCTTGATGTAGAGCGCAGGTTTGCCGTGGTAGGTGTCGGTTCGGCCGACATGGGCGTCAATCACCCCAAATTCAGAATGGCTCTTATCTTCAGTTTCAGCAGCGGCCTCGGCGCGTTCAAGAGACTTCAAACTAGCCCTGGCCGAACGTTCAACCAAGATGGTTTGGGGGGCGTCTTCCTCAAGAACAATTGCCGTCTTCCCAACCCCATTGAGGTTGCGACGCAGAAATTGCTTAGCGACGGAGGACTTCTGGCGAAGCCATGGCGACACTGAGCCCCCCTCCCGGAGCGCAGCCATATCGCGCGAGAATCGCTGCTTACCGCGATGAACTAGCGGGCCTGCTACGACTTCGGGGTCATCAGTGTATGCGACAGCAGTCACGGTGGCGGGAGAATTCTTGGATAGGTGTTCTAGCCGCCAGCGAATCTTCTCGCCTCCCGGCTCTTGCGAAATCGCAGCAGTCAGTAGCTCAAACGCATCCTTGAACTGGTCGAGCGTGTCGAACACCGTGAGAGGTCCATCCTCTCCGATGTTGGATTCTACCTGAATCGTGACACGTTCGGTGGTCATGCAGCACTCCGGTTATCAGAAGGGTAGCATGGCCAAAAAGCGTTGTGAATCGACTAATTTTTGGCGGTTTTCCGTGGTTTTCGCGATTTAGTCCGCCACCGGCTGCGATACCTCTTCTCAAGCTTCGATGCGGACACCTTCTGCGCTGTTAGTTGCTGTATAGGTCAACCGCTTGCCGACAATCCCGGTCAGCGCCGCAGTGGCGCGGTCGCTGTCGTTGCAGCCAAGGGCTTCCCGGTTGCTGTAGCGGAAGTCGAACTCCGCAAGGTAGCGATGCAGGTGCTGCTCGCCACAGTGCTGGTAGATGCCGCGCATGCCGCGCTTGAAGATTGAGAAGTAGCCTTCGACCGTGTTGGTATGGATTTCGGGCTGGCCCTTGCGGACATACTCGAAACCGGCATGCAGGACGCGGTTGTGCTCGGCAAACTCCTTGCCGACATTCCAGTAGAGCCGGGCTTCGTCCGTCATCAGGCGCGCTTCCTTGGCGATGTTGGCGCGCAGGATCGGGTGAATGTCCTTGGCGGTCAGGTTGGGGTCGGTGAACGAACGAACCTTGCCGGTCTCACGATCCACCAGCGCCAGCACCTTCATCTTGTGGCCGCCACCCTTCTTGACCGGCTTGCCCTTCTGGTGGCCGATGTAGGTTTCATCGACTTCGACCATGGTACCGTTGCCGCCGAACGGGGCAAGATCGCCAGAGCGCATGGCTTCACGAATACGGTGGGCGAGGAACCACGCCGCCTTGTAGCTGATTTCCAGAACGCGGTGGAGCTGGTGGGCGCTGATGCCCTTCTTGCTCGACATGATAAGGTGAACGGCCTGGAGCATGATATGCAGGGGCAGGCGGGCATGTTCGAACACAGTGCCCACCTTCACGGTGAACTGCTTGCGGCACTCGCCACACTTCTTGAGGCCGTAGCGGACATTGCCAGCGCGCTCGCCCTTACGGGTGTTATGAACAACGCCTTCCAGCTTGTAGACCCGACCGCCGACTACACCGCAATGCGGGCAGACGACGCCATTGGCCCAGACGATGCTTTCCAGATATTCGAAGGCGGCGGCTTCGTCGTGAAAGCGGGGATGAGAGAGAACGGACATGGAATTGCTCCTTGCCCATTTCTCTACCGGAATCGTGTGGGTTTGTAAACGCTATAATCGCCTATTAATGTCAAGATGAGGAACCGATTTAGGCCATCCTGCCAGAACGGCCCATCAGATCGAGAGCAATCCTTCCATCGAATCCAGCTGCTTATGCACTTGTTCCCGCAATTCCGTTCGGGCTGAGCTTGTCGAAGCCCGGCTTTCCTGTTTCCTATTTCAGAAGAAAGAGCGGTCCTTCGACAAGCCTGTCCTGAGCTTGGTCGAAGGGCTCAGGACGAACGGGGGCGGACTGCTACCCGAACACCTCTTCCAGCAGCGCCGCCATCTGCTTCCACGACCGCGCATCGGCCACCGCGTCGTAGCGGAGGAATTCCGGCATCCCGCGCGAATCGGCTTCGGGCGCGGTGAAGCTGTGCAGCACCCCACCGTAGAGATGCATCTGCCAGTCCACCCCGCCTTCGCGCATGAAGGATTCGAAGGCCGCGCGCTGCTCCGGCGGGATGCCCGGATCGTCGGCGCCGAGCAGGGCGAGGACCTTGCCCTTGATCGCCTTGGCATCCTGCGGCGACGTCACTTCCAGCCCGCTGTGGAAACCGATCGCCGCCTTGATGTCAGCGCCGCTCAAGGCAAGCTCGAAGGCCATGGTGCCGCCGAAGCAGAAGCCGATCGCTGCGATCCGGCTGGCGTCCACTTCCGGCCGGGCCGCCAGCGCGGCGAGTGGCTGGCGCACCCGGTCGCGCACCTTGGCCGCTTCGGTGCGCAGCGGCTGCAGCAGCGGCAGGACCTCTTCCAGCGCATCGATCACGGCGCCATTGCCGTGCAGGTCGCAGGCCAAGGCGACATAGCCGAACTCGCTGGCCAGGCGCTCCGCCCGGCCCTTGGCATGATCGCCCAGGCCGAAGGCTTCGGGGAACACCAGCACGCCCGGCCGCGGCCCCGCGCCTTCATTCCAGGCCAGATGCCCGACCATCGAAAGACCGTCCGCTTCGTAATGCAGCTGCTCCGTGCGTACCGCCATATTCATTCTCCCGCTGATGCCTGATGCGATGTGCGGTCGATTAACAAGGCGGGCGCGGATTGAACAGCGGGGAGTGGGAAGCCCGTTAGCGGATTACCCTTGATAGGCTGAAACGCTCGTCCTGAGCCTGTCGAAGGGCGAGCGGGTCTTGGTATCTGTATGCTGCAGTCCCGCCCCTAAGCCCGGGCTTCTTCCACCCCGGCGCTGTTGTGGCGCAGCGCCTTCAGCACCGTATCGACGATCTGCGGCGCGTTGAGCCCGGCCTCGTCATACTGCTTGTCCGGCGCGTCGTGATCCTGGAACAGGTCGGGCAGGCGCATGGTACGGATCTTCAGCCCGGCATCGGTCAGGCCCAGATCGCTCGCCATGGTCAGCACATGCGCGCCCATCCCGCCGATCGCCCCTTCCTCCATCGTCACCACCACTTCATGGCTGGCCAACAGGGCGCGGATCAGATCCTCGTCCAGCGGCTTGGCGAAGCGCAGGTCCGCCACCGTGGTGGCCAGCCCCCGGGCCTCGAGCTGGTCCGCCGCCTTCAAGGCTTCGGCCAGCCGGGTGCCGAGCGACAGCAGCGCGACCTTGCCGCCGCCCTTTTCGTTGCCGCGCACGATCCGGCCCCTGCCGATCTCGAGCCGCTGCGGAACCTCGGGCAGCGGCAGCCCGAGGCCATTGCCGCGCGGATAGCGGAAGGCGATCGGGCCATCGTCATAAAGGGCGGCGGTGTGCGTCATATGCACCAGTTCCGCCTCGTCCGCGGCGGCCATCACCACCATGTTGGGCAGGGTCGCCAGATAGGCGATGTCGAAGCTGCCGGCATGGGTCGCGCCATCCGCGCCGACCAGCCCCGCCCGGTCGATGGCGAAGCGGACCGGCAGGTTCTGGATCGCGACGTCGTGCACGACCTGGTCATAGGCGCGCTGGAGGAAGGTCGAATAGATCGCGCAGAACGGCCGCATGCCCTGCGCCGCGAGGCCGGCGGCGAAGGTGACGGCGTGCTGCTCCGCGATGCCCACGTCGAAGGCACGGTCGGGGAAGGCCTGCTCGAACTTGTCCAGCCCGGTGCCCGAGGGCATCGCCGCGGTGATGGCGCAGATGGTTTCGTCCCGCTCCGCCTCCGCGATCAGGGCCTTGGCGAAGACGCTGGTGTAGCTGGGCGGGCCGGCCGCGCCCTTCACCTGCTCCCCGGTGATGACGTCGAACTTCTGGACGCCGTGATATTTGTCCGCGCTCGCCTCGGCCGGGGCATAACCCTTGCCCTTCTGGGTCACGACATGGACCAGGCAAGGCCCTTCCTCCGCGTCGCGCACATTCTCCAGCACCGGGATCAGCTGGTCGAGATTGTGGCCGTCGATCGGGCCGACATAATAGAAGCCCAGCTCCTCGAACAGGGTGCCGCCCATCGCCATGCCGCGCGCGAATTCGTCCGTCTTCCTGGCGGCGCGATGCAGCGGTTCCGGCAGCTTGCGCGACAGGCGCCGCGCGAGGCCGCGCAGGCCGAGGAACTGGCGCGAGGACACCAGCCGGGCCAGATAGGCCGAAAGCCCGCCCACCGGCGGCGCGATCGACATATCGTTGTCGTTCAGGATCACCGCCAGCCGGTTGCCCGCCTGCTTGGCGTTGTTCATCGCCTCATAGGCCATTCCCGCGCTCATCGCGCCGTCGCCGATCACGGCAATGGCCTTGCCCGGCGCCCCCGCCAGCTTGTTCGCCACCGCGAACCCCAGCGCGGCGGAAATCGAGGTGCTGGAATGGGCCGCGCCGAACGGATCATATTCGCTTTCGCTGCGCTTGGTGAAGCCCGACAGCCCGCCGCCCTGGCGCAGGGTGCGAATCCGGTCGCGCCGGCCGGTGATGATCTTGTGCGGATAGGCCTGATGGCCGACATCCCAGATCAGCCGGTCATGCGGCGTATCGAACACGTAATGGATTGCCACGGTCAGCTCGACCACGCCCAGCCCGGAGCCGAGATGACCCCCGGTCTGGCCCACGGCGGCGATCATCTCGCTGCGCAATTCATCGGCGAGCTGGCGCAGCTGGGCAGGCTCCAATCGCCGGAGATCGGCCGGAGTCTTTACCTTGTCGAGCAGGGGAGTGGCCGGATTGGCAGTCATCAGCGGCGCTTACACGGCAATGGGTTTGCTGTCATCAATTGTGGAACGGCAGGTCAAAGCCCGGCGGATGCGGGCAGCGGCCCGCAGGAATTGCAGATTCCGCGCAGCTCCACCACCGGCCTGACATCGGCGAATCCCACTTTCTGCCCGGCCAGCCGCAAGGCTCCGGTCAGCTGATCGTCGTCCAGATGCACGGCCCGCCCGCAGCTGTCGCAGATCAGGTAGATGCAATCGTGCCGGCAGCCCGGATGGGTGTTGGCGAGATAGGCGTTGGAGCTTTCGATGCGATTGGCCAGATTCGTGCGCACGAACAGGTCGAGAATGCGGTAGACGCTGTTGGCGGCCACGCGCTTGCCGCGCCGCGCGGTCAGCGTTTCGGCGATGTCGTAGGCGGAAGCGGGGCGGGCGCGCTCGGCCAGCGCCTCGAAGATGTCCGCGCGCATGTCCGTCCACTGCTCGCCCGACGCCTCCAGCGCGCTGCGCGCTTCGGAAATCAGCTTCTTTCCGGAATGCTCGTGATGATGGTGATGGCCATTCATGCCGCCAACATAGTGGCAGGGCCGCTCCGGGGCAATCAGCCCGCCCGTAAATTGCGCGCGCCGATACCGGGGCGCTCCCCCGGCAAGCGCGCCCGCATCAGCCGAGCAACCCGCTGGCCTGGCCGACGATCTGCGCGCCGACCATCAACGCACCGGCGAAGAAGCCGATGGCGAAGGGGCGATAAAGGGCGGGTTCGAAAATGCCCATCGGTTCTCTCCGATCTGTCTCTGCTGGTGGCCATCTCTTGCAAGGGAGTCGCTGACGGTTCGCTGAACGGCGAGTGGCGCCCGCGTTCAGGCGCGCACCCCGGCAGCCCACGCAGGCGGATCAATGGCGGAAGTGGCGCATTCCCGTGAACACCATCGCCAGGCCCGCCTCGTCCGCGGCCTGGATCACTTCCTCGTCGCGGATCGAGCCGCCGGGCTGGATCACCGCCGTCGCCCCGGCTTCCACCGCCGCCAGCAAGCCATCGGCAAAGGGGAAGAATGCGTCGGACGCCACCGCGCTGCCCACGGTGCGCGGCTGCGCCCAATCGTATTTCTCCGCCGCTTCGGCCGCCTTGATCGCTGCGATCCGCGCGCTGTCGCGCCGGTTCATCTGGCCCGCGCCGATCCCCGCCGTGATCCCGTCCCTGGCATAGACGATGGCGTTGGATTTCACATGCCTGGCCACCGTCCAGGCGAACAGGCAGTCCTTCAGCTCCTGCTCGGTCGGCGCGCGCTTCGTCACCACCTTCAGCATGTCGCGCGTGACGTGGCCATTGTCGCGATCCTGCACCAGCAGCCCGCCCGCGATCACGACCTGGCTGACGCCGGCGCGGCGCGGATCGGGCAGGCCGTCGGTCAGCAGCAGGCGCAGGTTCTTCTTGCGGGCGAAGGCCGCGCGGGCCGCCTCGTCCGCGCCGGGGGCGACCACCACTTCGGTGAAGATCTCGCAGATCGCCTCGGCGGTGGGGCCATCCAGCGGGACATTGGTGGCGACGATGCCGCCGAAGGCCGACACCGAATCGCAGGCCAGCGCGTCGCTCCACGCTTGGAGCAAGCTGCCGCCCTGGGCCACGCCGCAGGGATTGGCGTGCTTGACGATCACCACCGCCGGGTCGCCGCCAGCGAATTCCGCAGCCAGCTCCAGCGCCGCGTTGGCGTCGTTGTAATTGTTGTAGGACAGCTCCTTGCCCTGCACCTGCTCCGCCTGGGCGACGCCGCTGCCGAACGGCGTTTCCGGCACATAGAGCGCGGCCTGCTGATGCGGGTTCTCGCCATAGCGCAGGGTCGAGACGAGGCGGCTGGCCATGGCGCGGCGGGCCGGGAACTTCTCGCCCTGATCCACCCGGGCGAACCACTGGCTGATCGCCGCGTCATAGGCGGCGGTGGCGGCGAAGGCGCGGGCCGCCATCTTCCTGCGGAAATCGAGGCCGGTCGCCCCGCCGCCGCGCTCCAGCTCCGCCAGCAGCTCGGGATAATCCGCCGGATCGGTCACGATGGTGACGAAGCCGTGGTTCTTGGCGGCGGAGCGAACCATAGAAGGCCCGCCGATATCGATATTCTCGATGATCTCCTCGCGCCCGGCGCCCTTGGCCACGGTCTGCTGGAACGGGTAGAGATTGACCACCACCAGATCGATCGCGCCGATGCCGTGCCGCTCCATCGCCGCGGCATGATCGGGATTGTCGCGCACCGCCAGCAGCCCGCCATGCACCATCGGGTGCAGCGTCTTGACCCGGCCGTCCATCATCTCGGGAAAGCCGGTGAGGTCGGACACGTCCTTCACCTGCAGCCCCGCGTCGCGCAGCGCATTGGCGGTGCCGCCGGTGGAAACCAGCTCCACCCCGCGCGCAGCCAGCGCCTGCCCGAGTTCGACCAAGCCGGTCTTGTCGGACACCGAAAGCAGCGCCCGCCCGATTTTCACATCTGACACCGAAAACTACCCCATTCTTTTCAGCAGCCAGGAGAAATTCCCCCCGCCGCGGGAAACCATCCCGGAAATCACCAATTGCTGGGTCGGATGCGGCCGCCCCTCGCCATCGACCCACAGGCTTTCCTCGATCGAAAGCTCCGCGCTGTCCATGGCGTTCGCCCCGCAGACGAATTGCCAATAGCTGCCGTCCGGCAGGGCCAGCCCGGCGCCCTTGCCGCTTTCGGCCAGGCCCAGCTCCACCCCGGGGGCGACATGGAAGCGAATCGCGAAACCCACCTTGCCCCGCTTGCCCCGGCGGCCCGCCGGGATCAATACATCCTCGCCGCGAAGTTCGGAGCCATCGTCGCGCAGGATCAGGATGCGGCGATGGACCAGGCCATAACGGGCGGCATAGCCGTCATGGCTCGCTTCCAGCCGCGTCGCCCCGCCGCCGTCCAGCTGGAGCAGACGCCGGTCCACCTCGACCTCGCCCACCCCGGTGCCCAGCTTGCCCTTGATCAGCACGGCGGTGGAATTGGCATCGTCCAGCACCAGGGTGGAATGCGCGGCGCTGGCCCGCAGCCCCTGCTCGATCCGCACCGGCACCTGCCCGCCGGCAAAGGACGCGCCCCCGCAATTGACGATCAGCCGATGCGGGCCTTGCGATAGCTCGAACGCCAGGGTCGATGCGCAGCCGGTTTTCGCATGGCGCGCCAGCGGCGGCGGCGCGGCATCGAATTGCAGCAGGCACTTGCCCGCCGAGACGCGCTGATAGCCCCATTGCCGGACCTCGCGCAGCGGGCGGGTGCGCACCCCGCTGGCTTCGATCACCGCGGCGATCCGGCCCTCCGCGACCGCGCCAGCGCCCTGCCAGGAACCCAGGCCGCCATCGCCATGCAGCAGGGCCAGCAGCGGCGGGACGAGGAAGGCTTCCATCGCGGCCAGCGCCTGCGGCGGATCGCGCCGGGTCGCGCGGTAGCAGGCGGCGAGATCGACCAGTAGGGTTATCGCCTCGATCTGGTCGAGCGGGCTGCGCGAGAGCACGCCGCCATCGTCGCCCACCAGTTCGCCCAGCGCGCGCACCAGCCCGGCCTCGCCGAACAGGCGGCGCGCCCGGCCATCGGGCAGCAGCAGCCCGGCGGCCGTGATCGCGCACCAGCCCGCCACTTCCTCGAGGCGGTTGCCCGCGCGGGTGACATTGCGGTCGAGCCAGCGGGCGGTTGTGGCCATGGCCGCCAGCGCCTGCTTGCGCAAATCGCGATCCTTCCCGGAAAGCAGCAGCGGCGCGTGAACCAGCCAGCTCAGCAGCCGGTGGCCGGCATGGCCGATATTCCAGGCTTCCCCCTTGCCGGGCGCGGGGTTGGCGTGAAGCCAGGCCGACAGGACCCGCTCCGCCGTGGGCGCGCATTGTTCGCGCGGACCGCTTGCCGCCAGATCGGCCAGCCAGGTGAAGCCATGCACGGCCCGCGCAAAGGGCGGGGTCAGATGCGCGGCGGGGGAAAAATCCATCTGCGCGATGGGCGCCTTCAACCCGTAGATCAGGAAATGCCCGGCCCGGAGCGCCACCCCGGCCACGCGATCGCCGTGAAGCGGGCCTTCCACCGTTGCCAGCAGCCTGGTCCTGGCGGGCTTGCGGAACGGAGCGGCAAGCGCCGGGCCGGGCACGCCGAGGCGATAGGCGAAGCGCAGCAAGCGTTCGCCCGCCCCGATCGCCGGAGGGGCGAAATCGGCCAGCGCCAAGGCCCGCCCCGGCTCGATCACGCGCTGCGCGGCCGCATCCTCGGCAGGTTCGGGCGCAATCACCAGCGGTTCTTCCTTGGGCGCGTCCAGCGGGATCGCCATGGCGCCTTCCCCGGCCGCGATGCCGGCGCGGCCCCGTTCATCGCCGCGCAGCGCCAGATGGCCCTGGGACGCGGCATCATTCATCCCCCGGCCCCCTTGAGAGCGGCGATATTGGCGGCATATCGTTCAGGCCCGCCCTTGAAGGTCGCCGATCCGGCAACCAGCACATCCGCCCCGGCATCGACGCATTGCCGCGCCGTTTCCGGGTTTATCCCCCCGTCCACTTCCAGGTGGATGGGCTTGCCGAGCCTGTCGATCATTCCCCGGATCGCCTCGATCTTGCGAAGCTGGCTGGCAATGAAGCTCTGCCCGCCGAAGCCGGGATTGACGCTCATCACCAGCACGAGGTCCACATCTTCGAGCAGGTAATCGAGCGCCGTTTCCGGCGTGGCGGGATTGAGCACCACCCCGGCCTTCTTGCCCAGTGCCTTGATCGCCTGGATGGTGCGATGGGAATGCGGCCCGGCTTCGGGATGGATGGTGATGATATCGGCCCCGGCCTGCGCGAATTCCTCCAGATAGAGGTCCACCGGGGCGATCATCAGATGCACGTCGAACGGCTTGCCGGAATGGGGCCGCAGCGCCTTGATAACGGCCGGGCCGATGGTGATGTTGGGCACGAAATGGCCATCCATCACGTCGATATGAATCCAGTCCGCGCCCGCCGCGTCCACAGCGCGCACTTCCTCCCCAAGCCGGGCGAAATCGGCGGAAAGGATCGAGGGCGAGATCAGGGGAAGGGCTGGCATTGCCGATATGGCCTATCCACCAGTGCTTGTAGCCACAAGCACGGAATCTCGCTTTTTCCACACAAGATATCGCAAACCCGCGCGCCAGGGCGCAACTGCGAAACGCTTTGGCGAAGCCGCCCCGATTCGGGGCATCGACGGCGCCGCCAGCCCCTGCCGTTCCGGGCAATCCGGCGGGATCGGAAAGGGGCAGGCCGCGCGCGATGCCGGAACGCCGCCGTCCGGCCGGCGTTCCTTAAGCCTTGCCCACGAATCAATTCAGGGCTTATTCAGCGCTTTACCGGCATCAGGGCAGTGAAGCAGGGACGAATTCCTGTCATGAAAGGGCAGAAAAGCGGAGCTATTTTCCCGGCGCCACGCGCTGCCGAAGGATGAAGATGAAAAAGGGGACCGCAATGCAGTCCAGATCGATAGCCGCCATCGCGATCGCCACCCTCGGCGCCGTGGGAGCCATGCTGGCGCCCGTCACCGCGCCCGCCATGGCGCAGAGCCAGTATCGCCAGCATATCGCCAACGATCTGAGCAAGTGCAGCCCCGGGCAAGGGCCGGCCGTGCGCGTGACGGTGAACGGCATCCGTTCGTCCAGCGGCATGATCCGGGTCCAGAGCTATCGCGGCACGGCGGCGGACTGGCTGCAGAAGGGCCGCTGGATCAACCGGATAGAAACGCCCGCGCGCAGCGGCAGCATGACCTTTTGCGTGCCCGTGCCGGACGCGGGGGTTTACGGCATCGCCGTGCGCCATGACACGGACGGGGACGGAAAGACCAGCATCTCCAGGGATGGCGGCGGCATGTCCAACAATCCGAGCCTCAACATCTTCAATCTCGGCAAGCCGAGCCACACCAAGACCGCCTTCAATGTCGGCAATGGGGTGAAGGCAATCCAGATCGACATGAAATACCGCTAGGGCCTGGCCCCGGCTGAGGGCGTGGGCCGTGGCGGCGCTTGCGGGGACTGGCCCCACGCCACGCCCTACAATCCCGCGCCGGCCCGCCGCTCCGCCACCAGCGCGCGGATGTCGGCGAGGTCCTTCATGCTATCCACATCGACGGCGGCAAGCCCGTCGGCCGCGCTGACCACCGCCGCCGAGATCCCGATCTGCCGCCCGAGCCGGGCGACCGCGCCCTGCATGGTCAGGCGCCCGCGCCAGTAATTCCACAACGTGCCGTAGCCGAGCCGGGCGGCGATCCGCCAGGGCCGCTTGCGGTCCGCCTCCACCCCGGCCCAGCTCTCGATCGCCGCTTCGGCCCGGCTGGTGGCGAGGTGGAACAGGTTGCATCCCGACCATTCGCCATCGGCGAAGCGCAGCCATGTGCGCCGGCTGCCGGGCATCGCCGCTTCCACCGCGGCCCGGCGCGCAAGCAGGATCGCGACATCGGCATCGGGCGGCGTCTTCTCGATGAACTGGCGGACCCAGCGCGGCCGCAGCAAGGCATGATCCGCCGTTGTCACCACCATCGGCGCGCCGAGGCGGGCAAAGGCGCGGGCCACGCTTCCGCTCGGCCCGTCGGCCGGTTCGGTCACGACCGCCCCCAGCCGCTCGGCCAGCGCGATCACCTCCGGGTCGCTCGCGCATACCGCGATCCGCTCCATCCCCGCCGCGGTCAGGGCCGCATGGACCCGGGCGAGCAGCGGCAGCCCTTCCAGCTCGATCAGCGCCTTGTGCGACACGCCTTCCGAGGCGGCGAGCGCATCCGCCTCACCGGCGCGGGAACCGGCGAGAATGAGCGCGCTGCAGGTCATGACGCATTGCGCCGGGCGCGCCACACCCGCCACAACACGCCGGGCGCGGCCAGGACCGGATGGCGTTCGCGCCACGGCGTGAGCTTGACCGGAACGCCAGTGTGCCGCTCCACCTTCCAGGCGGCATAGCGGGCGGCCCCTTCGAACGTGGCCGAGGCGCGCAGCAGGCGGACGAGGTTGTAGGGCTTGCCGAGCCGGCGGCGGCGGCGCCACCAATGCCTGATCGTCCACCGCTCCGCCCCGTCCAGCCGGGGCGCGAGCACGCCGTCCCTCTCCTCGAAGGGGATCGCCGCCGCGACCAGCGCCAGCGGCAGCAGGCCATCGAAATGCGCGCGATTGGCGGCCAGGATGGAATCCTCGCGGCCGGGCTTCTCCACCCGGAACTCCGCCTTGTAAGTGGCCCGGAACAGGGCGCGCCAATAATCCTCCGCCCGGCCCCGCTCCGGCCCGAGGGCGACGGCCAGCCGCGCCGCCGTGACCGCCGCGCAGGCAATCGCCCCCGCGACCTGCCCGCCGGTTTCCGCATCCCGCGACCAGACCAGCGCGCCGGGTTGCACGAAGCGCGCCCAGATCGTCGTATCGAGCAATTCGCCAGCGGCAGCCGCGCGAAAGGTGGCAAGCGTCATGGTCGCGACCTTGGCGCGCAGGACAAGCCCCTCATGCGGCCATTCATGATAGCTGACCCTCGGCCAGATTCCCGTTTCGACGCCGCCCGGCAGCAGCAGGTAGAAATCCAGCACGCCATCGAGCGAACGGGTCCGCAGGTTGGAGCCGTAGAACAGCGCGGCCAGCGCCCCGGCCTCCTGCGCCAGCCGCTCCGCGAACAGGCGGACCGGCTCGGCCACCGCTTGGGCCAGGCCTGCCGCAACCCGGCTCTGCAGGGTCTGGTTCACGGCGCCACGAAGTTGAGCTTGGGGCCAAGCGTCAGGCGATAGCGGCCGGCGGGAAATGCCTCGCCATCGAGGATGAACTTGTCGCCCACATCGAAGATCGCTTCCTGCGCATGGCCGCGATGGACGCCAAGCCTGCCGAGAAGGGCCCCTTCCCAACCCGCCAGCAGCGCTGGCGCGAGGGCGATGACACGCCGCAACGGATAATCGACCAGCAGATATTTCAGGCCATCGGGCTGCTTGCCGAACGGCTTTATGCCCAGCGGAAAATCATTCAGCGTCGAAACAAGGATGGCATAGCGGGTTTCCGGCGGCCCATATTGGCTACGCCGCACTTCGCGCGCTTCTTCATCAAGAAACAGCTTGATCGGGGTGATCCCGCGCCACCCTCTGCTGCCGGTTCCGAACAGGCCCTGGAGTATTCCAGAAACCGCCGTCAATCCCACTGCAAAGCTGTTGAATGCACCGTAACGATGCGCGACCTGGCCTTCGTTGGTCGCCGTGGTGAAGATGCCGGCACCCAGGAAGAATCCGACAAGACTGCCACCATTCACGCCAGCACCGTTCACCACCACCGGGCGGCGATCGACGCCCGGCCCCCGGCGCGCGGCGTCCAGCGCCTCGGCCAGCGACCAGTGGTTGGGCAGGCCGAGATCGACGGCCAAGGCATTGGTCTTGCCCTTGGGCAACACGATCATGCGCGGCCAGTTCTCGCCGAAGCAGGATGCGCCGCAGGTCAGCACATCGCGCACCGTCCCGTCGCCGCCGTCGACCGCCAGCATCGCGATGCCCATGCCCGCCATTTCGACGAGATCCCTGGCCAGCTCCTCCCGCGTGCGCGGGGTGCGGGTGATGACATCGGGCCGTTCCGCCATTTCCGGAGCGTGGCCCTTGTTGCGATGGCTGCGCGGATTGCGGATGACCCCGACAAGGGCGCCCGAGGGGCCGCCGCCCGCGCGCCGCGCCGCCGCCGGAACCGGCCGTTGCGTAGCCATGGGCAACCTCTCGAACTCATAGACCGTGCCATCCATCCCGAACGCCTTATCCCCGCATGGGGTGGAAACATATCCTTTTCTTGCATGGCGTCCCGCCCCGGAACCCTTGCCGGACGAACGGCCATTGCGGTTTCCCGCGCTAGACCCTAGTCCACGCCTTCATGACCGTCAGCCAAGCGAAGCCCGGCAGCGAAAGCGTGGGCAGCAATCCCACCAGGCTCTGGGGCCTTTCCATGGCCGAACGCACCCGCCGCCTGGCCGAAGCGGCGGGATTGCGCGCGGATCGGGCCGCGCCCGTGGTGCTGAGCAATGCCGCCGTGGCGTTCGATCCCGCCTGGTTCCGCCATGTCGCGGCCGAGCCGGGCCTCGTGCTGACCCTGGGCGGCGTTCCGGCCCTGGCCCATGCGCCGGACGAAGCCGATGCCGCCGCGATCCGCGCGGCCATGGCCGAAAGCCGGCCGTTGGCCGCATCCGGTCCGCTCCGGGTGGTCGCTTTCGAAAGCGGGCCGACCATCGAGAACAAGCAACTCAGGAAACGCGAAACCCCGTTCCTGCTGGAATTGACCCCGCAAACCGTGCGGCAGGCCGAGCGGGCCAGCTATTTCGGCGCCTACAAGGGCGTGACCGACGTCCTCACCAAATATCTCTGGCCGGAATGGGCGCTGGTGCTGACCCGGATCGCCGCCAGCGCGGGCATCACTCCCAACATGGTGACGGCGCTCGGCGCGATCCTGTGCGTCGCGGCCACCTTCGCCTTCGCCTGGGGCCATTACTGGCTGGGCATGGCGATGGGCCTCGTCTTCATGGTGCTGGACACGGTGGACGGCAAGCTGGCCCGCTGCACCATCACCTCGAGCTGGTGGGGCAATGTCTTCGACCATGGCATAGATCTCGTCCATCCGCCGTTCTGGTGGTGGTTCTGGGCGACCGGCCTGGCCGCCTGGGGCCTGGCCTATGACAGCCAGACCTTCTGGCTGGTGCAGGCCGCGATCCAGGGCGGCTATGTCGTCCAGCGCCTGATAGAAGGCGCGTTCATGCGGCTTTATGGGGGCATCCATATCCATGTCTGGCGCAGGTTCGACAGCCGGTTCCGCCTGATCACCGCGCGCCGCAACCCCAATATGGTGATATTGTTCGCCTCCATGCTGTTCGCCCGGCCCGACCTGGGCCTGATCGCGGTGGCCTGGTGGACCGCGATCAGCTGCGCCATCCACGCCATCCGGCTGGTTCAGGCGATGATCCTGTCGTCTTCCGGGCGTCCCATCACATCCTGGCTGGCGGAGGGCTGACGCCATGAATGCGACGATCGAGAAATTCGGCTGGCCGGCTTCGCTGGTTCATGAGTTCGAGCACTGGGTGGTGCTGGCCCGCCCCGCGCAGCCGACGCTGGGCAGCCTGGTGCTGGCGGCGAAATCGGACGCGACCGCATTCGGCGACCTGCCGGAAGCGGCCCATGCGGAACTGAAGCGGGCCAGCGCGGCGATCGAGCGCGCGCTAGGCAAGCTGATCGGCTATGAGAAGCTCAATTACCTGATGCTGATGATGGTCGACCCGCATGTCCATTTCCACATCATCCCCCGCTACGAAGGGGTGCGGGAATGGCCCAAAGGCGAGGCAGGCGCGCGGGAATTCGTCGACGTGGGCTGGCCCCGGACACCCGACCTCGGCCATGCCGTCGCGCTCGAACCGGCGGAGCTGGAACGGCTCGCCGCCTGGCTCAAGGGCGGCTTCGCTTAGGTCGTGACCCTAGAACGCCGCCCTAGGCCCAACTGTCGGTAAGCCGGGTCGCAACCTCGATATCGTTGAGGAAGTCGACCTCGGCCCAGCCCAGCCCTTCGATCGACACGGTTCCGACCTTGCCGGTTGCAGCGAGCGTGTCGATCACCTTGAGATACCAGTGCTGCACCCCTTCCGGCGTGCGCATCGCCTTGCGCACCGCCTCGCGGAACATTTCCGCGCCTTCGCCGCGAAAGGCCAGGAAGCCGATGGATTCGGCATTGCTCTGCTCGGCGGTCAGGGTCTTGCCGATGTGCAGCAGCCGGCCTTCGTCCTGGCCGACCCCGCGCGAGACTTTCATATCGTCGCTGTCGTAGCTGTCCTTGACATCCACCGTCACCGCGATCGGCCATTCGCTCCCGGCCTGCACCTTGCGCACGATGTCTTCCGAAACCAGCGTATCGCCGTTGAGGATCAGGAAATCCCCTCGCATCGCCTCGCGCGCGATCCAGCAGGAACCGAGATTGTCGGCCACCTTGTAGAACGGATTGAACCGGGTCGCGATTTCGACCCTGGGGTCGCGGATGGAGGCGATTTCCTCGTCCACCATGTCGGTCATGAAGCCGGTGACGACGTCGATCCGCTTCACCCCGCCCCGGGCCAGCATCTCGATCTGCCAGGCCAGCAGCGAGCGGCCCGAAAATTCGATGAGGCACTTGGGCCGCTCGGCAGTCAGCGGCAGCATGCGCGAGCCCTGGCCCGCGCTCAGCAATATGGCGTGTTCGATCATGGCCTGCGCATTAGGCGCTGTTCCGCCGGGCTGCAATGGCGCGCAAGACACCGCACGGCTTGCAGAAACCCCCCGCCTCGTCCAAATGCGTCGCGATGGCAGCCAAGGCCCGCACGCGACTCATGCCCGAATCCATGCTGGGCCGAATGTTCGCCAACACCGTGTGGCTGTTGGGCGGCAAGGGTTTCGGCGCGGTCTGCAGCCTCGTCTATCTCGCCATCGTCACGCGTTCGCTGGGGCTGAAGGACTTCGGCCACTTCTCGCTGATCTTCGGCACCGCGCAGGCGCTGATCGCCATCGCCGGTTTCCAGACCTGGCGGGTGGTGGTCCGCTACGGGGCGGAGCATGTCCATCAAGGCAACTGGAACGCATTCGGCCGGCTGGGGATGCTGGCCGGCGCGCTCGACGCGATCGGCGCGGTGATCGGCTGCCTTATCGCCTATGTGGTGTTCTTCCATTTCGCCGATACGCTGGACCTCAATCCCGAGCTGATCGACATCGCCTTCTGGTTCAATTGCGCCATGCTGTGGGCGCTGGTCTCCGCCCCGACCGGGGTGGTGCGCGCGCTCGACCGCTTCGACATCGCGGTCTATGTGGAAGCCTGGGTTCCGCTGGGCCGCCTGCTGTCGGCGGTGGCGATCTGGCTGACCGGGCCGACCCTGCTCAAGTTCCTCATCGCCTGGGCGATCATCGATATATTCGAAGCGGTCATGTACTGGGTCGCCGCGCGCTATCTCTGCCCCCAGGCGGTGCGCCTGCGCCATCTGAAGGAGATCGGGCACGCGCTGCGGGACAATCCGGGGATCATCCGCTTCTTCCTGATAACCTATGCGACCGCCACGGTCGAAGCGGTCAAGCGCTATGGCCCGCTCCTCGCGGTCGGCTATTTCGCCGGAACCCGGGCGGCCGGCCTTTATCGCCTCGCCCAGCAATTGAGCCAGGGGCTGAGCAAGCTCTCCACCCTGCTCACCCGCTCGGTCTATGCGGAAATGTCCCGCGCCCGGGTGGCGGCGGCGGCCGACGAGTTCCGCAAGCTGGCGGTGCAGACCAGCCTGATCGCGGGCGGCGGCGGCGCGCTGGTGGTGGTGCTGGCCGTGGCCTGCGGCGCCCAGCTGATGAGCTTCATCGGCGGCGACGCCTTCCGCGCGGGCTATATCGTGATGATCCCCCTGACCATCGAGGCATCCTTCGAGCTGGCCAGCGTGGCCTTCGAGCCGGTGCTGCATGCCACCGGGCGGGCGCGCCTGGCGCTGATCGCGCGGCTCACCGCGCTGGGCGCGCTCGGCATCGCGATGCTCGCGCTGGTGCAGGAAGACGACGCCATCGGCATTGCCTGGGCGGTGGCCATCGGCGGCGCGGTCTATTACGCCATCATGGGCTTGATGGCCTGGCGCACGCTCAACGGGCTGGAGCGCGAACAGGCGGAAGCGGCGGCGCGGGAAGGCCCGGGGCAGGGTCCAGACCCAGCCTGAAACGATCATGGCCTGGGCGCGTCCGCGCCTTACTCCCCGCGAAAACGCGGTTCCCGCTTTTCGAGGAAGGCGTTGACCGCCTCCTCGTGATCCCGGGTGGCATGGCAGGCGGACTGGAACCCGGCCGACATCTCCAGCGTGGCAGGCAGGCTGGCCCGCCATGCCTCCCGCAGCAGGCGCTTGGTCATCCGCACCGCATGGGGCGGGTTGGCGGCGATCATGCTTGCGACCGACAGCGCCTCATCCATCAGGCGCTCCGCGGGCACGACCCGGGAAACCAGCCCGCAGGCCAAAGCCGCCCGCGCATCCAGCCGCTCTCCGGTCAGCGCCATTTCGCTGGCCTTGGCGAAGCCGACCACGCGCGGCAGCAGCCAGGCCCCGCCATCCCCCGGCACCAGCCCGAGCTTGACGAAACTTTCCGCGAACACCGCACGTTCGCTGGCGATGCGCACGTCGCACATGCAGGCAAGATCGCAGCCAGCACCGATCGCCGCGCCGTTCACCGCCGCGATGACCGGAACCTCCAGCGCTTCGAACAGCAGCGGCAGGCGCTGGATGCCCTTCTTGTAGCCGCGCCGTGTCATGGCCGGCGAGCCGGGGTTGAGCGAGCCGCCCGGCTTCATTTCCTCCACATTGCCGCCGGACGAGAAGGATTTGCCCGCCCCGGTCAGGACGATCACCCGCGCCGCCAGTCCGGCGTCGGCCTGCTCCACCGCGGCGACCACCGCGTCCAGCATGGGCGGATCGGAAATCGGATTATGCCGCGCGGGCGCGTTCAGCGTCAGGACGAGGATGCCGTCGTCCGTCAGCTCGCTGAGAACCAGATCCGTCACTTCGCCTCTCCCTGCGGAACCGTGCAGCGCATGACCTGCCGGTCAGCCCTTGAAATTGTCCTTGGCGGCGCGGATCTCGGCGAAGGCTTCGGCCGGGTCCGCCCGATCCGACAGCAGGGGCGCGCGCAGGAAGGGATTGGTGCGCCGCTCCTCCCCGATGGTGGTCGGCACGGTCGGCTCTCCGCGCTCCCTTGCGGCTTCCACGCGCTTCATCCGCTCCGCCAGCGCGGCCGAGGAATCGACCGTCACCGCGAAGCGGCCGTTGGAGAGCGTGTACTCATGCGCGCTGTAGGCCATGGTTTCCTCCGGCAAGGCAGCGAGGCGGGACAGGCTGGCCCACATCTGCCGGGGCGTGCCTTCGAACAGCCGCCCGCAACCGAGCGGGAACAGCGTGTCGCCCACGAAGACCGTCGCCTCGCCGGGCGCATAATAGCAGACGTGGCCCGTGGTATGGCCGCCGGTATCCAGCACCTCGAAGCGGGTTTCGCCCAGCTCCACCGTGTCGCCATCCGCCACGATCCGGTCGACCGGGAAATGGGCGCGCACTTCCTCCGGCCCCACCAGTTCGCAGCCGAAGCGCGCCTTCACCGCTTCATTGCCGCCCGCGTGATCCGGGTGCCAATGGGTGTTGAACACATAGTCGATAGGCCAGCCCAGGCTTTCCGCCTCGCGGATGATCGCCTCCGCCTCCGGCGTGTCGATCGCGGCGACCTTGCCGCTCGCCTCGTCGCGGATCAGATAGCCGTAATTGTCGGACAGGCACGGAAACTGGTGGACTGTCAGCGCCATGGGGCTTCTCCTCGGGCAGGTTGCCGCCATTATCGGCCGCGCGGCCGGAAAAGCCAAGGCCGGCGATTGCGAAAGCGCAACTGAAACCCGGCAAACTTTTGGTGTGATTGACGCTTGCCCGCCCCCTGCCTAGGGGCGTGCAGCATGTCGCTCACCCATCTTCAGAGGCTCGAGGCCGAAAGCATCCATATCATGCGCGAAGTCGTCGCGGAGACGGAGCATCCGGTGATGCTCTATTCCGTGGGCAAGGATTCGGCGGTGATGCTGCATCTGGCGAAGAAGGCGTTCCACCCCGCGCCGCCGCCCTTCCCCCTGCTGCATGTCGACACCACCTGGAAATTCCGCGACATGTATGCCCTGCGCGACAAGGCGGCGAGGGAGGCGGGGATGGATCTGCTGGTCCATCACAACCCCGAAGCGCTGGAGAAGGGGATCAACCCGTTCGACCATGGCCCGCTCCACACCGACATGTGGAAGACGGAAGGGTTGAAGCAGGCGCTGGACAAATACGGTTTCGACGCGGCCTTCGGCGGCGCGCGGCGCGACGAGGAAAAGAGCCGGGCGAAGGAGCGCATCTTCTCCTTTCGCAGCGCCAATCACGGCTGGGACCCGAAGAACCAGCGCCCCGAGCTGTGGAAGCTCTACAATGCGCGCAAGAACAAGGGCGAAAGCATCCGGGTGTTCCCGATCTCCAACTGGACCGAGCTGGACATCTGGCAATATATCCACCTCGAAGGGATCGAGATCGTGCCGCTCTATTTCGCGGCGCCGCGCCCCACGGTGGAGCGGGACGGGCTGCTGCTGATGGTGGACGACGACCGCTTCCCGCTCGAGCCGGGCGAGGAGCCGGTGATGCGCTCCATCCGCTTCCGCACGCTGGGCTGCTATCCCCTGACCGGCGCGGTGGAGAGCGAGGCCGCGACCCTGCCCGAAGTGATCCAGGAAACCCTGCTCACCACCACCTCGGAGCGGCAGGGCCGCGCGATCGACAAGGACGCAGGCGGCGCGGGCATGGAGAAGAAGAAGCAGGAGGGCTATTTCTGATGGCCGACCAGGACATCATCTACCGGCCCGAAGCCCTGATCGCCGAGGATATCGACGCCTATCTGGAAACCCACCAGCACAAGACCATGCTGCGCTTCATCACCTGCGGCAGCGTCGATGACGGCAAATCCACCCTGATCGGGCGGCTGCTCTACGATTCCAAGATGATCTTCGAGGATCAGCTGGCCGCGCTGGAAGTGGACAGCAGGAAGGTGGGCACGCAGGGGCAGGGAATCGACTTCGCCCTGCTGGTGGACGGCCTCGCCGCGGAGCGCGAGCAGGGCATCACCATCGACGTGGCCTATCGCTTCTTCTCGACCGAGAAGCGCAAGTTCATCGTCGCCGATACGCCGGGCCACGAGCAATACACCCGCAACATGGTGACAGGCGCGTCCACCGCCGATCTCGCCGTGATCCTGATCGACGCGCGCAAGGGCGTGCTGACCCAGACCCGCCGCCATTCCTATCTCGCCCATCTGGTGGGCATCCGGCATGTGGTGCTGGCGGTGAACAAGATGGATCTGGTCGGCTACGACCGGCGGATTTTCGACGAGATCGTCGCCGATTACCGCGCCTTCGCGCAGAGGATCGGGATCACCGCCTTCACCGCGATCCCGATTTCCGGCCTGGCCGGCGACAATATCGCCAGCCGGAGCGAGAAAACGCCCTGGCATGACGGGCCGACCCTGATCGAGCATCTCGAAACGGTCGATCTGGGGCTGGACGAGCGCACCGCCGCGCCGTTCCGCCTGCCGGTGCAGTGGGTCAATCGCCCCAATCTCGATTTCCGGGGCTTTGCCGGGCAGATCGCCGCCGGCACGATCCGGCCGGGCGACGCGGTGCGGGTGATCCCTTCAGGCAAGACCAGCACGGTGGCCCGGATCGTGACCCTGGATGGCGATCTGGATCAGGCCGTGGCCGGGCAGTCGATCACCCTGACGCTGGCCGACGAGATCGACTGTTCGCGCGGCGACGTGATCTGCGCGGCGGACGATCCGGCCGAGGCGGCCGACCAGTTCGAGGCGACCGTGGTGTGGATGGCCGAGGAGGAGATGATCCCCGGCCGCAATTACCTGATGAAGATCGGGACGCAGACCGTTTCCGCCACCGTCCATCAGCCGAAATACCGGGTGGACGTGAACACGCTGGAGCATCTGGCCGCCAAGACGCTGGGCCTCAACGACATCGGCATCTGCGAGCTGGCCACCGACAAGCGGATCACCTTCGAGCCTTACATCACCAACAAGGACATGGGCGGCTTCATCCTGATCGACCGGATGACCAATGCCACCGTGGCCGCCGGAACGCTGCATTTCGCGCTGCGCCGCGCGCAGAACGTGCATTGGCAGGCGCTCGACGTCACGCGACAGGCCCATGCCAAGCTCAAGCACCAGACGCCGCATGTCCTGTGGTTCACCGGCCTGTCCGGCTCCGGCAAGTCGACCATCGCCAATCTGGTCGAGAAGAAGCTGCATGCGCTGGGCAAGCACACCTTCCTGCTCGATGGCGACAATGTCCGGCACGGGCTGAACAAGGACCTCGGTTTCACCGAGGCCGACCGGATCGAGAATATCCGCCGGGTGGGCGAAGTGGCCCGGCTGATGACCGATGCCGGGTTGATCGTGCTGACCGCCTTCATCAGCCCGTTCCGGGCCGAACGCGAGATGGTGCGCAACCTGCTGCCGGAAGGCGAATTCGTGGAGATCTTCATCGACACACCGCTGGAAGTGGCGGAAAGCCGGGACGTGAAGGGCCTCTACAGGAAGGCGCGGGCCGGGGAGCTGAAGAACTTTACCGGCATCGACAGCCCCTATGAACGGCCCGAAGCGCCCGAAATCCATATCGATACGACCCGCATCTCGCCCGAGGATGCGGCGGAACTGGTGGTGGATCATATCGTCGGCGCCTGGATGCCGGAGATATGACGGATGCCGAACTGGCGGCGCGGGTGGCCTATGCCGCCGGACGCATCCTGGTGGATGTCCGCCAGAGCGGGCTGCTGGACGACAAGGCGCTGGGCCGGACCGGGGACGAGACGGCCAACCGCTTCATCGTGGACGCGCTGCGCCGGCAGCGGCCGGACGACGGGCTGCTGTCCGAGGAATGCAGGGACACGCCGGAGCGGCTCGGCAAGTCCCGGGTGTGGATCGTCGATCCGCTCGACGGCACCCGCGAATATGGCGAAAAGCGCGCGGACTGGGCGGTCCATGTCGCCCTGGCGATAGACGGCGTGGCGGTGGAAGGCGCGGTCGCCCTGCCGGGGCTGGGCGAAGTGCTGCGGACCGACGTGCCACGCGCCCTGCCGCCCGCAGGCCAGCCGCTGCGCATGGTGGTGAGCCGCACGCGCCCCGCCCGCGAAGCGCTGGCGGTGGCGAAGGCGCTGGGCGCCGGGCTGGTGCCGATGGGCTCGGCCGGAGCCAAGGCCATGGCGATCATTCGCGGCGAAGCCGACGTCTATCTCCATTCCGGCGGCCAGTATGAATGGGATTCGGCCGCGCCGGTCGCCGTGGCCGCCGCGCATGGCCTGCATTGCTCGCGCATCGACGGCAGCCCGCTGGTCTATAATCGGCCCGATGTTTCCATGCCGGACCTGCTGATCTGCCGGAAGGAGCACGCCGCGCAGGTGCTGGAAGAAGTTACCAAGGCGCACGCCGGCCCGGATTGAAGCCCGCCCGTGGCTTTTGCCGGCCCGTCACGCGTGAATGCGCCGGGCTGCCGCAAAATTGTCATAGCCCGCGCGCATGGGGGCGCCATGAAGCACAGCCCCATGACCGCGACCGCCTTGCCACCCGCCACGCGGCGTCATTTCCTGCAGGCCACGGGCACCGCCTTTGCCGCGCTGCTGGCCAGTGGATGCACCGCCGGAGCGGGGCTGGCCACGACGCCCGCGCCATCCTCGCCATACAGCCCGCTGCGAACGGACCCAGCCGGCCTGCTCGACCTGCCGGAAGGGTTTTCCTATCGGGTTCTGTCCCGCCTGGGCGACGCCATGGACGATGGCGGCACCGTGCCCGACAATGCCGACGGCATGGGTTGCCTGGCACTGCCCGGCGGAGAGATCGCGCTGGTGCGCAATCACGAGCTGAAGCCGCACCACGACACGGGCGGCCCCCTGGCCGGCGGCTATGACCGCAAGCCCGATGGCGCCGTCCTGCCCGGCGGCACCACCACCCTCGTGCTCGATCCCGGCACGCTGGAGATCAAGCGCCAGTTCCGTTCGCTGGCCGGCACGATCCGCAATTGCGCCGGGGGCACGACCCCCTGGGGAAGCTGGCTCACCTGCGAGGAAGACCTGACCTTGCCGGGAGCCGCCGCTACGCGCGACCATGGCTGGGTGTTCGAGGTTCCAGCCGATGCGGCGGGGCTGGTGGAAGCGCTGCCCCTGAAGGCGATGGGGCGCTTCAACCACGAAGCGGCGGCGGTCGATCCGGCCACCGGCATCGTCTATATGACCGAGGATCGCGACGAGGGCCTGCTCTATCGCTTCATCCCCGATGCGCCCGGCAGGCTGGCCCGGGGCGGGCGGCTGCAAGCGCTCGCCCTGCCGGGCAAGGGGCTTCCCGACAGCCGCAACTGGTCCGGCAGCCGGATGACGGTGGGCGAATGGCTCGAAGTGGGCTGGATCGATCTCGACGAGGTGGAAAGCCCGCAGGACGATCTGCGCATCCGGGGCGCGGCCAGCGGGGCGACCCTGTTCGCGCGCGGCGAAGGCATCCATATGGGCGAGGGCGAGCTTTATTTCTGCTGCACGTCCGGCGGAGCGAAGAAGCTGGGGCAGGTCTTCCGCCTCAGGCTGCCGCAAGCCGGCCCCGCCAGCCTGCAGCTGTTCTTCGAATCGACCCGGCCCGACCAGTTCAATTTCGGCGACAACCTGACCGTCGCGCCGAGCGGGCACCTGATCGTCTGCGAGGACCAATATACCGATGTCGTCGACAATTACCTTCGCGGCATCACCCCGGCCGGGGCGGCCTATCCGTTCGCCCGCCTGCGCCGCCAGACCGAACTGGCGGGGGTCTGCTTCTCGCCGGACGGGCTGACGCTGTTCGTAAACCTCTACAGCCCGGCGATGACCCTGGCCATTCGCGGACCCTGGGCCGCCTGACTTGCCGGAGCGGGGAGCGCTCGCGATAGTCCGATCCGGTGCTTACCGGCATTGCGCCGCCGCCATAAGAGTTTATGCTTGGGCATCCTGCGGCAATCGGGATTGAGGGCCGGAAACGCCAGCCTATGGGCAGCTTGCCGGAACGATAGCAAGAGCAAGCCATACCAAAAAAGGACGGCCGGGTGTGAGCCAAGCGGCGGAAACAAGCGTGAGAGTTGTCCAGCGCGTGGGCAATGCCATCGGTGTCATGGGATATACGCGCGGTCTGCGGCAGCCATCCCTGCTCGCCCGGTTGCAAAAAAGCGCAGCCGTGCCCGCAAGCATCGTGGAATTGGTGGAGGATTTCGTCACCCGGCGCTTCGGGCCGGTCAAGCCGGTGCCCGACGTGGCCGATGCGGATTTCCGGATCGTCCATGTCGTGCAATGGGTTCGGGCGATATTGGAGGCAAGCGGCCACGTCATCCTCGAAGACAGCCTGATCTTCAAGGACGATGCAGACGATTCCGATATCTGGACGGTGATCCAGCCTTGCGGGAATTTCAACGCCTGCGTCGCCTCCATCGATCTCGCGATGCAACTGCTGTGCGCGGCCGCGCAATCCGGCGAGGCGGAACCGGAGAATCTGGCCGCTTCCCTGGAAAGCCTGGCGGAGAAATACGCCAAGGCGGTCAGGCACGGCGTGCTCCAGGGTTTCAACGCATTCCATTTCCTGGCCGCGGCCCATTCGCTCAATATCCCATGGTTCCGGCTTGCCCCGAACCATATCCAGTTCGGTCATGGCGCCGCGTCGCGCCTGCTCGACAGTTCCTTTACCGATCGCACATCGCAGATCGGGACCAGCATAGCCCGCGAGAAGCAATTGGGTTCGCAGGTTCTGCGCTCGGCCGCCCTTCCGGTCGCCAGCCATAAATTGGCCAGGTCCGCGGACGAGGCGGCGCAGATCGCCAGCCAGCTGGGATACCCGGTGGTGGTCAAGCCGGGCGATCTCGACGGCGGGGTGGGCGTCGCGGCCTACCTGCTCGACGAAAACGCCGTGCGCAAGGCATTCGACCGCGCCAAGGCCCATTCCGGCCTGATCCTGGTCGAAAAGCATTTCATCGGGCGCGATTACCGCATCCAGCTCGTCAATGGCGAAGTCCATGGCATTCTGGAACGCGAGCCGGGCGGCGTGACCGGCGATGGGAAGCACACGATCCGCCAATTGGTGGAGCGCCAGAACCGGGAACGCGCCACCGCGACGGACGACCGCCGCCACCTTCACCCCATCGAATGGGACGAGGATGCGGAGGCGATGCTGGCCCATGCCGGGCTGGAATCGTCCTCGGTTCCGGCAAAGGGCGCGTTCGTCCGGCTCCGGGGCGCAGCGAACGTCGCCAGCGGCGGCATTCCCAGGCCGGTTCCGGTGGAGGCGGCCCATCCGGACAACATCGATCTCGCCAAGCGGGCGGTGCGGACCTTGCGGCTCGATGTGGCGGGAGTGGATCTTCTGATTCCCGACATCGGCGCAAGCTGGCTGTCCTCCGGGGCCATCATCTGCGAGGTGAATGCCCAGCCGCAAATGTTCACGACGATGCACGAGCCGATGCTGCGGAGCCTGTTCAACGGAACCGATGGGCGCATTCCCATTGCCCTCGTGCTCTCGCCCGGCCCGGGCGAAACGGTGAGCACCGCCCTGCATGAACGGATGCGCACCGCTTGGCCGGGCGCCGGGCTGTCCAATTGGGAACAGGCAAGGATCGGCGGAACGGCGATAAGCGGCGAACCGCTCACCCTCTTCCAGGGCGGCCGCGCCCTGATGCAGGACCCCGAGGTGGACGCCATCGTCCTTTCGACCAGTTCCGACGCCGCCGGGAACAGCTGGCCGTTCGACAGGGTGGACCTGATCGTCCTGGCCGGGAATGGAGAAGCGGAAACCGCGGCTACCGAAGAAACCATGCTCCAGCTCGCCCGGTCGGCGCGATGGCTGCAACCCCGGCAGGTCATGGCCGACGGAAGCTCTCCGGCCTGCCTCGCCGCCGCGCGCTACCTCAAGGATCATGCGCCCTGCCGGACGATCGACGGGAAGGGCGCGGCCGGGCCGGCGCGGCGGCTGGCCGAAGCGGCATTCGCCTATCTGACCACCGGCTCTCTTCCGGCCGCATCCGGCCCATCGAAAGCCCGCAAGGCCCGTTCGGCCGCGGAGGCAGCGTGACGGGCGCGCCGCCTGCGCGACGCAACATATTGATAACCGCCGCTCCGATCGGCTTCGGACCTGCCTCCAAGGCATGGCTGATAGCCGAGGAGCTGAGGCGGACGCATTCCGTCACGATCAATATCTCGGGCGACGCCGCCGAGTTTCTGCAAGCCAATGCCCAGCCGGATGTGCCCTTGGTGAACGGCGCCTTCGGCGACGTATTCCATGATCGCGCGTCTCTGGCCGGATTCGATGCATTCATCGCGGTCAACCAGATGGTCGCCATGGCGCGGCTGGCGAGAATCGGCCTGGCCGGCCGCTCCATCCTTGTCGACAGCCTGACCCACTGGCGCAGCAAGGTGGACGAGATTCAGGCCTCCGCCGGGCTGCTCGCGCATCTGGTGCAGGACTATCCCGCCCTTGAAGGCGCGCTGTCGCAAACATTGCCGCCAGAGGTCACGGCGGTGGCGCCGATCATCCATCGCGGCGCGAGGCAGGGCGAAAAGCGCGGCATCGTCATCCACACCGGCGGCATGGCGGTGCCGACCGATGTCGGGGTTCCCTTCCGGGAAGCGGTCATCCTGCTTTTTGGCCTTACGCTCGAGGCGGCCATGGAGAAGCGCGGCGAGGTTTCGTTCCTGGGCAATCCCTATGCCATTCGCCATATCCCCGGAGTGGAGCGGGCCACAATCCTCGGTTCGGTCAGCCCGGTCCAGGCGGCCGAGGCGATCGGCAAGGCGGAACTGCTGATAAGCACGCCCGGAATAGGCGCGGTGTATGAGGCGATCAGCCAGGACACGCCGGTCATCCTGCTTCCGCCCACCAACAGCACCCAGATTTCCCATTACCGGGTCCTGACCGGCCAGGGCATGGCGGGCACGCTGCCCGCTTCCATCCGCGACAAGCTGGCGCAGGTGATGGAACATCTCTCGTGGGAGAAGCACAAGCCCTATCTCATCGAACAGCTCGCCAGGAATGCCCCCGCGGCGCTGGCGGGCCTGAAGCCGCTGCTCGGCGCCTTCCTCGACACGGCGCATGAAGCCCGACGCACCCAGGCGATCCTGGCTGGGCGCAGGATGTTCTCCGCGCTGGCGACCCTGCCCGCGACGCAGGCCATCGAGACAGCGCTGGCGAGCCTGCCCAACGCCGCCCCGCCCGCGCCTGCAACCCCGCGCGCGGTTCCCGATAGCGTGGCGGAGCCGCCGCAATCGCTGGCCCATTTCGTCGCGAGCCTGCCGAAAGTCGAGCTGCATCTCCATCTGGAAGGCGCGCTGTCGCCCGATTTCACCCAGGGCCTTGCCCAGAGGCACAGGATTCCCTTGCCGTTCAAGGACCCGGCCAGCTTCTTCAAGCCGGCCTCCTACGCGGATTTCGCCGCTTTCGCGAACCGCATCCTGTTCAATGCCCATTGCCTGCGCAATCCGCGCGATTTCGAGGATGCGGCCTTCGCGCTGGGCGAGCTGATCCATGCGTCGTGTGTCCGCTATGCCGAAGTGATGTGGACCCCCCAGCTCTATCTCAACCGCGCGATCGGGCTGGACGGAATCCTCGCCGCGCTCGATCGCGGACGGGCGCGGGTGCGCGAAGCATTCGGCATCGAGCTGCGCTGGATCGCCGACCTGGTGCGCAGCTATCCCGGCCCGGCCCCGCAAATCGCGCAATGGGCCTGCCTGCCGCAATCGCGCGCGCGCGGCATGGTGGCGCTGGGCCTGGGCGGCCCGGAGGCGAACCACCCGGCCCGGCCCTTCGCCGCCTGCTTCGAACATGCCGCCCGCAACGGGCTTGGCCGCAATCCCCATGCCGGGGAGAACGATGGGCCGGCCAGCATCGTGGAGACGCTCGATCTGCTCAAGCCGGATCGGATCGCCCACGGCATCAGGGCGGTGGACGATCCATCGCTGATGGCGCGGATAGCGGACCAGGGCGTGGTGCTGGATATCTGCCCAAGCAGCAATATCCGGCTGGGGGTGCGGCCCGATTATGCGCAGCTTCGCCTGGACCGGCTGCGCGCGGCGGGCTGCAGGATCACGCTCAACACCGACGATCCGGCCCTGTTCGACACCGACCTCAACCGGGAATACCGGATCGCGATGCAGCATTGCGGGCTGGATGCCGCCGCCATCGGGGAATGCATCGCGACCGCGGTGGAAGCGGCCCGGCTGGACGGCGAGGCCAAGGACCGGCTGCGCGCGGAGATTCTTCCCGAGGTCGCGCGGCTGGTGCGGGCCTATGCCGGGTCCGCCGGGGAATCCACGCTTCGTCCGGTGTAAGGCAGGGGCCGTCCCGGATATCGCCAAATCCGATGAAATGGCCCGTATCCACTAACAAAGGCTTTACCATAAGCCGCTAGTGTCGGGCCATGTCCCCGAAGCCTGGCAACGTCGCACGGCTGCAGGAAGCAGCATTGGAACTTCTGGCGATCCAGAAGGCGATCGCGTCCGTCAGCGATGATCGCGACCAGGTTCTGCAAGCGGTCGTGGACGGCGCCCTGCGCCTTTTTCCCTTTGCCTGCGGGGCGATCATCGAGATGCGCAGAGACGACCAGCTGGTCTACACCGCGATGAGCGGGCGGGTCGATCATCTGCTGGGCGCATCGATTCCGATAGAGGGCAGCCTGTCGGGCAAATGCATCCGCACTGGCAAGGGATTCATCTGCGAGGACAGCGAAGCCGATCCCCGCATCAATCGCGCGATATGCCGCCGCGTCGGGCTGCGATCCGCCGTGATGGTGCCATTGCCGCTGCAGAACGAGCAGGTGGGGGTGCTGAAGATCTATTCCGATCAGGTCGGCGCGTTCGACCACGCCGACCTGCTGCTGAGCGAACTGCTGGTTTCGCCCATCGCATTCGGATTGGCCAGCGCGGCCCAGGCCGCCTCCGCGCGGGCGCATGACGAAATATCCCGTCGCTTCGAAGCGACGTTCCACCAGGCCGCCGTGGGCATCGCGCACGTCGCGGTCGACGGCCGCTTCATGATGGTGAACGACCGCTTCTGCGAGATTGCCGGCCATCCCCGGGAAACCCTCATTGCCGGGGGCTTCCAGCAGATCACCCATCCGGAGGACCTCGACAGCGATCTGGCGAAGGTGGCCTTGCTTATCAATGGCGCGATCGACCACTATTCCATGGAAAAGCGCTATGTCCGCAAGGACGGCGCGACTAGCTGGGTCAATCTGACGGTGTCCGCGGTGCGGAACGATTGCGGCGAGGCGAGTTTCTTCGTCGCCGTGGTCGAGGATATCTCGCGGCGCAAGCGGGCCGAACTGGTGGCCTCGCGGGACATGCTGACCGGCCTTCCCAATCGCCTGGCCATGCTCGAAGAACTGAAGCTGATGCTGGCGGACCGGCCCGACGGGAAGATGGCGAGCGTGGCGTTCCTCGATCTCGATGCGTTCAAGCAGGTCAACGACCGTCTGGGCCACACCGCCGGCGACCGCTGCCTCGTCACCATATCGCGAACGCTGCAAGCCTCGCTCAGAAGCTCGGATACTCTCTACCGGATCGCCGGAGACGAATTCGTCCTGCTCTCGCCGGATATAGGCGGCGAGGAATTGCGCCTGCTCCTGTCGGGGCTGGAACAGGCGATCGACCGGATATCCGATGCGAACGGGTGGGGCGTCGGCATCAGCATCGGCGCGGTCCTGGTTCCGCCGGGCGGCTCGACCAGCCCGGAAGCCCTGCTGGAAGCGGCCGATCAGCTGATGTATCGCGTCAAGCGCAAGGAATTTCCCGCGCCGGCCATCGCCGTCTTCCCCCGGAAGGAAACCGCCCGGCCCAGCAAGGCGCAGGCGGCCTGAATCGAACGAAATCTGCGGTGCTTCGAGTCAGGCGAACGATGGTTTCGCCCCGCCCTTCGGCCTGCCGCCCGATCGCTAAGCGGTGCGGCGCCGGTTGGCGGATGCGCGCGAACGCGTTAGGGGCCGATGATGCTGCGCCTTTCCGGACTGACCCTGCCGCTCGACCATGACGCGCAAGCCCTGCCCGTGGCCATCTGCGCCCGGCTCGGCATAGAGCCGGACCGGCTGCGCGGCCACGAGATCGTCCGGCGCGGCAATGACGCCCGGCGCAGGAACGCGATCCTGCTGGTCTATACCGTGGATGTCGATCTGGCGGACGAGGCGGAAGTCCTGGCCCGGTTTGCAGGCGATCACGAGGTCAGGCCACGGCCGGACACCGATTACCGTTTCGTGGCGCAAGCCCCGGAAGGCTGGCCTGGCCTGCGCCCGGTGGTGATCGGGGCCGGGCCATGCGGCCTGTTTGCCGGGCTGATCCTGGCCCAGATGGGCTTTCGCCCGATCATCCTCGACCGGGGTAAAGTCGTACGCGAGCGCACTAGGGACACCTGGGGGTTGTGGCGGCGTTCGCAGCTCAATCCGGATTCCAACGTGCAGTTCGGGGAAGGCGGGGCGGGTACATTTTCCGACGGCAAGCTCTATTGCCGGGTCAAGGACCCGCGCTTCCTCGGCCGCAAGGTGCTGGAGGAATTCGTCAAGGCGGGCGCGCCCGATGACATATTGTTCGAGGCGCACCCCCATATCGGCACCTTCCGCCTCGTCACCATGGTCGAAAGCATGCGCCGCACGATCGAGGGACTGGGCGGCGAATATCGCTGGCAGACCCGGGTGGACGAGCTGGAGCTGGAACGCGGGCCGGATGGCCGCCAGCGGCTGCGCGGCCTGCATCTGCACGACGGCAGCTTCCTGGAAGCCGATCACGTCGTCCTCGCGGTGGGGCATAGTGCCCGGCCCACTTTCGAGATGCTGCACCGGCGCGGCGTCCACATCGAAGCCAAGCCCTTCTCCATCGGGGTACGGATCGAACATCCGCAATCATGGATCGACGAGGCGCGCTACGGCAAGTTCGCCGGGCATCCCATCCTCGGCGCAGCGGCCTACAGCCTGACGCACCATGCCTCGAACGGCCGCGCCGTCTACAGCTTCTGCATGTGCCCGGGCGGGCGGGTGGTGGCCGCGACCTCCGAGGAAGGGCATGTGGTGACCAATGGCATGAGCCAGTATTCGCGGGCGGAATTCAACGCCAATTCCGGGCTGGTCGTGGCGATCGATCCGGTGCGGGACTATCCGGGCGGGCCATTGGCCGGGATCGCCTTCCAGCGGCATTGGGAATCGCTGGCCTATCGCGCGGGCGGATCGTCCTATGCGGCCCCGGCCCAGAAGGTCGGGGATTTCCTGGCGGGCCGTCCCTCCACCGGGCTGGGCGCGGTCACTCCGTCCTACAAGCCGGGCGTGACGATGACCGATCTGTCGCAATGCCTGCCGGGCTTCGCCATCGAGGCCATGCGCGAGGCACTGCCGGTGTTCGGGCGGCAGATCGCGCGCTACGATGATCCCGACGTGGTGATGACCGGGGTGGAAACTCGCACCTCCTCGCCGGTGCGGATCACGCGCGGCAAGGATTTCCAGAGCCTCAATGTCGCGCGACTGTTCCCGGCGGGCGAAGGCGCGGGATATGCCGGCGGCATCCTTTCCGCCGCGATCGACGGGATCAAGGTGGCGGAAGCCGTCGCCAAGAGCATCCTGGCCGAGTGACCCGCGACATGACGCAGCGCCATTATGACGCCATCGTCCTTGGCGCGGGCGCCGCCGGAATGATGTGCGCGATGACGGCGGGGGCCGGGGGCAAGCGCGTGCTGCTGGCCGACCATGCCGATGCGCCGGGCAGGAAGATCCTGATCTCCGGCGGCGGGCGCTGCAACTTCACCAACATCCACACCGCCGCCGACCGCTATATCTCGGGCAATCCGCATTTCGCCAAATCCGCGCTGGGCCGCTACAGCCCGCAGGATTTCATCGCGCTGGTCGACCGCCACGGCATCGCCTGGCACGAAAAGACGCTGGGCCAGCTGTTCTGCGACGGGTCCGCCCGCCAGATCGTGGAGATGCTGGCGGGCGAATGCACCGCCGCCGGGGTCACGCTCATGCTCGGCCGGCCGGTGACCGCCATCGGCCACGGCGACGGGCTGTTCCGCGTGACCATCGGCGGCACGGAATGGAGCGCGCCCGGGCTGGTCCTCGCCACGGGCGGGCCTTCCATCCCCAAGCTGGGCGCGACCGGCTTCGCCTATGACACCGCGCGCCGCTTCGGCCTGTCCGTGGTGCAGCCCCGCCCCGCGCTGGTGCCGCTCACGCTGGGCGCGGAGGAAGCGCTGTTCCATTCGCTGTCCGGGGTTTCGGCCGAGGTCGAGGTGCGCTGGAACAAGACCCGCTTTCGCGAGGCCGCGCTGTTCACCCATCGCGGCCTGTCAGGCCCGGCCATCCTCCAGATCTCGTCCTACTGGCAGCACCGCACCGGGATCGGCGTGGATTTCCTGCCCGATGCCGCGCTGGACTGGCTGCTCACGCAGAAGCGGGAGCGCCCGCGCATGCCGCTGCGGCGCGCCCTCGCGGCAAGCCTGCCCGAGCGACTGGCCGAAGCGCTGCTCGAAAAGCTGGATATGCAGGGCGAACTGGGCAACCTGCCGGACAAGGCGCTGCGCGCGATCCAGGCCCGCCTCGCCGACTGGCGCTTCGCCCCCACCGGAACGGAAGGTTTCGCCAAGGCGGAAGTGACGGCGGGCGGCATATCCGTCGCCGGGCTGTCCTCCCGCAGCATGATGGCCGATCATCTGCCCGGCCTCTACGCCATCGGCGAGGCGGTGGACGTCACCGGCTGGCTGGGGGGATATAATTTCCAATGGGCCTGGGCGAGCGGGTGGGCCGCCGGGCAGGCGATTGCCGAGAGCGCTTGAACCGCCGCGACCGCCGATCAGAAATCCAGCTCGAACCGCGATCCGAACACATGCACGCCGTAATCGGTGCGTCCGTCGATCAGCGGAACCGCGCCCTGATAATCGAGATAGCCGTAATTCAGGTTGAACCGCAGATACTGGATCGGGGTCCAGATCAGCGAGGCGAGATAGCCGTTCTGGATACCGCCCCTGATGTCCTTACTGTCGAGATCGAGGTGATCGTAGCGCAGATTGACCTGCAGCGCCCCGATCCCGCCCTTGCCGAGAGGATTGCCCGGGCGGGTATTGCCGAAGAACCCGTTCCCATAGGCCCGGCTGTCGGCGGTCAGGAAATAGCCGATCTCCGCATAGCCGCCCCGGAAGTCCGGCGTCGCGCCGTCGAGCCGGTCGGGCCGGAGCCAGTGCATTTCGGCAGCGGCATGCCAGCGTCCGCTGATCGCCGCCAATTCGACGCCATAGGAAAGCTCCTCCCTGACGGACAGCGCAGCCGTTCCGATCAGCCGGCTGTTGGCAGAATGGACAAAAGGCCGCTGCCGATAGCGCAGCGGCGCATCGCTCAGCCGCCCGAGCTTGCGCCAATGCGCCGAGGCCCCGAAATGGAGCTGGGTGGAACCGAGCCGGGGGGCATAGACCACGCGGCCATCGGTGCTGAAGCTGTTGTTCTCGTCGCCGCCCTCCGGCCCGTCGTTCTGGTTGGAGAGCGCTTCGACATCGTCGGTGAATATCCCGAACTGCCCGAGGAACGGCCCGTTCTGGTATTGGGCGGAAAAACCGAGCCGCCGTTCGAAGTTGAACGCATCGGTGAAGGCGGCGCGCTCCATGAAGCTGCCGGTGGTGTCGCCGGTCAGCTCGTCGAGCGACTGGAACTGGTTGTGGTTGCCCAGCGTCAGCAGCCAGCCGCCGGTCCTGTAAGTGAGGAAGGTATCGACCAGATCGACGCCGTTGTCGGAAAATTCCGCCTCCAGCTTGTATCCGAACCCGCTGCCCAATTCGCCTTCGCCGCCCAGCCGGACTCTCCGGAACTCGCTGGAAAAGCCCAGCCCCTTGTCGTCCAGGCCCGACGGCACGGAGACATAGTTGGCATCGGCCTGGATGCGGCCCTTCACCTTGAAGGACCGATCCCCCTCGGCGATGCGCGGCGATCCCTTCCATTCGATCCGGGGTTCTTCGCGCGGCCGCCCGGCCGCTTGCGGTTCCGCCTGCTCCGTGCTTTCGACCAGGCGCTTTTCCAGATCCTCAACCCGCGATTTCAGGCGCGTGATCTCCTCGCGCAGGGCAATCGCCTCTTCTTCCGTGATCGGGCGCGCCTCCGCCTGCGATGTCACCGCCAGACCGATTGCAAGCGCGCTGGCGATGCCGGCGGAATATGTCTTCATGCGCTCTCCGACAAATCTCGCGCGGTGCGATCACCTCGCCTGCGCGACGCGGATCGGCATCCGGCAACATATATGTCACGAGTTTGTCACTAGAACGCCCGAACCGCGGCGTGCAACAATGTTTTATTACAAATCCGTAGAGTAGCAGCAACGCCAGGCTGTTACCGGCGCCTCCCCGACAGCAGGAGGCACCATGATCCGCCGGAAGTTTCGCGTGAAAGCCGTGTTCATATCCACCGCTCTGGGCCTGCTGGCCACACCCGCCAGCGCCGAGGTGATCCATCGGGCTTCGGTGGTGCATGAAGGACGAACCATTAATCTGAGCTATGAGCCGAAGGTCGAAACCAGCCTGCGGCAGGCCGGGATCGGCCCGCGCACCCCGGCGATCTGCCTGTGGAAGAGCCGGATTGCGATCCACCGCGCCGCCGCCACGCCCGAGGGCGAACCCATTGCCGCGCTGAGCCGCGTCGTGGAAGAGATGCCGCTGCGCAACGGCTCCCGGCGCGGACACTGCAGCACTCTGCAAGCCGGCCAGTCAGCGGAATTTCAAGGCAGCCCGGAAGAGCTGAGAAAGCATCTGACGCAGGCGGCAGGCAGCGATGCCCTTGCCTTGCGGCGCGAACTCCGCGATCTGGCCCTGCTATCGGCAGAAGAGGTGCAGAAACAGTGAGACGTATCCTGGCGATCGCCCTTCCGGCCGCGCTGGCACCGGCACCGGCAATCGCGCAGGAGATGATCGGGCTGGAGGCTTCCGTCCTGACCGACTACCGGGAGCGGGGGCTGAGCTGGAGCGACGGCAAGGCAGCGGCACGCGTGCGAGTGGACGTGCCGCTGCCCGGAACCGGGTTCACGGCGGCGGCCCAAGCGGCCTCCACGCGCGGCAGCGAGCGCCATGGCGGCGCGGAGGCAGCGGTCGATCTGTCGGTCGCCTTCCGGCACGAGGCGGGGCTGACCCGGCTGCACGGCGGCGCCATCGCCCGGCTGTTCCCGGGCGGGGCGGGCAAGCAGAATTATGTCGAGTTCGATCTGGGCGCAGGCCTGGCCCTCGGCCCGGTCGATCTGGCCGTGCTCGGCAGCTATGCGCCGCCCCAGCGGGCGATCGGCGGAAGCAATCTCTACGGCAAGGCCAGCGCGCGCCTCGCCCTGATCGGCACGCCGGTGACGCTGACGGGGCATCTCGGCCACGCCTCCGGCCATGTCGACGACGCGATGCGCGCCGGGCGGCTCCGGCCAGCAGGCGACTATGTCGACTGGAGCCTGGGCGCGGACTATGCGATGGGCAGGCTGGTGTTCAGCCTGACCTATTCCGACACCGACATCAGGCGGAGGGACATCCGCTTTCCCGGCAACGCGGGGCATCACGGGGCCCGGGTGGTGCTGGGCGCTCACCTGGTCCTGTGAAGCGCCTGGCGCGCTTCGCCAGCAACATTTCGTCACAGGCAGGAGCGGATCGGGAAACGCAAGGGTGTCTAGGGCGATGGCGCAGGCCATCGGCAAGCACCGGATGAAAGGGAAGGTATTTGGACAGGAACGGGCTGCTGGCACCAGGCATGATCGCGCCGCGTGTTCCTGCGGCTGCGGCGATACCCCGGATAGCCGCCCGGAATGATTGAATCGAGGAGCATCCTGCCTATCTTATTCCCGTTGACTGGCCCGACCCGCCCATGACCTCGCCTTCCATCCTGCTTGTCGAGGACGATGTCCCGTTGCGCACTCTCACCGCGCGCGCCTTGCGCGAGCATGGCTACCACGTTCGCGCGGTCGCCACCGGCGCGGAAATGTGGGTGGTGCTGGAGAATGAGCCGGTCGATCTCATCGTCCTCGACATCATGCTGCCGGGCACCAGCGGCATCGATCTGCTGCGGCGGATGCGGCGGACGCAGGACACTCCGGTCATCTTCATCAGCGCGCGCGGCAGCGAGGAAGACCGCGTCGTTGGGCTGGAGCTGGGCGCCGACGATTATCTCGGCAAGCCGTTCAGCACGCGCGAACTGATCGCCCGCATCGGGGCCGTGCTGCGGCGCCATGGCGGACAAGGCATCGGAGAAGCCAGGCGGGAAACCGGCGAGCTGCGATTCCAAGGCTGGAAGTTCTCCACGGCCAGGCGGGAGCTGCACTCGCCCAGCGGCGCGATCGTGGATCTGACTGGGGCCGAGTTCGACTTGCTCAACGTTTTCCTCGGCCAGCCGCAGAGAGTAATCGGGCGCGAACGGCTGATCGAGCTGTCCCGGACCAGGCTGGCCGACAGCTCCGACCGCAGCGTGGACGTGCTCGTGAGCCGGCTGAGGCGAAAACTGTCCACGGCGGGAGGCAAAGCGCCGATCAAGACCGTGCGCGGCATCGGATACATGTTTTCGGCCGAGGTGAGCCGCCATTGAGGCTGCTGCGCGGCATCGGGCTGGGGGGGCGGCTTCTCGCCATCGTCCTGGTCGTTGTCGTGATCGACTTCATGGTGAACACCATCCTGTTCGAACGTGTCAGCAGCTTCGCGCTGCGGGAAGACGATGTCGAACGCATTGCCGAACATCTCGTCATCGCCCAGCGCGTGATCGAGGGAACGCCCCCGGCCGACCGCCGCGCCGTCGCCCAGGAACTGAGCACCGAGCGGATCCAGCTCGCTTGGTCGCCCTCCCCCCTGCGCGAGGTCAATCGCGTAGAGCTTGCCACCCTGCGCCAGCAGATGCTCGCGTTCGAGCCGGAACTGAGCGGCTCCGACCTGCGCCTGAATCTCATTCCGCTGTCCAATACCGGCGATATCGGCGGGTCGATCCTGCTCACCGATGCGTCGGTGATAAACTTCCGCATGTCCAGCCGGGGCGCATGGTCGCTCAACCTAGGCAATCTGCTCGCCTTGACACTGCCGTCCCTGCTGTTGCTGCTGCTCGCCTGGCTGCTGTTCAGGGCCACGCTGACGCCGTTGCGAACCCTGGTGCGCGCGACGTCGGAAGTAGGCGCGGGGGACCCGCAACCGCTGGAGGAGGCCGGCCAGGCCGAGGTCCGCCATCTGATCAGGGCGTTCAATGCGATGCAGGAGCGCATCCACCAATTGCTGGCAAGCAGCTCGCAAACGCTGCTGGCGATCGGCCACGACCTGCGCACGCCGCTGGCGCGGCTGCAATTGCGGGTGGAGAATGCCGCTATCGAGCCAGCCGCGCTACACGAGATCATGCGTGACATCGACGAGATGCGCGATCTGCTGCAATCGCTGCAAACCTTCGTGGAATCGGGTGAAGACCGCACCCCGGCGGCGCTGATCGACATTGCCGCCACCGCCCAGACCCTGGTGGACAATGCCCGCGACCAGGGCGGGAACGCAAGCTATGCCGGGCCGCAGAGCCTGGAAATCCTGGCCCGGCCGGTATGGATCCGGCGCGCCTTGTCCAATCTGGTCGAGAACGCGCTGCTTTATGCCGGAAACGCGCGGGTCGAAGTGCGCAAGGATGGCAAGGCCGTGGAAATCGCCGTGGAGGACGACGGGCCGGGCATTCCCGAGGACCGGCTGGTCGAAGTGCTGCGCCCCTTCATCCGGCTCGACAATGCGCGGGCGCGCAATACCGCCGGCATGGGGCTGGGTCTGCCGATCGTCGACCGCGCGGTGAAGACCGAGGGCGGCATTCTCACTCTCGCGAATATTCCCAGCGGCGGGCTGCGCGTGACGATGCGCCTTCCGCGCGCGCTGAGCTAAATCTTTTCGCAACTGCGAGAAACAATTTCTTACAGTCCTGCCGAATTCAGGAAAAGCGCCCGCACTAGAATATCCTCGCGCTGTCCGGCGTCCACGCCGGGCTTTCCCTTGATCTAATGAAAGGTGAGGATCGTGAACGAGTTGATCGGGCGCGTATTCAGTTTCGAAAAGTTCGTCTTCCCCAATAGCGGCGAGCTTTTTGCCAAGCTGTCGAGCCAGGGGCAGGCCCCCAAGGCTCTCATGATATCCTGCGCGGATTCCCGCATCGTGCCGGAGCAAATACTCCAGGCCCAGCCGGGCGAGCTGTTCGTCTGCCGCAATGCGGGGAACATCGTCCCGCCCTTCGCAACGATGAATGGCGGGGTGTCGTCCACGGTCGAATATGCGGTGGTCGCGCTGGGCGTGCGCGACATCATCGTCTGCGGCCATTCCGATTGCGGCGCGATGAAGGCGCTCAGTGATCCTTCCATGCTGGACGGGATGCCGAATGTCGCGGCGTGGCTGCGGCATGGCGCCGCGGCGGCCCATGTCGTCAGCCGGTGCTGCCCTGAACTGTCGGGGCAGGATCGGGTCCGCGCCCTGAGCCTCGAAAACGTGATCGCCCAGCTCGCCCATCTGCGGACCCATCCATCCGTGGCCGCAGCGATCGCGCAGGGCGAGATGGCCCTGCATGGCTGGTTCGTGGACATCAATGCCGGGCAAGTGCTGGGGCTGGACGGAGATTGCGGCCAGTTCGTGCCGATGCGGGACGACCGGCCGCTGCCGGTGGCCCTGTCGGCCCGGCGCCGGTTCGGATCGGATTACGGCGCGGAGGCCGCCGAGTGAATCCCATGGCCGTGCCCAGCAAGCCTTTCGCGCATTTCGCGCGCGATTTCACAGCGTCGATCGTCGTGTTCCTGGTCGCCATGCCGTTGTGCATGGGGATCGCCATCGCTTCCGGCGTTCCCCCGGAAATGGGCCTGGTCACAGGGATCCTCGGCGGTATCGTGGTGGGGTTTCTGGCCGGTTCGCCCCTGCAGGTGAGCGGCCCGGCCGCTGGCCTCGCCGTGATCGTCTTCGAGTTCGTGCGGGATCATGGCCTGTCCGCGCTCGGCCCGATGCTGATCCTTGCCGGGCTGCTCCAGGTCGTCGCGGGCGTCCTGCGGCTCGGCGGCCTGTTCCGCTCGATCTCCCCGGCGGTGGTCCACGGGATGCTGGCCGGGATCGGCGCGCTGATCGTGATCGGCCAGTTCCACATCCTGTTCGACGCCAAGCCACTATCGAACGGCCTGGAAAACATCGCGGCGATGCCCGCACGCATCCTCGGCCTCTCGCCATTCGATCTGCGCGCCACCGAACTGGCGCTGATTATCGGCCTGCTGACCATCGGCGTCATGCTGGCATGGGAAAAGCTGCGCCCATCCTCGCTTTCGCTGGTGCCAGGCGCCCTGATCGGCGTCAGCGCCGCTACGCTGGCCGCCTATGCCTTCGGCTTCGAGATCGCGCGCGTGACAGTGCCGGACTCCATCTCGAGCGCTTTCGCCCTGCCCGGCGACGGCTTCTTCACGCCGCTGCTGGAACCCGGCATATTGCTGGCCGCAGTGGCCGTCGCCTTCATCGCCAGCGCCGAAACTCTGCTTTCGGCAGCGGCGGTGGACCGGATGCACGATGGCGTGCGCACCGATTACAACAAGGAACTGCGCGCGCAGGGCGTCGGCAACCTGCTATGCGGCGCGGCAGGCGGCTTGCCGATGACCGGCGTGATCGTGCGCAGCTCCGCCAATGTGCAGGCCGGTGCGCGCACCAGGCTGTCCACCATATTCCATGGCATATGGATCCTGGGCTTCGTGGCGCTGCTGCCCGGGCTGCTGCGCGAAATACCGATGACCGCATTAGGCGGGGTGCTGGTCGTGACCGGATGGCGGCTTGTGAGCATCGACCATGTGCGCCACCTGCTGCATGTCCATGGGCGGCTTCCCGCCTTGCTTTGGCTGGTCACTTTCGCGCTCGTGATCGCGACCGACCTGTTGACCGGCGTGCTGGCCGGGCTGGCGCTGTCGCTGCTCGAACTGCTCCCCTATCGCCGCAGCCTGAAGCTGGGCGTAGCGGAACAGCACGAGGAAGATGTCACGCATGTCGCGCTGAAAGGCACCGCGACCTTCCTCAGCCTCACGCGCCTCAATTCCGTGCTGGAAAGCCTTCCCCACGACCGTTCGGTCCGGCTGGACCTGGGCGCGCTCAAGGGGATGGATCACACCACCGCCCAGACGCTGAGCGAATGGCTGGCCCGCCGCAAGAAGGGCGGCGCGCATATCGAAATCTCAGGCCCGGACGACATCGTTCGACCCCTAGCGGCCGCGGCCTGAGCGGCATGCAGGCGCGGTGTCCATCCGTCGCGCCTGCTGCCATCCTTTCACAATTTGAAACCGCCCTGAAACCTTTGCCGCTTGAAGCCTGTCCCGGTTTTTCGGCTATAGGGTCGGGATGGAATCCCCCGACTTTTCCCCGAGCCGACGCCGCCTGCTGCAATCCGGAGGCGCGCTGGCCGCCTCGCTGGCATGCGCGCGGGCGTTCCCGGCCTGGGCGCGCAGCGGAACCGCCGGGGCGGGGACGGGGGAAACCCTCTCCGGCGACCGGATAGGACTGACCATCGCCGACAGTCATTTTTCCACCGGGGGGCGCTCGGCCCACGCCGTCACCGTCAACGGAACGCTGCCTGCCCCGCTCATCCGCCTCAGGGAAGGGCGCAATGTGCGGATTGCGGTGACCAACCGGCTGAAGGAGCAAAGCTCGATCCACTGGCATGGGCTGCTGGTGCCGTTCCAGATGGACGGGGTGCCGGGGGTGAGCTTCCCCGGGATCGATCCGGGCGAAACCTTCATCTACGAATTCCCGGTGACCCATGCGGGCACATATTGGTATCACAGCCATTCCGGCATGCAGGAGGCGATCGGCCTTTATGGCCCCATCGTGATCGATCCGGCCGGGGCGGACCCGGTGGCCTATGACCGCGAGCATATTCTGGTGCTCTCGGACTGGAGCCCGATCCATCCGCATGAGCAGCTTCGCAAGCTCAAGCTGATGGGCGGCTATTTCAATTACCGGAAGCAGACCCTGGCCGGGCTGCTGGCGGGGCGGGACCAGTCCCTGAAGGAACGACTGGAATGGGGCGCCATGCGCATGGACGCCACCGATATTTCGGACGTGACCGGCGCGGCCTACAGTTTTCTGGTCAATGGCCATGGCACCGCCGAGAACTGGACCGGGCTGTTCGCGCCGGGCGAGCGGGTCAGGCTGCGGATCATCAATGCGGCGGCGATGACCAATTTCAACTTCCGCATTCCCGGGCTGGCCATGATCGTGGTGGCCGCCGACGGGCTGGAGGTGAAGCCGGTCGAGATCGACGAATTGCAGATCGCCATCGCCGAAACCTACGACGTCATCGTCCGGCCGCAGGCGGCGGATGCCTATGGTGTCATCGCGGAAGCGCTCGACCGCTCCGGGCTGGTGCGCGCGACGCTCGCTCCACGGCTGGGAATGGCCGGGCCGGTGCCGCCCCTGCGCGAGCGGCCGCTGCTGACCATGCGCGACATGGGCATGGATATGTCGCCCGCCGGAGGGGAGCACGACCATGCCGGGCATGGGGCGCAGGCCAGCGCCACCGCCTCACAGGGCCATTCCATGACAATGCGCGACCCGTCTGTCGCCCCGCAAGTGAAGCTCGGCCCCGGGGTCGCCTCCCTCTCCCCCATGCCCGCCGACCGGCTGGGCGACCGGCCGACCGGGCTGGAGCAGGCCGGGCATCGGGTGCTGACCTATGCCGATCTGCAATCGCTTCGGCCCAATCCCGATCCGAGGCCGCCCAGCCGCACGATCGACGTCCATCTGACCGCCAATATGGAACGCTATATGTGGTCCATCGACGGGGAAACGCTTTCCGATGGCGCGCGGCCGATCCCGTTCCGCCTGAACGAGCGCGTGCGGGTGAACCTCATCAACCACACGATGATGCCCCATCCGATCCACCTGCACGGCCATTTCTTCGAGCTGGTGCATGGCGCGCCGGGCCACAGGCCGCGCAAGCATACGGTCAATGTGCTGCCCGGCGGGCGGGTGTCGTTCGACCTGACAGCGGACGGGGAAGGGGACTGGGCCTTCCACTGCCACATGCTGCTGCACATGCATGCGGGCATGATGCGGATCGTCACCGTGCGCCGCCCCGCGGGTGACGCATGAGGCTGGCGGCCCTGCTGGCTGTCGCGATGCTCTCCGCGCCCGCCATGGCGCAGGAGATGGACGGGCGGATGGACCACGGTGCGCATGGCGATCATGGGGCGCAAGGCGGGCAAGCGATGCCGGATATGCCCGCCATGGAAGACGAGGCCGGCGGCGACCCGCATCAGGGCCACGACGCTCACGGCGCTCCCGCTGCCGCCCTGCCCCTACCCGTGCCCGATCACTCCGCTCACCGGGCACCCCAGATCCTGCCCGCCACCCCTGACCTGCCGGGCGACGCCCTGCCGCCGCCGATCCCCGAAGACCACGCGGCGGATCGGTATTTCCCGCGGGAAAGGATGGAGCGGACGCGCGCCGCGCTGCGCGGGGAAGGGCGGTTCGCCACGGCATCGGTGATGATCGACGAGCTGGAATATCGCCCGCGCGGCGGGAAGGACGGCTACGCCTGGGACGGCCGGTTCTGGTATGGCGGGGACATCGACCGGCTGGCGCTGTCGACCGAGGGGGAAGGGCGCTTCGGCGCCGCGCCGGAAAGCGCCGAGCTGCGGGCGGTGTGGCGCCATGCGCTGGACCCCTGGTTCAACCTCGAGCTGGGGGTACGGCATGATTTCCGGCCCGATCCCGAGCGGAGCTATGCCGTGATCGGGATCGAGGGCCTCGCCCCCTACTGGCTCGAGGTGAGCGGGCATGTGTTCGTTTCGGACAAGGGCGATGTCCACCTTCGCGCGGAAGCCGAATACGACCAGCGCATCACCCAGCGGCTGATTTTCCAGCCCAGGGCGGAGATCGACGCCGCCTTGCAGGACGTGCCCGAGCTGGGGATCGGCGCGGGCTTCGAATCCGTCGAGCTGGGCGCGCGGCTGCGCTATGAATTCGCGCGGCAATTCGCGCCCTATGCGGGCATCCACTGGGAGCGCAAGCTGGGCGAAACGGCCCGCCTCGCCCGCGCGCGGGGAGAAGGCGCGTCCAGCCTCGCGGCGGTGGTCGGAATCCGCGCCTGGTTCTGATCCTTGCCGCGCCGGGCAGGCGCGCGCGGTTCGCGAACGGCGCGGCCCCGGCAGGGCAGCGCCCGCCGCCGCCCGCGACGACGACGTCCACGACAATGACGCCCGCGATCAGTCCGCCGCCGCCTGCCGGATGCTCTCGCGGATGATGTCGCGCAGCTCGAACTTCTTGATCTTGGTGCCGGACATCGGCCATTCCCGCACGAAACGGACGTATTTCGGTATCTTGAAATTGGCGATCGCGCCCTTGCAGAAGTCGATCACGTCCTGCTCCGACAATCGCGCGCCGGGCACGGTTTCGATGAAGGCGGCCGGCACCTCGCCATAATAATCGTCCGGGGCCGAGACCACCGCCACCAGATGGACCTCGGGATGGGTCAGGATATGGCCCTCGATCTCCGCCGCCGCGACATTCTCCCCGCCCACCTTCAGCATGTCCTTGATCCGGCTAACGAAGACGAATTCGTTGTCGTCGGTTCGGCTCAGCAGGTCGCCGGTATGGAACCAGCCGTCCTCCTCGATGGCGCTGCGGGTCGCCTCGGGATCGCGGTAATATTCCGACAGGCAGGCAGGCCCGCGCACCAGCAGTTCCCCCGCCCGGCCGTTGGGCAGTTCCTCGCCCGTTGCGGGATCGACGATCTTCGCTTCCATCCCGCTCAGCGGCGGGCCGGCGGTGTGGCAGCGCGATTCCAGCGAATCCTCCGCCCGCCCGATGCAGAGGAAGCCGCCGACCTCGGTGCAGCCGGTGTTGGAGACCTGCGGCACATGCGGCAGCATGGCCTGCATCAGCGCCAGCCGTTCCGGCACCCCGACATTCAGCACCAGCCGCGCGCGGTCGAAATCCTCCGCCCTGAAATCGGGATGGGTCAGCACCTGCATCCAGATCGTCTCGAAGCTGGGGAACAGGATGGTGCATTTCTCGTCCACCATCTGCCGCAGGCTCTCCCCCGCCTCGAAGAACCCGGCGTGATGCAGCGCCGCTCCGGCCGCCTGCGCGGCGAGGAAGGGCGTCCACCCGCCGGTGTGGAACAGCGGCAGCGGGGTCCAGAAGCGGTCGTCCTCGCGCAGTTCCAGCCGCTCGGCCACGGAAAATCCCTGATGCAGCATCGCCCCATGCGTGTGCAGGCAGGCCTTGGGCATGGCGGTGGTGCCGGAGGTGTAGATGATCCGCGCGGGCGCATCCGGCCCGACCGGCCCGAACGGCGCAGCGGCGGGTTCCCGGCCCGAGCGGACGGCGCCCCCCGCCCGCCACTCCTCGCGCGCATCCTCCAGCCGCAGCGCCACCGTCCGTTCATGGGCGGTGCTGGCGTCCACCACCTCTTGCAGCATGGCGCCGTAGAACAGCAGCCTGCAGGCGGAATTGTCGATGGCGTGGTTCAGCTCGCGGGTCTTGAAACGCGCGTTGAGGCAGGCGGCGATGGCGCCAAGCCGCATCGCGCCCAGCGCCAGGGCGAGGTAATCGGCCGAGGCCACCGGCACGAAGATGGCGATCCGATCCCCCGCCCCGACCCCCAGCGAATGGAGATAATCCGCCGCATCCCTGCTCAGCCGCGCCAGCCCGGCATGGGTCACGACCTCGCCCTTGCAGGACACCGCCACGCCGGAGGGCCGCAATCGGGCATTCCAGTCGATCAGCTCGTTGACGGTTCGGGGGCGATCTGCGGGATTGCTCATCGGAAGACTCCAGCGGCTCAGAAGGAACGCGGCAGGCCGAACCGCTCGGCCACCAGGTTGCGCGCCATTTCGTTGTTGATCGGGCTGAACCGCATCAGCCGCGCATCGCGCCAGTAGCGCTGCATGTCGTTGTCGGCCGAATAGCCCATCCCGCCGAAGATCTGGATGCCGAGATCGGCCGCGTTCACCGCATGCTCCGACGCGATGACCTTGCCCATCGTCACCTCCAGGAAAGTGTCCGCCCCCGCATCGGCCAAGCGCGCTGCATTATAGGCGACCAGCTCGGTCTGGTGCAGGGCCATCCGGATATTGGCGAAATGATGCTGGACCGCCTGGAACGCGCCGATCGGCTTGCCGAAGGCTTCGCGCGCCTTCATGTAGGCCAGCGTTTCCTCGGCCACGCCGTCCATGATGCCCAGGCAGGTGCCCATCAGCAACATCCGCTCGTTGGCGAGGGTGGGCAGCAGCATGTACCAGGCGTTGTTCGGCTCGCCCAGCACCAGCTCGTCCGGCACGAAGACGTTCTCCATCGTCATGTCGAAGGTGCCGAGGCCACGCATGCCCAGCGTCTCGAGCGGCTCGAGCGTGACCCCCTCGGACCGGGGCGGCAGCAGGAACAGGCTCACCCCGTGATGCTTGCGCGCGACCTTGTCGTCGGTGCGGACCAGCAGCAGGACATAGTCCGAGACATGGGCCGAGGTGCACCACTTCTTGACGCCATTGACGATCCAGCCGCCGTCGGTTCTGGTGGCGGTGGTCCTGAGCGCGCCCAGCACGTCGGTGCCGCCGCCCGGCTCGGTGAAGCCTATGGTGACCTTCAACTGCCCTTTGGCGATCTTCGGCAGCAATTCCCGCTTCTGGGCGTCCGAGCCGTAGAGGCCGATGGAATTGGCCCCGGCGAAGGAGGTGGAGCCCCAGATCCAGATCATCCCCGCCAGCGAGCGCGACAGCTCCCGCGACTGGATCAGCTGGGTAGTGAGATCGGCGCCCATGCCGCCATATTCCCTGGGCACGCCGGTGGCGTGATAGCCGCCCTCGGCCAGCCGGTCGAACAGATGGTGGGGATAGTTCCCGTCGACCCGCTCCGCCTCGCGCGCGGCTTCCTTGGGAATATTCTCATCCACCCAGGCCCGCAGCCTGTCGCGAAACTCAATCTGCGCGGGGGTGAGCATCCAGTCCATGTCGTTCCCTTCTCCCATCTTCGATCCGGCGCGAGCCGGGCTTATTGCGGCGGCAGGCGCCTGAGCAACGTCTCCTGCGCGGCGCTGGCGACCAGCGCGCCATCCTGCGCGAAGAACAACCCGCGCGTGAGCGCCCGGGCGCCGGCATAAACCGTGCTTTCCTGGACGAAGAGCAGCCAGCGATCCGCCCGCGGCGGGCGGTGGAACCACAGCGTATGGTCCAGCGTCGCGCCAACCCGCCTGCCGTGGCTTTCATCATAGGCCAGGTCCGTGGTCCACGGCATGCTGAGATCGGCGAACCATGTCAGGGCCGCGCAATGCAGCGCCGGATCGGCACCCAGCTCGCCGCGATGGCGCAGCCAGTACGTCTGGCGCGGATAGCTGCCAGCGGAGGTGGAAGCGATGCTTTCCACGCTCCGGATGTCGAAGCAGCGGCGCACAGCGGGATCGGTATTGGGCGGAATGAAATCGCAGGCCGGATAATCCTCGGGCGAGCCGGCGGGCGGCATCGGCGCCTGATGCTCCGGCGCGCTTTCCCCGCCGTGGAAGGAGATCACCGAGCTGAGGCAATGGCGGCCTTCCTGCCGGGTTTCGACCCGCAGCAGCGAGAAGGAGCGCCCGGAGCGCAGGACCCGGACCTCGTGGTCGATCAGGCGGTCGGGCTTAGCCGGGGCAAGAAAGAAGGAATGGATCGATTCCGGCGGGCGGCCCGGCTCCACCGCCCGCGCGGCCATCAGCGCCTGCGCCGCCATCTGCCCGCCGAAGGCCACTCCGTCGCCGCCCAGTATCGCGGTTCCGGTCCAGACCGAATCCGGGCCGGGCGCGACCCGGAGAGCATCCAGCAAGTTCACACCGTAAAGCTGACCGGCCATCAGAAAATCGTTCTCACCCATATTATCCGGTATCGAGGCCGCAACAGGCGCGGGCAGCCGGCCAGGGCTATCCCGCCCCAGCCGCGCGTTTTCGCTTGCGCTGCGAACCAGGCGACCCTAACTTTGCTGGAAGATCAAGTCAAATGGACTAACCATTTTACATTTTATTGGAATAATTGGTTGCAATGCTTGAAAGAATTCACACCGAAAAAGGATGCGAGGCTCTTGCCGGGGCCATCCGCGAACAGATCCTGAGCGGCAAGCTGCAATCGGGCGACATGCTGCCGAACGAGCGGGAACTGGTCGACCAGTCCGGCCTGAGCCGCGGATCGGTTCGCGAGGCGATGCGCATTCTCGAAACCCAGGGCCTGATCGCCACTTCGGTGGGCCGCAACCAGGGGCGCCGGGCGATTTCCCCGAGCCAGAGCGTGGTCCGCAATTCGATCGACCTGTTCATTCGCGGCAGGCGCGTTCCCTTCGCATCGCTGATGGAAACCTTCGAGACGCTGGCGCCCAGCATCTGCGCGCTCGCCGCCGCCAACCGCACCGATGCGGATATTGCGATGCTGCGGCAATGCCAGGAAAATCTCAGGATCACGCTGGGCGCGAAGCGCTTCGTCCAGGCCAATCTGGAATGGCACCTCGCTGTGGGCAGGGCCAGCCACAATCCGCTGCTCAGCGCCATTTACGAGGGTCTCGGCCCCAACCTGACCGACCCGCATGTCGCCGGCTTCACCTCCAAGGAAGTCCGGATCGCGGCGCGGGGCGCGGTGGACCATATCCAGGAATCCATCCTGGCGGGCGATGCCGATGCCGCCCGCCGCCAGATGCTCTCACATGTGCAGGCCTATCGCCGGATGGTGGAGCCGGTCGCGCCGAGGACGGTGGTGCTCAAGCCGGTCGATCCGGCCTGAGCGGGCGCTTCCCGGCGGGGCAGGCGCGCGCCGATGCCGCGCCGCGCCCTGCGCAAATGCCGCCATTCATTGTTTGGGATTTAATTTTCCTGTAAAAACAATGGTTATTACTGCCGATTGGTAAAAACATCAAACCATTTGACTCACCCCGGAAGCCTATTTAAGGCTTGAGGCCGCGCGGGGCGCTCGATCCGGCGGGCCGAACGCGGATGCGCGGGATCGGTATGGATTTGGCCGTATCGGCTGGCCGGATCAAACCGGCCGGATGATCGCCCGGATAATCACTGCGTCCACGGCTGGGAGAATTGCCGCATGACTCGACCTAGACTTCGCTTCGGGGCCTTCGTGCCGCCGCATCACATTCCCGAGGAGCATCCCGCAATCGCTCTCGAGAACGACATGGAGCTGGTCGAATGGCTCGACCGCCTCCATTACGACGAGGTCTGGGTGGGGGAGCATCATTCCGGCGGCTGGGAAATCACCGGCAGCCCGGAATTGTTCATCGCCGCTGTGGCGCACCGGACCCGGACGATCAAATTCGGCACCGGCGTCTCCTCCTTGCCCTATCACAACATCTACACGCTGGCGGATCGCATCCGGCAGCTGGAATATCACACGCGCGGGCGGATCATGTTCGGCGTGGGGCCTGGCTCGCTGCCGTCCGACGCCTATATGCAGGGCATTCCCACGGCGCGGGCGCGCGACCGGATGGAAGAGGCGATCGGCCCGCTCGTGCAGCTGCTGGCCAGCCAGAACGTCACCGAGAAGTCGGACTGGTTCAATCTCCAGAACGCGCATCTCCAACTCCTGCCCTACAAGGAAGCGGGCGTGGAAATCGCCGTCGCCAGCCAGGTTTCGCCCACCGGCGCGCTTGCCGCCGGGCGGTTCGGCCTCAGCATGCTCTCAATCGGGGCGACCTCGACCGGCGGCTTCAACGCGCTGGCCTCTAACTGGGCGATCGCCGAGGAAGCCGCGCAGGAGAACGGCCATGTCCTCGACCGCTCGGGGTGGAGATTGATCGGCCCGGTCCATGTCGCGGAAACGCGGGAAAAGGCGCGCGAAAACGTCCGCTTCGGGCTGCACCGCTGGCTGGAATACATGAACGAGGCGGCCGCCCTGCCGCTCGCGCCGCCGCCGGGGGTGGACCCGGTCGATCACATGATAAGCACCGGCTTCGCGGTGATCGGGACGCCGGACGATTTCGTGGCCCAGATCGAGCGGCTGGAAGCGCAGTCCGGCGGGTTCGGCTGCTTCCTGGTGATGGACCATCACTGGGCGGATCGGCTGGAAACCATGCGCTCCTACGAGCTGATCGCGCGCTATGCCATTCCGAAGATCAACCGGCTCAACGACAACCGCTTCTCCTCGGAGAAGTGGCTCAAGGAAAACCACGCGCTGTTCCGTGGGGAAATGGCGGCCGCCGTGCGGGACAAGATGTCGCAATATGCCGCCAGCAAGAGCGACAGGCATCTCTCGCCCGAGATGGTGGCCCATTTCAACGCGCGGGACAAATCCTGACCCGCGCCATCCCCGGAGCCGGTTTTGCCCGGATCGCATCCACTTCCATCCTCCCGGATGCGGCAGGCGGAGCAAGCGACGGGGGCCATGCTCCGCGCCCGGCAGGTCCTTCCCGCTTTCGCGGAGATGTGCCGGGCCGGAGATGCGCCCAGATGCGCAAGGCAATCCCGCCTTTCACAACCTGCTGAATCGATTATGGGATGCGGAAGTTCAATGGCGTTGTTGAGGCCCGATTATCCATGAAGGCATGGCTGTGTGAACGGTTCGCCGATCCGTTCGAACTGGTGCAGAAAGAGGTTCCGCTTCCTCAGCCCGGCCCGGGGGAAGTCCGGGTCCGCGTGCGCGCGGCGGGCCTCGCCTTCGGGGAAACGCTGGTGCTGGAAGGCGGCTATCAGAAGCTGCCGCCCCTGCCCTACATTCCCAGCAGCGAGCTGTCGGGGATCGTCGACGCCTGCGGCCCCGGCGTCACGCGCCTGCGGGTCGGCGATCGAGTGGCGGCCTTTTCCGTGTCGCTCGCCGGCGGCGGGCTGGCGGAATATTGCGTGCTGCCGGAACGGTTCGTGCATCCGGTCGGTGACGGGATCGACCTGGTGGATGCCGCCGGTTTCCTGATGAACCACTGGACCGCATTCAACGCGCTCGTCCGCCGCGCGCAGCTGCTGGAGGGTGAAACGCTGGTGGTGTTCGGCGCCACCGGCGGGGTCGGCTGCGCGGCGATGGATGTCGGCCGGGCGCTGGGCGCGCGGGTGATCGCGGTGGGCAGCGACACCGGCTATCTCAAGGCCATGGGGGCGGATCTCGCGATCGACTATCGCCAGGCCAGCGTGTCCGAACAGGTGCGCGAATTTACCGGCGGGCGCGGGGCGGACGTCTATTTCGACCCGGTGGGCGGCGACCTGTTCGATCAGGCGATGAAGGCAATCGCGCCGGGCGGGCGGATTCTGGTCGTCGGGTTCACCTCGGGCCGGCCGGCCACGCTGCGCACCAATGTCGCGCTGGTCAAGATGATCTCGGTCATCGGGGTCGAGGCGCGCCTCGCCATCGAGCAGACCGGGGAGCAGGGCTGGGCCGACTTCAATACAATGCTCACATGGGCGAAAATAGGAAAAATCCGCCCGCAAAAAGCCAACCGCTTCCCCTTCGACGATGCGCTGCAGGCCTTCAGGGATCTGCGCAACCGCAAGGTTCGCGGCAAATGCGTGGTGGTGATCGACACCGACTGATCCATTGACGAAGGCATCCTGCGGCTGCGAGGTCCGCGCCGGCCAGCGATCGGTTCGATCGAAAGCAGTCGGGCAGCGACAGCGGCGTCCAGCGCCGGCTTGTCCACCTGGCGCGAAGGGCGAGGCGATCACTGGTGCTGGCGCTGAATACGTCATTGATGGCAGCACTGTTTCCGCGGCTTGAAGAGAGCTTCTATCACTGGGCAGCGTTGAAAGGCAGAAGAAGACCTTGCCGTTCCCGTTCGATAATCTGCGCGCAAAGTCGTATATCGGACGGACACTGGCATGGGAGTGCCCGATTATCCGTAAAGGTTTAACAGCCCCCCGTTGATTCGGATGGCGGGAAGAAAGGGTAAACGTGGTTGAGCACAGCAGGGCGAGACGCGCGGAAATTGGGGCTGCGCGCAGCCAGCGAACCAGGCTCCGGCTGATTGAAGCGGCTGCGCGCGTTATCGGCCTTCAGGGCGAGCACATGCCGGCGATCGAGGACTTCATCAGAGAAGCCGGCGTTTCCAGAGGAACATTCTACAAGCATTTCGCAACTCGCCACGATCTCATGGTCGCGCTTTGGGAAAAGGTCGGTCGCGATCCTTACCGACAGACCTGGATTGCCTATGCCGGGGTCCCTGACCGCGCTGAACGCGTAATGATTGGGGTCAAGCACCAACTCCTTCGGGCAACTCGCAATCCAGCCTGGGGGTGGCTGGTTTTACGCATATGGCTCGAGGAAGGAGAGATGTACGAGGACATCCTGAGACTTGCGCGCGCCGATATCGATGCCGGAAAGAAAGAGGGGCGGTTCACATTCCTGGATTCGGGTTACGCAGCCAATCTCGTATTTGGCGCGCTAATGGGAGCCACCAAAACCATACTCACATCGAATCCTGAAGAGGATTTCATTGTTGAGGCAACTACAATGATCCTGCGCCTGCTTGGCTTGACCATAGAAGAATCGCGGCGGGTCGCGCTGCTTCCATTGCCCGAACTGGTGGCCGGCTCCTTGTCGAACGGTTGAAATTACCATCCCGATTGACCTCTCCTAAAATATACAATAATTGTCACTTTGAGGTTGAGCCGAAAAAATTGGCCAGCCTCCAAGCGGGCATGTCCCGGAAAACATATATGGAGAGGATCATGAAACGGCTGTTCTGCTGTGGTGTTTCATTGTGCGCGCTAACATCGGCTTTTCCTGCGATTGCCCAATCCGGAGATGGTGTTGAAGAAATAATCGTCACCGCCCAAAAGCGTGCCGAGAATGTGCAGGATGTGCCCATTGCCATTGCCGCAATAAGCGGAGAGGCGATGCAGTCACGAGGTGTGACGGAAGTGGCCCAATTGGCCAACTACACCCCAAGCGTGCAGCTTTCCAACTCTTCGCAGATCGTCGGATCGCCCTCATCCTTGTCGGGCTTCATCCGCGGAATCGGACAGGATGACTTTTCCGCCGCGTTCGAGCCGGGTGTGGGGACCTATGTCGATGGCGTCTATCTTGCGCGAACGATAGGCGCGAATGCCAGTCTGCTGGACGTCGAGCGGATAGAGATACTCAAGGACCACAAGGCACCCTGTTCGGCCGCAATACCATCGGTGGAGCGATCAGCGTGGTTACGCGCGAACCCGCATCCACGTTCGGCGCGAGAGGGCAGTTCACTGTCGGCCGCTTCAATCGCGTGGATGCCGCCGTTGCGGTCGACATTCCGCTAATCAAAGACAGGTTGCTGAGCACATTCGCGGTGTCGCGCACCAAACGCGACGGCTGGCAGCGGCGCGCAGCCTTTCCGGGCGTGACGTCATCCGAAACCGAAGCAAATTTCGTGCCCGGAGGTATCGTCCAAGGACTGGGCGCCAAGGATCGACTGGGCGGAGGCCATGAATTCAACGCACGCGGAAAGCTGCTGTGGAAGGGCGACGACATCCGCCTGACCCTGACCGGCGACTATTCGAGGGCGCGCCAAGGAGCCTCCCCCTATCATCTCATCCGAACGGCACAACTCGATCCGAGCGGCAATCCCACGCTGGCGGGATTATACAATATATGTATCGGCACCCCGGCAGCCGCGCTCGATACCATCGGGCTGGGCGCCGTGTGCGGCCCCCGTGTCGGCCCCGGCACGGCCCTTGCCGGGGTCAATGTGGATGCCGATCCGACAAATGATGTGGCGCCCTATGATGATCGCTATGTTTCGGACAGGCTGAACGTGACCTATGGCGCAGGGAACAACTATTCGCGTTTGCGCAATTACGGCTTCGCCGGGACGGTGGATATCGACATCAGTGACGGCATCGCGCTGAAATCGATAACTGCCTATCGCAATCAGAAGTGGGCAATCGGCCTCGACATCGACGGATCGCCCGCAATCATCTTTCAGCCCACGATTACCCAGTCGCAGCATCAATTCTCGCAGGAATTTCAACTCAGCGGATCATCGATCGACGATCGGCTGAAGTGGGTGGTCGGGGCCTATTACTTTGATGAGAGCGCGGATGAGGAGCAGAATCCGATATTCGCGGGCGGCATATTTTCCGTCTACAATCCCATTCGGTTCAAGACGAAATCCTATGCCGCTTTCGCGCATATGAATTTCGCGATCACCGATCAACTGGGGATCACGCTGGGCGGGCGCTATACCAAGGAAAAGAAGCGGTTCTGGCCCAGCCAGATTGACGCGAACCTGTTTCTGCAGAAGCTTCTGGGCCTGCCATCGGTGCTCTACCCCGATCCGGCGGATCTGTCCCAGCTTCAGCCCACCGCGCTGCAAAAGCAGAAGTTCGATGACTTCTCGCCACGGTTGGGATTGGAATTCAAGCCGAACGACGACATCATGATCTACGGCTCCTATTCTCGGGGCTACAAATCCGGCGGCTGGACTACACGCGTGACAGCACCGGTTCTCAGCGCGCCGACTTTCAAGGAAGAGACGGCGGAAACCTTCGAACTGGGCGTTAAGAGTATTCTGTGGAATCGCCGCCTGCAGATTAACGCGGCCGCGTTCACAACGAAATACAAGGATATGCAACTGCTCATCCAGCGCGGCGTTTCACCGACCTTTGAGAACGCCGGGGATGCCCGCATCAAGGGGTTTGAACTGGAAGTGCAGGCGCGCCTCGTCGACGGGCTGAGGCTCAATGGCAGCCTGGGGTATATCGATGCGCATTACACCAGCGTGGACGACCCGACCGGAGTCATCCTCAAAGATAGCGACCTGCCCAAGGTCGCGAAGTGGACGGCCCATGCCGGACCCGAATACCGCCTGGCTTTCGCCAATGATTCTTCCCTCACACTGCGGGCAGACTACTTTTACCGCTCGCGCATGGCCAGTGATTCAGAAAATACTCCTGAACTTTATGGCAAATCCCATAGTACAGTAGACCTGTCCGCGACCTATGCCCTGCCTGATAATAAGTTATCGTTCACGGCAGGCGGCAGGAATGTCTTCAACGAGCGCTTCATCGTAAATGGAACAAATCAGCTGGCCGGGGCAGGCACCTTGTTTGCCACATATAATCGCCCTGCTGAATGGTATGTTTCGGCTCGTTTCGATTTCTGACAGGAGATCGCAATGTCATTTCTACGTGATGCTTGGTATGTGGCTGCCTGGAGCGAGGAAGTCGGCGACAAGGCCAGTTACCAGAAGATCATAGGAGAGCATGTCGTCCTTTTCAGGGACGAGAGCGGCGAGATTATCGCTCTGGGCGATACCTGCCCCCATCGCTTCGCTCCCCTGCATATGGGTAAGGTTGTGGGCAGTCATATCCAATGCCCTTATCACGGCTTGCGGTTTGATCGCGAAGGGCGTTGCGCCCACAATCCTTTTGATCCCAGCGTCAAGCCATCGGCGGCGAAGGTGCCGGCCTATCCCACTGCCGAACGGGACCGCATCGTTTGGATATGGATGGGAGACGCGGACAAGGCTGATGAAAACCAGATTCCAAGCTACGACTGGATCGGTGATACGGAAGGATATTCGTTCACGGCCTTTTCACAGATGACTCAAGCCATCGACTATGAGCTTGTGCTCGATAATCTGATGGACCTGAGCCATGGACAATTCCTGCATCCGACCACGCTTGGCAATGAAGCGTTTGCCGCAGGAACTACGGAAACTACGGCAACAGAACGTCAGGTGCAGTTCAATCGCTGGAATCCGGGTGGCACGGCACCCAAGTTGTTTGTCGTGAGTGGTGTCGCGAAAGAAGGTGACCTTGTCGATTTCTGGAACGATGTTCGCTGGGATGCTCCTGGAAGTTATTATCTGCAGGTCGGCATCACCCCGGTAGGCCAGTCGCGCGAAAATGGCAGATACATGCATAGCGCGCATCTGCTTACGCCCATCGACAACCAGCAGCTGGTTTATCGATATGTCCTCGCCCGCAATTTCGCGATGGACAATCAGGAGATTACAAAAGGCATCGAAGACCTTGTCCGCTACGCTTTCACGCAAGAAGACGAGCCTGTCCTGCGAGCTGTGCAGGAACGTATGGCAGGCAGGGATTTCTGGGACTTAAGACCGGTCGTGCTTAAAACCGACAAGGCCGCCGTGCTGGTACGGCGCACCTTGGAGAGGCTCATAAACGAGGAATGTAAAGCGCCTGAATATATGTGATGAAAGTGGCCAAGTTCCAAGGCAAGGTCCGTTGTTTCATTGTGCCATCAGCCAGCTGAAACATACGGGGAGTTTGGCAAACAGCGCACAGGCCCTTCGATCAATGCGAACTGCTCAATGGGGACCGGCTATATGGCTTGCCCTGAAATCTCTTGGATTCTTGCCATGGCGCTTTGTGAACAGCCGGGAGAAATGGGCGGAATCGCAAAAGCCGAAGCGGTATGCGATCTGGGTTATCGATTCATCGGCCAATAGCGGATTTACCAGGGCTTCGGTTGCGCGGGACAATCGCTCTTCGGTCACGAATGCGGTGAAACTCGTGCCAGCATTTTTCATTATCCTGCGCATGTATCGGGAACTGATCCCGAAAGCCTCGGCGCAGGCTTCCGCACCGAAATCGGCATCGAGCAGATTTTCGCGAATGTGCTTCTCGATCCTGGCCACCAGCTTCTTCTGATAAAGCGTCGTCTGCGAATGCCCTGACGCAGGCTGGAAACACGCGCCGGCCAGATGCAGCGTTGCGCGCAACAGATTGGGCCGCGCATTTTCAGGGGCACTGTCGATAGTATCGTGGATCACTGAAATATGATTGCCCAGGATCGCCCCGAGTTTATCATCGCCCGACAGCCGCCTGCCGGATAGGTTCTGGAGATGGGGGGCGATCTGGTTCACCATCCAGGTGGGGAAAAACGTGCTCAGGCACCGCGTCACCTCGATAGATTCGAAGCTCAGCGGCCTGGACGTGTCCCAAAGGAATATGTCGCCCGACCGCGTCAGCGTGACATCCTCATCCTGAGAGATGTATTCGCCGCCTTCCAGGAAAAACAGCAGAACATAAAAGGCGTCCCGGGAATTCACGATCTGGTTGTCTGAACGATACCCCCGCATCTTTTCGAAGCGCAGGTCGGTAAACACCACTCCATAGTGATCGTGCGCGCGCATTCTGGCCTGATATTCCCCGGGATTCGCGGCCTCGAGTTCCCAATCGAGATGGCGGGCGCACATTGCGTTCCGGAAGGATGTGAAGTCGGAGAAATTCTTGTCGTTTAGCGCCTCCACTCCTTCCGCAGCGGTTGCGTGGACTGTCGAGCAAGCGAAATCCGAACTCTTGATTGCCATCGCAGTATCCCGCCTCTCACGGTGTGGCCCCTTTATCGGCCTTGCCGGTGAGTTTACCGGCTTCTTCCCCAACATCAACCGGCCGGGCGCTGCCCGATCCCAATGAGCAACGGAAATCACTGGGTCCGCTTCATCCAAAGCTTTGTTCCTCTGCATACAAGAATTCGGAACGATTAATCGGGATCTCACTTCCGGGATGCCGGGAACCGCCGTTCGGCCCACCGCGCCGGACCCGAAAGCGAGAGGAACAGGTCAATGTCAGCACTTGCCCAGGGCAAGCAAAAGGCCGTGAAATCGGAGCACATCCACGCATTCGAGCGCGATGGATTGGCGCTGGTGAAACAGGCGCTTTCGCCGCGCGAAATGGACAGGATCGAGCAGGTGTTCGCCGAACGTCTTGCAAACCCGGAAAAATCCGGCGGGACTTTCGAGAGAATGTACACGACCGAAGAGGGCACGGTGATCAATTCGATCGGCAACTCCGTAGACAATCCGCTCTTCACCGGCCTGATCCGAGAAACAGCCATTGCCGACATCGCCAGCGACGTGCTGGGCGGGAAGGACATCTGGTATCAGGGAGAGCAGATTTGGCTGAAGGAAGGCGGCCGCACTCATCGCACCGGATGGCATCAGGACACCTCCTATCTGCCGGTGACGGGCAGCGGCATGGTGGTCCTGTGGATTCCGCTTGATCCCTTGCCCGCCGAGAATGTCCTCGAGATCGTACGCGGATCGCACAAGGGCATCCTCTACAACGGGTCGATCTTCGATCCCAATGACGACACCGTGCCCCTCTACGACGAGGCGGACTTGCCGCGCATGCCGGACATCGAAGCCAATCGCGGCGCATGGGACATCGTGTCATACGACATGCAGCCGGGCGACGTATTGGCCTTTCACCCTCATTGCCTGCATGGTGGAGCGCCCACCATTCCAGGGCAGCGCAGGCGGACCATCAGCTTCCGCTTCTTCGACGGTGATGCCGAATACCGCCCGCTTCCGAAGATCCGGAAGGGCCATGCCAACTCGGAAGACCGGGAAAAGATCAACGAGCAGAACAACACCAGGGGCTTTGGCGGCCTTGAAGCAGGGGAGCCTGCATCGAACAGCCCACTGTTCCGGCAGGTCAGGCCCTGGACGGCCAGGGAAAGCGATCAAAGCTAGGATCGCGTCAAGCACGCGCTCCTTCCCGGGCTCGTCTCAAGTCAATCGCTCTTTGCGGGCTCGATGAAATCGGAAGGAGCCGCCTCAATGGTCATACCAAAAAACTGTTTGCAGATCATTTCATTTAATGATCTACCTTATGCGAAACCATAAAAACGATCTTTCCGTTCGGCGCGTCCGTTCGGATAACCTTGGGAGGGACGTGATGAAGAAAAGCACATCAAATGTGTGTTGGTTGCTGCTTGGAGTTTCGGCAATCCCGACAATAGCGCTTGCGCAGGAGCAGCCTGCCGCAAGCCCCGCAGGCGTTGGCGAAATCATTGTTACGGCCCAGAAACGCGCTGAATCGATCAACAAGGTCGGCATGTCGATCACCGCGCTCAAAGGCGACGATCTGGTCAAGCGCGGGATTACGAGTCCGGATCAACTCATCAAGGTGGTGCCCGGCTTCACCTTCACGGAAGCTGCCCGCGGCACGCCCATATACGCAATTCGCGGCGTCGGCTTTGACGATTCCACTCTGGGATCAAGCTCCACGGTTGCCCTTTATGTCGATGAAGTGCCGCTGTCCTTCCCGGTCGAGGCCCGTTTCGCCACTCTCGATCTCGAGCGGGTGGAAGTGCTGAAGGGACCGCAGGGCATTCTGTTCGGTCAAAACTCGACTGCCGGGGCGATCAACTTCATCGCGGCAAAGCCGACGGATGAAGTGAAAGCGGGCCTTGACGCCAGCTTCGGCCGCTTCAACACGATCGATGTGAGGGGCTTCATTTCCGCCCCTGTGACTGAAACCCTCGGGGTGCGCGTCAGTGCGATGGGGGTGCATTCTTCCGGATGGCAGAAAAGCTATACGCGGGATGACCGCCTTGGCTCGAAGCGCCAGTTCGCAGCGAGGGCGCTGGTCCACTGGGACCCTACGGAAAACCTCTCGATCAAACTCAATCTGAACGGCTGGACCGATAAATCGGATACGCAGGCCGCACAGCTGCTCGAAGTATTCCCGTTGATCCCCGCAACCGTAAATCCCGACTATGACGCCTATCCCCGCTCTCCGCGCAACGCGCGAGCGGCGGACTGGGACGCCGGGCGTTCGCTGCGACGGGATGACAACTTCCTGCAAGGCTCCGCGCGCATTGATTACAGCATCATGCCCGAACTGGTATTCACCTCGATCTCGGCTTTTTCCAGGCTGAACCAGAAATTCGCGCAGGATGTCGATGGCTCTTCGATGCCGGTCTACGCATTTGCGCCCAACGAGGGCCGCGTGCGGTCCTTCAATCAGGAAGTGCGCCTGGCCTATACCGGAGATTCCCTGAAGGTTCTGGTCGGAGCGAATTATTCAAAGGACAAGACCTACGATCAGACCACTTACAACAGTCCCAATGCCTCCGTGTTCTATGCGTTGTTCGGCAACACGGACACGATCTCATTTGCCGACCAGAAGATCAGGACCTACGCGGCATTCGCCAACACGGATTTCACGCTAGGCCAAGTCACTCTCCATGCGGGCATTCGCTACACCAATGACCGGCGGGATTTTCAGGGATGCATCCGCGACGGCGGCAATGGCTCGGGCGCGGACACATTCAATTTCCTGCTTGGACTTACCGGCACTCCCCTCGAGATACAGCCCGGCGAGTGCTTCACCTCGCGCGATCGCGTTCCCCTGCTGGTGGTCGATCGCCTGGCGGAAGACAATATAAGCTGGCGTCTTGGGCTGGACTGGGCGCCGACCGACACCGCGCTCCTCTATGCGAACGTCAGCCGGGGGTACAAATCGGGCAGCTTCCCGAATGTCAATGCGGCCGATGCCAGCCAGATGCTCCCCGCCAAGCAGGAATCCGTGCTGTCCTATGAGGCAGGGTTCAAGGCCGGCCTTCTGGATCGCAAGGTTCAGCTGAATGGGGCGGTCTTCTACTATGATTATTCCGACAAGCAGTTGCGCGGCCGCCAGCCGGATGTTCTGGGAATATTCGGCATTCTCGAATTTCTTCTCAATGTGCCCAAATCGCGGGCATATGGCGCGGAATTTCAGATCCAGGCGGCACCGGTCGAGGGCCTGAACCTGAGCCTCGCCGGGACATATGTGAAGACAAAGGTGAGGAGCGACTTCATCGCGGTCGATCCGGTGGGGAATCCGCTCAATTACAAAGGCCTAGCCTTTCCGCACACGCCGAAATGGAACCTTACCGGGACAGTGGATTACGAACGGCCATTTTCAGACAAACTCAAGGGCTTCGCTGGGTTTGACGTTGCCTACCAGAGCAAGACGATGGCTCTCTTCAACGACCCCGATCTGGTGGATGACGTCCGGCCATCGCCGGAATTGCGCCCCGACGATTTCTTCGATCGCGACTCCTTCAAGGTGAAAGCGTTCACCACGGTCGATGCGCGTTTGGGCATCGCGGATATCGACGATCGCTGGCGAGCGTGGATCTGGGGCAAGAACATTTTCAACACCTATTACTGGTCGAACAGCACCACCAATCTTGAATCGGTCTACAGGCTGGCCGCCATGCCCGCTACATATGGCGCCAGCGTCGCCTTGAGATTCTGAAACGTGAATGATTGTGCTGATCTATATGCGTGAAAGCTGATCGGCCGATAGGAAGGCAGCAAGGTTGGCAGGGCATATCGTCAGATTTGCCCACGGCTCATGAAATAGGGGATTGCATGTTCAAGGCAGTCGTTCTCATCAAGAGAAAAAAGGGCATGTCGATGAAGGATTTCATCGAATATTATGAAAACAACCATGCCCCACTCGCCATAAGCAAAGTCCCTAACCTGAGGCGCTATGTGCGGCACTTCATTCGGCCATATGGGAATGAGGTTTATGCCACGGAAGCCGAAGCCCCCTACGATGTTATCACGGAAATATGGTTCGATAATGAGGAAGAGTTTCACAAGGGAATGTCTTATCTATCCGAACCTGAAACAGCATCTTTGATAGCAGCCGACGAAGAAAACTTGTTCGATCGCTCATCAATTCGCTTCATGACCATGGAAGATCATGAAACGCCGGCGGAGCTTCTCGGGATGAACTGAAATGGCTTTCGGATACGCCGCGCCCTCGTCACTACCGCCATTGGCCAGGCCGGCGGCATGGAAGGCGTCGATTTCCTGAGTGCTGGCCGCGGCAAAGCCGATGGTCACGCCGTTGCTCGACGGCGCTTCGCCATTGCCAGGACGCGCGATGATGAACGCGGGCTTGTCCTTGCCATAGAGTATCCAGCCATTGCCGAATGGCCCCAAATTATTGATGCCGAGCGCGCCAAGTGCATTGTCGTAGAATTTGGCTGATGCTTCAACGTCGTTGGCACCGATGAAAACATGCGAAAACACCCCGTCCCCGGAAATGACTGCCATTGGTAACTCTCCTTCAGTTGGATTCTTCAAAGTCGCGGAAACGATCGAGCAACCGATCTGTCACGCTGGCCGGATAGGCTGGCCGGCGAGTAGCTTGTCCCAGGTATTCAGGCTGATCCCGAGTTGCGTCATCACATGGTCGGGCTTGCGGCAAGCCAAGCGCCCTTCCAGCCGTTTGATGAACCGAGGATCGATCCGACGCATTCCACCTCGCTGACGCCGGCCTGATCCAGCCTGTGCCTTTAGCGGCTCATGCTGGGCCACCATCAGAACACTACGACCGAACGGATGCTCGTCCCCGCGTGCATGAGGTCGAAGCCCTTATTGATCTCCTCGAGACTGAGGACGTGAGTAATCATCGGTTCGATCTCGATCTTGCCGTTCATATACCAGTCGACGATCCTGGGCACGTCGGTACGGCCCTTTGCGCCACCGAAGGCCGACCCCTGCCACACGCGGCCGGTCACAAGCTGGAAGGGGCGCGCGGATATCTCCTTGCCTGCCTCGGCCACGCCGATCACGGTCGAGACGCCCCAACCGCGGTGGCAGACTTCCAGCGCCTGGCGCATGACCTCGGTATTGCCGGTGCAGTCGAACGTATAATCCGCTCCGCCATCGGTGAGCGCCGTAAGGTCGGCGACGACTTCGGCCGTGCTCTTGCCTTCGGGATTATAGAAATGGGTCATGCCGAAGCGGGCGCCCCATTCGGCCTTGCCGTCATTGAGGTCGACGCCGATGATCCGGTCCGCGCCGACCATACGCCGCTTGACGAGGCAAGCGCAGAAATCGCCTATAGCGCCGCTTTCATCCGGCAAATGGCCGGCCATGACCTGCCTGTCGAACTCCTTGAGGACAGTGACAACCGGCGCGTCGAGGTCCATCGGCGCCCGCTCGGCGTCGTAGGCGCGATCATCCCCTGGAATTTCCCGGTCCTGCTCATCGCCTTCAAGCTGCCCTTCGCGCTGCTGGCCGGCAATACGCTGGTGGTGAAGCCCGCGCCCACGACGCCGCTATCCACCCTGCGCCTGGGTGAATTGATGGCCGGGATATTTCCAGCAGGGGTGGTCAACATCGTCACCGACCAGAATGATCTCGGCGGCCGGCTCACGGCGCATCCCGGCATCGCGAAGATCAGCTTTACCGGCTCCACCGAGACGGGCCGCAAGGTGATGGCCAGCGCGGCCGCCTCGATCAAGCGCCTCACGCTGGAACTGGGCGGCAATGACGCCGCGATTGTGCTTCCGGACGCGGATCCGGCCAAGGTGGCGCCGGGCATCTTCGGCAGTGCATTCCTCAACGCGGGGCAGGTGTGCGTTGCAATCAAGCGAGTCTATGCCCATGCCGACATCTATGACGCGCTCTGCGCGGAACTTGCGCGTCTGGCCGAAGAGGCGGTGGTCGATGACGGCCTGAAGCAAGGCGCCCAGATCGGGCCGCTGCAGAACAAGGCGCAATATGAGAAGGTGAGAGCGCTGATCGAAGAGGCGCGCACGAATGGGACCATTATCGCCGGCGGAGAGATACCCGGCCGGCCGGGTTATTTCATTCGGCCGACCATCGTGCGCGATATCGAGGATGGCACGCGGCTGGTCGACGAAGAGCAGTTCGGCCCTGTCCTGCCGGTGATCCGCTATGACGACCCAGAGGATGCGCTGGCGCGCGCCAACTCCTCGGACATGGGGCTGGGCGGCTCCATCTGGTCGACCGACCGCGAGGCGGCGCATGACCTCGCGACGCGCATGGAGGCGGGCACGGTATGGATCAACAAGCATCTCGATTTCGGACCGACCATGCCGTTCGGCGGCGCCAAGCAATCTGGTCTCGGCGTTGAGTTCGCCCAAGAGGGCCTACACGAATTCATGCGGGTCCATGTGATTAATGAGGCGAAAGTGTGATCGACCAGGGTTGAGGAAATGGTAGCCAACATGTTCTAATCATCGGTATCACCCCGGCTTGCACGCAAAAATCTTGAAAGAGAGGTAACGGTCATCCACGGCCAGCAGATATTATAGCCCAGCACTTGAAGGATCTGTTGGGCGATTATCTCCGCACGGTACTCGAACGCGAGGACCGCAATCGCGACTGACATCCGCCGGATGCGCCCGACCATAAGGAGGCCGAGGCGGGAAATCTCCCGGCTGCTTATCTGTTAGGTCCGCGCCTGCCTCATGAAATCCGCATTTTAGCGGCTCCAAAAGGCAGCTTGAATCAATCGTGCGTTATCGCGTCAAGCTTTATCCACAGGGCCCAGTTAAGACAGACCTACAATCTGACTCTAAGCCGGTTGCCATTCCGTCGATGGCTGGGCGTTTTCCAAGCCGCGATCATCGTGCGGTGAACGCCGTGCTGCGTTGCCATCCGGCCAATGTCAGATCACCCTGATCGTCTAAGGCACTTCTGTTTACTGCCAAGCAGACTCTTTGTGTATTATGTGTGCAGTATTCAACAAACATGGTGGCATCGCTCGACATGAAGCGAAACTTTTTGAAGATGGCTAGTCTGAGTGAGGTGGCTTGGTGTGTACTCTCCAAGCATCTGCGAACATGGCAGTGATCTCATCATCCGACATGCCATGTATCGGATGCTCATCACCAGCGAGGCTCGCTCTATATATCTCACTTTCCAAATTCATGATTTTGTCAGCCATCGCCAGCGTTTCATCAAGCTCGCGCTGAGGGATCACCACGACACCGTCATCATCGGCGACAACATAATCTCCCGGAAACACGACCGTACCGCCGATAAGAATCGGGATGTCTACAGCACCGGCATTCAACGGCCGCTTACCCAATGCTGTCAAGGAACGCGCGTAAACTGGCAGACCAACCTTGGTCATCCCCGATAGGTCACGCACCTGACCATCAATAACGACGCCAGCGCCCCCTCGACGCGCAATCTCCGCCGCAAGGTTCTCCCCTAAGGCCGCTCCTTCGCCCGGAGTGGCCGCAAGTAGCACTCCCCCTTCCTCGATCAGACGAGCCGCTGCCCGTACCGCAGCAGATGAGCCATAGTCTTCGATCGCGGTCACTGCCCATCCACAGAATCCGGCATCGCCACAAACACGCTTGATGCCTCGCCCAATACCTCGTTTCCCTAACGCATCCGACAAGGGCGCTACGGGGTAAGACCGGAGGCGTTCAATTGATTTTAGACGATTGGATTGACTCATTTTCGGTTCCACTTCTGGCTTGGCGCCCGGCATCGCGCAGCGGCGGAGCTTCAGAGCGCCCGATTTCCTAAAATTCTTCATTATATCACGATGTTATCATGTGATGTTTCCCTACGGAATATAGGGCAGGACTGGGACTGCTCGGTGACTATCTACGCACAGCAATCGAACGCGAAGATCGCAATCGCGATCGGCTGCGGCAGATGCGCCAGGATCATAAGGAGTCCGAAGCAGGCATCGCCCGGCTGCTGGAATTGGTCGAGAAGGGCCTGATGGACGCCGAAGACGCTTCTATGCGCGAACGGCTGGTCAATCTGCGGTTTCGCCGGGACGAACTTGCGGATCAGATTGTCGAGCTCACCCGCCGTCTCGCCATGGCTGAGCCCGTGATCACACCGGACAAGATCGAGAAGCTGGCGCTGCTCCTGCGCGACAAGCTGCATCACGGCTCGCCCGATCTGCGCCAAGCCTATGCCCGACTGCTGCTCAGCGAGGTTCGCGTGAACGATCGAGAAATCCGTATCAGCGGCTCGAAAGCCGTGCTGGCCCGGAGTGCTGCAGGGGGCGTGGCCAAAACCACGCCCGCAGTTCTCTCTTTTGTTCGAGAATGGCGCACCCGACAGGATTCGAACCTGTGACCTCTGCCTTCGGAGCTAGAATTACAACGCTACGCTAGGCTTTTCAACCCGACACTAGAGCACGCTAAACAACTGTAAATACAGTGTTTTATTGACTCTTGAGGTTCGCTGAGCTACGCTAACGACACCCACAGTTTTCGATCCCGTGGTGAGTTTTTGGTGAGTTTTTCGAGCCCGCTCTAGCGAGGTGCTTATGTCGAAACTTACGAAAACCGTCGTGGACAAGGCCGAGCCACGCGACCGTCAATACACCGTTTGGTGCGGTGAGCTGAAGGGCTTCGGCGTCTTCGTGCTGCCCTCCGGCACTCGGACCTACTTTGTCGATTACCGGAACGCCAACAATGTGCGGCGCCGGATGAAGCTGGGCCGGCACGGTCAGATCACCGCCGAGCAGGCTCGCACGCTGGCGATCCAGGCCCTCGCCGAAGTGGCAAAGGGGAACGATCCGCTCGAAGAACGGAACACCACCCGCAAGGCCATCTCGGTCAAGGAGCTGTGCGAGCTATACATCAAGGAACTCGAAGAGGGCCGCATTCTGGGCAAGGGTGGCCGACCCAAAAAGGCCAGCACCAAGATCACTGATCTCGGCCGGATCAACCGCCACATCATTCCGCTACTGGGGAAGAAGCAAGTCACCCATGTCACCAAGGCGGACGTGACGGCGATGATGAAGGACATCATGGCCGGCAAGACCCGCGTTAGCGAGAAGACGAAGAAGCTGCGTGGCCGCTCGGTCGTTCGTGGGGGCATCGGCGCTGCGAGCCGCACGGTCGGTCTGCTGGGCGGCATCTTCACCTATGCGCGGGACGAGCTGGGCATCATCGAGGTCAATCCCGCGCATGGTGTCCGTAAGCCGAAGGACGCGGTGCGGAAGCGTCGGCTGAACGAGGACGAGTATCGAACCCTCGGCCGCATCCTCGCCAAAGCGGCCGAGGACGAACGCTATACCCGCACTGTCGACATCATCCGGCTGATCGCCATGTCGGGCTGCCGTCGTGGCGAGATCATCGCGGTTCAGAAATCAGAGATCGACACGGTGGGAAGCGCCTTCCGGTTCGAGGACACGAAGGAAGGCCAGTCCGTTCGTCCGATGGGCCTGCCCATCGTCGAGTATTTCGACGAGTGGGACATGGATGGCGACAGCCCCTATGTGTTTCCCGGCGAGAGGAACGCAGATGGGCCGTTTGGCAGCTTCCCGCGTCATTGGGAGAAAATCTTCGCCGGGACGGAGTTGGCGGACATGACCGCCCATGTGCTACGTCATAGCTTCGCCAGTCTGGCGAACGATCTCGGCTTCACCGAAATCACCATCGCGGCGCTTCTCGGCCATGCTACAGGCACGGTCACAAGCCGCTATGTCCATACGCTCGATGCGGCGCTCGTCATGGCTGCGGATACCGTATCGGGATACATCCATGCACTGCTAAGTGGGGCCGAGTTGTCGCACACGCATTATGCGCTTGACCGCAGTTCCCGTAAGGCTGCGTTGGAGCGGTTCCTGACGCCTCGACAGAATGCGTCGACGCCAGCGGAGGAATTGGACCGTCTAGCGGCTTAATCTATAGGAGGTATCCGATTGGAGAAATCATGGCAGATACAAGGACGCTGACCAATCTTACAGTCGATGCTACACCAGACAGCGACGTGGAGAGGCGCCTGGAGATCGCACTGGGTCTCGCGGCTCAATTCGGCAGTTCGCTCACCGCTGTCTGTTCGGCTTGGCCCGATGGCGTTTCCTTTGCCGACGCGATTGCTCATAGCCCCTTCAGTTCGCTCGCCCAGGAGCGCGAACTGCGAAGTGGGATTGCGCGCGTCTCCTCTGCTTTCGACCGCCTTGCGCGGGGAAAGACGGTCGATACTCAATGGTGCGATAGCATCGCCCATCCAAGCGCTGCGATTCTGGACCATGCGTTGCTTGCGGACCTGGTGGTCATGAGCACGGCGCCCACGTCGGACTTCGCACATGCCGATGCGCTGGAAGTGGCGGCCCGTTCCGGCTCCCCGGTTTTAAGGCTCGGGCCGGAAGCACCGACGACATCCTTCAAGAACATATTGATCTGCTGGAGGGATAGCCGGGAGTCTCGATGTGCGCTTCGCGCAGCCGTTCCGATGCTTCAACACGCCACCAGGATCGTTCTTGCGGGGGTCGGAGAAGATGTGTCGTCCGACCGCCTTGCGGAGGTTGGAGACTATCTCTCGCTTTATGGTGTTGAGGCTCAAATCTTGCACTTGTCGGGCAACGAGGCCACTCCTGGCACACTATTGGCCGACCTTTCCCGCCGCGAAGATTTCCATCTGGTCGTTGCGGGCGCCCGAGCCCATGGCCTCTGGAAGGAGAGAATATTTGGCGGAGTGACCCGAGACTTTCTCGCAGTTACTGACATCAATTGGCTGCTGGCCAACTAAGATTAAGTATTGGGCGGGCGGATCGGGCCGCTATCAGGCAACCTATGACGCAACCATGTTTGGACAGGCGCGCTGTTCTGCGCGGCGCAACCCTCGTGGGCTCCGGCCTCGCCCTGGCAGGCTGGTTCCCGGCGTGGGCGCAGCCGGTCTCAGCCGGCATCACATCCGACATGCCCATGCTGAGCGGCGAAGAGATCGCCATCCGCATCGCGCATCAGCCGATCACGATCGACGGCCGCGCCAGCCACGGCATAGCGATGAACGGCACGATTCCTGCGCCGCTCATCCGCCTGCGCGAGGGCCAGAATGTGCGCATCGCCGTCGCCAACGCGCTCGATGAGGACAGTTCGGTTCACTGGCATGGCCTCATCCTGCCGGCTGAGATGGACGGCGTGCCCGGAATCAGCTTCCCCGGTATCCGGCCCGGTGAAACCTTCGTCTATGAGTTCCCGATCGTCCAGTCGGGCACCTATTGGTATCACAGCCATTCGGGGTTGCAGGAGCAACTCGGCCACTATGGGCCGATCATCATCGACCCGGCCCGCGAAGATCCCGTCCGCTATGATCGTGAGCATGTGCTCGTGCTCTCGGACTATAGCGCAACCCATCCGCATGTAATCTTCCGCAAGCTCAAGCAGCAGGAAGGCTATTTCAATCGCCAGCGGCAGACACTCGCCGGTCTCCTCGCCGGGCGCGATCAGACAATGCGCGAGCGCCTCCAATGGGGCGCGATGCGGATGGACCCGACCGACATCGCGGATGTGACTGGCTCGGCCTACACCTATCTCGTCAACGGTCACGGCCCTGCCGACAACTGGACGGGTCTCTTCCGTCCCGGAGAGCGGGTGCGTCTGCGCGTGATCAACGCGGCCGCCATGACGATCTTCAATTTCCGCATTCCCGGTCTCAAGCTGACCATCGTGCAGGCCGACGGGCAGAATGTGCGCCCGGTCACGACCGACGAATTGCAGATCACCGTGGCTGAGACTTACGACATCATCGTCGAGCCGGCGGAGGATCGCGCCTATACGATCGTCGCGGAGGGAAGCGACCGCTCCGGCGTGGCGCGCGCCACGCTGGCCCCCCGCGCTGGCATGAGCGCTGAAATCCCGCCGCTGCGCGAGCGCCCCATCCTCACCATGACCGATATGGGCATGGGCGGCATGGAGCATAGCGCGGCCGGCAACGATCCGCATGTGGGGCATGGCGCACCAAGCCCGGCGGCAGCCCCATCATCGCACGGCTCGCATTCCATGCGCGATTTCTCGAACGCGCCCAATGTCGCGCGCACGCCAGCGGTGCAGTCGATCGCACCAATGCCGATCGACCGGACCGGCGAGCCGGGGATCGGGCTCGACGACGTTGGCCACGACGTCCTGACCTATCGCCACCTGATGGCTCTCGACCGCAACCCCGATGTCAGGGCACCGGGCCGCAGCCTCCAGATTCACCTTACCGGCAATATGGAACGCTATATGTGGGCGTTTGACGGTGTGACATTTAGCGCGCTCACCGCGCCGATCCCGTTCCGCCAGGATGAGCGCGTGCGCATCACCCTGATTAACGACACGATGATGGCGCATCCGATCCACCTGCACGGCCATTTCTTCGAGCTGGTGACGGGACACGGCTCGTATGCGCCGCGCAAGCACACGGTGAACGTCCTACCCGGTGGATCGGCGACGTTCGATGTGACAACCGACGCGCTCGGCGATTGGGCGTTCCATTGCCACCTGCTCTACCACATGCACGCAGGCATGATGCACGTCGTCGCGGTGCGCCCGGAAGGAGCCGGCTGATGCGCGCGCCGATCATCGCGCTAACCGCACTGGGCGCGGCAGTCTCCATACCGGCGGCGGCGCAGACTCACGCAGGTCATGGCGCTACCCAAACCCGCCCGCCGGCCGAGACGCCCGATCGCGTGGTATCTCCGCTTGAAGGGCACGCAAGTCATGAAGCCAGCGATCCGTCACCCGGTGATGATCCGCACGCTGGCCATGCCGACCACCGAGAGGTTGCCACACCGTCCGACCCCCATGCCGATCATCGTGCGCAGGCGGCGGACCCACACGGAGGACACGGCATCAAGCAGGAAGATCATAGCGCACATGGCGGCCAGCCTGCGGATGGAAGCGATGCCCATGCGGGTGGCACGGCGCTACCGGCGGGCAACGCACCGCCGCCGCCCGTTCCAGCCGATTGGTATGCCGATCGCAGCTTCGATCCGGCTGAGATGGCACAGGTTCGCGCGGCGCAGCGGCGCGCGCATGGCGGCGGCACATACAGCCAAGTTATTGTCGACATCGCCGAGTATCGCGCGATGGGGGAAGGCGGTGGTTATGCGTGGAAAGCCGAAGCCTGGTATGGCGGCGACATAAACCGGCTGGTGCTGAAGACGGAAGGCGCCGGTCGCTTTCGCGGCGATCTCGATCATGCTGAGGTCGAAGCGCTCTACAGCCGCGCCATCGACCCTTACTGGAATCTGCAAGCCGGGCTGCGCTACGATTTCGAGCCATCGCGCGCCTATGCAGCGGTCGGTGTCGAAGGTCTCGCGCCTTACTGGTTTGAGCTGGAAGGCGCGGTCTTCCTCTCTGATCGGGGCGACGTGTTCGCGCGCGCGAGCGGCTACCATGATGTGCGCCTTACTCAGCGGCTGATCCTTCAGCCGCGCGCTGAGATCAATCTGTCCGCGCAGGGCGTCCCACGCGATCGCATCGGAGCGGGCCTGTCGAGTGTAGAGCTTGGCGTGCGGCTGCGCTATGAGTTTGCGCGAGAGTTCGCACCCTATGTCGGGGTTCATTGGGAGCGCAGCTTCGGCGACACCGCTGACTTTGCGCGTGCCGACGGCCGGGACGTCAGCAACGCCAGCTTCGTCGCGGGCGTGCGGCTCTGGTTCTGATCCGCTCGATGCCTGGAGAGGTCTGATGGTTGAAGGTCCGCATCCCCCATCGCTGAACCTGCCACCTGACCTCAAGCAGGAGCAAACGCGCATCCTTCGCAACAGCTCGGCCGGCCTGCTCTTCTGCGTGCTGGTTCTGGCGGGCGCCTACTGGCTGCTGCCGTTCTACTTCCGCCTGCCCGGCGACGACATCGGCGACCTCATCACGTTCTGGTCAGGCTCGGCGCTGCTCACCATGTTCTGGGTCCTGGTCGGCTTTTCGATGGTGTCGCGCGGGCGGCGGCATTCGCTCGACGACATTCGCGGCAGCGCCTTCGCGCTGCCAAGCCCCCGCATCGCCATCTACGTCGCCTTCCTTCAGAACACGGTCGAGCAGGCGCTGATGGCGGTGATCGTCCAGATCGCTGTGTTGTTGCTTGCGGGCGCGTGGACCGTTCCGCTCGTCGCCGGCCAAGTGCTGCTCTTCGCCATAGGGCGGGTGACGTTTCTCGCGGGCTACCCGAAAGGAGCCGGCGCACGCGCGTTCGGCCTGGCGGTCACGGCGCTTCCGACGCTGGCCGGGTTCATCGTCGCCCTTGGAGCGTTGGTAGCGAGCGCCATCCCTTGACCCATATAGGCCGTCAGATCGACCGCATCGAGGCGACAGACATGGCAAGTAGATACAGCGGCTTTGGCAAAGCCGCCCCGCAGACGCGAAATGAGATTGGGCGACCAGCCTTCTGGATCGCGCTCTCACTGCGTGAGAGCATGTCGTGAGTGGCACGACAGCCCTTTCGGACGCCATTGCGGTCGAGCGGAAGCGCTATGTCATGGCAGCCCGGCAAAGCGACACCGAGACCGCATGGCGAGCCTTGGAGCGCGCCCATATCCTGTCCCAGCCCATGTTGGGCCAGCATATGCACGTCCATTGGCTGATGCTTTGCTACGCCGTCCGCCTCCGCGACATCCGCGAAATGCTCGGACAGATCGCGCGCTTGGCGCTGGCTCCGATCGGAGCGCTGGCGGGGCGTGTCCCCATGGGCAACACGGGGCGCTCCAACGTCAGTGCCTTTGCCCCGATGCCGATACCTGAAGATTTGCGGCCGCTACTGGCGAAGAAACATGACAATTCGAGCTTTCGTCGCTAGGGTATTGGAATGTTGCGTCGGAGCCTGCTCCTTTTTTGCCTCCTGATGACGTCGCTGATTGCGTCGACGACGGTGCATGCAAGCGAGCTTTCCGTCGCCGCGACGCTCGAATGTTCGGGCGAAATCCATACCGACGGCGATTCGGATCAGTCACCGAGCGACTCCGATAGAGGGATGCCGCACCATCATGGCAGTTGCCATGGGCACGGCCTCTTTGCCCCGGTTTCCGGCCCATCCCACGCCTTGACGGACATGACTTCTTCCAGGTTCTACTTTCCGGCCAGCGACGTGTTCGCGCGGTGGTCCGCCGGGCCTGCGCTACGGCCTCCTATCGCCTGATTGATTCGTAAGCGGCTCGCCGATGCCTCGCCTTGCGAGGCGGCGGGCCTGATTCGTTTCAATCAGGAAAATCAGCATGCACAGAATGTTCGCAGCCTTGCTGGCTGCCGTGTCTTGCGTCTCCGTGGCGCAAGCACAGGATATTGCCACCACGGCTCCCCCTGCGGCCCCGCCGCTTACCCTTGATCAGGCGGTCGCCGCAGCCGGCGGCAGCGCTCCGGCTGCAGATGCGGCTCGCGCCGACATCGCGGCCGCCGAAGCGGGCCGGACGATCGCGGGCCTGCGCCCCAATCCGACCGTCACGACCGAAGTCGAGAATATCGTCGGCACCGGCCCTTACCGCGATTTTCGCGGAGCCGAGACGACAGTCGGGCTTTCGATCCCGATCGAGCTTGGCGGCAAGCGATCGGCACGAATTGCCGTTGCCGATGCCCGGACAATGCGAGCCCTGCTTGCTGCCGCGATCACTGAAGCGGACATTCGCCTTCAAGTCACCGAGCTGTATGTGAACGCCGTGGCCGCCGAACGCCGGCTGGCGACGGCCGTCGACCAGGCACGCATCGCGAACGAAGCGCTGAATGCCGCGCGCGTGCGTGTTCGGGCCGGACGCGCTTCGCCGATCGAGGAGCAGCGCGCGGACGTCACCCGGCTCAATGCCGAGGCTACGGTGGAGAATGCGCGGCGCCTGCTCGACGCCGCCCGTCTCAATCTCGGTCGAAGGATCGGGCAGCCGGTGACGGGAACGCTCGATCTGGCCGCTCTCGACAGCCTGCCCGCCGCTTATGGCCCGCAATTGGCGCCCACTGCGGAAGGCACGTTGGCGCTCGCCGCTGCCGACGCGGACCTCGCGGTTGCCGATGCAGGCGTTCGGCTGGCCAGATCGCAGCGCGTGCCCGATGTCACGGTCGGACCAGGCGTGCGGCGGTTCTCGGAATCGCACGATACCGCCGCCCTGTTCAGCATCTCGGTGCCGATTCCGCTGTTCAACAGCGGCAGGGCCGCCGTGGGACAGGCCAGCGCCGAACGCACCCGCGCCGAGGCACAGCGCCGGATGACCGCGCTCGATGTCGAGCAGGCGATTCTCGATGCGCGGACGGAAGCGGACAACGCCGCGACCAACGCGCGGACTGCCAATGGTCCCGCACTGGCGGCCGCCCAGGAAGCCGCCCGCATCGCACGCATCGGCTATCGCGAAGGCAAGTTCGGACAGCTCGACCTGCTCGATGCCGAACGGACGCTGGCCGAGACCCGGCTGGCCGCGATCGACGCGCTCGTCGCCTATCAGAACGCCAGGGCACGGCTTGAGCGCCTGACCGCTCCCGCGCCCGAACAGGGGAATTGAACATGAAATCCTATCTGAAAGCGGCCCTGCCGCTGACCCTCGCAGCCTTGCTCATGGCAGGCTGCTCCGGCGGCGATGCGCCCCCGGAAGAGACAGAAAATGCCGCTGCCGGTGAAGAAGCTGGCCATGCCGAGGAAGAAGGCGAGATCGACCTTACCGCCGAGCAGATACGCAAGGCCGGGATCGAGCTTGTCCGGGTCGTCCGCAGCGGCGGTGGCGCGCTGACGTTGCCGGCGACGATCGAGGGCGATCCGCAAGGGATGCAGGTCGTCTCCGCCGCGATCGGCGGCCGCGTCGTCTCGCTCACCCGCAACCTCGGCCAATCGGTCGGACGCGGGCAGACGCTGGCGATCATCGAGAGCCGCGAAGCCGCGACGCTCAATGCCGAGATCGAAGCGGCGCGCGCACGGCTGTCGCTTGCGGAATCGAACCTCGCCCGCGAGCAGCGCCTGTTCAACGAGCGCGTCTCGCCCGAGCAGGATCTGATCGCGGCACGCACGGCCGCGACCGAGGCTCGCATTGCCTTGCGCCTTGCCCAGCAGCAGGTCGCGGCGGCCGGCGGCGGCGGGGGTGCGCTCAACCGGATCGCTGTCACCTCGCCTCTGTCGGGGCAGGTCGTGGCGCGTAGCGTGACACTCGGTCAGACAGTCGCGGCGGATGCCGAACTGTTCCGCGTCGCCAACCTCGGGCGGGTCGCGGTCACGCTCGCGCTATCGCCGGCCGATGCCGGCAAGGTGCGACCAGGCTCGCAGATCGAGATTGTCGCGGGCGATCGGCGATCGGTGGCGCGGGTCGATTTCGTCTCGCCGATCCTCGACGAAACGACGCGCCTCGCAACCGTGATCGCCGTCATCGACAATCGCTCGGGCCAGTGGCGCGTGGGTGAGCCGGTGACGGCTTCGATACAATTGCCGGACGGAGGCGCCGGATCGGTGCTGGTTCCGCAAAGCGCGATCCAGACCGTCGAAGGACGCCCGACCGTATTCGTTCGCACCGACCATGGCTTCCAGGCCACGCCGGTCACGCTCGGCGCTCCGAGCGGCGACAATGTGGTCGTGACCTCGGGCCTCACCGGCAATGAACGGATCGCCGGACCGGGCAGCTTCACCCTCAAGGCTGAGCTTGGAAAAGGCGAAGCGGAGCACGGACACTGATCATGATAGACCGCATCGTCACATTCTCCGTCGAGCGTCGCTGGTTCATCCTGCTCATGACGGTCATCGCCATGGTGATCGGAGGCTGGGCAATCTCTCGCCTGCCCATCGACGCCGTTCCCGACATCACCAACAACCAGGTGCAGGTGAACATCACCGCGCCCGCGCTCTCGCCCGAACTGGTCGAGGCGCAGGTCTCTTTTCCCATCGAGACCGCGTTGGCGGGCGTTCCTGGGCTGGAATACACACGCTCGCTGAGCCGCAACGGCTTTGCCCAGGTCACGGCCGTCTTCTCGGAATCGACCGATATCTATTTTGCACGCCAGCAGGTCGCCGAGCGGCTGCGGGTCGCCGAGGAAAGCCTGCCCGATGGTGCGGTTCCCACAATGGGTCCGATCGCGACGGGACTTGGCGAAGTCTTTATGTGGACTGTCCATCTCGAACATCGCGACGAGGACACCCATAAGCCCGGCGAACCCGGCATCCAGCCGGACGGCAGCTACATCACGCCGGAAGGCGAACGGCTCGTTACCGAGGCCGATAAGGCAACCTATCTGCGCACTGCGCAGGACTGGATCGTCGCGCCGCTGCTCAAGAACACACCCGGTCTGGCCGGCGTCGACTCGATCGGCGGCTATGTGAAGCAGTTCCAGGTGATCCCCGATGTGCAGCGGCTGGCGGCGATCGGCATGGATTTGACGGCCCTCGCGCAGGCGCTCGAACAGAACAATGTCGGCGTCGGCGCCGGAGTGGTTGATCGCGGCGGCGAAGGGCTCGCCGTCCGCTCGGACGCGCGCATCCGTAATATCGGGGAACTGGCCAGCACCGTCATCGCCACGCGCGAGGGCGTGCCGATCCGGCTCGATCAGGTGGCGCAGGTCCGCCTCGGCCAAGCCATCCGCTACGGCTCGGCCTCCGAGAATGGCCAGGAGGTCGTTGTCGGCACTGCGATCATGCGGATCGGTGAGAACAGCCGCACCGTGGCCTCGGCTGTCGCGGAGCGGCTGACCGAGATCAACGCCTCGCTGCCGACCGACGTAGTGGTGCAGCCGGTCCTCGACCGCACCGCGCTGGTGAACTCCACGATCAAGACGGTTGCGAAGAACCTCACCGAAGGCGCGCTGCTCGTCATCGTGGTGCTGTTCCTGCTGCTCGGCAATTTCCGGGCGGCGCTGATCGCGGCGCTGGTAATCCCGATCACCATGCTGATGACCAGCTTCGGGATGCTGAGAGGCGGAGTCTCGGCAAACCTCATGAGCCTCGGGGCGCTCGACTTCGGCCTCATCGTCGATGGCGCGGTCATCATCGTCGAAAACGCGCTGCGGCGCATCGCCGAACGGCAGCATCATTACGGCCGCACCCTGGCACTCGAGGAGCGGCTGTCGGTGGTTGCCCAAGCCGCGCGCGAGATGATCCGTCCGACCGTATTCGGCCAGGCGATCATCATCCTCGTATATGTGCCGCTGCTCACGCTCACCGGCGTCGAGGGCAAGACGTTCACGCCCATGGCGCTGACCGTCATCATGGCGCTGGTTTCGGCGTTTGTCCTCTCCCTGACCTTCGTGCCGGCGATGCTGGCTATCTGGCTGTCGAAGCCGGTGGAGGAGAAGGAAGGACGGATCATGTCCTGGCTCAAGCGCAAGTATGAGCCGGGCCTCGACAAGGCGATGAAGCGGCCCTCGCTCACCATGGGCGTTGGTGTCGGCGCCTTTCTGGCGGCGATCCTGACCTTTTCGTTCCTGGGGCAGGAGTTCCTTCCCCAACTCGACGAGGGCGACCTGACCGCGCAGGTTCTGCGCGTTCCGGGAACGTCGGTCGATCAAAGCCAGGCGATGCAATCGCGGATCGAGCGGGAGATCGCCAGGCTGCCGGAAGTGCGCTTCGTTTTCTCGAAGACGGGCACGGCCGAACTCGCAGCAGATCCCATGCCGCCCAACATCTCCGACACCTTCATCATCATGAAGCCAAGGGACGAGTGGCCAAACAGCAGTCTGTCCAAAGCAGAACTGGTCGCGAAGGTTGAGCAGGTTCTGGAAGGATTGCCGGGTGGTGCATTCGAGATCACGCAACCAATCCAGATGCGGTTCAACGAGCTGATCGCCGGCGTGCGCGGCGATGTGGCGGTCAAGGTGTTCGGCGACGACTTCGACGCAATGAATGCCACCGCCAACCAGATCGCGGCGATCCTGCGTCAGACCGAAGGCGCGGTCGACGTTCGAGTAGAGCAGACGGAGGGATTGCCGATGCTCGACATCCGGCCGCGGCGCGACATCATGTCGCGGCTCGGCATCACCGCGCAGGCCGTGCAAGACACGATCTCGGCGGCGATCGGCGGGCGCGATGCCGGCATGATCTTCGAAGGCGACCGGCGGTTTGCCGTCACCATCCGCCTGTCGGATGCGGCCAGGGCCGATCTCCAGACTCTGGCGCAGGTTCCTGTTCCTCTGCCGAATGGCGGGTTCGTGCCGCTCCAGAGCGTTGCAGACATCGGTGTGACCGATGGCCCCAACCAGATCAGCCGCGAGAACGGCAAGCGGCGCGTCGTCGTCCAGGCCAATGTGCGCGGACGCGACGTTGCAGGCGTCGTCGCCGATGCCCAGGAAGTGATCGACAGGGACGTGCGCCTTGCTGCCGGCCAATATCTGGATTGGGGCGGGCAGTTCGAGAATCTCCAGTCAGCCAGCGAAAGGCTGATGCTGGTGGTTCCCGCCTGCTTCGCGCTGATCATGCTGCTGCTCTACGGCGCATTGGGAAGCGTTCGCGACGCCGCGATCGTGTTCACGGGCGTCCCGCTGGCGCTGGTCGGCGGCGTCCTCTCGCTGTTCCTGCGAGGTATGCCGTTCTCGATCTCGGCGGCGGTAGGCTTCATCGCGCTGTCCGGCATCGCGGTCCTCAACGGGCTCGTGATGGTGACGTCTATTCAGGGGCTGATGGAGAGAGGCATGGAGCGGGCAAAGGCCGCCCGTGAAGGCGCCATGATGCGATTGCGGCCGGTGGTGATGACGGCGCTGGTCGCGAGTCTCGGGTTTGTCCCCATGGCCATCGCCACGGGCGCGGGCGCAGAAGTGCAAAAGCCGCTCGCAACGGTGGTGATCGGCGGCCTGATCTCCGCGACACTGCTCACCCTGTTCGTGCTGCCGACGCTTTATGCCCGCTATGGCCGGCGAGAGACGGATGTGCCGCCGAAGGCGGATGCCGCAACGGGTTCAGAGGCGCCCATCTCCGGCCCAACGGACGCCCACACATGAATAAAGGCAATTCGCGCGCAGCCATGGGGCTGCGCGCGTTGCCGAGAAAACCAAGTTGAGGATGTCGCCGCGCTGAATTGAAAGGTCACACAAGCGATGAAGGAAGAAACCACCTTCACCTTGAACATTTCGCCGCTGAGAGTCTGGACCTGCCTTTCGGACTTGCATGCTTTCGCAATCTGGCATCCGAGCTATCGTTTCGAGGATAGCGCCGCGCTTCACAGGGGCATGGGGCTCTCGTTTGCGCTGTTCAAAGGCGAGTATCGGATCAACACCACAGCCACGATCACCCGACACGAAAAGCCACGGGTGATAGGCTGGTCGATCGCCGTCCGCGGCCTTGAGGTGCTGGATGAGCAATATGAATTGGAGGCGTCCGGGCTCGGCACGCAAATTCGCCACACGCTGGAGTTCAACGGATTTCTAGGCCGCCTGCTTGGAAGGTTGCTGCGTAGAGGGTTGCGCCAGACCTTACACCTACAAGACCGGGCGTTTGTGAAGTTCCTCAAGAAGGAAGCGCAGGGCGGCCTTTCCGGCATCAATCGGCATCGTCGCAGAGCACAAAGCGCACGCGCTGCCCGGAAGGCAACCCATGGCTGATACAGCTCAGCCTAGCCCTTCAAAGCGGCGGACGCTTTGGATCGTGCTGATCCTCAACGCCGGTATTTCCGCCGCCTTTTTCATGGTCGGCTTTACCGCCGATTCGAGTGCCCTGATCGCAAACGGCGTCGACAATCTTTCCGATGCCGGCGTTTATCTGCTGAGCCTCATCGCGTTGAGCCAGCGCAAGATCTGGAAAACCCGCGCCGCCATGGTGTCAGGCACGATGCTGCTTGTCTTTGCGGTCGGTATTCTTGTCGATGTCGGCCGCCGCTACATCTATGGCAGCGAGCCGGTGGGCTCGGCCATGATGCTGATGTCTGCCGTTGCCGCCGCCATCAACTATCTGTGCCTGAGGCTGCTTCAGAGGCTTGAACGGCCTGATGTTGCCCTGCGCGCGGCGACCACCTTCAGCTTCAACGATTTCATCTCCAATGGCGGCATCCTTGTCGCTGGAGCCCTCGTGCTCTGGCTGGGAACCAACTGGCCGGACCTCGTGGTCGGGCTCGCCACGGCGCTGATCGCCATCAAGGGTGGGGTCGAAATCCTCAAGGATGCCCGACGGGAAGCTCGCTTGGCGAGTGGATGCTGAACCATGAAAGGACCGGCCCTGCTCCATCCACGAAATCCGCAACTCGATGCGGCGATGTTCCGAGCCGCATATTCCAGGCTCCAGGAAGGAGGACTTTTCCCATGGTAGAACGTCCGTCGAAGCAAGGGCTCCCCTGTCCCATCTGCCAGGTCGATCTCGTCATGAGCGACAGGCAGGGCATCGAAATTGACTACTGCCCGCAATGCCGGGGCGTGTGGCTCGACCGGGGCGAACTCGACAAGATCATTGAACGCAGCGCAGCCAAAACGGCCTCCTATTCGCCGCGCGACGGAGACTTCGAGCGCGGACGGGAAGGCCACAGAGGCGGCTATGGTCACGGCGACCATAAGCGACGCCGCCGGAAGAGCTTTTTTGAAGAGCTTTTCGACTGACATGACATTGATCGACCCCCCACAAGGCAATGCCCCCTTTGCTTGCTTGTGCGAGAAGGGTCCGCGCCGTGAGCGTCTTTCCAAGGCGTTCACGGCGACAGATTGCAGCCGCCCGTATCTGTGCGAGACACCTTATTCGAGGCCGCACAATCGGGGATGCCCGACGCGCGTGTTCCTCTCGGGCATCTTTCTGCTGGCCGTCAGCTCGGGTTGCTCACCTGAGACTGAGGCTGAAAAGACCAGTCGCGCGTCGCGCTTGGTCGGAACGCACATCTTTACGTGCGAGGGCGGGAGGAAAGTAAGCGTTGAGTTTGTCGGGGACGGCCTGACGATCAATCTCGCTACCTTGCCGGATGGCAAAGCCGAGCGCCTGACCGCCCCGGCCGCCGGAGTCACGTATTTCGGCGACTACGCGAACCTCGCGATCTCGGATAACGCGATCGTGATCCTTCGCGCCGAGGCTCCATCGCAAATCTGCCGCCGGGACAGCTCGGAACGGGTCGGGCAACCGCCTCCCTAAAGGCCCGCCGTCGCCCTTCGTGGCGCAAGCGCTGCCATGTCCCGAATCCATCAGAGGAAATCCCATGTCGCAAAAGCTACAGCTCGATATACCGCTCATCCTTCCCGAAATCCCGGACGCCAACGACGCCTGTGTCGAGCGGCTGACAGCCAATCTTGCGGCGCGGCCAGGGATCGAAAAGGCGCATATCGTTCCGGCTGAAGGGGACAAGCCGGCCCTGCTCTGCATCCACTATGATCGCGAAACCCTTACCCTGGGCCGCATCCGCGACATCGCGCAAGCCGCAGGCGCTGCCATCGCCGAGCGATATGGCCATGTGCTGTGGCCGGTCAAAGGAATCCGCCACCAGAGAAAGGCGCGAACCGTCAGCGCGCGATTGCAAGCCCTGCCGGGCGTGCTCGAAGCCGATACCAATGCCGCTGGAATGGTGCGCGTGGAGTTCGATCGGGAACAGGTTTCGGAACGGGAAATCCTCCACGCGCTCGCAAAGCTGGGGGTCAGTCAGACGAGACGGACGCTGGTGTATTCTCCCGAAGATACGCATGCAGGACACGACCATGGCGCCGATGACGCGAAGGCCGCGCATACGAAAGGCGACGGTCACGACCATGATCATGGCGCCTTTCTTGGCCCCAACACTGAGCTGATCTTTGCGCTTACCTGCGGCGCTCTGCTCGGCATCGGCTTCGCCGTCGAGAAGCTCGTCGCGGCGGCGCCGGGCTGGCTCCCGACTGCGCTCTATATCGTCGCCTATTTCTTCGGCGGCTTCTTCACCCTGCGTGAGGCGATCGACAATCTCAGGCTGCGCAAATTCGAGATCGACACGCTCATGCTCGTCGCGGCGGCCGGCGCGGCGGCGCTCGGCGCTTTCGCCGAAGGCGCGCTGTTGTTGTTCCTGTTCAGCCTCGGCCACGCGCTGGAGCACTATGCCATGGGCCGCGCCAAGCGGGCGATCGAGGCGCTGGCCGAACTCGCGCCGCGCACTGCCACCGTCCGGCGGCCGGACGGCACCATGGAGGAAATCTCGGTCGATGACCTGAAGGTCGGCGATACCGTGATCGTGAAACCGGATGCGCGCGTGGCGGCCGACGGCTTTGTGATCAAGGGCACATCCAGCATCAACCAGGCGCCAGTGACCGGCGAGAGCATTCCCGTCGACAAGCAGCCTGTGATGGACGACGCGGCAGCGCGCGCCAATCCCGATCGGGTCGATGCGGCGAACCGGGTCTTTGCCGGCACGATCAACGGCAGCGGGCTCATCGAGATCGAGGTGACGCGCCTGTCGAGCGAAAGCACGCTTGCCAAGGTGGTCAAGATGGTAAGCGAAGCGGAGACGCAGAAGTCACCGACGCAGCGTTTCACCGACCGCTTCGAGCGGATTTTCGTGCCGCTCGTTCTCGTGCTGGCGGTCGTGCTGCTGTTCGCCTGGGTGGTGGTCGACGAACCGTTCCGCGACAGCTTCTACCGCGCCATGGCAGTGCTGGTCGCCGCCAGCCCCTGTGCGCTCGCCATCGCCACCCCGAGCGCGGTCCTCTCTGGCGTCGCGCGCGCTGCGCGGGGCGGCGTCCTCGTCAAGGGAGGTGCGCCGCTCGAACTGCTTGGCTCGCTCGATGCGATCGCTTTCGACAAGACTGGCACGCTCACCAAGGGAGAGCCGCGCATCCAGCAGATCATCCCAGCACCGGGAGTAGCGAAGGAAGAATTGCTGGCGATCGCGGTCGCCGTCGAAAGCCTGAGCGACCACCCTCTGGCGCAGGCTATTGCCCGAGACGGCCGGGACCATAGCGGCGAACACCCCATCCCGCAGGCCGAAAACCTGAAGAGCCTGACGGGTCGCGGCGTCTCGGCTCTTGTCGGTGAGGACGAGGTTCTCATCGGCAAGGCCGAGATGTTCGGCGCCGATGGTATTGCGCCGCTGTCCCCGGCGATGGCCGAGGCAATCGCGCAATTGCGCGAGGGCGGGCAGACCAGCATGGTCGTGCGGCGGGATGATCGCGACCTAGGTGCGATCGGCCTGCTCGACACGCCTCGGGAGACGGCCAAGGCAGCGCTCAAGCGGCTGCACGAGATCGGCATCAAACGCATGATCATGATCTCAGGCGACCATCAGAAGGCAGCCGAGGCGATTGCGCGGGAAGTAGGGCTCGACGAGGCATGGGGCGATCTCATGCCGGAGGACAAGGTCGAGGCGATCAAAAAGCTCCGCGCCGAAACCAAGGTCGCCATGGTCGGCGATGGCGTCAATGATGCACCGGCCATGGCGAGCGCGACGGTGGGGATCGCCATGGGCGCCGCAGGTTCCGACGTTGCCCTTGAGACGGCCGATGTTGCACTCATGGCCGACGATCTCTCGCATTTGCCTTTCGCGGTGGGACTCAGCCGAACCACCCGTTCCGTAATCCGGCAGAATGTGTTCGTCAGCCTCGGCATCGTCGCTTTCCTGGTGCCGGCAACGATCCTCGGACTTGGCATTGGGCCGGCAGTGGCGGTGCATGAAGGATCGACGTTGCTCGTCGTGTTTAATGCCCTGCGATTGTTGGCCTATCGGGATCGAACCCTGAGTGTCGAAGTGATCTCACTCCATTCAACGGCTGAACCGGCGTGATGATAGAGCTGCGCCAGCTTCGATACCTGATTGCTGCGGCACATGCGGGCAGCTTTAGCCGCGCGGCACGCAACCTGAACATTAAACAAGCCACTCTCAGCCGACATATTCTCACCGTTGAGAAAAGGCTTGGTATGGCGCTGTTCGATCGCAGGACACGAGGCGCCACGCTGACGCCGAACGGAAAAACTTACTTGCGCACCGCACAGCGAATAGTCGGAGAGTTCGAGGAACTAAACGCCTGGGTGCGAGCGACGCAGAGCGGCCACGCTGGCAAGCTAGGTATTGGCTTCTATACCTCGTTCTCAGCCGGCAATCTGCGGGCGACTCTAAGCGAGTTTCACGAGCGCTATCCTGACGTGCGTGTGCGCGGCTTTGAACGCGACCGCGACATGCTCCTAGCCGGGATCGAAAGTGGGCTCCTCGACATCGCTATAATGACCGGAGAAACGATCTATTCGGGAATGGCCAGGTGTCCATTTTGGAGCGAGCGCTTGTTAGTTGCGATGCCGGAAGGTCATCCGCTGGCTGTGTATGAGCGCATCCATTGGTCCGATCTTGAAGGTGAGCAGTTTCTACTGACCGAGCGAGATCCCGGCCCGGAAACGCGAAACATGCTCTTGGGGAAGCTCGGGTTGCCCGGCAACTCGTTGGCGATCGACATGGACGACATCGGGCGAGATACAGTGCTGAGCGCCATTGCGCTCGGCGGGCATATCTCGATCGTCGCGGAATCGGCGCTTGGTATCCAAGTGCCAGGAGTGATCTTCCGCGAGATCCACGACGCTAACGGCCATGCCCGCGTGGGATTCTCCGGCTACTGGCGTGAGGATAATGAGAACGCCGTCCTGCGCCGCTTCCTCGATTTCGTGGCGATCCGCTATTCGCTGCCATCCGTGCCTGGACCGCAGCCGCCGTTTCAGCAACCGGGAAAGGAGCCATCATGACGCAAGGAAAGACACTCATCATCGTGCTGGTCACGCTCATCATCGGGTTCGGGGCCGGTTTCGTCCTCCGTCCGGTGATCGTGCCCGTCGAGCGGACGGCGATCGTCACCGGCCCGCGTGCCGCCGCTCCGGCGTCGGCTGAGCCGCGCGGGAAGCAGTATTTCGCGGCGCATCTCGATGAAGCGCGGCAGGTCGTGGCGCAATGCGCGGAAGGAATGGCGCGCGGCGACGAGTGCGCCAACGCCGAGCAGGCCGTGATCGAGGCGGAAGGCCGGGAGCGTTTCAAGAAGTTCATGGGCAACTGACGGCGCGCGGCGCGCGCTCACCTCCCCTGCGCGCGGTGCCGGCGAAAGGCCCTGTCGGTTTCCATGAACCGGGTGAGCATCGGCGCGACCAGCTTGTCAGGCGGGACCGGCGATCCTCCGGTCTCGGCCGCGAGCGCGGCGGCATAGGCGACAAGATCGCGATGCACGACTGCGGGCAGCTCCACGCTGATCTTGACCGGGCGGTCGTCGGCCAGCGGCCCCAACTTCAATTTCGTCATCGTGTCGTTCCGATCGGTTCAAGCACCAGGTCGCGCGTGATGACCACGCGCAACGGATGCCCCGGCCGGACGGTGAGCGTCGGCTGCACGTTGAGCTGTCGCCGAACGATCTGCTGGCCGGTCTGGTTGATGGTGTCCTGGCTTCCCCGCCGCAGCGCGCGAGTGAGGTCGTCCTCGCTATCCGCGCTCAGTTCCACGCCGACGCCGAGCAGCGTCGAGACGGCCGCGGCCTTAAGCAGGTTTCCCCAATGCTGGTTCACGCGATCCTGCAGGCCGGCATATCCGGCCGCATCGGCGCCGGGCTGGCGCTCGAGAACGATCGAGCGGCCGTCCGGCAGGATAAGCCGATCCCAGGCGAGCAGCACGCGGGTCTGTCCGGCGGCGATCTCGCTGTCATATTCGCCGATCAGCCGGGCGCCTTGCGGAATGAGCAGGATGCGGCCCGTGGGGCTGTCATAGACGTTGGCCGTCACCTGGGCAGTTATCTGACCGGGAAGGTCCGAACGGATGCCGGTGATGAGCGCGGCCGGGATGATGCTGCCGGCCTGCACAATGTTGGGCGAGGCCGGCGCGGTCAGGCGCTCGACGCTCACCGTGCGCTGACTCGACGCCTGCGCCATGAAGGCCCGCTTGGCAGCCTGGTCGCCCTGCGCGGCCGAGCCATCTGATTGTCCTGGGGGCTGCGGAGCGACATCATCGGGCGCTGTCATTGCGAGGTTCGGCAGAGACGGCATCGCAGCGGCCCCGGCGCTGCTGCCACCCAAGAACACGCCGCTCATGCGGGCGGCGTCGCGTTCCTGCTGGGCGCGCTGGCGAGCGGCTTCCTCGGCCTGGGCGCGCGGATCGGGCTGGGCGCCGACCGGCGGGACCGGGACATTCTCGCCGCGCTGCTGGGCCGAGACGATCGGGCCGCCGAGGTCGCCGGGAAGTGGCGGGCCGAGTTTCGGCGCCTGACCATAATCCTTCGGCCCCGACGTGATCGTCTCGGACGTGGCGCGGCTGTCGGTGCTGTAGAGTTCCTTGGCCTCCTTCTCGCCGGGCGGCTTGAGCGCGTAGATCAGCGAACCGCCGATGCCGAGGCCGGCGGCGACGCCCATGACGGCCAGCGCCTTGCGCGAGAGCCGCATGACGCGGGGCGGGTCGCCGCGAAGCTGGAAGGCTTGCGGGTCGGAACGCGACGCTTGCGGTGTGGCCGCCTCGGGCGGGGAATTGCCGGCGGGATCGGTCACGGCCGCCCCCTGCGCCCATCGTCACGCACGATGCGGACGCGCTGCTCGCTGCGCCGGTCGCCCAGGCGCAGCTCGGCGGCGGCGAACATCCGGTCCACGACCATGTAGCGGCCCTGCACGCGGTAATTGACCAGCTCGGCATCGCCGGCCGCGCCGGTCACGAACAGGGGCGGCATCTCGCCCTGCGAGATCCCGGCCGGAAACTCGATGAACACCTGCGCGGAATCGTCAAAGGCGCGAACGGGTTTCCACGGCACGCGGTCGCCTTCGATGCGGTAGCGGAAATTGAGCGCGGACACGTTCACGCCGGTCGCCGCCGGCGCGGCGGCTGCGGCCGCCGCGTTGCGGCCTGCCAGCGCGATCAGCGCGTCCTGCGGATAGGCCCACGAGACCGACGCCATGTAGGTCGAAGCCGTGGCGCGCAGTTCGATGTGATAGGTGCGCCGGTCGGTGTTGATGACCAGATTCGTGCTGATGTCGGGCCGGGTCGGCTTCGCGAGGATATGCACGCGCGCCGTCGCCCCGCTGCCGCTCACCGTATCGCCGATGATCCAGCGCACGGTATCGCCGGCCGCGACCGGCCCCGGACCCACGAGCTGCTCGCCTTCCTGCAAGGCGATGTCCGTCACCTGGCCGGGCGCGGCATAGACCTGATAGAGCGCGCCCTGCGTCCAGGGATATTGCTGGATGGCGTTCACATAGCCGTCGCGGGTGGGCTGCACGCGGGCGGCGGCATTGGCCGCGCCGACACGGCGACGCGGATCGGTAGGCTCGGAAGTTGGCGCGCTGTCCGTCACCGGCTTCAATTGGCCGGGGAGCGGCAGCGGCTCAGGAATCGTCACCACCTCGACCGCGCGCGGCGGTTCCGGTGCGGGCGTCGCCGCGATCTCGCGCGGCGGATCGTCATAGGTAATGGCCGGCGGCTTCGCCGATGTGGTGGCGCAGCCGGCAAGCGCGGCGCCGGAGACGAGCAAGGCCGCCGAAGCGGCGCGACGGAAAGGCGTAGGCATCATTGCGACAGCTCCTTTGACCAGTTGAGGGCATTGACGAAGACGCCAAGCGGGTTCTTGCGCAGCGCGTCGGGCGTGCGCGGCGGTTGCACGACGATGGTGAGAATGGCCGACCAGCGTTCGGTGGCGGCGAGGCTCCCGTCCTGATAGCGGCGCTCCGTCCAGGCCACGCGAAAGCTGTCGGGCGACGCGCGGATCACGCTCGACACGTCCACCGCCACCTGCACCCGCCCGACATTGGCGAACGGATCATTGGCGCGGGCGTAGTCGTTGAGCGCCAACGCCCCCTTGTCGGTCGTGAAATCATAGGCGCGCAGCCAGTTCTGGCGAACGATCACCGGATCGGCCGGGATCGCGCGGACCTGCTCGATGAAGCGGGCGAGGTGGAACGCGATCTGCGGATCGGTGGGACGGTAGCCGGCTTCGGCGGGAGCGACGGCCTGGGCCTCGCCCAGCCGATCGACCTGCACCACCCAGGGCACGATATGCCCGCGCGCCGATTGCCACACGATACCGGCGGCAAGACCGCCGGAGAGCGCCAGCGCGCCAAAGAAGGCGAGGCGCCAGTTCCTTGCCTGAACACGCGCGGCGCCAATGCGGTCGTCCCATAGCTGGGCTGCACGCTGATAAGGTGTCGTGGGTTCGGGCGTCTGGCCGTAGCGGATAGTGGGGCGTCGGAACATGGAGGATCAGTCCTTCTCTTTGATGTCGGGACCGCCGCCGCCGCCGTGGCTGTCGCCGGCCTTCATGGTGTGGGCGAGCACGGTCGCGCCGTGGCTGACGGACTGGCGGCGTTTCATCGCGGCGGCCCATGCGGGTTGGGCCGACGTGCCGGCCGGTGCGGAACCGCCAGCGGTTGCGGCCGCCGGGGCGGCGGATGCGGGTCCGCCGGTGATCGTGCCGCCGGTGGCGGTGAACCCGGCGCGAGCGCCCGAGCGGAAATTGGCCTTCATCGCCGCGCCGCCCTTGGCGGCCGCCTTGCGCAAGGGCGAGAGGGCAGCGTTCGCCGCGCTTCCCGCCGCCGCCTGGCCGATCGCGGCCATGCCGCCCGCGACAGCGCCCGCGCCGCTCTTGCCAAACGAACCGAGGCTGTAGGCGCTGGTCGCGCCGCCTGCCATCTGAGCGCCGCCACGCGCAGCGGCGCCGGTCATCCGACCGGCTGCGCCGAGGGCGGACCCGGCCGCCCCGACGCCAAGCCGTGCCGCGGCCGCGCCGCCGACCAGCGCGCCGCCTGCGGCCAGCGCGGTCCCGGCCGCCGCACCCGCGCCGAGCTGCGGGCCGCCCGAGACGATGCCGTTGGCGATGCCGGGACCGAAGATCGATAGGCCCAGGAGCGACAGCGCGGCGAGCGCGATGGCCATGACCTGATTGATGTCGGGCGCAGGGCCGAGGGCTGCGCCGGTGAACTGGCTGAACAGCGTGGTGCCGATGCCGGTGATGACCGCCAGCACCAGCACCTTGATGCCGGTCGAGACGACATGGCCCAGCACACGCTCGGCCATGAAGGCAGTCTTGTTGAAGAACGCGAACGGCAGCAGGACGAAGCCGGCGAGCGTCACCAGCTTGAACTCGATCAGCGTGATGAAGACCTGCACGGCGATGATGAAGAAGGCGAGCACCACGATCACCCAGGCGAGCAGCAGCACGAGGATCAGCGCGAGGTTCGAGAACACGGCCCAAAGGCTGGAGAACTGCCCCGCCGCATCGAGCAGCGGTTTGGCGGCTTCGAGCCCCTTCGCCGCGATCGTGCCGGGCTTCATGAACTCGTCGATCGTCATGGCGCCGCCGCTGGCCTGGAGGCCGAGCCCGGCGAAGCTCTCGAACACGATGGTCGCGAGCAGCGAGAAATTGCCGATGATGAAGGCGAAGGTGCCGATGTAGAGCGTCTTCTTGACGAGGCGTTGCAACACGTCCTCATCCGCGCCCCAGGCCCAGAACAGACCGGCGAGCGTCACGTCGATGGCGATCAGCGTGGTCGAGAGGAACGCGACCTCGCCGCCGAGCAGCCCGAATCCGCTGTCGATGTAGCCGGTGAAGACACCCAGGAAATTGTCGATAACGCCGGTGTCGTTCATGGCCGGACGCCTTCGTCCGGCGCCATGTCGCCGCCCCGCTCCGTCGCGGGCGCGGACTCGTCCTGGCGGAAGAAGCGACGACGATTGGCGGCCCAGGCCGCTTCGCAGGCGCTGTCCGGCATGGTCAGCGAGGCGCAGCGGTCCAGCTCGCGGGCGAGCCTGGCCTGGCCTTCATCCGCCGGCAGGATGAGCGGCGGCGCGGGCACAGGGTCATCGGGCTGGACGGCGGCGACGATCGCTACCGTCATCATCAGCCCGGCCAGCGCCGCCACCCCTGCGATCTTCGCCGTGCGCGACATCGGGCGTCTCAGTTGCCCATGAAGCGGCGGAACCGCTCGCGGCCCTCGGCTTCTTCGGCCGCCTGGCGGGCGGATTGCAGCGCCTGCGCCCGGCCCTGCGCCGCAACGGCGGCGGTGAGGTCCGCGAGCTGCTGCGATTGCAGGGCGAGAAGCTGGTTGCCCGCCTGTGCCGCCTGGAGCGCGCCCGTTGCGGACTGGCTGGCCGAGACCAGGCTGTCCATCGTCGTGCGCGTGCCTTCGATGTTGCCGACGACGCCGGCCTGCACCTGCAGGGCGTCTTGGAACGCGCCGACGCTATCCTCCCAGCGGGCATTGGCGTTGGCGACCATCTGCGCGTGATCGCCGGTCAGCGCCGCGCCCTTGTAGCGGCCGTTGAACGCCTGCTGGATGTCCTGCACGTCGTAGGCGATGCGCTGGGCCTCGGAGAGAAGCTGCTGGGTGCGCTGCACCTGTTGCTGGAGCTGCTGAAGCGAGGAGAACGGCAGCGAGGTGAGGTTGCGGGCCTCGTTGATGAGGCTCGTGGCTCCTTGCTGGATTTGCTGGATCTGATTGTTGATCTGCTGGAGCGACCGCGCGGCCGTCAGCACGTTCTGCGCGTAATTGGTCGGGTCATAGACGATGCCGCCGAACTGCGCGTAGGCTGGCATGGGCGCGATCATCGGCACGACGGCCGCGCTGGCGAGGACGCCGGCCAGGATGGCGCGGCGCAGGGGGAATCCCGTCATAGAGGTAACTCCTGCTGGCTGGGGGGAAGAAGCTCGACGGCCCAGGCGCAGCCGCGATGGCGCAGCCATTCGGCTGCGAACGCGGGTGCCCCGTGGGTTTCGATGATGTCGGCGATGGCGAGCTGGTCGGTCTTCGACGACGCGGCGGTAAAGGTCAGCGCGACCTCACCCAGCCCCAGCTCGAACAGGCGATTGCCGCGCCTGCTTTGACAGTAATAATCCCGCTTGGGCGTTGCCCGGCTGAGGATTTCGATCTGCCGGGCGTTCAAGCCGAACCGCTCGTAGATCGCCGCGATCTGCGGCTCGGCCGCGCGCTCGTTCGGTAGGAAGATGCGCGTCGGGCAGGACTCGATGATGGCCGGCGCGATGCTCGACGTCTCGATGTCGGCGAGGCTCTGCGTCGCGAAGACGACGCTGGCATTGCGCTTGCGCAAGGTCTTCAGCCACTCGCGGAGCTGCGCGGCGAAGTCCGGGCTGTCGAGGACCAGCCAGCCCTCGTCGATGATGATGAGCGTCGGCGAGCCGTCCAGCCGCCCTTCGATCCGGTGGAACAGATAGGAGAGCACCGCGGCGGCCGAGCCGGCGCCGACCAGCCCCTCGGTCTCGAAGGCTTGCATGTCGGCTTCGCCCAGCCGCTCGGCCTCGGCGTCGAGCAGCCGGCCCCACGGCCCGCCGATGCAATAGGGCGCGAGCGCCTGCTTGAGCTGCTGGCTCTGCAACAGGACCGCGAGCCCTGTCAGCGTGCGTTCGGCGGGCGGTGCGCTGGCGAGCGATCCGAGCGCCGACCAGATATGCTCCTTGGCCTGGGGATCGACCGCAACGCCTTCGCTGGCAAGGATCGCCGCCAGCCATTCGGCCGCCCAGGCGCGTTCGGCCGGATCGTCGATATGGGCGAGCGGCTGCAACTGGACGCCACCGTCGCTGTCATCAGACAGCCCGCCGCCGAGATCCTGCCAGTCCCCGCCACAGGCGATGGCGGCGGCGCGGATCGAGCCGCCGAAGTCGAACGCAAAGACCTGGGCGTTCTCGTAGCGGCGGAATTGCATCGCCATCAGTGCGAGCAGCACCGACTTTCCGGCGCCGGTCGGGCCGACGATCAGCGTGTGCCCGACATCGCTGCCATCGGGGTGAAGGGAAAACCGGAACGGGGTCGAGCCTTCGGTCCTGCCGTAGAGCAAGGGGGGTTGTCCGAAGTGCTCGTCCCGTTCCGGCCCCGCCCATACTGCTGATAGGGGGATCAGGTGGGCGAGATTGATGGTGGAGATCGGCGGTTGCCGGACGTTGGCGTAAGTGTGGCCGGGGAGCGAGCCGAGCCACGCTTCCACGGCGTTCATCCCCTCGGGAATGACGGTGAAGTCGCGGCCCTGGATGACCTTCTCGACCAGCCGCAGCTTCTCTGCGGCAACGGCGGGATCGCGGTCCCACACCGTCACCGTGGCGGTGACGTAGGCCATGCCGGCATAATCGGCGCCCAGCTCCTGCAAGGCGGTGTCTGCGTCGGCGGCCTTGTTGGAGGCGTCGCTGTCGAGCAGCGTGGACGCCTCGTTGGTCATCACTTCCTTGAGGATCGCGGCAACCGACTTGCGCTTGGCGAACCATTGCCGTCTGATCCGCGTGAGCAGCTTGGTCGCGTCGGTCTTGTCGAGCATGATCGCGCGGGTCGCCCAGCGATACTCGAAGGCGAGCCGGTTCAGCTCGTCGAGCAGGCCAGGGAACGTGACGCTCGGGAATCCCGTGATCGTCAGCGTGCGGAGATGATGGTCGCCCAGGCGCGGTTCGAGCCCGCCGGTCAGCGGCTCGTCGGCGAGCAGCGCGTCGAGGTGCATCGGCGTCTCGGGGACGCGCACGCGCTGGCGGCGGGTCGAGATCGTGCTGTGCAGGTAGGTCAGCGTCTCGCCGTCATCGAGCCAGCGGACCTCGGGCACGAAGCCTTCGACAAGATTGAGAACGCGGTCGCTGCGATCGGTGAAACCCTTGAGCAACTCCCACGGATCGACGCCGGTGGTGGACCGGCCTTCGTAGAGCCAGCCTTCGGCGCGCGCGGCTTCCTCGGCCGGCGGCATCCAGAGCAGCGTCAGATAATAGGCGCTCTCGAAATGCGCGCCTTCCTCGCGGAACTGTTCGCGCCGCTCCATATCGACCAGCGCCGAGACGGGATCGGGAAAATCGGACTCGGGATAGTCGAGCGCGGGCGTGCGCTGCGCCTCGACAAAGATCGCCCAGCCCGATCCCAGCCGGCGGAGCGCGTTGTTGAGCCGCGCCGTGGTGGCGACCAGCTCGGCCGGCGTGGCGCTGTCGAGATCGGGGCCACGGAACCGCGCGGTCCTCTGAAAGCTGCCGTCCTTGTTGAGAACGACGCCTTCGCCGACCAGCGCGGCCCAAGGCAGGAAGTCGGCCAGGTGGGCGGCGCGATTCCGGTATTCGCGCAGGCTCATCATGGCCGCATCCACGCCGGATAGCGGAGGTGCCGGCGAGCCACGTCCACGAACTGCGGATCGCGGCGCGCGGCCCATACCGAGAGCGCGTGGCCGATGGCCCAGATGGCGAGGCCGGCGATCCAGAGGCGCAGGCCGAGGCCGATCGCGCCTGCCAGCGTGCCGTTGACGATGGCGAGCGCGCGCGGGGCGCCGCCGAGCAGGATCGGCTCGGTCAGCGCCCGATGGACCGGAGCATAGAAGCCGGCGATCGGCTCGACGGGATCGGCCGCGCCCGTCATGCGATCAGCGCCCCGCCGCCGAACGAGAAGAACGACAGGAAGAAGCTCGACGCGGCGAAGGCGATCGACAGGCCGAACACGATCTGGATGAGGCGGCGAAAGCCTCCCGACGTGTCGCCGAAGGCGAGCGTGAGGCCGGTGATAATGATGATGATGACGGCGATGATTTTCGCCACCGGCCCCTCGATGCTTTCGAGGATGCTTTGCAGCGGGGCTTCCCACGGCATAGACGAGCCGCCAGCGTGGGCCGGAACGGCGAAGGTCAGCGCGATCACGCTGGCGGTGGCGGTGAGCATGGCGCGACGCGCGCCATGCCGAAGGGCATGGATCATGGCAGGTCTCCGGGGTGGGGGGTGGTGAGCGGTGCGAGGCGGTAGTCGCCGGTCGCGGGGTCGAGCCCGGCGACGCGGGCCAGCTCGGTCAGCCGGCGCCCGTGCCCGTCGCGGACCAGCACGGCGATCAGGTCGATGGTCTCGGCCAGCAGCGCGCGCGGGACCGTGACGACGGCCTCCTGGATGAGCTGCTCCATGCGGCGCAGCGCGCCGAGCGCGGTCCCGGCGTGAATGGTGCCGATGCCGCCGGGGTGGCCGGTGCCCCAGGCTTTGAGAAGGTCGAGCGCCTCGGCGCCGCGCACCTCGCCGATGGGAATGCGGTCGGGGCGGAGCCGCAGCGAGGATCGGACGAGATCGGACAGCGAGACGACGCCATCCTTGGTCCGCATGGCGACGAGGTTGGGCGCGGCGCATTGCAGCTCGCGCGTGTCTTCGATCAGGACGATGCGGTCGGTGGTCTTCGCCACCTCGGCGAGCAGCGCGTTGACCAGCGTGGTCTTGCCGCTGCCGGTCCCGCCCGCGACGAGGATGTTGGCGCGTGTCTGCACGCCATCGCGCAGCGCCGCCGCCTCGGCCGCCGACATGATCCCGGCGGCCGCATAGTCGTCGAGCGTGAACACCGCGACGGCGGGCTTGCGGATCGCGAAGGCCGGCGCGGCGACGACGGGCGGCAGCAACCCCTCGAACCGCTCGCCGCCTTCCGGCAGCTCGGCCGAGACGCGCGGGGACCGGGCATGGACCTCGACGCCGACATGGTGCGCGACCAGGCGGACGATGCGCTCGCCATCGACGGCGCTCAGCGTCATGCCGGTGTCGCTGATGCCTTCGCCAAGCCGATCGACCCACAGCCGCCCGTCCGGGTTCAGCATCACCTCGATGACAGCGGCATCGTCGAGCCAGGCGGCGATCGACGGGCCGAGCGCCGTGCGCAGCATCCGCGCGCCGCGTGTCTTCGCCTCGGAACGGATGGGATGGACGGTCAAGAAAAAGCCCCTGATGAGGGCCGGGCGAACCGCCGCCCGGCGTCAGGGACACATCAAGAGAGACAGAAAAGACCGTCCTTCAACAAGTAAATGCGGTCGTCGTAGTCTGGCGTAGAGAGACAAGAACTGGCGTAGTCAGCTCATTCTTCTTGGGGTGGAAAGTCCTCGCCGATTTCTTGTCTGACCTTCGGACCCTTCGCGAGTCGGCCGCCGAGCGCCTCCATGAAGGCGTCGTAGCGGTCGCCGCCCTGACGGCGCATCGCGGCCCGCTCGCTCTCGGGCGGCGGCGGGGTGTTCGACAGCCAGAAGCGCACGAACAGCGCGATCATCTCGACGCCGATCCCCGTGTCGCGCTCCAGCCGGGTCATGCGCCGGTCCAGCTTGTCGAGCCGCTTGGCGATGGCGGCCTCGCGCTGCTCATCGGCGTCGGGCGACAGGAAGGACGCGATGGCGGCCTCGGCGATCAGCGAGCGGGATTTGTCCCGCCGGTCGGCATAGGCGGCAAGCGCGCGCATCAGCTCCGGGTCGAGATAGACCGACAGTGGCGTCTTGGTCGTCATAGCTCGATGCCATCCTCGGGATCGAGCGACGCCTGCCGAGCCACGCGCTGCATCTGGCGGCGCACCGTCGCCTGCCGCGCCGCGTCGCTATCGGGGTCTGGCTCGTCCAGCTCGAACTCGTTGGCGGGCGCAGGCCGGGGCGTCGGCGCGATGTCTATATGGCGCTCCAACGCCGGCTCGCGGCGCAGGTCCGCATTGTCGGCATCGTCCTCAGCATCCGCCTTCTTGGTGGCCTTTTTCTTCTTCGGCTTCTTCGGCGCATCATGCTCGATCGGTTCGGGCATCGGCGGCGCCTCGATCGGCGCCAGGCCGCTCCAGTCGTCGGGGCGCGACGGGCCGCCTCCGACATTGCTATCGGGCGGCGACAGCACCCGCTGCGTGAACCGCCGGTCCTTGAAGTAGCGGACCTTCTTCGCCCGGATCGGCGGGATGCCCGCGACCATGACGATCTCGTCGTCGGGCGGAAGCTGCATGATCTCGCCGGGGGTGAGAAGCTGGCGGGCGGTTTCGGAGCGCGATACCATCAGATGGCCGAGCCAGGGCGAGAGGCGGTGCCCGGCGTAATTCTTCATCGCCCGCATCTCGGTCGCGGTGCCGAGCGCGTCCGATATGCGCTTGGCGGTGCGCTCGTCGTTGGTGGCGAACGACACGCGCACATGGCAGTTGTCGAGGATCGCGTTGTTCGGCCCGTAAGCCTTCTCGATCTGATTGAGGCTCTGCGCGATCAGGAAGCTCTGGATGCCGTAGCCGGCCATGAACGCCAGCGCGCTCTCGAAGAAGTCGAGCCGCCCCAGCGCGGGAAACTCGTCGAGCATCAAGAGCAGCCGGTGGCGCGACTGCCGCGCCTTCAAGTCTTCGGTCAGCCGGCGCCCGATCTGGTTGAGGATGAGGCGGATGAGGGGCTTGGTGCGCGAGATGTCGCTGGGCGGCACGACGAGGTAGAGCGTCACCGGCAGCTCGCCCTCGACCAAATCCTTTATGCGCCACTCGCAGGTGCGCGTGACCTGCGCCACGACGGGATCGCGATAGAGCCCAAGGAACGACATCGCGGTCGAGAGCACGCCCGATCGCTCGTTGGCCGATTTGTTGAGCAGCTCGCGCGCGGCCGAGGCAACGACGGGATGGACGCCCGCCTCGCCCAGATGCGGCGTCGTCATCATCGCCCATAGCGTGCTCTCGATCGGGCGGCGGGGGTCGGACAGGAAGGCGGCGACGCCAGCCAGCGTCTTGTCGGCCTCGGCGTAGAGCACATGGAGGATCGTGCCGACCAGCAAGGCATGGGAGGTCTTTTCCCAATGGTTGCGCTTCTCCAGCGAACCCTCCGGGTCCACCAGCACGTCGGCGACGTTCTGCACGTCGCGGACTTCCCAGGCACCCTTGCGGATTTCGAGCAGCGGATTGTAGGCGGCCGATGCGCCGTTGGTCGGATCGAACAGCAGCACCCGCGCGTGCTGCGCGCGAAAGCCGGCGGTGAGCTGCCAGTTCTCGCCCTTGATGTCATGGACGATCGCCGAGCCCGGCCAGGTCAGAAGCGTTGGCACCACCAACCCCACGCCCTTGCCCGATCGCGTCGGCGCGAAGCACAGCACATGCTCGGGACCGTCGTGCCGCAGATAGTCGCGGCCGAGCCGACCGAGCATGACGCCATTCGGCCCGAGCAGCCCGGCGGCGGCGATCTCGCTGCGCGTCGCCCAGCGCGCCGAGCCATAGGTCTCGGCGTTCTTCAGTTCGCGCGCGCGCCAGACCGACATGCCGATGGCAACGACGATCGCGGCGAACCCGCCCGACACGGCGATGAACGCGCCGATCTGGAATATCTCCGGTGCATAGGCGTCGAAGGAGAACCACCACCAGAAGAAAGCCGGCGGCGGATAGACCGGCCAATCGCCGAGCATGAACCACGGCGACCCAAGCTCGGGCTGATAGGCGAGCGCCGCGGCCGTCCATTGCGTCGCGGTCCACAGGGCGGCGAGGACGATCAGGAAGACCGCGAAGACCTGACCCCAAAGGATTTTGGTTGCCGACATGGCATCGAAGTCGATGCGTGCCGAACACCAAATCAAGTGACTGTTATTATGAAGGAAAGTCTAGCGTAGAAAGACAGGGAGTAGCGTATTTTCGGTATCAACTGCCTGAGCGGCTGAAGGTGAGCTGGCCGGCGAAGATGATGATGTTATATCGAAGGCAATGCCAACGAAGTGAGGGGGAACACCGAGCAGTTTGATAGCTTAGATCGCCGGAAGTAGCTCGACTTCCGCAATCGCCTCTATGACGCTGCAGTCAGCCGCACGGCCGCCCGCACAGGATTTCGCGACGCGCGAAAGCTCGTTGCGCAGCCGCGTGAGACGCGCGATGCGTTCGTCGATGCCGTCGAGGTGGCGACGGGCGATCGCGGCGGCTTCGGAGCAATCCTGATCGGGCTGCTCCGAGAGCGCGATCAGCGAGCGGATCTCGTCGATCGAAAATCCCAGGCCGCGGCCATGACGGATGAATGACAGCCGGCGTAAATCGCTCTCGCCATAGGTGCGTCGGCCGCCATCGGTGCGCGCCGCGCGGGGCATGAGCCCGATCTCTTCGTAGAAGCGGATCGTGTTGACCTTGGTGCTGGTCCGGCGGGCAAGGTCGCCAATCATCAGGCGTGAGGCAGCGGTCACGGAAACTCCCAGTTGCTAATGGTTCGCAATTTGCTTGCTCCTACAGTAACTGGAGGTTCTATGCACGCATGATGAGCGAGAGCGAATCAGACGGGTGCGGCTGCACCGGTGACGCCAAACGGGCGGAGCGTGACCCGGCTTATGCCCGCGCCTTGTGGATCGTCGTCATTCTCAACCTCGGCTTCGGACTGCTGGAGATCGTCGGCGGGTTCGTCGCCGACAGCCAGGCTCTGAAAGCCGACGCGCTTGACTTCATCGGCGACGGGTCGATCACTCTGGTCGGGCTTTTAGCCCTCGGCTGGACCGCACATGCACGCGCCCGGATTGCGTTGACGCAAGGACTGTTCCTCGGCGCCCTCGGGGTCGGCGTGATCGCCTTCGCGGCGTGGCGGGCGATGAATGCGGTTGCGCCCGAGGCCGAGCTAATGGGCGGCATCGGCGTCGTGGCCTTGCTGGTCAATGTCGGCGCGGCGTTCGTGCTCGCCCGTTTCCGCGAGGGCGACGCCAATGTCCGCGCCATCTGGCTGTTCAGCCGCAACGATGCGCTTGCCAATGTCGCGGTGATCGTCGCGGCCGGGCTGGTAGCCTGGGCGCAAAGCGCTTGGCCAGATCTCATCGTCGCTGGCGTGATCGCTCTGCTGTTCCTTCACTCAGCATATGAGATTGTGCGCAGCGCGCTGGCCGAACGCCGCACGCAACCGCGTCTCGCTTAAGGTCGCAATGTCTCCTGTCCGTCCCCTTCGCTCCGCGCTCCTGCTCGCCCTGATGCTGTTCGGGCTGGGCGTCCCCGCGCTCGCGCGCGCCGATACCGCCGATACCGGTGCCGTTCAGACGGTATGGCGCCTGCTCGACTATGTCGCGGTCGACTATGCAGGTGCTGTTTCGCATGGCCGGATCGTCAGCGCTGGCGAATATGCCGAGATGACCGAGTTCTCCGCCTCGGTGCGCAGCCGCCTCGCTGCGCTCCCCGCGGACGCTGCCCGCGTGGATCTGGTCCGGCAAGCCGAGGCGCTCCAGCGGCTTGTGGCGGCCAGGGCCGAGCCGGAGGCCGTTGCCAGGGCGGCGCGCGGGCTGGCCGGCGATCTGCTGGCAGCCTATCCGGTGCCGCTCGCGCCGGCCACCGCGCCCGACCCGGCGCGCGGCGCCCAACTCTACGCCAAGAATTGCGCGAGCTGCCATGGGCTGACCGGCGATGCTCATGGCCCGGATGCGGCCAAGCTCGATCCGCCGCCGGTTGCGTTCGCCGATCCGGGCCGCGCGCGTGAACGCAGCCTGTTCGCGCTCTATCAGGTGATCGGGCAGGGTCTTGACGGCACCGCGATGCAGAGCTTCGCCGACCTGCCGGCCCAAGACCGCTGGGCGCTGGCGCTCCACGCCGGCAGCCTCGCGTTCCGCGACGTCAGCGCCGGCGAGCGGCTGTGGAAGAGTGATGCGTCGATTCGCAAGCGCATCCCCGACCTGACCACGCTTGCGACAATGACCCCGGCGACGCTGAGCGCCGCCATCGGCCCGAACAAGGCGGACGCAGTGATCGCCTATCTGCGCGCCAACCCCAAGGCCGTCGTTGCGGTGCCCGCAGGCTCCCTGTCGCTGGCCCGCGAAAAGCTCCACCAGAGCCTTGCGGCCTACCAGGCGGGGGATCGCCGCGCCGCCGAGGAGTTGGCGCTGTCCGCCTATCTCGACGGGTTCGAGCCGCTGGAACCCATGCTGACCGCGCGCGACGCCACCCTGATGGGCCGGATTGAGAGCGCGATGGGCGAACTGCGCGGCGCGATCGGCCGCGGCGCTCCTGCATCCGACCTCGCGACCAAGGTCGATGTGCTCGACAGCCTGTTCACCGATGCCGAGGCTGCCCTGTCGCCCGATGCGGTCAGCGATGTCTCGACGTTCCTCGGTGCGCTCACCATCCTTCTGCGCGAAGGACTTGAAGCCCTGCTCATCGTGGTCGCGATGATCGCATTTCTACGCAAGGCTGAGCGCAGCGATGTCCTGCCCTATGTCCATGCCGGCTGGATCGCGGCGCTGGTCGCGGGCGCGGCAACCTGGGCCGCGGCGACGTTTGTAATCGGCATCAGCGGCGCCAGCCGTGAACTGACCGAAGGGTTCGGTTCGCTGTTTGCTGCGATTGTCCTCTTGTCGGTCGGTATCTGGATGCACGGCAAGTCCCAGGCCGACGAATGGCAGCGCTATATCAAGGCGACGCTGGGCAAAGCGCTGTCGCGTGGCTCAGCTTGGTTCCTGTTCGGACTCGCTTTCATCGTCGTCTATCGCGAGGTGTTCGAGACGATTCTTTTCTATGCTGCGCTCTGGACTCAAGGCAATGGCGGCGTCGTCCTTGCGGGCGCGGCTACTGCGATTGGCCTGCTTGCCGTCATTGGATGGGCGATGCTGCGATACAGCCGCCGCCTCCCGGTTGCGAAATTCTTCGCCTACAGTTCCGCGCTGATGGCCGTGTTGGCCGTTGTGCTGGTCGGTAAGGGCGTGGCCGCTTTGCAGGAAGCTGGGCTAATCGACATTCGCCCGCTTCATGGCTTCCCTCGAATCTCCTTGCTCGGCATCTTCCCCGCGCTCCAGCCTGTCGTCGCCCAGCTTACCATGGGTGCGGTGTTAATCCTCGGTTTTTGGCACAATAGCCGACAGAAGCGCACGCCAGCCGCCGCCGAATAAATGGACGCGCCTTGAGCTTCGCCTGCTGCGCTAGTGTCTGCGGGAGCAGCCCAAACGTCTTGCGATTCAGACTTTGTAGGAACGTTCGAGGCGGCTGTGGGCCGACGGTCGGTGGGCGTGATTTTGAGCGCGGTCGGAAGCTTCCGATCATGATCCGGCGGAATAGGTCTGCTAGCTTGCGAACGGCTGATTTCTTGGCACCAGGCTTGGAAGCGGCTGGCAAGCTTGGTCAATCCTTCCACTAGGGCCGATCGACATTCAGCGTAACCAGATCATGGCGGCGGCGAGGTGTATGAAGCCGGCGAAATGGATGGTGCGCCGATCGTAGCGTGTCGCAAAGCGGCGGAAATGCTTGAGGCGGTTGAAACATCGCTCGATCCGGTTGCGCTGTTTGTAGAGTTGGGTGTCGTGCGGGATGAAGACCTTGCGATGACGCTTGGACGGGATCACGGCTTGCGCCTCCATCTGCGCGATCGTCTCTCGTAAGCCATTGCTGTCATAGGCTTTATCGGCGAGAATGGCCCCGGCTTTCTGACCTTCGAGCAAGGCTGGAGCAGCGGTGATGTCATGAGCCTGCCCAGCCGTTATGGAGAAGCGCAGCGGCCGCCCCAGCGCGTCGGCCAGCATGTGGATTTTGGTCGTCAGCCCTCCTCGGGAACGCCCCAGCGCCTGGTCTTGCGCCCCCCTTTTCCGGTCGCTGCCTGCTGGTGGGCGCGAACGATGGTGCTGTCGATCATCAGATACTGATTGTCGCGATCCCTGGTGAGCGCGGCGAACACCCGCTCCCATACTCCCTTGTCACACCAGCGACTGAAGCGCCGGTGCACGGTCTTCCAGCGGCCATAGCGCTCAGGCAGGTCGCACCAGTGAGCGCCAGAGCGCAAAACCCACAAACATCCGTTCACAAACAACCGGTTATCCGATCCCGTCCGTCCAGGATCACCTGCCTTGCCCGGCAGCAGCAGTGCAATCTTCGCCCACTGCCCATCGCTCAACTCGTATCGCTTGATCCCCATCGTCCGCTCCGCGGTCCAACACAGAGCCCTATGAATCAGCGATCAAACCTTTTAGGAATCCTGAATGTCGATCCGGCCTAAATTCCCAACTCAATTCCCCTTCCAAGCGACCAATCGACACCACCATCACCGCGCATGACGCCGGAGATGTGCTTGCCGATCTGGCGGTCGAGCGAGGGAGACCAGGGCACGAGCTGGAAGCTCAGGCCGTTGTCGATCATGGCAAAGCGGCCCGAGGCGAGCGTGATGCGCTGGCGCACCGTGCCCGCGACATACTCCCCGGCCTTGGACGGCGCGTGCGGCAGGTTGACCTCGGCCGACAGTTCCTTGGCGGCTTCGTCCAGCTCGCGGTGGCTGAGCGTGTCGAGCAGGTTGCGCGCGAAGATGATGCGCTGGCTCTGCCGCCGCGCCAGCCCCTCGTCGGCGAGATGCTCGGCGCGCGCTTCCATCGCGGCCCGCACCTCGGTCCCGAAGCCGCCGCCAAGATCATGGCCGTCGCTCGACAGGTTGCGCCGGTCAAGCCAGGTCGCCCCCGGCGCGCGAACCTGCGCCTCGATGTCCATGTCGGAACGCACGGCCAGCGCCACCCGCTGCCGGCCTTTCCGATCCTCGAAGCGGCGCAGCTCGACGATCGCGCCGGGCCGGCAATCGCCGGTCGCCTCGATGTCGGGAAGCTGGACATGGTGGGTGCGGCCGTCGATCCCGTCCACGATCGCATAGGCTTTGCCGGTCAGCTCGTCATGCAGGCCGCGATCGACGAGCCTGCCGACAACGGGCTGAGCCGGATCGGCGTCGAGGACGTAGCTGCCGGCGCCCCGGTCGATGCCGCGGTCGCTCATCGCCTTGTGCATCCGCTTGATGATGTCGTCGCGCTCGCCCAGCTCGCGCAAGGCGGCCTGGGCGTTATCCGCCAGCGTCCATTGGCCGGGTGCGATCTCGCTGGCGAGGCTGAGCCGCTCCAGCCTGCGCAGCCGTCCCATCCTCAGCACATGGTCGCCGTCGGGCCGGACGCCGGGCTCGGGCGCCATGTCGATCAGCCCGTTGCGCTGCATGGTCCGCGAAAGGTCGCGGTCGATCTCGGTCCAGCGTTCGGCCTCGACCTGCCGCTCCAGCGATTGCCGGATTTCAAGGTCGCTGCGCGGGCCGAGTTCCTGGGTGACGATCTCGCGCGCCTGCGCCCGCATCCCCTCGCGGATATAGTCGCGCGAGATGACGAGGTTCTGCCCGTCCTCGGCGACGCCGCGCACGATGATGTGGACGTGCGGGTTGTCGGTGTTCCAATGCTCGACCGCGCGCCAGTCCAGGTGGGTGCCGAGATCCTTTTCCATCCGCGTCATCAGCTCGCGGGTGAAGCCCTTAAGGTCGCGCATCTGCTCGGCGTCCTCGGGCGAGACGATGAACCGGAAATGGTGGCGGTCGTCCTCGCAACGCGCCGCAAACTCGTTGCGGTCGAGGCCGTCCGCCTCCGCGCCGAACAGCACGCCCTTTTCGCCGTCGCGGGTGACGCCATCGCGTTGCAGGTAATTGAGGTGAGCAGCGAGCGAGGCGCGGCCGCCGTGCCGGACGACGCGCGCCTTTACGACGACCTGGCGCGATCGGTGCCCGAGCCGGTGGGTCGCGCGCACGCTCGCCACGCGGCCCCGGCCGAAGGTCGAGCGGCCCGGCGCGATGATCCGGCCCTGCCGCGAGACATGGCCGCCCGCCCTCTGCGCAGCGGCGAGCGCCTGGTTGATGATCGGCAGCGCCCGCTGGCTGCCCCGCGAGCGGATGCGGCCAGGCCGGATGCGGAAATCGTCGTCGCGGCTCATGGCGCGACAGGCCGCAATGTGCGGCAAACCCTGATGGCGGCAGGCTTTGGCCCTACGCCGCACAGTGCGGGATTTCCGCACACATTGCGCAGCAATGCCCGAAAGCCTTGAGAATCAAGGCCACAACCGAGGCGCAGGGGCTCCGCACATTGCCGCCCTTTATCTTGCCCTCGACCTTCCCCCTTCAGAAAGACAGCACTGCTCCCTTCCGGCGTTGCGAAAGCCTGCGCCGAAACCCGCCAGAGCGCGCGAGAGCCGCTCATGGCGGTGAGCGGCCGGAAAGCGGGACGAACAGGCTGTTGGAAGGCGGGGCAGCATCGGCCATGACAAGCCCGGCGCGGGCGTCGGCCGGTCGTTCCGGCTGCACCTCGGATGCCGTGCGATCGGCGGATAGCGGCGCAGGCGAAACCGCGCCCGGCCGCACCGCGAATAGCGCGGCGCGGCGCCATGCGAACGGATCGGATGGCGGCGCGGTGGCAAGCTGAGTGTCGTCCGAACCACCCGTGATCGACGCCAGCTTTGCGAGATAGGCGCGCGTCTCGGCGGGCAGCGGCCGACCACGCGACAGGTGTTCGTCGTAGCGGCCCGGCCCCGCATTGTAGGAGGCCAGCATCGCCGTCACGTTGCCGTAGCGGTCGTGCATCTCGCGCAGATAGGCCGCGCCCGCCATGATGTTGTCGCGCGGATCGAACGGATCGGACCCGAGGCGATGGCGCGCGCGCAGCCTCGCCCAGGTGCCGGGCATGATCTGCATGAGGCCCATCGCCCCGGCCGTCGAGACAGCGCGAACATCGCCGTTGCTCTCGACGCGCATGACGGCCCATATCCAGCGTTCGGGGATGCCGAAGCGCCGGGCCGCGTCGGTGACATGGGCGGCATAGGGATGGCGCGCGGCCGATCGCTCGGGGGGCGCGTCCTGCGCCAGCGCGGCGACGGGCGCAGCGCCCGGCGTGAGCAGCAGCAGGACCGCGAGCATGGCGGCCGACCCGCCCCCGCTCCGCCGCCAGCCTGCCAGCGTGCTCGCTGCTGTAAAGGGTGCGCGCGATGCGCCGGCCGGGGGCCGCCCTTGACCTTCGCTGCGCGCGTCGGCCGGCCTGCGACCGAGCGGGACGGAGGGATGATGCGGCCTTTCCGCGAACAGAGGGATGATCGGGAAAGGCACCGATCAGCTCCGATCGTCGCGCGGCCGGGGGCGTTTCCACGACAGCCGGAACGTCCGCCCATTGTCATCGGCGCGGAACAGCACCGGCCGGAACGCCGCCGGGAAAAGCGGGCTGTCGATCTCCAGCGCGATATAGTCGCCCGCGCGTTCGCCGACCCGTTTCCACGCGCCGCCGACTTCGGGACCGTCCTCGTCGTCGAGGTGGACACGGTAGTCGGGCGCGTTCTCGGCATCGCTCGGATCGAGCGCGACAAGCACGATCGCCTCGGTGATGCCGAAGTAGCGAGCGCGTCCGGCATAGCCGTTGGCAGTGGATTCAAAGATGTTCACTTGCATGGCCGATCTCCTTGGCTTGGGGGGGGTGAAGGCGATGGGGACGGCGCGCGCAGCCACAGCGGCGTTGCCCGTCCGATGACGGCGGAGGCCGGCAGCGGGCCGAAATAGCGGCCGTCCAGACTGTCGGGATGGGCAGGATTGAGCAGCAGCAGCTCGCCCGGTCGCAGGGTGCGACACCCCTGCCAGACCGGCAGCGGACGGCCCCTGCCGTCACGCGCGCGGGCGATGGCGACGCGCCGGGCATCGACGCTCACGACGGCGCCGGCACGGCAAACCCGCTGCCCGGCCTTCGCCGCGACATGCTTCAGCAGCGGCACGCCCTCGGGCAGATAGCCGCGCACTGAAAGCCAATGCGCCAGCCGTTCGGGCGGCGCGACGGCGACTAGCGCGCCGGGCGGCGGATCGCTGTCGGGATGGATGCGGTAGAGCCCGATCGGCGCGCTGGCGCTCGCGTTCCAGATGACGCGCGGGAGCGGATCGGCGACGGCGACGGCGACGAAGGCCGCGACGAAACCGGAAGCGGCGATGGCTGTCGCCATGACATAGCGGCGGCGCTTCATCCCTCGATCTCCCGGCGCTTGAGCCAGGCGTGATGGCGCTCGATCGTGTAGAGGCGCGGCTGATGGCCGGCGGCGATGCGGTTGTGGACGTGCCGCCAATGGTCGGCCGCCGCATCGCAGGGATCGACGCCGGCCGCCTCCACCGCGTCGATCGCGGCGAGCACCTGTTGGACTTTCAGCCAGCCCTCGATCTTGAGCAGGATGTCGCCACCCGGCCGCACGAACGGCAGCGTCGTGTAGGCTTCGTTGGCGGCGACCGCGCGCACCACGTCGATACGCGAAACGATCGTGCCGAAGTCGTTGGCCGCCCAGCGCACGAACGCGAAGACGGCGCCCGGACGGAAGCTGACGACGCGGGTGCGCCGCGTCAGGATGCGGTCTTGGGCGATGCGGCCGAAGCGTATCCAGTGCTCCAGCTTCTTCTCGATCCAGGTCAGCTCGACATGGGTGAGGCCGTCGCGGGCGAGCGCGCTGAACGCGCCGCCGCCGCGCACGGCGGGGGGCCGGTCGTCGATCATGGGAGGTCTCCGGGGATGGGGGTCGCGATGGGCGCGGGGCGAGGCCGGCGGCTTGTCCGCCGACCGAACGCCAAGCCCGCGAACGGCGCTGCGCTGTCCACAGCCGCGCGCGCCGTTAGCAAGAATCCGAAGGATTCTTTTCTATTAGCACTGTTAGAAGGGAGCCGATTCCGCGAGGATTTCTGCGGGCTTGCGAGGATCGCGCGTTCCCGGAAGTCCGAGTCTCGCGTTCCCGATCGTCCGAATCCGGCTGTTCCCGATAGTCCGAACCTCATGGCCAGTTCTCCACAGGCTTGAGGCCGACGCGGCGCATGGCAGCGTCGAACGGATCGACGGGGACGGGCGTGAAATTCAGCCGGTCGCGGCCGAGCGCATGTTCGAGCGTGAGGACGTAACCGGGGAGCGGTTGGCGCGCGGCGATGGCGCGCAGCTCGAACGCGAACCGGCGCAGCGGCGAGAGCACGCCGGATTTGAAGTAGAGGTGCGGAACGTCAAAGCTCCAGCCGCCCTGCTGGCGCCCGCCATGCTTGCGCACGATGCGGTAGAGCCAGCGTTCGAGGCCGCCGGTCAGGTCGAAATAGGCGCGGTCGATGGTCAGCACGAGCGCGCGGTCGAGCACGCCGGCATAGAACCAGTCGGGCAGGATCAGCTCGATGCCGAGCGCGCGGCCGTTGCCGTCCGCCAACTCGCGCCATTCGTTGATCCATGAGAAGCGATGGCGGCGGCGCTGGTGCTGCTGCCGGATCGACGTGGCGACGGTGGTGGATTGCAGGCGGTCGAGCGCGGCCTTCAGCCGTTCGTAGCTCGCCTTGCCGGTGCCGCGCCGGGTGAACGCCAGTATCTCGTGCGGCGTCGTCACCATCAGGCGCGAGGTCGGCCGTCCGGCGTCGCGCGCCTCGATGAGCTGGCTCGCCGCCCAGATCAGCACGTCGGCGTCCCAAATAGTCGCCATGCCATGCTCGGGCACGGCCTCGACTGAGATCCATGTCGCGCCCATGCGGAAGTCGATGGGCGCGGTGCGGCGGGCCTTGGCGAGCGAGAAGAACGGCCAGGCCATCAAGTCCTGCGCGTCGCGGGCCGCAAGGTCGCCGGGGACCGAGCGGAACAGCTCAAGCTGCGTGCGCTCGGCGCTCGACCGGCCGGAAAGGGAGCGTGCGGTGGGCATCGGCGCTCAGCGGCGCACGCAATCGGTGGGGAGGCGCTTGGCGGGATGGACGACGCCATTGCCCGGATCGGACGTGGACCGGCGCGTGCCGAGCGCGGCCCAGGCGTCGAGGTCGTCGATCGCATAGACGATGCGGCCGCCGAGGCGGCGGAACACCGGGCCGGTGCCGAAGCAGCGATGCTTTTCCAAGGTGCGGGCCGAGAGGCCGAGATGGATCGCCGCATCGGGCGTCTTGAGATAGCGTGGCGTTGTGGCGGCGACAGGCTCGGCCATGATGATCCTCCTGATGATGGCCGGCCCCGGAAAAGAGGGCCGGCGGACAGGAGGGAATGGTGGCGAAATGCCCCCTATGCGGAGAAGGGGACGCGGGAGACCGGGTCGCCAATGTCCCCCTCAGCCGCCGCGCAGCAACCGGATGTAACCGCCATCGCGCAGCTCGACGGCTTCCTTGAGCCAGCGCCTGATGCACTTGCGCTCTGCGCTGTCCGTCCATTCGGTGGGCGTGTAGTGGCGGACCTTGGGGTGGATCAGCGAGGCGGCCAACTCGCGCTGGGTGGCGCCCGCGCGGCGGCCGTCGAGCACTTGCAGCAGGGTGAGGAGATGTTCGCGCCGGAAGGGCGGCGGACGCAGCGCCGGCGGCCCGGCTGCCATGCCGCTGAGGCGGCGGCACAGGCGCTCGGCCGATGCGAGGCGCGCGAAGGGGGCGGGTTCGATCGGCACTATCAAGGCCATCGGGCGGTGACATGATCCGCACACGCACAGATACTCGTCGCCATCTGGATCGGCGAGGATGACATGTAGGAAGTCGCCCATCCTGATCCGGGCGCGAATGTCGCCAAGCGCCGCCAAGTCGAGCGGGCCGGCGCCGATGCCGGCGACCGCGGGCGCGAGGATGATGCTGGCCGGCGAGAGGTCGGGGCGCGCGACCGCCAGCTTGCGGTCGAAGGCCGCGCCGGGGGCGGCGTGGTAGCTGATCCCCCAGTGATCGACCAGGGCCGCGGTCGCGTCGTCGGCGGAGATCGCGCCGCGTTTCACGCGGCCGAGCGCGCGGCGGTAGTCGGAGCGATAGCGGGCATTGCGGCCGAGATAGCCGATGGCGATGTCCGAATATTGCAGCGCGTCGTCCCCGGCCTCGTCCGGGGGCGCGCGCCAGTCCTTCTCAGGCGGCATCGAAACCCTCCCAAGCATGGCCCTCTGCGGAACGCGTTGGAAGATGTTCGCAAGTCCGCCGCCCCGGAGAAGACCTGCCGGGCAGGCGGCCGCATAGCGGATTCAAGTCAGCATTTTGAAGGGATTATACGCACCGCCGCGCGTGTTTCCGGGGCCGCTCTCAGTTCGGCGGCGGGCGCAGATAGTGCCGATAGCCGGTCTCGGTCATCCAGCGCGCGCGGGCGAGATGCGAGTCATAGACGGAGCGGGCGCGATCCGGTTCAGCGGCGGGGTCGATCCCGAAGATGATGCGGACGGCTTCGCGCCAATCGGCATTTTCGTCCGCCGCATCGAGCAGCCGCCAGTAGGTCCGATGATGGCGCTCATCATAGTCGGTCACATGGGACGCATCCGGGGCGCGATCCTCGAAAGCGGCTATCGCCATCGCCTCGTTCCGCTTTCAGCCATAGCCCCCTGCGCCTGCTGATTCATGGAATATACACCATAATGAAGCGAAGTAATTACACCGCATTTGCTATGGTCGTCCGATGCGGCGAGCATAACCGAGCGGGCGTCAACGCCCGTTACTTTCGCGATCCGCTCGTTGAACCACGCACAATCATCACGCCTTCACCGCGATCCGAATCGAGAAACACGATTCCCGCTGCCTCTAGCGACTTGACTACCTGGTGCCGCGTATCGTCGCGCACAGGCAGATCGTTCTCTGATTCCAGACGCTTGAGCGCGGTCAGAGCAACGAGGGCCTTGTCTGCAAGCATCTCTTGCGTCCAACCGAGAAGTGCGCGAGCGGCCCGCACCTGGCGGGAAGTGATCATGCACGATCACCTCCACAACCTTCGGGTCATTCGCTATGAAAACGACTATTATAGTCGTCTTGGGATAATCGCAACGCAGGCCGAAACGCCAACGAAAGAAGGCCCGGCGGCTTGCGCCGCCGGGCCTCTCGCGCCTCGGATCAGAACGGGATGTCGTCGTCGAGGTCGTCGTAGGCGCCGCCGCCCGTCTGAGCGGACTTGCCCCGGCTGAGGAAGTCCACCGTCTCGGCGATGATCTCACAGCCGTAGCGATCGACGCCCTGCTGGTCGGTCCACTTGGTGTAGTGGATGCGGCCGCGAACCAGCACCTTCATCCCCTTCACGCAATGGTCCCGAATGGTCTTGCCGAGGCCGTTGAAGGCGGTGATGCGGTGCCATTCGGTGTCCTGGACGCGGTAGCCGTTGTCGTCCCGAACGACCTTGCCCTCAGAGTAACGGGGGCGCGAGGTGGCGAGGGTGAAGTGGGTGATGAGGGTGCCGCCTGGTGTGGTGCGGGCTTCCGGGTCCTGGCCGATGTTGCCGGCGAGAATGACGATGTTCTGCATTTCAAGTCTCCGTTGCTTCAAGTCCGAGGGACCGTCCCTCCGACAAGACCCGGCCAAGACCGTCGGGAGGCGCTGGCATCGACGCGCAGCGGAGACCTGACCCCCAAGGTCCGAAGTGGTGCGGGCAGGCGCTTCAGCGCCAACACGGTTCGGACGCCGCGGGGGTTGCTTGCGAAAACCGAACGGGCTTAGGGGATCAGTCAGTCGGAGGGGCAGTCCGCTCGGCGAAGCGGCGCGGAGCGCTGTGCGAGAACAGAGGATCTCGCGGCGATGAGGGCGCGATCGACCCGGTAGCCGCACTTGGGCGCTCCCGTTCCCCTTCATCCTCGCCTTCGTCCTGCCGTGCCGGCAGGATCGTTCGACAGGACAGACCGCCGCGTCCGGATTCACCGATCCCGCGTTTCCGCCGAGGACGAGGCAATCCAGTGAGGTGCTGCGAAGGGATTGGGCTGGTCGCCCGCGTCCACGCCCAAGGGACCGGCCGGGACGTCGAAAGCGGCGATGGGACTATCGGCGAGTGGACGCCCAGCGGGGTGTGCGGAAGGGCGGCGGCGATGGCGGGGATCGTCGTCATATCCGATCCGGGGCGCGGGGGGCTGGCGAAGCCGGCCGCCTGGTCTTCGCTGGCTTCGCGACGGGTGATGCGCAAACCTTCCTCGGCTAAGGGAGTCGGGCATGATCCCCATCCGCAGCACCACGACCGAGAAGGGCGAGCGAAAGCGCAAGGTAGGCACGCGCAAGCCAGCGGCCTTTGCCTTGCCGCTGGACGAGCCCGATGCTGTTGCGCAGTATATGGAGAAGACGCGAGGCACGCTCGGCGCGGGCTACCGGCTCGACTGCTGACCGCGCGACGCCTTCGGCGCGCGGTCCAGCGCCGAAGGCGGGTCAAGCGCGTCGATCAACGCGCGAAGGGATCATATTCGTGAATGATGCTGGCGGCGTCTCCGTCGAACTCGCGGGATTCAACGACGCCGAACAGGTGATCGGCGATCCTGACGACGACGATGCAGGTCATCAGCGTCCGGGCGAGGTTCCAGGCATGGGACTGAGCGATTTCCAGGGACATTGATCCGGCTCCTGTCTTGCGGAGCGGGGACCATCCCCGCTCGACAGGCGCCCGAAGTGTCGGGCGGATGGCTGCAATCACCGCACAGGCGCAGCCTGACGGCCGCACGCTCGCGTAGCGGACCCTTTACGGGTTGATGGCGACAGGCCATCCGTCAGACCAAGGATTGCGCCTCAAAGAGCGGGGATGGTGCGCGCAGAGACCGGAGCTGGATGTCCCTGTCACGAAATCGCTCAGTCCCAAGCGCAACGAGAGGGATGCTGGCTGCATTGGCGGTCAGGAACGGCGCAGGGTGGACTCGTGCCGAACAGTGTCAGCGCCGCCGCCGTCCGCTGTTGCCGCGCGCCTCAATCCGGGCCTGCGACCAGCACAGCGCGGAACGCCTCGGGCAGCTTGGGCAATCGCGATCAACCTAGCCGGGGGCCATAGCGAAATCATGCCGAGCAAATCAGGAATGGGAAGGGATGTGGGAAGCCCTCTTCGCTTCGCGCACAGGATCACCGGCAACGGGCGATATACTAGAAGGGTCGGGCTTGCCTACGTCCATGTCGGGCAATCGCCGGCGGCAGGGCTTCCATCGGGTGACAGGTTTGGCGGCGCTTACGCGCCGCCACGCTGCCGGAAGTCCCAGACCTTGATGCCCATCGCCTTGGCCTTGTCGCGGATGTTGTCCTGGATGCCGGTGCCGGGAAAGACGACGAGACCCTTCGGCATCGTTTCAAGCACTTCGTCATTGCGCTTGAACGGCGCGGCCCGCTTGTGCTTGTCCCAATCGGGCTCGAAGGGGACGCTCGGGACGCCGCGATTGTCGGCCCAGAGGACGGAGATGTGCTCACCGCCGGTGCCGGTCGCGCCATGCAGCAACACCATGCCGGGGAACTTCGCCTTGATCCGGTCCAGCGTCGCGAAGATGAAATTGACGTCGTTGAACGCCGGACCCGAGGAGACCGCGATGCGGGTGCCGGGCGGCACGAGCACCTGCTTGTCGGCCCATTTGCGCGCATTGATGAAGTCGCGGCTGGAGATCACCGCCGAGGTGAGCGCCTTGCGGTTGACCTTCGAGCCGGAGCGCGGCGTCCAGGCTTTGCGGATATGGATGCGATAGTGATCGGCACAGGCGTCGCGGAAGAACTCCATCGCGTCGCGGCGCTCGATCATGGTCGCGCCCTCGCGCAGCAGCCGCTCCAGCTCGACCGACTTCACCTCGGAGCCATCCTGTTCGCGCTGGCTGCGCTTCTGGGCGAACTCGTTGTCATCAAGCTCGCGCTCGATCCGTTCACCGGCGCGCTGGAAGACGTTGGTGATGTTCCAGAGCAGGTCTTCAAGGTCGGGTTCGAGCCGCGTGTCGATCAGGCACGAGACCATCGCGTCGAAGATGTCGGCGACTGCGCCCTCGGCTGAGCGGGAGTCGGGGAGCGGGCGCTGGTCGGGCTCGTCCTCGAAGGGCCTGTATCCGTATAGGGCCATCTCCTGAAGCAGGTAGGCGGTGGGGGATTCCTCGTGCCCGGGTTCATGTTCGGGAAGCGGATTGTCGGTTGTCATGGTGACGCCTCTCATCGGTTGACCGCGCCCTTCGCGGCCTTCGCAGGCGTCGAAAGACGGCGGGCGAACCGGGCCTGCACCGCCAACCCCGCCCCTCGCGGGGTGGCGGCCAAGCGCAGCGCTGGACGGCAGGGCGGCGGCTAATTTGTTTCGCGATGCAAAGCGGCCGCTCGTGGCCGCGGCGGAAATTAGCTGCCGAACGCCGTTGCCGGGCCGGGGCGGCTGTCGTCCCGAACGCCTCTCAAGAAGGCAGCAAGGGCGCGGGCCTCTCCGATGATCGCCAGCGTCGCCGCAACCGGCAGGCCGGACCTTTCCGAACCCCGAGCCGAAGCCCCCGCCGCCTTTCCGGCCTCAGCCGGGCATGGCCAGGAAACGGCCCGCATCCTCGGGGATGAGCTGCCCGCCCAGCGCCGCCGCCATCCGCTCGGCTCCGACTAGGCGCAGATCCTCGTTGAAATCGCCGAGCATGGGCGAGAGCGGCACGACCTCGATCCCGGCCCCGGAAGCCCGCTCGGTCAGCCTCGCCAACGCAGCGTCGCCGGCCGGATCGTCGTCGCGGCCGACATAGAGGCGTCGGAGCGCGGGCGGGAACAGGACGGCTCCAAGGTGGGGCGAGGACAGAGCGGCGATCATGGGCATGGCGGGCATGACCTGACGCAGCGACAGGATGGTCTCGATGCCTTCGCCCGCCGCCATCACCGCATCCGGTCTGCCGAAGCGGACGCCGTGCCCGAGAAGGAAACCCATCGCGCGCCGAGGCGTGACCACCGGCGCCTTGGTCGATGCGTCCGGGTCGAGCCAGGTGCGATGAACGCCGGTGATCGCGCCGTCGAGATCGGTGACGGCGGCGATCATGGCAGGCCATACGCGACGTGTTCCGGCCAAGTCCTTCCGCGACGGGGTGTAGTAGCAGCGCGGGTGGAAGCGGAGCGGATCGTCCACCCGCAGGGCCGTGATCGCGCGTCCCCGCAGATAGGCTTGAACGACCGATCCCCGGACAGGCCCGGACGCGGCGAACAGGCGCTTGGCGGCTTGCGGCGAGCCGGTGGGCGCTTGCGGCTCACGCGCATGGCGTGGACCATCGGTGCAAGGCTCGGGATTCGGTAGGCTGAGGAAGCTCCGGGCCTCGTCCAGCGTGTCGCGGAGCTGCGAATGGCCGCGGGCGAGCGCGATGATGTCGAGCAGGTCGCCATGCTCGCCGGTCGCGGCGTCAGTCCATTTGCCGGCAGCGCCCCGGCCATCCTCCGAGCCGGACAATCGCACATAGAGGCTGCGGCCCGGCGTGTTGTGGGCATCGCCAACCAGCCAATAGCGGCCTTCGCGATGCCCCTTCGACAGGTAATGACGGCAAACCGCCTCGGCCCGATCGCCGAGACGGTTCGCCAGTTCGCCTGCCTGATCCGACAGCCGGCCCATCACGCGGCCGCCCGGTCGGCGATGCGCGTCAGCGGCCACCGTTTCATCAGGCGCTCCAGCACCGCGACGCCCGCCGCATCGACGGGGACGAACATGCGCAGCGTCCACGAGATGATCTCGTGGAACAGGCCATAGGCGGTCAGCCGCTCGCGCATGGCGTCGGTGAAGCCGGTCAGCTCGATCCGGTAGGCGTTCATCACGCGCACACGGCGGAGCTGGAGACCTTCAGCCAGGTCGAGCACGGTGCGCCCGTCCATCAGCGCAGCGAAGGCCGCCTGCGGATCGAGACGCGGGCCGTCGTCGTTGGCGGTTGCCGTCGCGACCCAGGCCGGCGAGACCCGGCGGCCGATGATCCGCTCGCCATCATCGGTCTGGAGCCGATAGACGCGGGTGGACTCGTTCGGCAGCCGCTTCCAGATGGGCAGCAAGAGGCCGGTGACGATGTGCATGGTGCTGGTGGCGAACTCCGGCACCTCGGCCAACTCCGCCTCCCACGCGCGGGCGAAGTCCGCCCGGCTCGCTTCGTGCCATTGCGTCTGCGCCATTGCCTCCAGCGGCATCGGCGTCGATTCCATCGGCCGGACCAGCCGCACGCGGCGCTCGACGCTGCCGTCGTCGAGCAACATCCCCTTCGTCGGTATCTGCACGGCGGCGCGGCCGGATTGGGCGTTGACCAGCAGGACCGCACGCGGGTCCGAAAGATGGTCGAGCGCCTTCGCCAGCGTGAGCGGCCGATTGCGGTCCTTGCGTTCGATCGTCAGCAACCTCGTCTCCGCCGTGGTGCCGGGATGAGCATAGATGGTGCTGCGCTCGGCAATCGTGAAGCTTTCGGCCTGGAGCGTCTCCAGCCCCAGCTCGTAGGTTCCCGAAGCGACGGCCCCCTCGATGCGGGCGGTCAGCAAGTCCTCGAACGCCGTGAACAGGACGTTCTGCAAGTCGATGGCGAGCGCCAGCATCCGGTTGAGGAAGGTCGTGATCGGCGGCAACTCGTCCTTGAGGCCGGTGTCGTCGCGCAAGCTGAGACCCGTCGCCTCCTCGAAGGCGAGCAGCGAGCAGCCCTCGACCTTGCCCGCGTAGAGCAGCCGGTAGAGCTGGCGCAGCGCGTCGCGCGCATATTGCGATTCCAGATTGTCTTCCGGCCGGAACAGTCCCTGGCCGCCGGTCTGGCGCTGGCCGCGCGTGATCGCGCCCAGCGTGTCGAGCCGGCGCGCGATGGTCGAGATGAACCGCTTCTGCGCCTTCACATCGGTCGTCACCGGCCGGAACAGCGGCGGCTGCTTCTGATTGGTCCGGTTGGTGCGGCCGAAGCCCTGGATGGCATTGTCGGCCTTCCAGCCCGCCTCCAGCAGATAATGGACGCGCAGCCGTTGGTTCCTCGCGCCGAGGTCGGCGTGATAGCTGCGGCCGGTCCCGCCCGCATCGGAGAAGATGAGGATGCGCTTGGCGTCGCTCTGGAAGGCGTCGGTTTCGCCGACATTGGCCGAGCCCGGCCGGCTCTCGACCACATAGCGGTCGATGCCGTCCGAGCCGCGCCGCCTGACGATCCGGCGCGAACGCCCCGTCACCTCGGCGACCACATCGGTCCCGAAGTGATGGATGATCTGGTCGAGCGCGGCCGGCACCGGCGCCAGCGAGGCCAGGCGCTCGATCAGCCGGTCGCGGCGCTCGGCGGCTTCGCGGGATTCGACGGGATTGCCGTCCGCGTCGGTGACGGGCCGCGAGGACAGGTTGCCCTCGCTGTCCGTGAACGGCTCGTAGAGCTGCACCGGGAAGCTATGTTCGAGATACGATAGGACGTATTCGCGGGGCGTCACGTCCACGCGCACGTCGTCCCATTCCTCGGTCGGGATGTCTGCGAGACGGCGTTCCATCAGCGCCTCGCCGGTCGAGACGATCTGGACGACGGCGCTATGGCCGGCCGCCAGGTCGCGCTCGATGCTGGCGATCATCGAAGGCGTCTGCATCGCCGTGATGAGGTGATTGAAGAACCGCTGCTTGGCGGACTCGAAGGCGCTGCGCGCCGCCGACTTGGCCTGGGCGTTGAGCGTGCCGGTCGCGCCGGTGATGTTCGCGGCCTTCATCGCCGCATCCAGATTGTTGTGAATGATCTGGAAGGCGCCCGCGTAGGCGTCGTAGATGCCGATCTGCGCGGGGGTCAGCGCATGTTCGAGCATCTCGTATTCCACGCCGTCGAAGGACAGCGAGCGGGCCGAATAGAGGCCGAGCGCCTTCAAGTCGCGCGCCAGCACCTCCATCGCCGCAACGCCGCCGTCCTCGATCGCCGCGATGAACTCGCTGCGCGTGGTGAACGGAAAGTCCTCGCCGCCCCACAGGCCGAGCCGTTGGGCGTAGGCGAGATTTTGCACGGTGGTCGCGCCGGTCGCGGAGACATAGACGATGCGCGCATCGGGCAGCGCGTGCTGGAGCCGAAGCCCCGCGCGGCCCTGCTGCGAGGGCGCCTGCTCGCCGCGCTCGCTGGTGCTGCCGGCCGCGTTCGCCATCGCGTGCGCCTCGTCGAACACGATCACGCCGTCGAAGTCGGCGCCGAGCCACTCGACGATCTGCTGCACGCGGCTCGCCTTTTCACCGCGCTCCTGCGACCGCAGCGTGGCGTAGGTGGTGAACAGCACGCCCTCGTCCAGCGTGATCGCCGTGCCCTGCCGGAAGCGGGAAAGCGGCGTCACCAAGAGGCGCTCCTGGCCGAGCGCTTCCCAATCGCGCATGGCGTCCTGGTGCAGGGTCTCGGAACGGCTGATCCAGACCGCGCGGCGGCGGCCTTTCAGCCAGTTGTCGAGGATGATGCCCGCGACCTGGCGGCCCTTGCCCGCGCCGGTGCCGTCACCGAGGAACCAGCCGCGGCGGAAGCGCACGGCCTTCTCAGCGTCATCCGGCGCGGCGGTGACGACATCCCAGGTGTCATCGACGGTCCATGCCCCGGCGAGCTGGCCGCTATGGGCCTCGCCCGCGAGGATCACGGATTCGAGCTGGGCGTCCGACAGGATGCTGTCGGCGACGAGGCTGGCCGGCAGCATCGGCCGATAGCTCGGCTTGGGCGGCGAGACCGAGGCCATCGCCGCCGACTGGACCAGCGGCGTCGGATGCGGCTTCGCGCCGTCGATGCGCAGTGACTGGAGCGCATAGGGCTCGTAGATCGCATCGGTCAGGCGGCCCGCTTCGGCCGGCATCCAGTCGATCGCCTCATAGGCCAGCTCCGCCGCCTCGGGTAGATCGACGCGCGCAGGCGCTGGTGCGGGTGCGGCGCGACGACGGGGCGCGGGCGCAGCGGCCATCGCCCGCATGGCGACCGGCATGGCGGGCGGCGGCATGTCGGGGCCGGACCCGCGCGGCGGCACATGGCCCTGCACCCAGCCGAGCAAGGTCGCGGTGTCGGGCGCGACGCCCGGTGAGGCCGGGAAGCGGCGAGGATCGTCGGCGGGAACGCGCTCGAGAACGGTCAGGCGCGTATCGATGGTCGTGCCGTGCTTGGCATAGACCCGGCCGTCGATCGCCGCCGAGAACAGGATGCGGCCGCGCTCCTGAAGCTGGGCGAAGGCGTCGGCCCAGGCGGGATTGTCGGGCGTGCAGCTCGCGCCGGTGATCGCGACCAGGCGGCCGCCCTCGGCGAGCCGGGCCAGCGCCGAGCCGATATGGCGCAGCGCCGCGTCCTTCATCGTCCGATCGACATGGGCGACGGCCGAGAAAGGCGGGTTCATCACCACCACGCTCGGCGCGATGTCCGGGCGCAGATAGTCGTGGATGTGCGCGGCGTCGTGGCGCGTGATCGCGCAATCGCCGAACAGGCCGCCGAGCATCTCGGCGCGGATCTCGGCCAGTTCGTTGAGAACCAGGCTGGCCCCTCGCGTCTCAGCCTGGACCGCGAGCAGCCCGGTGCCGGCGGAGGGTTCGAGCACCAGCTCGCCCGGCCGGATCGCGGCCGCGACGGTGGCGACGAAGCCCAGCCCGGCCGGCGTCGAGAATTGCTGGAACGCCTGAGAAGTCTCCGACCGGCGCGTATGGGTGGGGAGCAGCGCCGCCACCTTCTCGATCATCGCCAGCGCGGCGACCGGCGAAGCGGATTTGCGGAGGATCGTGCCGCCGTATTTGCGCAGGAACAGAACCTGCGCCGCTTCGCAGGCGTCGTAGGCGGTTTTCCAGTCCCATGCGCCATCGGCGTCAGAACCGCCAAACGCGGTCTCCATCGCGGAGCGCAGGGCGCGTGCGTCGATCGCGCGGCCCCGTTCAAGATCGGGCAGGATCAGCGCGGCGGCGGCAAGGATGGACCGGGCGGTCGCGGCGAAACCGGGCGCGACGGGAAACGGCGCCGCCGAACGGGCAGCGGGTGCAGCAAGAGTCATGGCGAATGTCCTGAGGAGAGCCGGGAAGGAACGGGCCGCCGGACGCTCTCTCTCGATCCGGCCGACCCGCCCGCTTCCGGCCCGCCTCTCACTCTCTCATGATGCGGCGTGTCCGTTCAGACGCTGGAATCCCATGGCATTGCCCGAAATATCTGTTATTCTGGATATATGGAATCTGATTCGACCATTCTTGCCTTGGGCGCGCTCGCGCAGACGACGCGCCTTGATACTTTCCGCCTGCTGGTGCGGCACGAGCCGGATGGGCTGCCGGCCGGCGAGATCGCGCGCCGGCTCGACGTGCCGCAGAACACCATGTCCGCGCATCTCGGCATCCTGTCGCGCGCTGGGCTGGTGAAGTCCGAACGGCAAAGCCGGTCGATCATCTACCGCGCCGACCTCGATACGCTGCGCGCGCTCACTCTCTATCTCGTCAAGGACTGCTGCGCAGGGAAGCCGGAACTGTGCGCGCCGCTCGTCGCCGAACTTCTCCCCTGCTGCTGAAGGAGACCGTTATGTCCACCGATCGCGTGTTCAATGTCCTGTTCCTCTGCACCGGCAATTCGGCGCGCTCGATCCTCGCCGAAAGCGCGCTTAACAAGCTGGGCGAAGGTCGCCTCCGCGGCTTCTCGGCCGGCAGTTTCCCCAAGGGCCAGGTCAATCCGGTCGCACTGCGGCTACTGGAGCGGATCGGCTATCCGACTGAAGGGCTGCGCTCGAAAAGCTGGGAGGAGTTTTCCCGTCTCGATGCGCCGCACATGGATTTCGTGTTCACCGTCTGCGACGACGCAGCCGGTGAGACATGCCCCGTATGGCCCGGTCATCCGATGACCGCCCATTGGGGCATCGAAGATCCAAGCCATGCCGAAGGAACGGAGATCGAGCGCGAGCGCGCCTTCGTGACGGCGCTGCGTTATCTGGAAAACCGGATCAAGCTGTTCCTCGCGCTGCCCATCGAAACCCTCGAAGCCAAGGCGCTCGGCGTGAACCTGCGCGAGATCGGCCATGCCGAAGGCTCGACTGCAAAGCGCGGAGACGCCGCGTGACCGACATCATCATCTATCACAACCCCGAGTGCGGCACCTCGCGCAACGTGCTGGGCCTGATCCGCAACGCCGGCATCGAGCCCACGATCATCGAATATCTGCAAACGCCGCCCTCGCGCGACAAGCTGGTCGCGTTGATGGCGGCCGCCGGCCTTTCTCCGCGCGATGTGCTGCGCATCAAAGGCACGATCTATGAAGGGCTGCGCGACGATGACCCGGTGCTGGGCGACGAAGCCCTGCTCGACGCGATGATGAAGCATCCGATCCTCATCAACCGGCCGCTGGTCGAAACGCCGCTGGGCGTGCGCCTTTGCCGCCCGTCCGAAGTCGTGCTCGATATCCTGCCGAAGCCCCAGCTAGGCGCTTTCGCCAAGGAGGACGGGCACCAAGTCGTCGATGAAACCGGCGTGCGGCTGGTCTGAGGCATGGCGACCGGTCCCGCCAGCACCGCACCGGCCCGTCCCGGCATCTCCTTCTTCGAGCGTTATCTGAGCCTGTGGGTGGCACTCTGCATCGTCGTCGGCATCGCGCTCGGCCATGCGCTGCCCGGCCTGTTCAGCGCGATCGCGTCGGCCGAAGTCGCGCGGGTCAATCTCGTGGTCGCGGTGCTGATCTGGCTGATGATCGTGCCGATGCTGCTCAAGATCGACTTGGGTGCCTTGGGATCGGTGCGCCAGCACTGGAAAGGCGTCGGCGTTACCCTATTCATCAATTGGGCGGTCAAGCCTTTCTCGATGGCGCTGCTGGGCACATTCTTCCTCGGCTGGCTGTTTGCGCCGCTGCTCCCCGAAGGCGAAGGCCCGTCCTATATCGCCGGGCTGATCCTGCTTGCCGCCGCGCCCTGCACGGCGATGGTGTTCGTCTGGTCGAATCTGTGCGACGGCGAGCCCAATTTCACGCTGAGCCAGGTGGCGCTGAACGACCTCATCATGGTGTTCGCCTTCGCGCCGCTGGTCGGCCTGCTGCTCGGCGTCGCTGTGGTGACGGTGCCGTGGGATACGCTGCTGCTGTCAGTTGGCCTCTATATCGTCGTGCCGGTGATCGTCGCGCAAATCCTCCGGCGCGCTGTGCTGGCATCGGGCGGACAGGCTTCACTCGACCGGCTGCTCGCCCATCTCGGTCCGATCTCGCTGGTCGCTTTGCTGTCAACGCTGGTGCTCCTGTTCGGCTTCCAGGGCGAGGCGATCATAGCGCAGCCGCTGGTGATCGCGCTGATCGCCGTGCCGATACTGGTGCAGGTCTATTTCAACGCGGGGCTGGCCTATTGGCTGAGCCGCCGGTTCGGCGTCGCCTGGTGCGTCGCGGCACCGGCCGCGCTGATAGGCGCATCCAATTTTTTCGAGCTGGCCGTGGCGGCGGCAATCAGCCTGTTCGGCCTCAAGTCCGGTGCGGCGCTCGCCACGGTGGTCGGTGTGCTGGTCGAGGTGCCGGTGATGCTCTCGGTCGTGGCGATCGTGAAGCGCACGCGCGGCTGGTATGAGAAGGGGGCGGCCGCTTGACTCGTATCCGAGATCTTCCCGAGCCGGGCCATCTGCCCGCGCTCGATCGTCGCTATGTGCATGAGCAGCCCGCGCTCGGCCTTGGCGCGGGCGATTCGCCGCCGCGCATCCTGCTGCTCTATGGGTCGTTGCGCGAGCGGTCCTTCTCGCGCTTCGCGGTCGAGGAAGCTGCGCGGCTGCTCCAGTTCTTCGGCGCTGAGACGCGCATCTTCGATCCGTTTGATCTGCCGTTGCCCGATCAGGTGAAGGACGACGATCATTCCGCCATCCATGAGTTGCGCAACCATGCTCTGTGGTCCGAAGGCATGGTGTGGTGCAGCCCGGAGCGCCACGGCCAGATCAGCAGCATCATGAAAGCGCAGATCGACCATCTGCCGCTGGAGATGAGGGGGCTGCGCCCGACCCAGGGCCGCACGCTGGCGGTGATGCAGGTGTCAGGCGGTTCGCAGTCGTTCAATGCGGTCAACACCCTGCGCCTGCTCGGGCGCTGGATGCGTATGTTCACCATTCCCAACCAGTCGAGCGTGGCGATGGCCTATAAGGAGTTCGATGAGATGGGGCGTATGAAGCCGTCGAGCTACTATGACCGCATCGTCGATGTAATGGAGGAGTTGGTCCGGTTCACAGTGCTGCTGCGCCCGCACGCCGCGCAGCTTGTCAATCGCTATTCCGAGCGCAAAGCGGCGGGCGTCGTGGTCGATTCGGCCAACGATCTTTCGGCCATCGCTATCCGGCAGAGTCGAAGTTGACGATTGCGAACGGGGTGCGCCTCTACATGCCAGCACAATAAGAACCCGTCCCTGGCCGAGGCGCAGGGACGGGCTATGTGAAGATCAGGCGTCAGGAGCGGTTGGCAGCTCCCAGGTTTCGTGCCGGGTCTCGTCGATCATGAAGCCATGCGGGCCGGAGCGATACTCGGCCTTGGGGACGAGAAACCCGCGATATGGCCGCCAGTCACGTTTCCCGCCGAGCGTCGCGACGCACTTCACGAAACCCGGCGCACTCCCCGACATGCTGGCGGATATGACGATCCAATCCTGCGCATGGGCCTCCTCGAACAGGCGGCGATCGTTCGAGAAGGATTCGCCCGGTGCGAGGGACCGGCCGTGGACGGCTTCCCAGCGGTCGGGGAAGGTGTCGCGCAGCGTCTTCTCGGCGATGCGCCGCTCATAGGCCGTGAACAGCTCGGGAAAGCCGAACGCGACCATCGCCCAATCGCAGTCCTCCTCATACCAGCCAGGTTCGATGCGTAGCGCGGCGGGCATGGCCGCGTTACGGGCTTCATCGAGGTTGAAGCCGCCGTGTCCGGCGGTGTGGTGGAAGACGACGCCCTCGGCATAGACCACGCCGCCCTGCGATCCGCCCCAAGGTGTCCAGAGGTCGGAAGGTTGGTGCTGTCGATCGAGCGCGGTCTTCTCACGCTGATGGTGGGCCTGCTCCTCGACGTGAACCCGGAACTCCGTCTCGCCGTCGATGGCGGAACCGAACCCGTAGAAGTCGTCCCGACGCCACTCGGCGATTGGGCGATTGATGCGCCAAGCCGTTGCGAGGCGGAAACCGTCCCCGACTGGAAGGGCGAGATAGGCATTGTCACCGACCAGCGCCGCCAGATGCTCATCGGCGGTGCGGCCATAGACGGCCTGGATGGGAGCGGCCGCGTTCATACCGCCCTCCCGATCGGTGCGGCGCTGGCTTCATCTTCGCCGACGATCTCGGCGATGGGATCGCAATAGCGGTTCTTCGCCATCCATGCCTCCGCCTCGGCCATGTCGGACGTGAGGCGATGCAGCTCGACCCGGCCGTCACGTCGCGAGAGCGCGCGCACCATGCCGGGTGCAGGACGTTCGACAATCTCGAAGCGTAGATCGGTCGTGGCCGGAAAGCCCCGGTTCACGACCATGACGATCGTTCCGGCCGAGCCATAGTTGGCAAGGTGAAGGGTGAAGGTCGCTGGGAACGGGGAGCCGCCCAGCGTTCGAGCTTCCGTCGTCTGGACGAGGCGGCCGGTATCGTTGCGGTTCTTCCACGCCGACAGCTTGCGCCGAAAGCGTTCGGGCGGTCGCAGCGTGCCGTCGAAAAAGCGCAGCAACGTGCCGAGCGGGACGGCAGCGACGACGGCATGGCCATCGAGAACGGCCGAAGCGGCTGCGGACGGATTGAGAATTGCGGTCATGGGGTATCTCCGGGAGAGCGGGGAAGGAGCGAGCCGTCCGACGCTCTCTCTCAATCCGGCCGGCTCACCCGGCCCCGGCCTTCCTCGGGCTCTGGCCGCCGGCCCCGTCATGGGACCGACGGCGCGCGGTTCAGTCGGTGAGCTTACCGGCAGCGATGTCGGCGATCCATTCGGCGGCCTCGTCGAAATCGGCGTCGCCGTCTTTGACCTGCCGCGCCAGCGCGACGGCGCCCGAGCGGCCGAGCTGCCCGAGGCGCTGAATGGCGGCGAGCAGGACGGGCGCGAGCGTCTCGGCGTCCGCCAGTGCGATGTCGTCGATCTTCATGGGGATTCTCCTATGTCGAGGGTGGAAGCTGCCCGGCCGGAAGTGGCCCGGCGGCCATACGAAAAGGCCCGGCGCTCGGCCGGGCCGTTGGGCGGCATCGTGAAGAAAAAGGGGGCGGAGCGGCCGAAACCACCCCGCCCCGAGCGCGACTATTCCGCCGCGATGGCGTAGGCCGAGTCCTCGCCTTCGCCGTCCTCCCCGAGGAACGCCGGGAGCGCCTCGGCCTCCTCGCCGTCAACCGACGTGTCGGCGATCGGCAGGACGGGTTCGACGTCCGGCATCCGCAGCGGCTCGGGAAGCCAGCCGGAATCGGCCAGCAGCCGCTCGGCTTCGCGGGCCATGTCGCCCTTCTTGAGATGGTCGATCAGCCCGGCCTTCTGCGGCTCCGTGCCCTCGGCGACGGCTTCGAGGATGCGGGGCTTGGTGACGCGGCCGAGATAATTCTCGTAGGTCGGCCGCCAGCCGGTCGCCGCCATGTCGAACCCGATGGCTCGGGCCAGGACATTGGCGTGCTCGATCCGGCGCGCGACGCCATGCGCCGAGACGCGGCCGCCGCCATGCTTGGCGACCGGCTCCCATTGCGCGTTCACCGCATAGGCCGCGCAATGGGCGAACAGCGCCGCCTGGTCGGCGCCGTCGAGCTGTTGGATCGCATCCCAGGCATCCTTGTCGGACTTGGGAAGCCGCGCCTTCCAACCGGCGTGACGCTCCTCCATCGCCTTCACCGCCGCGCTTTCCCGAAGGCCCGGCGCCTGGAACGGGAAAGAGACGCGGCTGACCGACAGCTCCAGGCAGGTCTCCGTGCGCACCTGATAGAAGGTGGTGAGCACCATCGCGTGCAGCACGGCGGCGAAGGCCACCGAGGGGTTCTGCGCGAAGGCGTCCTGCAGGGCGACCGTCCGGGATGCGGTCAGCTCGGCCACCAGCCTGTCCGGCAGCGGCTTGATGACCTCATCGTCGTCATCGTCGCTGTCGGCGGCGACCGGCGTGGAAACGGCCGCGCCATCGGGGTTCGCCACGTCCGTCCGAGCCGCGAGGTCCGCGGGTTCATCGCCGAACGGCTCGACCATCGCGTCGGCCTCGTCGTCGGAGGCTTCGACGATTTCGTCCTCGGGCTCATCCTCCGGCCGCACATAGCCGCGGTCGATATAGAGCGTGCCGTCGGCTTCGAGACCGACGAACACGCCGGCGCGGGCCTGCTCCTCGGGATCGTAGGTGAAGCGGCCGCGCGACAACGTGGCCAGTTCGACGTCGATGGCGGTGACGCGGGCATCGACCTCGGCCGGGACATCGCCTTTGCCAGCCCATTGGTCTTCAAGGGCGTCCGCTTCGGCGCGAAGCTCGGCGATGCGGGCTTCGTCCGCTTCGGTCGGCGGCTCGCGGATGGCGTCGATCTCGCGGCAGTCCCCGCCGTAGCCATAGGGCAGGTCGATCAGCGCCTCGACCCACTTCCAGCCCTCGGCCTTGATCGCCTCCGCGTCGGTGTCGAGCTTTTCGGCGACCAGGCGGTCGAGCAAGGCGGGATCGGACACCCAGCCGCCATCATCGGGCTCGAACAGGTCGCGCGTCGGCGCGGTGCCACCGGCCGCGAGATAGGCGTCGAGCCCGACGAACAGGACACGCCTGTCGGACACCGGCACCATGTCCTCGGTCAGCTTGTCGCGGATGAAGCCGGGCGACTTATTGACGCTGTGGTCGAGCTGCTTCCAGAGCTGCTCCTGGCGCTTGTGGTCCTCGCTGACCGTGAAGGCCATGAGGTGATCGAGCGTCATGTCGCCGGCCGCATAGACATCGTGCAGCTTGGGCGAGACCGAGGCGAGCTTCAGGCGTTGGCTGACGACGGCCGGCGTAACGCGGAAATGTGCGGCGATGGCCTGCTCGCGCTCGCCCTTGTCGTGAAGAAGCTTCATGCCCCGGAACTCGTCGAGAGGGTGAAGCGGTTCGCGATGGCTGTTCTCGGCGAGCGAGTCTTCTTCGGCCAGGATCGGATCGGTGGCGGACTTGACGACGCAAGGCACCGGGACAGTCTTGTCCATGCGCTTGCGCTTCACGAGGATCGCCAGCGCGCAATAACGGCGGCCGCCAGCAGGGATGCCGAACCGGCCGGTCTCCTCGCCGTCGTCGTCGATTTCGGGTCGGACGTTGAGGCCATGCAGCAGGCCGCGCCGTTCGATGTCGTCAGCGAGGTCTTCGATCGTCACGCCGTTCTTCACGCGGCGGACATTGGATTGGGACAGAAACAGCTTGTCGAAGGGAATGTCCCGCGACGGGCTGAGGACGATCTTGGGGGTGGCGGCTTTCGCCATGTCGGTTACTCCATGACGGACCGCCGTGAGACACTCTCTCGGCTATCGAGCCCGTCACGAAACCGAAGGCCACCCTCTCACTCTCTTCAGCCTGTGGCCGCTACACACCGCACATGCCCTCACACTCATTGCCCCACAGATCGAGCTGGCCCCGATCGGCCGGCGTGCTGAGATCGGCCTGGTCGAGCGGCACGGCCGAGCGGTGCAGATAGACCTTGCCCCGGATGCCGCGCAGGCCGGTGCGGATTGCGCGGTCCACCGCGACGGCCTCGTCCCAGGCTTCGGGATCGCGGTCGCGGATCTCGCGCCAGCGCATGTCGGAGTGGAAGGGACAGCCGACGCACGCGCTCTTGGGCGGGATGGGATAGTCGTGCCGTTCGAGCCAGCGCAGGCAGTCATGCCGCGACATGCGCTGCTCGATCAGCGGCCAGCGGTTGACCTGCCACGCCTCGAAGGACGGCTTCATCCGCATCAGCTCGTCGAGCGAGATGCCGATCCATTGCTCGACGACGGGATGGTCGGGCGAGCGGCGGCGGGTCAGGCCGACCAGTTCGCGGACCTTCCGGCGGATGGGGACGATCTTGTAATCCTTGGTGCATTGGCGCCGGATCATGCCGATCTCGACGCGGCGACGTTTCACCGTGCGCGTGAAGGCGGGGATCGAGGCCCAGCGTTCGCCGGTGCCGGCGCGCAGGAGATCGGCGCGAATATCGCCGGCCGAGACGATATGGACCGGGAACGGCAGCACGTTCGGCGACATGAGCCAGGCGAGATGCTCGCGCACGGCGCGCGGCTCCCAGCCGGTGTCCGCAAATATAGCGCAATCGGGCATCGGCCCGATCTCGCCATGCGCGGCCATCAGGGCGAGGGTGGTCGATTGGACGCCCGCGCCGAGGCTGAGGACGCGCAGCCGGACCCAATCGCGGGATGGGTTCTGGCCGAGGGTGATAAGGCCCGCCGGGTCGTAACCGGCGCGGGCGGCGGTCGTGGTGAGTGCCATCGCGTTTCTCCGCGACGGGTCGGCAGGGGCCACTCCCTCTGCCTCGTGAGCCCGTCACGGCGAGCGGGCCAGGCTCTCACTCTCAGCGGGGCGTTGCGGGGGCGGCAGCCGCCCGCTCGAAGGGGTAGCGGGCGACCGCAAGGGCGCCCGCTCAGGGGAAGGCTTTCCCCCCAAACCTTCTCGGCTCTTGAATTATGTTCGCTATTTGTTCCAAATGCGGCTTTGCGAATCAAGGAACGACTGATGAGCGTGATGATCTGCGGCGAGGACCGCACGCGACTGAAGGTGATGGGCGACATCGAGGCCGAGCTGCCGGTTCCGGCCGAGAGCGCGGGACGCTGCTGGATCAGTGTTTCGGACGGCACCTTGATTGAGGCGGCCTATGGCGAAGACGATGCCTGCCGCTTCAAGGTCAGCGAGGAAGGCGCCGGGATCACGCGGATTCAGCGCGATGGCGCAGGCGATGTGCTGCGCCTCGACTGGCGGGTGGAATGGGTGACGGTGGCCGCCGTGGCCGGACGTGTGGGGAGCCGCGAGCCGCTGCCTGAGCTACCGGGCCTGTTCGCATGACGAAGGGATGCGGCCGCGCGGCAAGCGCGTTGCGAAGGCTCTCGGCTGTGGCTAGAAATAAAGTGCCCCGGCGGTATGCGAAGCAGGGACCACCGGGGGATACGGGCTCCATGTAGTCGATCGGGGCGGAAAAATCAAGGGATAAGCCGCCGCGTGCCTACACTGATCGCCGCCCTCTCCGCCGAACGATTCGACACTTACCTCAACTGGACGGGTGGGGATCAGGCGCTTGCCGAGCGGCTCTACACTTACAATGTTCAGCTTTCCGCCGCGCTCTACGGGCCGTTGCACATGCAGGAAATCGCTCTGCGCAACATGGCGGACGGCGCGCTGATCCAGCGCTACGGCCAGACCTGGTTCGACAATCCCGTCGTGCTGACAACGCCCTATCAGACCGGGTGCATCGCCAAGGTGCGTCAGACGCTCCAGCAGGCCAACAAGCCGGCCGTGCGCTCCCAAATCATCGCGGAACTCAATTTCGGCTTCTGGTCGTCGCTGTTCGGCCGCCAAGCGCACCATCTCTGGCAGACGCTGCGGCCGATCTTCCAGGCCAAAGGCGTCCAGCGTGGGATGATCGCGCATGAGCTGCGTGAGCTGCGGCTGCTGCGCAACCGGATCGCTCACTATGAGCCGATCGTCGCTCTGCCGCTCGCGCAGCGCTATGCCAGCATCACGACGCTGACCGGCTGGCTATCGCCGAGCGCGGCGGCGTGGATCGCCAACTATTCGACCTGGCCCGCGCTCTATCCGGCGGTGCCCATCCTCGTGCCCGATCCGACAAACGGTAAGCTGACGGTCGCGCCTGCGGTCGTCCCGTTCCTCCCAAATTGAGCGCCCCGCCCGCACGGGTCGGGCTTGACCCATACGCGCCGCCGGTCAGGCGTCCGTAACCGCCCTATCGGAATGCCGAAGGGAGCCGCGATCCTCGCGCCACACCAGCCGGCGAGGTCTGATGCCGCTGGTGAGTTTCGCCCAGGGCGTTTTCGGCTGAAATCCAAGGGATTGCCGTGGCGTCGCGATCAGAGCTGGTGAGTTTTGCGATCAGCGAGGCTGCGAACGGTAGAGGTCGATTTCCTCTCAATAGTCTGATTTCGTTGGAGATTTTTGGCGCACCCGACAGGATTCGAACCTGTGGCCTTCGCCTTCGGAGAATTAAAACAGGGGCCACGCCACGGCTCCCTAATCTACCTTGATCTACGCTGATACGCGCTAATGCTCTATATTCATTAGCTTTTTCTACAGTTAGGATACGCCGTGGGTACGCTATTCTAACCGGGAGTTCGCTCCCACCTGCTTCCGTGGTGCTTCCGCGGAAGCAGGACCAGATGCCGGAGATTCGTCGCAATGGCAAAGATCAACAAGCGCAATGTGGATGCCGCACCGACCCAGGAAAAGGACTATTTTCTTTGGGACGATGAACTGCCCGGCTTTGGGCTGAGGGTCTTCGCATCAGGAAAGCGCAGCTATCTCGTCCAGTATCGCGCCCTCGGGCGGACGCGCCGGTTCACGATTGGATTGCATGGCGTGTGGACGCCCGAGCTTGCTCGCAAGGAAGCGAAGGTGCTTCTGGGGCGCATCGCGCAGGGCGAGAATCCCGCCGAGGAACGGCAGCTCGACCATAAGGCAATCACGGTCAAGGAGCTTTGCGACCTCTATCTCAAGGATCTGGAGTCCGGTCTGATCCTTGGCAAAGGCGGTCGGCCCAAGCGCCCAGGAACCATCGTTTCCGACAAGGGGCGCATCCTCCGCCATATCGTACCGTTGATCGGGACGCGCCGGGTAAAGGATCTGACCAAGGCCGACGTCACCAAGGTTCTGAAAGATGTGATGGCGGGTAAGACCCGGCGAAACGTGAAGACCAAGAATTTGCGTGGCCGTTCTATCGTCAAGGGCGGGGCCGGTACGGCGAACCGCACGGTCGGTCTGCTCGGTGGTATCCTGACCTATGCGAAGGACGCGGGGATCATCGACGTCAACCCTGCCGCCGGTGTGAAGAAACCGAAAGACCAGGTCCGAACCCGGCGCCTGACCGAAGCCGAATATCGAATCTTCGGCGAGATACTCGAAGAAGCTGGGCGGAATCCCAACTACGCCATGACGGTAGAGATCGCTCGCAATATCGCCCTGACCGGAGCGCGGCGCAGCGAGATCATCGGTCTGGAATGGAGCGAGTTCGATGCGGATAGTAGCTGCCTGCGGCTCAACGACAGCAAGGAGGGCGCGTCGGTTCGCCCGATTGGCCTGTGCGTCGTGGAAAGGCTTGAGAGCCTGCGCCCGGTTGAAGAACAGACTTTCGTGTTCCCAGGAATTCGAAAGCACGATCAGGCATTCGGCGGTTTTCCGCGCCAGTGGAAGGCGATCTTCAAGGGCACCGAGCTGGAATGGATGACGCCCCATGTCCTGCGCCACAGCTTCGCCAGCCTTGGCAATGATCTCGGTTTCACCGAGGCGACAATCTCCGCGATCGTTGGGCACTCGCGCCACAGCGTGACGAGTAAATACATCCACACGCTCGACACCGCGCTCATCATGGCGGCCGATACGATCTCGGGCTACATTCAGGGCTTGCTGCACGGCATGGCGTTCAAGCACACGTCCTACGCGCTCGATCGCCAGTCGCGGCAAGCTGCGCTGTCGCGATTCCTCGGGTTTGACGATGGGGAGAATGCGTTCGGTGCGAATGATGCGGCAGCGGCGCAGATGGCGGCCTGAGGCTCGATTTCTGCAGGCGCAGTATGGACGGCGACACATAGCCAGTCTGGTCGACTGCAATTCGAATTGATCGACCGCGCCGTGGACGGCTATGGCGGTGACGGGGGGATGTTTTGGATAACACGCAACGCTTTGGGTACGGGCTGAAGTTTGAGAATGCCTTCTTGCGGGAGCGGGGTAAGGCGTTTGAAACGCTGTTCGCCCGTATCATGGCCCACGCCCACCCCGGCGATTTCCAGCCAGTTCGCCCCTACGGTCCGCGCGGCGATTTGAAATGTGACGGCTATCGGGCCAGCGATGGAACGGTTTTCCAATGCTACGCGCCGGATGCCATGAGAGTCGATCCACTCCTCGCGAAGATTGACGAAGACTTCAATGGCGCCATTCAGCACTGGGCTGCGAGGATGCAGCGGTGGGAGTTCGTCCACAACGATCAGCGGGGCCTTGCTGCTCAAGCGGTCCAGAAACTGGCCGATTTAGGGACGGCGAACCCGAACGTGGTCCTCGCGGTCTGCGGCGAAGCGGAATTGCGTGCCATCGTGATGAGCTTGGCCCTTCACCAGCTCGAAGATCTTTTCGGAGCTGTCCCGTCAGATCGGACGTTGGAACGACTAGACTTTGCTGCTTTGCGGCCGGTCCTGCTCGCAATTCAACGCAAGGAGCCAGACACCCATCCACCGCTGGCCGCTCCGTCGGCTGCCAAACTCGATTACAATGCGTTGTCGCAGGATGCTGCCGGGCTGCTCCGGCAGGGCCGGCGGCGGGAACAACTGGTCGAGGCGTTCTTCGCGGCATGGCCCGACCCTGATTTTGGAGAAGAGATCGCGCAGGGCTTCCGACTGCGCTATCAGGCGCTCAAGGGTGCCGGCTTGCCGGCAGACGAAATCTTCGGCGAGCTTCAAGCGTTTGCCGGCGGGATGACGGGAGAACCGGCCCGGCAAGGCGCGGTTCTTGCCGTGCTGTCCTATTTTTTTGAGCGTTGCGACATTTTCGAGGATGTGATTCGAGTCGATGTGACATGATACTGCCGACCAAACATATCCGTCCGGATCGGGCGCTTCTCGCGGTTGGCGCCGACGTACTTGGCTGTCTGCGCGAGCCGATGACAGTGTCGCGGTTGTGGGATGAGATCAGGTCGGCGCGGGCCGATCGGGCGGTGTCCGCACCGATCAGCTATGACTGGTTCGTGCTGGCTCTCGATCTGCTGTTCATGGTGAAAGCCGTGCATTTCGATCGCGGCCTGCTCCAGAAGACCGCGTCATGATCCACGGCCTCAGCAGTGATCTTCCGACGTTCAAGAGCCTAACCTTCCGTCCCGGCCTTAATATCCTGCTCGCGGACAAGAGCGCCGGGGCGACTGATCGGCAATCGCGCAACGGAGCGGGCAAGACCAGTCTCGTCGAGCTGATCCACTTTCTGTTCGGGGCGAATGCCGGGAAGGACAGCATCTTTCGATCCAGTGCTTTGGTGGGGCACACATTCGAGGCGAGGGTCGACGTTGGCACCACCCTCGTCGACGTGGCCCGCTCCGGAGCCAAGCCATCGCGCGTCGTGATCCAGGGCGACGCTGCAAGCTGGCCCATCCCGCCGTCGCTGGACGTGAAAACTGGCGACCAGATCATCAGCAACGAGAACTGGCGGAGTGTCCTCGGGGCGTTGATGTTCGGCCTAAACGCCGATTCCGATGGAGACGAGAACGTCCGTTACCGGCCCTCGTTTCGTTCCCTGTTTTCCTATTTCGTGCGCCGACAGAACAGCGATGGTTTCCTGTCGCCAACCCAGCAATCATCCAAGCAGCAAGGATGGGACCAGCAGGTCGCCATCAGCTTCCTGCTGGGCCTGGATGCGGCCGTCCCGCAGCAATTTCAGGAAGTTCGGACGCGCGAGCGCGCGATGGGCGAGTTGCGGAAGGCAGCGAAGGACGGCGGGCTGGGCCGTTATTTTGGTACCGCTGCCGACTTGCGGACGAAAATGACCGTTGCGGAGGCACGCGCCCGGCGTCTGCGGGATCAGGTCAGCACTTTCACCGTCGTTCCCGAGTATACCGAGATGGAAAAGGAGGCCTCGCGGATAACACGCGAGATTTCCACTCTGAACGATGACAATACCGCCGACCGAGAGCTAATCCTTCAGTTGCAGGCTGCGATCGACAGCGAGGCTCCGCCGGCTTCTACCAGCCTCGATCGGCTTTATCGTGAGGCAGGCGTGGTTCTGCCGGGTTCGGTCGGAAAGCGGTTCGAAGAGGTGGAAGAATTCCATCAGGCGATCGTGCAGAACCGCCGCTCACATCTGACTTCGGAAGTACAGGCTGCCGAAGATCGCATCAGCAAGCGGGATCGGACCCGCGAGAGCTTGGACCAGCGACGCCGCGAACTGATGGGCATTTTGCAATCTGGCGGTGCGCTGGAGCACTATGCACTCCTCCAGCAGGAAGCTGGCCGAGCCGAAGCGGATGCCGAGGGTCTGCGGCAGCGGCTGAAGACTGCGGAGGAGATCGAGAGCACCAAGGCCGAACTCGACATCGAGCGCGCCCGGCTGCTCAAGACGCTCCAGGACGATCACCATGAGCGCGAAAGCCTGATTGAAGAGGCCATCCTCGTTTTCGAGGACCTCTCGAACGCTCTCTACGAGAAAGCAGGAAGCCTCACGATCAGCGCAACCACCAACGGCCCCCAAGTCGATGTTCGTATCGACGGGCAGCGCAGTAAGGGCATCACGAACATGCAGATATTCTGCTTTGATCTGATGATTGCCGAACTCGCCGCGCGTCGAGGTATCGGTCCTGGCTTCCTAGTGCATGACAGCCATCTTTTCGACGGTGTTGATGAACGCCAGGTGGCGAAGGCGCTGCAATTGGGCGCGGATCACGCAGCGAGTGTCGGTTTTCAATACATCGTGACGATGAACTCGGACGCGTTGCCAAGGGACGGCTTCCGGGAAGGCTTCGATGTCAGCGCGCATGTCATTGACGTGAAGCTCACCGATGCGACCGATTCCGGCGGATTGTTCGGGATGCGCTTTAATTGAGTTGTTCAGGGTCAAGAGACGCCCACCGCAACACTCGGAAGGGCTATCTTGAGGGTGAGGCATTGAGCTGATCGAACGGCGATCCAACCGCTTTCGGCACTCAGAGATTACGAAACGGCAATCCCCAGCTTCCGCCGGGTGCGGCGCGGTGTTTTTTCCTCGCTGCTTGCTGAAATCAGAGCCTGGTCTTTCGCGATCTGGTTGTGGGCAGGCGCAGCGCCCTTCCGTCTTCCGAGGCCGCCCGCCTTGGCGAGTTCGCTGCGCCTAGCTGAGTAAGCCGGCGCCACCATTGGGTAGTCCGCAGGCAGGTTCCACTTTGCGCGATACTGGTCCGGCGTCATGCCATAGGCGGTCATGAGGTGACGCCGGAGCGTCTTCAGCTTCCTGCCATCCTCCAGGCAGACCAGATGGTCAGACTTGACCGACGCGCGCACCGAGACAGCGGGTTGCGGCGCAGGCTCCGTGGTATCGGGCGCGCCCAGGCCAGCGAGGGCGCCATGAACGGATGCGATCAGCTGCGGAACGTCGGCGGCCGTGACCTGGTTGGCGCCGAGGTGGGCGGCCACGATCTCTGCGGTGAGCGACAGCAATGTGGACTCATCGACGTTGTGGTTGTCGGTCATTGCTGCCTGCCCGTTCATCCGTTGACCTTGTCCTTCAGGGCCTTCGCGGCGGTGAAGCCAACGCGCTTGGAAGCGCGGATCACGATCGTCTCGCCGGTCTGAGGATTGCGGCCTTCACGGGCGGCGCTGTCCTTTGCGCGGAACTTGCCAAAGCCGTTCAAGGAGACCTCGTCGCCCTTCACCAGCGCATCGCCGATAAGGCTGAGGACGGTATCGAGAGATTTCTTCGCATCAGCCTTCGAAATGCCCTGCGATGCTGCAAGGGCGTCAACGATGTCAGCAGCGTCTTATCGTAGCCTGACATATGGAAGTGACTGTAGTGTGCGGCCGAAATCTCGCAAATCCCTACTGTAGCACCATACGTAAATAACCGAACAGGCGATCATCATCGCTCATCGCCACGTTGAAGCGCATATGATCGCGCCAGCCGCCACTGGCGCTGAACACCGCACCCGGTGCAAGGACGATCTGCTTGGCCAACGCAGAGCGGGCGAGAGCGACCGCATCGACGCCATCCGGTAATCGTGCCCACAGAAAAATGCCCGCACCCGGTTCAGCCCAAGGCTCAATACCGAGGTCGCGCAGCCGCTTCGCCACGCGCGGCATGGCGCGGGCAAGGCGGGAGCGGACGGATTCAAGGTGCCTGCGATAACTTCCATCCGTCAGGACCGTGTGGAGCAAGCCTGCCGACAAGGGGCTACCAGCCATGGAGGTCGCGATGCGCAGATCGGCCAGTGCCTCGATCCAGTCGCCGCGCGCGGCAATGTTGCCGCATCTCACGGCTGCGGACAGGGACTTGGAAAAGCTGCCGATCCGGATCACTCTTTCCAGCCCGTCGAAGGCGGCGAGGCGCGGAGCCGGGACATGCTCGAAATCGGCGAAAATATCGTCCTCGACGATGACCATGTCATGGGCTTCGGCGATGCGGAGCAGCCGATGCGCCGCAGGTGCGGAAAGCATCGCACCCGTCGGATTATGGACGGCCGAATTGGTCAGATACAGGCGCGGCCTGTGCGTGACGGCCACCTCCGCGAACGCGGCGAGATCGGGGCCGCTGGGCGTCATCGGCACACCGATTACCTTGGCCCGATGCGCTCGCAGCAAGGCAAGGAAATTGAAGTAGCATGGATCATCGACCAGCACCGTGTCACCGGGCTGGAGAAGGAAGCGGCAGACCAGATCGAGCGCGTGGGTGCCGCTGTCGGTGAGAAGAATTTGGTCGGGCGAGGCCGCCACGCCCTGTTCGGCGAGGCGGCGAGCGAGCAGCGAGCGCAGCGCAGGTGAACCGAACGGCGAGGCATAGCTCGCGAGAGCGCCCGCATCCTTTGTACGCGCCATTGCGCGCATGGCCTTGCGCAGCGCCTCGCCTGCGAGCCAGTCATCCGGCAACCAGCCGCACCCCGGCATCCGTTCCGCGCGCCGTTCCCCCAGCGACTGACGGAGCATCCATAACGGATCGACCTCCCGCTCGGCGGTTTGCGTCAACCGTTCAAGCGTCAGCGGAGCCAGCGGAGCCGCGACATAAAAGCCCGATCCGGGCCGCGAGCGGATCATACCCTCGCTTGCAAGACGCTCATAAGCTTCGACCACGGTCGAGCGCGCGACGCTCATCGTGTCCGCCATCGCGCGGATGGATGGCAGCCGCGCGCCGGGCGTCAGCGTGCGGGCTTCGATCCGGTCGCGAATATGGCGGACGATACGTCCTGTCCGCGTTTCATTGGGGTTTGCCGCCACCGTCCTGCTTTCATGACCAGTACAGTTTGACGATATCGTATCGATCCGTGCCTGTCGATGCCGGTGCCGCCAGTTAGAAAAGCCGTCTGCGCAACAGGAGTTACAGCGTGAACAATCCCTTCCACCTCGTCGACGTGTTCGGCGTCGACCCTTTTACCGGCAACCCAGTCGCCGTGCTGTCCGATGCCGAAGCTCTCTCGACCGAGGAGATGCAGGCCATCACCCGCTGGCTGAACCTGTCGGAGACTACCTTCCTTCTGCCGCCGACCGACCCTGGAGCGGACTACAGGGTGCGCATCTTCACGCTTGCGCATGAACTGACCTTCGCCGGACATCCGACGCTGGGCAGCGCTCATGCTTGGATGGAGGCGGGCGGACAACCGAGGGATCGGAACATGATCGTGCAGGAATGCGGCGCAGGTCTGGTGAAGATCCGGAACGACGGCGAACGCCTTGCCTTCGCTGCGCCGCCCCTGCTGCGCGGCGGCACTCCCACGGAAGCAGACATCGCCCGGGTGGCGGAGGTTTTGCGTATCGAGCGTGGCGCAATCATGGGTGCGACGTGGGCGGATAATGGTCCCGGCTGGATCGCGGTGATGCTGGAATCGGCCGATGCCGTGCTGGCGGTGGAACCGAAAAGGAATCAGAGCCAGCGAATCGATATCGGCATTCTCGGCCCCTATGCGGCAGGCGGTGACGCAGCATTCGAGGTCCGCGCCTTTTTCAGCGACGCCCATGGCGCGCTGATCGAGGACCCGGTGACGGGCAGCCTCAACGCCGCGCTCGGCCAATGGCTGTTCGCGAGCGGCCGCGTGAACGATGCCTACATTGCAGCACAAGGCACGCGGCTGGGAAGGAGCGGTCGCATCCACGTCGAACAGGATGATGCCGGACAGATATGGGTTGCCGGTGCCACCCGTACGCTCTTTAGCGGCCGGAGTGCCAGTTGATGCAAATCGCGGTCCTGACCTTCGACGGCTTCAATGAACTCGATTCCTTCATTGGCGCTGCCATCCTCAACCGTCTCCGGCCGCGAGGCTGGCAGGCCCATATCACTGCCCCGTCAAAACAGGTCACGTCCATGAATGGCGTGACCGTGCAGCGCCAGCGCCCGCTGGAATTTGCCTGTGAGGCGGATGCAGTGTTGATCGGCAGCGGTATTCGGACGCGCGAGATTGCCGAGGACACCGCCTTGCTGGCTCGCCTGCAGCTCTATCCCACCCGTCAGCTGATCGCCGCGCAATGTTCCGGCACGTTGCTGTTGGCCAGGCTCGGTCTGATCGGCGACCTGCCGGCCTGCACCGACCTGACGACGAAGCCGTGTGTCGTGGAGGCGGGCGTCAACGTTATCGACGCGCCGTTCGCCGCTCATGGCAATGTCGCGACAGCGGGCGGCTGCCTTGCCGCGCCTTATCTCGCCGCGTGGATCATCGCGCGCGGCGCGTCGATCGACATCACGCACGAAGCGATGCATTATGTCGCTCCGGTGGGCGAGAAGAGCTTCTATGTCGATCATGCGCTGCGGGTGATCGAACCGGCCATATTGGCGGCAGCGCAGCACGAGACGGCCGGCGTCGGTTCAGGCGCTAGGATGCTCGACCCATTCGGCGCGGAAGAAGCGAGCCGATGGTAAGCCGTCATCCCGGTTCCTGCCACTGCGGCGGGGTCCGCTTCACCCTAGACAGCGATCCGATCGAATTGACGACATGCGATTGCTCATTATGCGTGAAGCGCAACGCATTGATGGTGAAAGTGCCCGAAGTAGCGCTGCATATCGAACAGGGAGAGCAACTGCTCTCGCTCTACGTATGGAACAGCGGCCGCGCGAAACATTATTTCTGCCGGCGTTGCGGCATCTACGTCTTCCACCGCAAGCGCGCGGCGCCCGATCACTTCGGGGTCAACATCTTCTGCCTCGACGGATTCGACGCGACCGCACTTCCCGTCCGGGCCACCGAGGGCGCGGGGATGAACCTTGTCTGTGACGATCCGCGACCTGAATGGCCTGGCCCGCGAGTTCCGGCCATGCGATCAGAAAAGCCCGCTGTATCCCGTCGGTGCTAGACGCGATCATCCTTGCTTCCTTGCATCTACAGGAGCTTCCATGTCCCCGACCGATCTTCTCGTGCCGACATATACGCATATGTTGCAAACGCTCGCAGGATTGCTGGAAAAGGCGCGCCAGCAATCGTCGGAGTCAGAAGCCGAAGCGCTCCTTGCCCAACGCCTCGCGCCCGACATGCTCCCCCTGTCAGCGCAGGTGCGGTTCGCCTGTCTGCAGGCGCAGGAAGCCGTATTCCGCCTCAAAGGTCAACTATTGCCGCAAGCTCTGGAGCAACTCGGACAGGAAGGGCATGCGGCCGGTGAAGAACCAGGATCGATGGTCGAAGCGCAAACCCGCATCGGTGACGCCCTATCGTTTCTCGGCAGCCTTGAGCCAGACGCTTTTGACGGAACCGAGGATAGGCGAGTGATCCTTGAACTGCCGGGCGGTCCAACGTTCGATATGACCGGCCAGGACTATGTCAGGGACTGGGCGCTGCCCCAATTCTACTTCCACGCCGTAACCGCTTATGCGATCCTCAGAAGCCGGGGTATCCAGATCGGCAAGGCCGACTATGTGCCGCATATGTTCAACCATCTTCGTTCCCCGACCGCAGCGTGAGGATTCCGGTTCCCCGGCCGACAATCGGCAAGAGCTTCGATCGATCCCCGGAACATGCGGATCACCTGTTCATCATTACCGGAGGACCGGGATCGGGAAAGACCTCTCTCATCAAAGCTCTTGCTCTGGAGGGTTTCCGGCACACGCCGGAAGCAGGCCGCTCGATCATTCAGGATCAGGTCGCTACTGGCGGCAACGCGCTTCCATGGATCGATCGGCAGGCGTTCGCCGAACTGATGCTGGCCTGGGATCTGAGATCCTATCGCGAAGCAAGCAGGTTTGCCGGGCGCGTGCTGTGTGATCGGGGCATTCCCGATGTGTTAGGATATTTATCCCTGTGCGGACTCGAGGCGCCGCCCCACATTCGCCGGGCTGCTGAGCTTTTCCGGTATAACCGTACCGTATTCATCGCCCCCCATTGGCCGGAGATTTTCATCCATGATGCTGAACGAAAGCAAAGCATGGAGGAAGCGAGAGCAACGCATCAGGTGATGACAGAGACATATGCCGCCCTGGGATATGATCTCGTGCCGCTGCCACTTGCCAGCGTTTCCGAGCGTGTATCGTTCGTTCGCGGGCACATCTCCGCGCGTTGACCTTGCCGGCAGAAGCTTCGGCTGTCGTTGAGTGCATATTGCAATTAATTCGCAATAGTATACATGGAGGCGTTGCAAGGGGTTTCATAACGCTGTGCAAGCGGGCGCACTCAAACCAACATTCTGGTCATGCCATGCGGCGCGAGGGCTGTCGGTGGGTGCGGGTTATCGCGACTTCGCGGAAGAAGCCGAGGCGATCGAGAATTTGCGCCCGGGAATCAAGCTGGCAATATTGCTCAAAGGGTCGATCGAAGTGGGAATCGCGGGTCAGACACAAGCCCGCGAGTCCGGTCCGAGCGTGAACTTGTTTGTCAGCCGTCACGACTGGCAGCTTCACCATCGCTTCGCCAGCCTCAGCTCGCTGCAATATCTGACCCTGCATCTGGACGCAGAGGCTGCCGACGAGTTGCTCGGTGATGCCAATGCTCTTCTGCCGGAGGGCATGGCCCATCATCGAGCGACGTGCCCCGTCGCGATGCAGGCTATTGCGGAGCAAATTCTGAACGCGCCCTATGTGGGCGTGGCCCGGAGGCTACACCTGGCCGGCAAGGCGCTCGAACTGGCAGCGCTGGCGCTCGACACGCTGGCGCGGCCATCCACCAACAGTTCGGTAAGTCTGGCAACGCCGCTCGAAGTCAGGCGGCTGCACGAATTACGCGATCGCCTGAACCGCGACCCCGCCAACATGCCGGGGCTGGATCGCCTGGCCCGCGACTGTGGCATGAACGTACGTCGGATGACGGCCGGGTTCCGGCGCCTCTTCGGTCAAAGCATCGGGGAATATTTGCGTGAGACGCGACTGCGCGAGGCATGGCGGCTGCTCGAATCCGGGCTCAGCGTCACGCTGACGGCGGACCGAGTCGGCTATACGCTGCCGCATTTCACCACGGCCTTCCGCCATCGTTTCGGCATCTTGCCGAGCACCCTTAACCGTTCCGGTCTCGAGGCGCCCGGAATCTGAAATTTCCGTCCGGCGATCGGAAAGACAGATCGCTGCTCTTCTCCTATTCGCTTCGCTATTGCGAGTGATTAGCGAAGATGGGGCAAAGAGTGGATCGGAAGACTATCGTGCGATTGACCGCGGGCGTGGCTTGCCTCGCCATTGGCTGGGCCACCGCCGGAACCGCGCGGGCGGAAGAAACGGACTCGAAAACCGACGAGATCATAGTCACGGCCGCGTTCGCCGAAGGTGCGGGCGTGGGCACCAAGCTGCCTTTGACACTTTCCGAGACCCCGCAGACGATAAGCATCATCGATCGCGACCGGCTCGACGAGCAGCGGCTCATCACGCTCGACGACGTGATGACCAATGCGCCCGGCGTCACCGTTCAGCCGGGCACGCGGCTGCGGACGGCATATTATTCGCGCGGCTTCGTCATCGATACGCTGAACTTCGACGGCATTCCGACCTCGGGCTGGAACGAGGCCGTCAACACCGAGGACATGGCGATTTATGACCGCGTGGAGATTCTGCGCGGCGCGAGCGGCCTTCTTCAGGGGACCGGCAACCCTTCGGGTACGATCAACCTGGTCCGCAAGCGCCCGGGCAGCGATTTCGCGGCGGAAGCGACGCTGAGCGCCGGAAGCTGGAACAATTATCGGGCGGAGGGCGACATCAGCGTTCCGCTGATCGCATCCGGCGATCTGCGCGCTCGCGTTGTCGGCATCTTCGAGGATCGGGACTATTTCTACGATGAAGGCCATCGGCGCAAATATCTCGCCTATGGCACAATCGAATGGAATCTCGCGCCGCGCACGGTGCTGGCCGCGACGATAAAATGGCAGGACGTCGCCGATGACGGCACGCTGATGGGTGTGCCGCGCTATGCGGATGGCGGCGAACTGCCCATCCCCCGCTCGCGCTATCCCGGCGCGCCCTGGTCGAGCCGCAACTGGGACAATATGCAGATGTTCGCCGAGCTACGCCATGAGTTCGGCAGCGACTGGGAAGCCAAGGTCGCCGTGAGCCGCATCTCCGGCGACAGCGACATGACCTATGCCAGCGCCATGGGCGCGGTGGATCGTGCGACCGGCATGGGACCGATCCTTTATGGCGGGGCCTATGATTTCAGGAACCGCGAGACCGATCTTGACGGCTATGTTTCGGGCGGCTTCGACCTGCTCGGACGTCGGCACCAGATTTTGGTCGGGGCCAATTACTGGGACGGCCACACCAGGCAGATTTCCTACAACCTGCCGGGGCTGATGCAGCCCGTCGACCTTTTCTCCGACACGCCCGTCACGACACCGGAGCCGACGACGCAAAGTTGGGGGGGCGAGCAGACGACAGATACCACCCAATATGGCGGCTATGCGGTGCTTCGCCTGAGACTCGCCGATCCCCTGACGCTGATCGCGGGCGGAAGGCTCAGTTGGTGGCGTACGGAGACGGTTCGCCGCGCCACGATCGGCGGACCGCAGACGCCCACCGGCAAATATCGGATCAACCGCGAGTTCACGCCTTATGGCGGTCTCGTCTGGAAGGTGGGCGGCCCCTTTTCGCTCTATGCGAGCTATGCCTCGATCTTCACGCCCCAGAACAACCTGACTTATGAGGGCGAAGTTCTCGATCCGATGACCGGCAGCAATATCGAGGCCGGCATCAAGGGCGAATGGTTCGGCGGAAAGCTCAACGCATCGCTGGCCGCCTTCCGTATCCGGCAGAACAACCGGGCGCAGCTCGATCCCGATCATCCCTGCATGCCCGGATCGGTTTGTGCCTATATCGCCGACGGCAAGGTGGAGAGCAAAGGCTTCGATGCCGAGATCCAGGGTGATCTGGCGGAGGGTTGGTCCATCCAGGCTGGCTATACCTGGGTCGACACCGAATATCTGCGGGACCGTACCGCGTCCGGGAGCCCAAGCGGCAATGAGGGCCTGCCGTTCTCCAGCTTCACGCCAAAGCATATGGTAAAGCTGTGGACGCATTATCGACCGCCCGTGCTCGACGGAAAGCTGGGGCTGGGGGCGGGCGTCAATTGGCAGAGCAGCTTCTACAGCCAGCAGGGCGCCGTCCGCATGACGCAGGGCGGCTATGCCGTGGTCAACCTGCGCGCCGATTATGCCGTCACGCCGCGCATCGACATTGGGCTCAACGCGAACAACCTGTTCGACAAGCGTTATTTCGCGTCGATCGGCGGCACCAGCTGGAACAACTGGTATGGTGAGCCGCGCAGCGTCATGGCCACGCTGCGCGCGCGCTACTGACATGGGCGTCACCCTGTTCGATCCGCTGGGCACGCTCGTCCAGCTCGATGCCGACGGCCGTGCCGATGCCTTGCCGCGTTCGCCGGACGCTTGGCGGCAGGTCAATCGGGCGAAAGCCTCGCGCGTTCTGGGCATGAGCGAACCGAAACGGCCCGAGGACCTTCATCCCGACAACTGGGAAATGCACCCCGACGGCGACGAGATCCTGCATCTCGTCGAAGGCGATATCGATCTGGTCGTCGAGGATGAAAGCGGCGAAATACTGCTGCCGCTCGCGCGCGGACAGAGCTGCGTGGTCGAGCGTGGGACCTGGCACCGCCTCCTGCTGCGCGCCCCCTCGCGGCTGATGTTCCTGACCCCGGCCGGCGGCACGCGCGTGCGTCCGCATGAAGCATGAAAACGCGCATCCTGCTCTGGAAGCTGCACCGATGGATCGGGCTCGCCTGCGCAGTGCCGTTTGCGGTTCTGGCCGTCACGGGACTTGGCCTGCTCATCTGTCATGCGACCGAAACGGCCGCGGGACCACGCCTTGATCGTCCCGTTACCACACTGGCCGGAGTCGACGTGGCGATTTCATCACTGCGGGCGCGCTACGGCGATACCACACTGGGCCTGATCCTCCCCGCGCCCGATCCCCGCCATGCTTGGCAGGCATCGGTGCGCGAGCGGGATGGCGAGAACCTCACCGTCGCCTTCGATCCGCAATCGGGACAGATATTTGCGCCGATGCCTGCCGGAGCGGCGGCGCGGGACATCCTGCTCACCATCCATAACGGCCTTCTGCTGGGGCTGGGCGGAAAGGTTATCGCGCTTCTAACGGCGATCGCGCTCATCATGCTTACCATCAGCGGGTTTGCGATCATGCGCCGCCGCTGGCGGACACTGACGAGTGTGCCCTGGCATAGCGCCTCGCCCCTGGCCGGGCTGCACAAATGGACAGGCTTGGTCGTGATGATCTTCCTGTTTCTCTCCGCGAGCAGCGGCTTCCTGTTGCTCGGGTTCAAGACACTCGGCGAGTTCGGCCGGCCCGGCCGACCAAACGCGGCAATGGCGCGACCGATATCCGACGCCGCCCGGGCGCCGCTACGGCCTATGCTGGAATCCGCGCTGAACGCACATCCGGGTGCCGAGCTTCAGGGCATCATGCCGGGACACGGCGCCGGGCCGGTGGCAGTGATGCTCCTCGTTCGCGATGCCGCTCCCTGGGACAAGTCCGTGACCGTGAGTTTCGACGGCCAGTCCGGCGCGATGGCTCCGGCTCGGCCCGTGCCAGCCTTCATGAAGCTGATGATCGCCGCAAAATCCCTGCACACGGGCCTGTGGGACAGGTCCGTGATGCTTGGCCTCTATCTGCTCGCCGCCACGCTGTGCGTGATCCTTCTCGTAACCGGTCCATGGCTCTGGTGGAGGCGACGCCCAATGAAAAGGCATGCCCGATGAACGCCGCCTCCTATTTCCACAATTATCGGCTTCTCGCGACGGTCGGCGCGCTCTATGTCGCGCAGGGCATCCCGCTGGGGCTCGCCATGGAAACGTTGCCGACGCTGCTGCGGCGGGATGGCGTGTCGTTGACAGGGATAGCCTTCCTGCCGTTGGTCGGCCTGCCCTGGATCGTGAAATTCCTGTGGGCGCCCTTCGTCGACAATCACTGGTCCAGACGGATCGGCAAGCGGCGCAGCTGGATCATTCCGATGCAGGCGACCGTGTTCCTCTGCCTCGCGGCGGTGGCGATACTGGGTATCGGCGAAGCGACCACGCCCATTGCGATCGCACTGTTCGCGCTGGCCTCGCTGGCGTCGGCGACGCAGGACACGGCAACCGACGGTCTTGGCGCCGAGAATTTCGAGGGCGCGATGTTGGTTCGCGCCAATGCGGTGCAGGTCGGCGGCACCATGATCGGGTTCTTCATCGGCGGCGCCGGGTGCCTGATCCTCGCCGGAATGCTGGGCAGGCAAGCGGCATTGGCGGCCATGGCACTGATCGTCCTTTCGGGCCTTGTGCTGATACTCCTGTGGCGGGAGCCGGCACCAGCGGCGCAATCAACCACCAGGCCGGAACACGCCAGTCTGTCACGCTTCGTCCGGCGGCCGGGAGCAGTTTCCGTGCTGGCTATTGCCTTGCTGACGGCCGTAACAGCGAGCTCCGTCTTTGGTTTGTCCAAGCTCTTCCTGATCGATAGAGGCTGGGCGCTGGAAGCCATCGGCCAAATCGGCATGATCGGCGGGGTCGTGACAGTGGTCGTTGGATGCGGCGGAGGGGCGTGGCTCGTGCGCCGGATGGGCATCGCGCGCGTCCTGCTGCTCAGTCTTGGGCTGTCCTGCGCAGGCGCATGCCTCTGGATCATGCAGGCATCAGCCATTCTGCCGGTCGAAAGGCATATCGCTCTTGTCGCCATCCTGCTGGGTTCGGCTGGCAGCGGGGGCGCATCGGTCGCCGCAATGACCCTCGCAATGCGCTTCGCCGCAAGGGCAAGGCAAGCCGGGACCGACATGACAGTCGTACAAAGCAGCCGCGATCTGGGTGAGATCGGAACCTCCGCCACTGTCACCGCCATTGCCGGGGTGGCGGGATATTCCAGCGGGTTTGCTTTCAGCATTGTCGCCGCGATCGCCGCCGTTTTCGTTATATTGTCCTTCAGGCGTAACGACGCGCTTCGGCAGCTTGCCGATGAAGCATCAGATGGGGAAGAGTGGTCACCCCGGCTTAACCCGGATTGACGACGGCAGTGTGATGACCGCAGCCTCGCCGCTCATCTGCTTCTATTCCGCCTCAAAGCGAGGGAAAGGCCGAGAACGGCGAGCGACACTGCGAACACCACGGCAGGCGCGACAGCATGGCCGTAATCCGCATTCACCAAGGTCGTGAGCGTCGCGGCCGCCATGACCACGGCTCCGAGCGCGGCGCCGAACGCGCGGGTGGCGGACCGTATCAGCAATATGCCGGCGGTCAGTTCCAGCGCGGCCGTGACGTAATGGAACCAGTCCGGATAGCCCCAGGCCGCATAGGCGGCGGCATATTCTTCGGAGATGAAGGCGTTGCCATAGGCCCCGAACAGGAAAAACGCCGCCAGCGGCCACGCCAATATCGTCGATAACAGGGGAAGAGCCTTGTTCACTTTGCCGACCTTTCGGAAAGATGTGCGCCGTCGATTGACCAGCCGCCGCCGAGCGCCTTGAACAAATCGACCCGCGCCAGGGACAATTGCCGCAGGGACGCTGCGTGGGAGGCTCGCGCGGCCAGCAGGTCGGACTGGGCAACCAGCACGTCCAGCCAGCCGATCGAACCGGCGCGATAGCGCCTGTCGGCAAGCTCGTAAGCCCGCGCCGATCGGTCCTGCGCCTCGCGCAGCGCGGCCAGCCGACGCTGTTCGGTCGCGACGATGGCGAGGGCCTGTTCGACCTCCTTGAGCGCCGTGATGACCTTCCCGTCGAACGCGGCCAGCGATGCCGCGCCCCGCGCCTCCGCCTGAAGCAGCCGCGCGCGGGCGACCGACATGTTGGGGAACCGCCACGACAGCAGCGGGCCGAGCGAGAAGCTGAAGGAATCGCTTCCCCGCACCACGTCGTTGCGGAAGAAGGTGCCGGAACCGCCAAGGCTGATGACGGGATAGAGGTCGGCGGTCGCCACGCCGATCCTCGCCGTATCGGCCGCAAGCTGGCGCTCGGCCTGCCTGAGATCGGGCCTTCGCCGCAGCAATGCCGCGCCGTCTCCGATGGGAACGGCGGCAGCGGGTTCAGGCGGCACCGCGCAGAGCCGCGCCGTTTCCGGCACATCGTCCGGAGTGGTGCCGAGCAAGGCCGCCAGTTCGAACAAGGCGACCTGCCGCTGTCCTTCGAACGCCGGAAGCGCTGCCTTGGCGGTCGCCTCGGCCGCCGTAGCCCGTTCCACGTCGAGCCGGCTGGCTGATCCGGCGTGCTCCTGCGCCGTCACGAGGCGCAGGCTGTCGGTGCTGGTCTGCAAGGATTGTTGCGCCACGGACAGGGCATAAGCCGCCGCGCAGGCATCCAGATAGGCGCGGGTCGTTTCCGCAGCGACGGCCACGCGCACGGCATCGCGGGCGGCTTGGACCGCTTCGGCATCGGCGCGGGCCGCCTCGATGGCGCGCCCGATCCGGCCGAACAGATCGGCTTCCCACGCCAGCGCGACTCCGGCGTTCTGCGACCATTGCGCGTCGTTGCCGACCGGCGCGCCGACCTGCGTGGAATCGCCATAGCTGACGCCGCCCGATACCTCGGTGGATGGCAGCCGTCCGGCGCGTGCCTCCTGCAGGATCGCGCGCGCTCGGGCGAGATTGGCCGATGCGACGCGCAGGTCCGTGTTGGCCGCGAGGGCCTGCTCGATCAGGCTGTCGAGCGCCGGATCGCGGTAGAGCCGCCACCAATCGTCGGGCAGGTCGCCAGCCCGATCGATGCCGTCGGCCGTCGTGATGAACGGCCCTGCCGACGCAGCGGGGGTCTGCGGGGGGGCATAGGCAGGGCCGGCCGCGCAAGCCGAAGCGAGCAGCGGCAAGAGGATAAGAGAGAGCCGGGACTTACGCATGGGCCAGACCCCCTTCAGCCGGGTATTCGCCGGTTTCGGTCGGCTCCTTCGGGCGGTGATCGCCCGCCAGCAGGGAATAGACTGTGGGCAGCACGAACAGCGTGAACAGCGTTCCCACCAGCAGGCCCATGACGACGACGATGCCGATGGCAAAGCGGCTGTTCGCCCCGGCGCCCCCGGCGAACAGCAGCGGCACGAGGCCGGCGGCCATCGCCGCGGTGGTCATCAGGATCGGCCGCATCCGCACCGCTGCGGCATGGCGGATCGCCTCGACCCGGCTCCAGCCTTCATGCCGCTGCATCTCGTTGGCGAAGGACACCATCAGGATGCCGTGCTTGGAAATCAGCCCGATCAGCGTGACGAGCCCAATCTGGGTGTAGATGTTGAGCGTGGCATAGCCGAGATAGAGCGGCGCCAGCGCCCCGCATATCGCCAGCGGCACAGTGACGAGGATCACCAGCGGATCGCGGAAGCTCTCGAACTGCGCCGCCAGCACGAGGAAGATTACCACCAGCGCGAAGCCGAAGGAGACGGTCAGCCGGTTGCCTTCCTGCACATATTGCCGGCTGTTCGACAGCCAGTCGACGCTCGTGCCCTCGGGCAGCGTCTGGCTTTGCAGGAAGTCCACCGCCTGTCCCATGGTCACGCCCGGCAGCAGCACGGCCGACAGCGTGGCGCTGTTCATCTGGTTGAACTGCGGCAGCCGGTTAGGCTGTGGGCGTATTTCGACGCTGGCGATGGTGGCGAGCGGAACGAGGCTGCCCGACGCCGTTCTCACCTGGAACCGGCCGAGATCGTCGGGCGCGAGCCGGTGGCTCTGCGGAACCTGCGCGATCACGTCATACGAGCGGTCGTGCCAGTTGAACCGGTTCACATAATTCTCGCCGACGAGGATCGCCAGCGTGTCGGCGACTTCGGACATGCTGACGCCCATTTCGCCCGCTTTCGCGCGGTCGATGATGATGTGCGCTTCGGGGCTGTCGAAGGCGAGGTCGCTGTCCACGAAGGCGAACAGTCCGCTGCCCCAGGCGGCGCCCTTGATGGTTTCGAGCGTCTGGTAGATTTGCGGAAAATCGTCCGCCGAGCGGATCACCATCTGCACCGGCAGGCCGCCGCTGCCCGCAGGCAAGGGACTGTCCTGAAAGGCGGTCGCATAGACGCCGGTCACCGCCGCCGTGCGCGCGGTCAGCTCCGCCTGAATGTCGTCGGCCGAACGGTCCCGTTCCGCCCAGTCCTTGAGCACGACGCCGCCGAACCCGCCATTGGCGTTGTTATCGCCGCCCGAGCCGAACCAGCTGCTCCTGAACTCGGGTAGGGTCTGGAAGATGCGCTCGACTTCATCGCTATAGCGCCGCGTGTAATCGAGGTTGGCATATTGCGGCGCCTTGGTCTGCACGAAGACATATCCCATGTCCTCCGGCGGGGCGAGTTCGCGCTGGGCGCCGGTGAACAGCAACACAATCGCGCCGAGCATGGCGACGCCCACGATCAGGACGGCCGCCCGCGCCGCCAGCGTCCGGTCCAGCAGGCGGGAATAGCCGGTAGTGAGGCGGTGCATGCTGCGCTCGATGGCCTGGCTCAGCCTGCCTTCGCCCAGTTTCGAATGGAGCAGTTTGCCGCTCATCATGGGCGACAAAGTCAGCGCGACCACGCCGGAGACGATGACGGAGCCTGCCAGCGTGAAGGCGAATTCGCGGAACAGCGCCCCTGTCAGGCCGCCCATCAGTCCGATCGGGGCATAGACGGCGGCGAGCGTGATCGTCATCGCGATCACCGGCCCGACGATTTCCCGCGCGCCGACCAGGGCGGCGTCGAACGGCTTCAGCCCTTCCTCGATATGCCGGTGGATATTCTCGACGACGACGATCGCGTCATCGACCACCAGCCCGATGGCAAGGACCATCGCCAGCAGCGTCAGCAAGTTGAAGGAGAAACCGAACGCCAGCATCAGCGCCGCCGTGCCCAGCAGCGAAAGCGGAATGGTGACGATGGGGATGATGACGGCGCGCAGAGAGCCGAGGAACAGGAAGATCACGACAACCACGATCAGGACTGCCTCGATCAACGTGCGCTCGACCTCATCGATGGAGGCGTTGACGAAATGGGCGACGTCGAAATCATTGGCAACCTCCACCCCCGGCGGGGCGACGCGCTGGATTTCCGGCAGCAGCGCCTTTACCGCTGCGACGATTTCCAGCGGGTTTCCGTCCGGCGTCGGCGAAATGGCGATGGACACGCCGGGGCGGCCGGAGGCCTGCGCGGCAGCGTCATAATTCTGGCCGCCAAGCTCCACGGTGGCGATATCCCCCAGCCGCACGACGCCGCTGTTGCCGGTCTTCACGACCATGCGGCGAAAGGATTCCACATCCCGCAAGTCGGTGCCGGCGGTGATGTTGATCGCGGTATTCTCGCCCTTCAGCTTTCCGGGGGACGCCTGCACATTGTTGGCGCGCAAGGCGGCCGCGATATCGCCCGCCGTCAGGCCGCGCGCGGCGAGCTTCACCGGATCGACCCACACGCGCATTGCCAGCGGCGCGCCGCCGCTGATCTGGGCGGATGCCACACCGCGGACCGAGGTCAGAAGCGGCTGGGCGACGCGCGTCGCGAAATCCACCAGCTGCGGCGGCGGCAGATCGTCGCTGATGAAGGAGATATACTGGATCGCCGAAGCGCCGTCGGTGATCTTGGTGATGACGGGATCGGTAACGCCCGTGGGCAGGCGGAACTTGACCTGCTGCACCTTGGCGAGGATTTCCGTCATCGCCCGGTCCGCGTCGGCATTGAGCACCAGCTTCGCGCTGATCCGGCTGCTGCCTTGCAGCGATGTCGAGGTTATATACTCGATGCCGCTGGCGGTCGCGATGGCTTGGGCGATGGGCGTGGTGACGAAACCCTGCATCACATCCTGCGTCGCGCCGGGAAACGCCGTGTCGATCGTGATCGTCGCGCTTTCCATCCGGGGATATTGCCGGACCGGAAGGCTGAACGTCGCACTGACGCCCACCAGCAGGATCAGCAGGCTGACCACGATCGCGAGGATGGGGCGACGGATAAAGATGTCGGTGAACGCCATATCAGCGGCCTCCAGCTCGTGCGGGGGCGGTCACGGTCACGTCCGCGCCGGGCTGGATGCGAAGCTGCCCTGCCGTCACCACGACATCGCCGGGCTTCAGGCCCCGTTCGATCACTATGTCATTGCCGATTCGTCGTCCGGTGCGGACCGGAACGAACTCCGCCTTGCCGCCTTTCCGGGCATCCTTGCCGCGAATGACGATCACGCTGTCGCCCTGCGCCGATGTCTGGATAGCCGTCGCCGGAACGACGAGCGCACCTGTTTGGGGCGGCAGCACCAGCGAGGCGGTGACATACATGCCGGGGCGAAGCACCCGGTCGGGGTTGGGCAGGATCGCCTGTACGGCAATATTGCGCGTGTCCTCGCCGATCCGGGGTTCGACCGCGTTCACGCGCGCGGTGAATGTCCGCTGCGGATAGGCATCGCTCGCGACCGTGACCGTGGCGCCCGGCTTGATCATCCCGAGGTTCTGCTGCGGCAGCGCGAATTCCACATAAAGGCGCGACAGGTCGGTCAGCGTGGCGATCGGATCGCCGGGATTGAGATACTGGCCGGGATTGACGCGGCGGATGCCGATCTGTCCGGCAAAGGGCGCGCGCACCTGCTTCTGGATCAGCCGGGCGTCGAGCTGGCGCACCGCCGCAAGCGCCTGATCCCGTTCCGCGCGGCGCTCTTCAAGCTGTTCGCGCGGTTCCGCGCCGCTCGGTGCAAGCTCTTCCGAGCGCACAACCTGCATGCGCGCGAAGGCAGCCCTTGCCCGCGCCGCGTCCCGGTCCGCCCGTTCCGGCCCGTCGAAAAGCTGAACAAGCAAGGCCCCGGCACCGACCTCTGCGCCCGAATCAAACCGGATTACCGAAACGCGACCGGCAACTTCGGCTGACAATTCGACTTCGCGCACGGCCCTGAGAGTGCCGATCGCTTCCAGGGACAGGGGAACGTTCCTTGGCTCCAGTTGCACGGCGGCCACGGGCAGCGGTGCTTGATGCCACTCCTGCGCCTGTCCCGCCTTGAGCATGCGCCAGACGAACAAGCCTCCCAGCACAAGGGCAAGGGCGAAGACCGTTGCAAGGATGGTGCGAATGTGTGGGAGGCGCGCTTTCGTGCGCTCGATCAAGCTCATGTCGGCTCCGGTTTATGTCCGCGAGTTCGGACGGAATGGATGCTTGCGGAACAAGCCGACCTGCCTCATACAACCTCAACATTTGTTGAGGTCAAGGACTATTTATGTCTCCCGCGATGCCGCAGGCGCTGTCCGTTGGCGAAGTGGCGCGCCGCAGCGGCGTTCCCGTTTCGACGGTTCATTTCTACGAGAAGCAGGGTCTGATCGCGGGCTGGCGCACGGAAGGAAACCAGCGCCGTTATCACCGCTCCGTCCTGCGCCGGATCGCCATCATCCGCATTGCCCAGCGTGCCGGCATCCCGCTGGCGATCATCAAGGACGCGCTGGCCGATATGCCGCACGACCATGTTCCAACCGCGCGGGACTGGCGGAATTTCACCGATGCCTGGACCGGCATGCTCAACGAGCGGATCATGTCGCTGACTCAGCTTCGCGACCAGATCGTGAGCTGCATCGGCTGCGGCTGCCTGTCGCTTGAGGAATGTCCGCTACGCAATCCGATGGATGAACTGGGGCGGTCGGGACCGGGGCCGCGGCGACTGAATAATCGCTAGCCTGCGCTACCCTCGAGAGGGTGGGTAAATATTAATGGACAATTTGTGCTTAGAATTTTGCGCCCATCATCATTTCGTCAACGTCAGGCCGCCTCTCAGGTCCCTCTCGGCGGGTGGGCTGGTCGCGCGGACGTGCCTTGCGGCGGGCCTGATCCAACGCTGCGTCGCCATGTTCAAGCAGAAGCTCTTCGACTGCGAGCGACACCGCGTTCTCGAACCGGCGGGAGCGCTGCCAGCGAAGGCCGTGGAGCCACCGCTTCATCATGATCGGATCGAGCCGGAAAGGGGAAGAGTAAGGGTCATGTCCGCGGAAGCGACGTCTCGCTTGCGGCAGGCGCTGGAGCTGATGCCGGCGCATCCAGCTGGACGGCGATGCGGAGCGGCAGCAGCATGTCGCGCGGCGGCGCGGCCGCGAGCTGCTGGCCGACGATCAGCGCCTGCATATCGGCATTGGCCTCCGCATGGGTGAAGGCAGGATAGTCGATGCGTGAGATTTTGCCGTCGCGCTCGATCCAGACCTTGATGACCAGGGGCGCGGTTGCCGCGTCTGGTGCGGGTCGGGTCGCATCGAGATAGGCGCGCAGACCTGTCACCGGCTCGTTGTGCGCCTCGAGCCAACCGGTGATGGAGGTTGTCGCGAACTCGGCGTAGCGCACCCATTCGACCGGCGCGGCCGAAGGCGCGACACTCTGCGCCGCAACAGGCGTGGTCGAGGCGATCCCGGCGCCGACAAGGGCCGCAATCCAGCGTGTGACGCGGGACAAAGGTGAGGATTTGGAGGTAGACCGCATCAGCGCGCTCCCAGAAACATGAGGCCGACAAGCACTGCGGCTGCGACACTCACCATGCGATAGAAATGAAGCTCGAAAGCGCCGACCGGGCGGCTCCGCTTGACCGCCCGGACCCGCGCCCGGCGCTTTTGTTCGGCAACGCAATCAGCACGGATCGCCTGGACCCAGCCCGCTAACCCGCGAACGCCGGCGACCGGACCCTCAGACACCGGCGCCTCCGCCGGCGATGATGCGCGGCCGCCAGTCCCGGCTACCCCGAGGGATGCAGGCGCCGGGGATGGCGTTCATGTAGGAATCGACCATGGCCTCCGCCTCGCGGTAGAGGATTGCGATCGCGCCAAGGGCCAACAGGCTGGTGATGAGAACCCCCAGCATGAAGGCCGCAAGGGCAATCAGGATCGTCCCCATGGTCGCTTCCCTCTTTCCGGCCTATCGCTGCGCTGGCGCCTGGACGGCTGGCTGTTGCTGCGGCAGGCGCTCGCGTTCGAAGCTGATGGTCTGGATGCGGGCATCCAGCGCGCGCACGACGTCCGCTGTCAGATCGTTGGCGAAATTGCCGCCGAGCGCCGCGCCGCGATCGAACAGCAGGCCGCAATTCTTGGCTTGATAGACCTGGGCAATGACCGGCTGCGCTTCGGTCGCGATGCGCTCCAGCGCCTTGGCGCGGGTCGCGTCGATCTCACGGCTGGAATGGGCGGCCTGCGTTTGCAGCGCCTGCCAGTTGCGCGCCAAGGTTTCGCGGCGCTGACGGTTGGCCGCATTGTCGGGCTGACCTTCGAGTGCGCGTGCTTCGGTTTCCAGAGCCGGGCGCTGCCCGTCGATTTCGGCCTGAGCGGCGCGGGTCAGCTCGGCCAGACGCGCAGACGCGGCCTTGCCGACAGCGGCATTGGCGAAGATGGCTTCGCGCGAGAGCAGGCAGACACCGGGCACGACTGGGCCGCCAAGGGGCTGCGCGGCTGGGGCAGCGGCAGGTGCCTGTCCGCCACCGACCGTCTGCGCCCAGGCAGAGGCGCCTGTGAAGGCGGAAGCGAGAATAAGGGCGGAGAGGAGAAGAGGACGGCTGTTCATGATACGACTTTCCTGGACTTGTTGGACTTTGCCGGGGCGTCGGCCTCGGCAGTAGCGGGTTCGTTCGAAGCACCTGACGATGACGGTTCCGCGACGAGACGCAGCGCCTGCCGATCGACCAGCGCGCGGAAGCGGTCGAGCGAGGCCAGGTGATGATGCACGAGCGCAAGCAGGCCTTGCTTGTGCCAGGCAACGACCGTCTCATCATCGAGGCCTGCAAATTTCTGAGCGTCGACGATCAGGAAGTTATTGAGACCCAGCTTGCGGCCATCGGGCAGGGTCGCATCCGCCCGCCGGTCGACCAGCAGATCCTTTTCCTTCAGCGCATCCGTGAACAGCTTGGTCAGTTCCGCTTCCCGGCCGAACGCTGTGCAGAACTCCAGCGCCTGCTGCGTCAACGCGGAGGGCTTGCCGTCCTCGAACAGCGCCGTACCTTCAGTCCCGCCCTGGACGACCCGATCCGAACCGCTGTCGATCGACAGGGCAAAGCCGTCGGGCTCCTCGGTCCTGACGAAGGTGAAGGGATATCGGCGGACATAAGCGGGGATGTAGCAATCGCTCGCCCAGCGGCCGTCCTCGACGAAGAGATTGGTCGGCTCCAGGCCCAGCACGACGATCGGCTGCGCGGTGTCGCCGGCGAATAGGACCGGATAGCTACGTGCCGCCGCAACGATTTCGCTCGCCACGATCGGCAGGAATGGCGTTTCGGCCGCGAAGGACACATCGCCGGCCTTCAGGCGCCAGTCAGCGTGAACGGTCGAATGGAGCGGCTGCAAGGCCTTGTAGAAGAGCGGAAGCATGGGGGCAGCGGTCGAGGCCGCAGCATTGGCGTTGTCTGCCATGATTAAACAATCTCCGAATGAGGTAGTCCGGGACGGCGGCAGTGGACTGCCGCCGTCCCGGTGGGAGCGGGCCGACCATTCGGCCCAAACTGTTCGGCTTACTCGCCGAAGCCGAGGAAGCGGACGTTCAGGATCGTCGGGATCTCGGTCCGAACCTGCGGCCGCGCCCGCTCGGCCAGCTCCGCCGCCTGATTGGCGACGGCGCTGGAGGCCGAGGAGGCCGAGGTGAGCGCGCCGGTATTGACCGCCGCGACCACCGGGATGCCGGCGGCTTCGCCCTGCACCTTGATGTTGGCGGCGTTGAGCACCTGGAGCGCGGCGAGGTTGATGTTCCCCGACACGCGGATGCCCGCTTCGCCCGCATCGATCGTGCCCAAAGGCGCGATCAGGTCGATGTCACCGGCCGGCACCTCGGGAATCGGGTTCAGCGTGGCGATGCCCGCGCCGGACGAGGGCACCTGCGGGGCGAGGCGAACATTGCCATAGGCGTCATATGTGCGAAGTGGCGGGGTATACAGCACCGTGGTGTTCGCCCCGCGTCCGGCGTTGATGTCGCCCTCCTCGGACCAGCCGAGGATGCTGCCGCCATAGGTGGTCATGATGCGTGAGAGACCGAGCAGGAGCGATTGTTCGCTGAAGATGCGGATATCGCCACTGCCCTGCGTCATGACGCCGGCGGTCTTCTGGTCCTCGTCGGTCATCACATTCTGAACGCCGACGACGATCTGGCCGCCGGGCGCCATCATTTCGATGTCGCCGCCGAAGTTGGTGCGAACGCCCGAGCCGCGATACATGATGATATCGCCGCTGCGGTCGATGACATTGCCGTCTGCATCCTTGTCCGGGAACAAGGTAGCGACCGCGAGACGCCCGCGAAGATAGGAACCGAGGCGCGGGCCATCGGCGTCGTTATATTCGCGTCCGCCTTCACGCAGTTCCGAGAAATAGACCTGCCGCAGGAAGATGCGCTGTTGCTCCGGTGAGAGACCGTCGAACCGCTCCTGCACCTGTGTCAGTAAGCCGGACTGCGCTTCATTCAGCGACGCTGCGCCATCGGCATAGCCATAGTCGAACATATCGGTCGAGCGCAGCAGGGCCGAGAGATTGCCCTGGTTGGTCGCCGCATCCTTGAAGCCCAGGGCCGAAAGGCGCTCCCCGAGCTGTGCGGCGGGAAGCTTCACGCCATTCGCGTCGACCAGCCCATTAGCGGAGACGAATTCGGCAAATGAACCCTCAGCGACGTAGCCGTAACGGTCGAACAGCCAGGCGGCGAGTTCGGCGTCATAGACCTTCACCAACTTGCCGACGCTCTCGACAATGCCCTCGTCGGTCACGCCATTCTGTTCGCCCAGAGGACGCGCCGGATCGGCCAGCCGAGACGGATCGAGATAGAAGTCCCGCACCGCATCCCAGTTCACGCCGGTCATGCCCGCTATCAACGCGATCGAGGCGCCATCGGACGTATCATCGGCCCGGATCGGCCCGATCGAGGTGAAGGAACCCCGATCCTCCTGGAGGATGTTGCGCCCCGCTGTGACCTCAAGCGTCCCCGGACCGGCAATGTCGAAGTTGCTGTAGATGATGTCCCGACCGGCCGAAATCACCGAAACATCAGTATCGTTGCTGTGGACGATGAGATTGGATGCGCCCACGGTGCCGCTTGCAACGATGTCACGCCCAGCAGTCATGCGCAGCGGGCCTCCGCCGACATACCAGTCCAACAAGGTGCGCCCACTTCCCGAATTAAAGCTGAGCATTTCACCACTGCCCAGGCCGACGATATCGCCCCCGACAGCATAGATTCGCACAGGAAGTCGATCAGCCCAGTTCGACGACGAGACGGCAGCTGAGTTGGGTCCGAAGGCGAAGAGCGAATATGTATCGTTCCACGTCTTGAGTTCGCCATTGTTGGTTGCGTCGATTGCCGAACCATCGAGCGAGAGGTTCATGGCGCGTTCGCTGTACCGGCCATCTTCGCGTCCGACAAATGCCGGGTTAAATGGTGTCGGCAGGAGCGTGTCGGTGAAAGACACGCTGATTACATGGCGCGACGCGAGGTTTGAGGAACGTGTCAGATCGCCACCATAAATGGACCCTGCTGCCAACAATGAGAGTTCGCCGGAAGGCGAGGGCGAGAGGCGGTCGCGGGTCACGAGATCATTCGTCATGCCTGCCGATGCGCCGAAATAGAGATCTCCGCCCATCGCCGTGACCCGCAGAATCGCCGGCCAGGTGTCGGCAATGTCGGCCGCGGCGATCAGTGTCTGGCTCGTTTCGATCCCATGCTTGCCCGGCGCGATGTCTCCGCCTGCCGACTGTAGATTGATGGCAGTGTGATCGGTCCAGAGGCTGAACCAGCTGTTGCCGCCGCCCCCATAGTTGACCCCATTCACCGTGAAGGGCTGCGTATTGAGACCGATGCTGCGTGTGGCGTCGCCTGCGCCGGCAATCACCTGGTCGCCAAGGGTCCGCACCGTAAAGACTGAATCGCCCGGCACCAGTGTGACACCCGATAGCGCCTCCGCCTTCGTGGTCTCGAACGGATCGGTGCCGCGCGGATCGAGCGGATTAGGAAGAGACATTGAGCGATAGCCGGCCTGTACGGCGCCGATCGAATCGGCATCAACACTGGTCGATCCCCGCAGGTTGACAATGCTGCCACCGAGGCTGGCTTTGGCATTGGCGGCATCACCTTCGACATAAGGATTGAGCGCCCCGCCGATCCTTATGACCATGTCACCGCCCCCGGTGAGCCTCAGCGTGCCGTCCGCTGCCACACGACCGGTCGAACCAACAGCCAGAACAAGGCCTTCGCTACGACTATCACCATAGTTAAATGAAGTGTTTTCACCGCCACGCTTGGCCGTGCGGCCCGCATCTCCGCCAATACGAACTGTCAGATTGCCTCCGCCAAGCGTGCCGAAGCCGGTAAAGCCGGTTATTGCCGGGTTCGCAATGCTGCTGCCATTTGCCGAGGAAACATAGGTGCCGAAGTTGATCCACCATGCCGTCGGGATCTTTTCATCCGTGACGGCGCCACCCGAACCCTGCCGCCACAACCAGTTGCCGGCGACCGCACTCGATTGATAGCTCTGCCCGTTCTCCAGCATGCGGAAACCCAGGATATCACCGACTAGATCGCCGCCGGCCGTGATCGCCAGATTGCCCCCACCGTCAGGATACCAGGCATGATAACTGGCAAGGGTGGCCGAATAATCTGTATCGCCGCCAAGCACCACGCCAGTTGGCAAGGTTCCACGCCGAAGGTCGTAGCCATCGCCCGGATCGGTCGCCGTGCCGGCAGTATAGATTCCATAGAGCGAGGACATGCGGATGTCCCCCGCCGCCGTCAGCGACAGATCGCCCGTACCCGTTCGGATCACGCTGATACCCGGCGCGACATAATCATATCCCGTCCAAACCTTCGGCCCACCGCCTTCCTGAACGAGGCACAAATCAGGGAAGGGAGCGCACCAGGCTGCTTGTTCATCTTCTGACACGGGCTCGCCCGCAGGCATTCCCAGCCAGTTGTCAGGCGCCCAGACAATCTGGTCGCCGCCTGTCTGTTTCACGGCGCACAATGTCGAATCATATTCGCACCATGACGCTTCCTCTTCCGAAACCGGCGTGCCGGGCTCATAGCCTAGCCAGTTGCCGTCCGCCCAGACGAGTATCTCGCCACCGACTTCCTGCATGGCGCACAATGTCGAGTCATACTCGCACCATGATGCCTCCTCTTCCGAAACCGGCGTGCCCGGTTCGTAGCCCAGCCAGTTACCTTCTGCCCATACGAGTATCTCGCTGCCCGTGCTACTGAACGTCGGCGTACCACTATAGTGGGTGTCTGCCAGCCGAATCGTCCCGACCGAGGCCGGATCGAGCGCCTTGCGATCAGCCGAGGCGACATCTGCCCCAGCAACGAGTTGGAAGCTCCAGCTGCTGGTGCCCGAAGCCAGCATCGGGGCCACGGCCCAATTGCGATTGATGAATCCCTGATCGGATGGACGGAGGTTGATACCAAGATCATCGACAAGTTGAACGTCCGTCATTGACGGGATGAGGGCCCCACGTGGCAAAGTGATCCGTTCGTTCGTCACCATTTCGACCGGCAAGGGCGCGCCCTTGGGCCAGATCAAGGCATCCACCGCTGCGCTGCTGGAGAGCGCAGTGCCCGCGCCCAGCTTCATCCCCGGCGTCAACGTCACCATATTGTCGAGCACCATCCCCGCAGAATAAGCCACCGATCCATCGGCATTATAGATGTTGGCGGATAGGGCAGATCCGGCGCCGAGCGTGAGCTGTCCAGTCAGCGCCACGTCGACCGGCAGCACCGTGCCGGCGGGAAGAGTGAGAGCGCCAACGGGCACGTCATAATTCAGCGTCGCTTCCCGCGGGAAAGTCGTTCCCGTATCCAGCACGACACCGTCGATCGGAATGATGATATCCCCACCAAAGGGAGTGAGGCCGCCGACGAGTCCGTTAGGACCTTTGGTTTCCGTGAGCACCCATCCATCGTCATCAGCCGTGGCGGCGGGTGGCGCGAAACCGTCAGTGATGCTGCCTAGGATGTTGAGGTCGCCGGCGGCCCGCAGCACCAGTACGCCCGGCTCGCCGAAACCGCGCAGCGCCGGATCGATCCGGTTGGCTTCCGGTCCGTAACGATAGCCCGACATATCGAGGTCGCCGAGCACCGTCAGCGTTCCTGAAGGATTGACCGCTGCATTGCTCACGATCTCAACACCAGGGCGCAGATGATATTGTCCCAGCCCCGCCAGGCGAGCGGAAAGCGCTGCATTGCCCAACGCCAAATTGATGAAGGTGGTGCTGTCGAGGTCAATCCGGTCGAGATAAGCCTGGGTGACAAGCTGGGGCCGTTCGCCGGAAACGTCCGGCAGATCGGCCAGCGGCGCATCGTCATAAGTGCGGAAGGCATTGACGGCGATCGACTTGGCGCCTTGGATGTCTACCATGCCGCCCACGTCTATTGCGACGTCGTCCGTTGCCGTGCGCTGCGCGTTCAAGTCGAGCGAGCCCCGTGCTGCGCCATCGTTCTGGCCAGGCACATCGGTACCGGCACGCAGGTCAATCCGCGCGCTGTCGCCGAGGACCAGCGTACCCGCCGTGCTGGAGAGATCGACAACCGCGCGGTTGGGGCTATCGATAATCTGACCATAGCTATCTACGCGAAGACCCGTGCCATGGGCATCGAGCGCGCCGTTGACGACGAGATCGCCAATGGCCGCAAGACGGATTGCGCCGACCCCCTGACCGCTGGCATCAATCGTCCCCTCGATGGTAAGGCTGCCACCATCGAGCACAATCTGAACATCTTGCGCCTTCACGCCGTCACCCACGGTGAGGTCACCTTGTCGGATGCGAAAGCGCCTTGCTCCGAAAACCTCGCCTGCGTTAAGCTGGGTGTTTAGCTCTCCGAAATCCGCAAGGGACTGCGCCTGGACCGCCAACTCCGCTCCGTTGTAGGCGATTTCGGAGCCTCCGGCATCGGCCCTGCCCGTAGCGGAACCGAGAATCGTACTCGCCAGATCGACATGTCCGGCACCTGTGCCAAGTGCGGTGACACTTATCGTGCCCGCGCGATTGTTGACGGCGGACAGGTCAATGATCGAACCGGCGCTGGCAGAGATATTGCCGCCCGTGCTTTCCATCAGAAGATCGCCGCCCCAACTATACTGCGTGACGTCAACCATCTCGACCGCTCGACCCGAAAGATCGATGCGAGCCAGGTCGCCGAGCACGAGGTCGCCGCTTGCCGACAGCGTGAGCTTTCCCGATGGCAGGATCACCGCGCTGTCAATCGAAAGGTTGCGACCGTAAATCGCCAGCTGCGCCCCCAGCGCATCGCTGGCGACCTCACCCGCCACGCCCTCCGGCGCCATCACGCTCACGTCGCCGCCTGCCCTCACGGTGAGCATCGATCCGGCTTCCCCGGTCAGCACAGGAGCAGTGACGACAAGGTTGCCGCCCTGATAATCCCAGCCCTTACCGGTCACATAGTCGCCGCGTGTTTCATAGACCGAAAGCATGCTTTTGCCGCTGCTGACAATACGCTCGGCTGCTGTGAGGTTGACTTGCCCGAAGCCGAGCACAAGCCGCTCATCGATACCCGTGGAAGATTGGGTGTTCGCCCCATGACCGAAGAGGATCGAGTTCGCCCGGATATCAAGCATGCCCTTACCCAGCAGACCGGCGACCGGAGCGCCTGCCTCACCGTCCGTGCCGGTCCAGATGAATTCGCCCGCGTGGATCGTCGCGACATCGCTATCGGCGCCATAACCAAAGATAGCAGGCGTGCCGAACACGAGTTGATCGAGCGACGAGGCATCAAGGTCAACCGCGCCATAGACATTGACCGCTCTTGTTGCATTGAGCTCCAGCATCTCGACCGCCGGCGCGTGCGTCGCGTTATTCCCCGCCAGGATCTCGGCAAGGCGGGTCTGGTTGAGTTCCAGCCCATCCGGCAACTGTCCGCTTGCCTCGGCTGCCGCCAGCGCCGCACTCTCTCCCAGATTTACCGAGGATACGCCCAGTACCAGCCTGCGCGTACCATATGCCACCTTCTTCTCGATGGTGAGCACGCGATTGGTCGCAAGAGCGATGGTCCCTTCGGACAGGAGTTGCGTCGTCCGGTCGCAAGCATCGGTCACGCATGCTCCAACATTAACGTAGAGGCCATCGGGAGAATTGGGATTTTCTTCCTGAAGGAACAGATTGAACCACCCGTTGGAGAGGGCCAGCACGCCGAGGCCGCCGAAAATATAGCCGTCGTCGGAATCATAGCTGGATTCACCCATGCCAATGGTGCTGAGAGTGGCCCCTTCCTCGATCGTCAACGTGCCCCCGTCATTACCCATGGACTTTGAACCGGCCATAATAATGTCGGCGGCGGAGATCGCCGCGCCGCTGCGGATGGTTAGCGAACCCTCGCCATTCACAGTGACGTAGCGGCCGCTCTTGCCATACAGGCTGGACAGCGTGGCATTGAGGATGAGGCGCGGCGCTTCGAGCGCACTTAGCGCGCCCGCATCAACCGACGCGGAATCCAGCCCCGCCGATGCTTGCGCGCCGGTCGCCACGACCTCGCCGATGCCACGCACCTGCACCGCGCCAGCGTAGCCTTCGCTATCCTTCGCAGCCGCAAGATTCACGTCGCCCAGCACTCGCAGCGCCAAGCCGTCCGCGCTGTCGGTGCCGCGGGTGAACGCAAGATCCAATGTCCCGCCATCGGAAGTCATCATCGCGCGCGGCATGCCCAGTCGGGCGGCATCGGCCGCGACGAAGGCGTTGTAGCCCATCTCGTTGTAGCCGGAATGCGCGCGTACAGCGTCCGCGGAAGTCAATGTCACCCGTCTAGGCAGGGTATCCCGTATCGCGGTATTGGCGATGCCGAGTGTACCCTGCGTCAGATAAGAGCCGTTGCCGATCGCATTGACACCCGAATAGCCGCTGGTCATTCCCGCACCGATCTCAACACGGAAGGCGCCTGGCAGCAGCGCGTAACTGGATGGCATCAGCGTGTATGTGCCGGCAGCGAGACCGGGTACGCTCTCAAGGATTGTGATCTGTTGCCCAACCACCGGATTCCCATACCCAGCATCGGGCGCGACGGGAGCGTAGGAAGACCTGCTTGAAGGAACTATCGCGTAAACGGCATTGCCACTCGCGCTCGCGCCATAGCCTGGGTTGGCATTGATCAGCGCGGTCTTGAGGATATCCACCGATCCGCCCCGTCCGCTCATGAAGCCGGCGCCGGCAAGATCCCCACCGCCCGAAAGATCGAGCAGCGCTCCGCTTTGCACATCGAGACGAGCGGACTTCACTTCGAGGCCATGACCCCAGTCCGTACCGCTGATGGCGGTGAGTGCAACGGGCGAACCATTGTAGTCATATTCGATGCCGTCGACAGTTCCGCCATAAGGCATCGTCAGTCCGGCGGCACTGATCGAGGTCTCACTGCCTGGAAGCAGGTTGACCAAGGACGTGACTTGTCTGTTGAAGGTCGAACCGATCGTAATCAATCCGAAGGGCGCGCGCACCACGCCGCCCTGATTGATGGTTTCGGCACCCAAGGCTAGCATGCCAAAAGCGGAATAGGGCATTTCGGCAATACTGTCGTCGTAGCGGAGGATCGTTAAACTGCTACCTGCCCGAAAAGCCTCACCCTCTCCCTGATAGCCACTCATGATTCTGCCGCCGACACCCGTTGCCGGATATATTTGCGCTGCTGTGAGGGTAATGTCGCCCGAGGAAGACAGTTCCGTAGTGGCATTGGTCGGCAATCCGCGCCCCGGCGTGCCTGCAAGCATCCGCAGGTCGCCGCGGCTGGTGAGATCGATCTGCGCGAAGCCGCGCCGATCCAATATCTCACCGGTCGATTGATCGGCAGTGCGGGCGCCGAAGCCTACCCGATCGCGCACATCGATCAAATCGGCTACGACCGAGAACAGCGCGTTCGTTGGCGCCTGCGATATGCCGTCGCCCCAGTGAAGCGAAGGCATCTCATAATGCTCAGGACCTATGCGCGTCGTGCCGGCCAGGCGCAGGTAAGGAGTCGCAATGGATACCCGGCTATCCTCTGCGGCGGCGACCGTCAGCGCATATGTGCCCGCATAAAAACGAGCGCTCTGGCCCAACGAGAGTGTGACGCTACCGTCAAACGACAGCGCGCCGTTCACCAACAGCGAGACGTTGTCGAAACCGCCAGCCTCGATCCTGTCGGCTCCGAAATATCCGGTCCCCGCGACAAGGTCACCATGAACTCCATTGACGCCGAAACCTTCAGGAAGCAGGCTTTCGCCCTGCTCCTGCGACAGTATGAATTCACGCGGTCGGAGCAGGTCCGCATACGCTTCCCCCACACGATAGGCCGCCGATTCCAGCGCAAGGCCAAGCGTTCCGCCCGCAGCGCCTTTACCGCCGGCCTCGGCCTTCACAGTGCCGTCCAGATAGAGCCCGACATTGGATTTGGCGACAATCGTACCGCCGTCACTGACAACCTGCGTCGTAATAGAGGGCATACCCATCGTAGAAGGAAGGTCGAGTGTCGCCTGCGTACCGGAGGCATCGAGTAGCGCACCAGTTTCGATGACGATGAACGCATCCGCAGCCTTGGCCGAGCCGGTGTCCTCCCAATCAAGGCCGCCACCGAGGGCGATCGTTCCCCCATCCGCAACAATGCCGTAACGGCGCCCCAGCCTGTCCACGGCGGTAGCAGAGCGGGCGGCGACATCGATCACAGCTTCGCTGCCGATACGAATCAGGCCCGGTTCGGGAGAACCGTAGCCATCAGAAACGGCTGTCGCCAGGCGAGGAACATCCAGCGTAACATTGCCTCCCCAAGCGTAAAGGCCGCCATCGACCGCAATATTTTTGCCTAGCAACGTGATGGATTGGCCAGGATCGACATTTATCGCAGCTTGGCGTCCAATGAGAATTCCGCCAATAGCCTCATCGCTTCCAGCCGGCGCTCCCAGCGTGGCGGAGATAGTCAGGCTTGCTCCCCCCCGCCGGGTCAAAACGCCATCTACCGGATTTTCCAAATAGGTGGGTGGCGTCCAAAGGTCGAGCGCTTCGGACAGCGGCGCGCCGGTAGCCGCATCCGGCGCGAATTCGCCAAAAAGCAACACCGGCATGACTACGGACAGATCCGTGCCATCGGCCACTGTCACGCCCTTGCGTCCGACTAACTCGTAACTAGCGAAACCGGTCTGAAAGATCGCAGTATCGACTTGTGTGCCGCCCTGTTCATCGGCCGCGCCAACAGTGAACGTCTTGCCGGTTTCGAGATGTAGCGTGCCGCCGCCCAGCACGCCGACGCCACGTATTTCCCCGTCGAGCAGGAGCGTGCCATCCGGCGCAACAATAGCATTATAGCCATCCGCAACGAGCGAAACGTCACCGCCGGCTCCGCCCCTTGTATCATTCTGGGCGAGGATCGCTCCACCAGATGAAACATCTATCAGGCTGCCTTCCGCCAGAGCCAGATCATGGGTAGAGGCCAGGGTGACTTTGCCGCCATCGAGATAACCCAGCTTTCCAGTGTCGGAAGCATTGAGGGCGGTATTGACCCACAGGCCGGTGAGATCGAGCGTTACGCCTTCACCGACCGCGATAAGCGAGCCCCCATTCCCATCCAGGAGAACCTGTGCGCTGCTTCCATAGTGATTGCTTGCCCGGTTGGTCGCATTGATCGAGCCACTATGGGCGGTGACGTCCGCATTGAAGTCAATCGTTGGCGCAACCAGCTTTAGCGCCCCGCCATCGGCCAGTGTCAGGGGATTGTCGATGGCGATCACGCCGGTTGTTTCGATGTTGAGACCGCCGAGACCAGCCTGATTGAGCAGGCCTGCGTCGAGCCAGGCGGTGCCGTTCCGCTCTTCAGGCAGTGCGTCCCCCGTCGCGAGATGCTTAGCGATGCTCGCAACATCCGCGATCTTCACCTCCACTGAATAGGGGTTGGTGTTACTCACCAACAGGTCATAGCGCCCTAAAGCCAGCGACCCCGGCTGCGCGCGGGTATGCTGCGCCACATCATAGCCATCGGTGATGCCATCGGCGCGCGCATTGACCTGCCGCTCGCCCTCGATCACCTCGGCGATGATATCGCCTTCCATGATGGCGGTCGGCGTCGAGAGAATGAGCTGGCCCGCGTCGCGCCCGACCGTATAGCCATCACTCCAGCGCCGCACGCTGCGCGCGCCCGATATCGGGTGGGACCAGACCTGGGTGTATTGTTCGCCCCAGCGCGAATGCTCGCGCACGAAGGCATCGCCCCAGGCGACCATCTTCATGCCGGCCGGCGCATTGGCGAGATCATAGAGCTTGCCGTCTGCGCCCAGCACACGGGTCGAAAGCACCCAACCGGCCTGGTAGTCGAGGCTGCCGCCGGATATGTCGAAGGTCGCGCCGCGCTGCGCCACCACCTCATTGGCAGCGAGCGTGATCGTGCCGCCGATCGCCGCCCATTCACCGATGCCATGGGCCATATTGTTCAGATGACCACCCACCTCGAGCAGGCCGCCCTTAGTGTACCAGCGATCGCCTTCATAGCCGCCGGTGCCGTCCGGAAGCAGAACCAGGTCGCGCACATCGATCCAGACGTCGGTGCTACGCAGATTGGCGTTCTCGCGGTTCTCCGGCGAATCCCGCAGCTCATTACCCTGAATGTTCACAAGGATGGAGTTGGACTCCATGTCGAGGGCGATGCCCTGAACGCCCGAGACGTCGATCAGCGCCCCGTCCTCGGCGGTGATGCGTCCAGCCGCCTGCACCGCGACCTGACCACCCTGGGCGCTGGTCTGCGATCGGCCTTCGAACACGACGTCACCGCCGGTGACAATTTCGATGCGCGACTGGTCCAGGCGATCGGCGAGCAGCGAGCGATCGTCAAACCCGCCATTGGTGGTTGTATAGCGATTGGTATTGGCGGTCTCGCTCTGTTCGATCAGCGAGTCCCGCTGGCCGTTGAGCGCGGTATCCTCACTATCCAGCTCCGGCAGGATGATCGTGAGACCTTCGCCGGACCCCACCACCTTGCCGTCGACATCGCTCAGTTCCCAGCCGCTGGCGAGCGTCACCGAGCCCTCGGCGTCGCTCACGCTGTTCAGCAGATGGATCGTGCCGCGCTGGTTGACGCCGGTGGTCGCAACGAGAACGCCTTCCTGCCGGATCGTGCGGCCAGCCAGCGTGATGTCGCCCTGGGCAGCTTCGATCAGGCCGCGGTTGATGACTGTCCCGCTGGTGGACTCGGCATCGATCAGCCCGCGCACCTCATTGCCGCGTGTCGTCGAATATTGGTTCTCCTCGGTGCCGTAGCCCCGACGGATGATGAAATCATCGCCGGCCGACAGCAGGGTCTGGCCCTTTGCCGTGACGATGCTGCCTTCGTTGGTGACCTCGGTTCCCATGAGCATGACATAGCCGCCGCCCTGGGTGGCGCTGGCAGGCGCATGGGTGGTGATCTGCGCTCCGGCCTCGATCGTGATCGCGCCGCCCGCATCGCGGAAGGAGGGCAGATAGTTGGCGCCGGAGAGCTGCGAATAGATGCCGCGATTGGTGTCGAGGAAATCGCTGTCGAGAATATTGGCCGATGAGGCGATCAGATTGCGAACATTGACCACGGACGTGCCGCCGAACAGCACGCCGTTCTGGTTGAGGATCAGCACCGTGCCGGGCGCGGTGAGCGTGCCGTGGATCTGCGAGGGGCTGGCGTCGCGCACGCGGTTGAGCACGACGGCGTCGGCGCCATAGGCCTGGTTGAACACCAGATCGGTTTCACGGCCGATATTGAAGCTGTCCCAGGTGAGGATGGCGCGCTGCTGGTCCTGATCGACCGTGACCGTGGTGCGCCCGTCCTGGCCAGCGCTCTCAACCGGATCATTGGCGCCTTGCCACAGATTGGGATCGATCTCGATGCCGGGCGCCTGCCGAAGCCCGCCCTGGCCGATGCCGTTGGGGATAGTGTTGATGGCGTTCTGCGCGGCGATACGTGCCTGCACCTGCGCGTCGTTCATCTGGGCGCGGGTCTGCGCCGCGCGGCGCATCGCCTCGACTGCCCGCTGGGTGGCGCTGTTGCGCTCGGTCACGCGCTGCGCTTCGGCCTGCGCGACGCGGGCGGCCGCTGCCGCCGGATTGCCGCCGCCACGGCCCTGGCCGATGCGGTTCGATTGCGCCTCGGCGGCGCCGGCGAGCAGAAGGGAGCCGATCGAAGCGCCGATGAGCAGACGCGTGCGAAGCGAGTGGTTGGTGTTCGTCATTGTTTTGGCTCCAGCATCGTTGCGGCAGGCGTGGCGGCCGCATGTTCTTGAATGTCGCGAGAGGTCGGGATGGCCGCGCCGGGCGGGCCGTCACCGAGCAGGAAGGCGGCGAGAAAGAAGGCCAGCACCCATGGGACGGTGCGGCCAAGCTCCTCAGCAAGAATTGCGCGGGTCATCAGCGCGGTCCCCGTGTCGTGGGCGGACGGCTGTTCGGCCGCTCCGGATGGACCGACCGGCCCAGCGCATCACCCATGCGCAGCCGGGTTGCGGCCTGATGGGCGACGCCGACCTGAACATCGGGCGAGCCGGCGCCCGGCGTCGGCGCTTCAAGCCCGGCGCGGCTTTCAGCCTGGGCGGCGCGCGCCGCCTCCTGAAGACGGCCCGTCGCGCAATCGAGATGCCCGGCGCGTGTGCCGGCGATATCGACGATCACACAGGGCTGCGGGCCGGAGCCGCTGATACGCTGCGGCGCGGGCGCGCGCACTTCGGCCGGATCGAGTTCGATCGCCAGCGGGGGCGCCTCGGCGCTCGTCTCGGCCGTCTGGGCAAGCGCGCTGCCGGCGAGAAACAGGGTGGCGAAAGACGCCAGCGCAAGCGAGGCTCGCCCGATGAAGAGCGTGTCGGGCGAGCCCGCCGTCACTGCGCGGCGCAGGAACTGGCGTGAACCAGTGCGCGGGTTCGGGAAAAGGGTGAGCGGGCGCTGACCGATGGCCAGCGCCGCTCCCGCCGCACGGGCCGGCCGTTGGCATAGCCGGTCCATGACGGCCTCCTGCACCGCAACCTGGTCCTGTCCGTCTTTGGGGGAACCGGACCGGATCAGGCGAGTAGCGGCGCCGGAGATCTGGAAAAGGTGCGTCAACGCCCGGTCCCGCCCGTTGAGGGGGCCGGACGGAACCGGACGATTGCGATGGCCGGCGCCGTGGGAGCGGAGCGCAGTCGAGACAATCAGGAGCGTTGACGTGGACATGTCGGCCTCAGAACCGCGTCATGAGGTCGATGAAGCCGCGATCGACGCTGAACGGCGCAGACGCGATTTCTTCAGCCGACAGCCAGCGGAAGCCGAGGATGGTGTTCCTGGCGATCGCGTAATTGCCGCCGATCTGCCAGCCGCGATTGTTGGTGCCGCCGATGTGGAAGTCGCTGTCGGCAAACGCGTCGACCACCGCGTCGCTTTCGAGGCGGCGATAGGCGACCCAGGCGTTCCAGTCGCCGCGCTTCGCCTGCCAGTCGCCGGCGAGATTGAGGTTCATCACCGAACCCACGGTCAGGCGGGCCTGCCAGCCGGTATCGCCGCCGTCGTAGCCACCGTTATAGGTGTCACCATTGGGGCCGAGATTGTTCCAGGCGACGGCGGAGATCACATCACGGTCCCAGCCGAGATTCTTGACGAAATCGCCTTCGAGCCGGACGCCGAAGCGTTCATTGGCGCGGTATTCGGCCTGGGCGCGGATGTGGAGCAGCTCGAACTTGGACGCGAGCCCGAAATACTGATTATCCGGTTCCAGTTCGGGATTGGGCGAGCCGGTATAAAGCGGATCGCGCAGCGCCATCATCGTATTGCCATGCTGCTGGAAGGCCGGACGCAGGGCGTCGGTCGAACAGACCAGCTCGGTCCAGTAGCAGGGCTCGGACAGACGCCCGGCGATATTGTCGAAATGATAATAGCCGCCGGCGAGCTTCACATTGAGCTGTTCGGTCGGGTTGAACTCGACCCCGGCCTGCGCCGCGAACAGATAGCGATCCTCGCTCTTGAACGGCCGCCCGGTGCCGATCTCGCCGCCCGTTTCCGGATCGATGATCGTGGGCGCATTGCGGGTCCCGAAGTTAAGATCGGTGTTGAACACGGGGAAGGCGCCGAGCGTGCCGAACAGACGCACGCCATTCGCAACAGCGCCCTGGCCGGAGATCGCGACGCCGTCGAAGTTCATGTCGTTGTCGAAGACGAGATCCGACGTCCACAGCGGATTGGCGAAGCGGCCGAACTCGAGCGCGACATTCTCGGTCGGCGCGAGGCGGATCGAGGCACGGTCGAGCCAGAGATGATATTTGCCGCTGCCGTCGGCGCCCATCGTCTGGTTGGTCGAGACTGGCGAGCTGCTCGCACCCGTCGCGAGGCGGATATCGGCGGTGATCCAGTCGGTGATCTGGGCCTTGACGCCGAGACGCGCGCGCAGGCGGAAGCGCTGGCGATCCTCCAGCGTGTTCAGGAACGGCGCATCGATATAGCCGGTCGAGCTGGCGTTGACGTTCTGCGGCTGTCCGCCGTTGATCGCGCCATAGTCCCAGAAGATGTCGCCATTGGCGTCGTCATAGCGGCGCGCTTCGCCGCGCACCCGCACATCGCCATAAAGCTGGATGCGGCGCGTCCATTCCGGCGTCTCACCGGGACGTGCCCAGCCTTCGGCCTGCGCCTGGGTGCCAAGCTCGGCGCGGACATGCTGGGCGATCTGCTCGCGCACCACCGGCGAGACATAGGTCACGGTCTGGGTGCCGTCAGCGGCGACACCGGGCTGCGGGAGCGGCGCCGGCGCCTGGGCCCGCGCCTGGACGGTTGCGGCCCGAGCATTGCTGATCATCCGATCGGCCTGTTCGCGGGTGATGATATTCTCGGCCACCATCTGCTCGATGAGCTGACGCGGATCGATGCCCGCATCGTCCTGCGCGAACGCCGGCGAGCCGAGAAGCGCAGCGCCAGCGGACGCCGCCAAAAGCAGAGATTTAAGGCGGCCTGTCTGGCCGGGAACCTTCGTCATTATGTCTATCCCCTTCGAGAGAGTGGTCACTGGGTGCTGCGCGGACATGCGATCAGCCTCCCGAGCGGCTGTTGATTTCGAGGCGCATGACCGGGAGCCCTGCCGGCGGCGGCGGGCAGGTCGTTCCCGAAAGCACCTCACGGATGCGCGCGGCGCGGCGGTCATCAACCCCGCTGACGCGGGCGTCGGCGATCCGCCCATTGGCGGCCATGGTGACGGCAAGCTCGGCCCTATAGCGGCCGCGTGTCAGTTCACGGTCAGCCTGGGCGGCCCGCTGGATGCAGCTCTGCGCCTGCGCGGCATAGGCCCCGAACGGATTGCCGCCGCCGGGGCGGCCACCGATGCGGGTGCCTGATCCGTCTCCGCGCGCCAGCCCGTAATTGCTCGGGCCCGCGCCTTCGCGCGCCGTCAGCGCATTGTCGCCGGGCGCTGGATCATTGCTGGCGTCGGGCGGCGGCGGCGTATCGAGCGGCTGCTCGATCGGCGGCGCGATGGTCGGCTCCGGCGGCTGCTCGACCTGCTGCGGTTCGGGCGGCGGCGGAGGGGGCGGTGGCGGCGGCAGGATCACCTGCGTCGTCCGCATTTCATTGGGACGATCGGAGACGGTCTGCTTGCCCAGGAAATTATAGCCGATCACAAGCGCCAGACCGACGCCGACCACCACCAGCACGCGTCCGAAGGTGATGGGCGATGTCTTGCGGCGGCCCCGGGGCCCATTGGGGCTTCCGGGGGCGATCAATGCGCCTGCGGCCATGATCGCCTCCCTAGGTCGTCAGCCGGACGATCGAGATCGCCGCAAGCGTCAAGAGGATCGCCAGCGCCAGCAGAAACCAGGGCCGCCGATTGCGACGACGAAAGTGGCTTCGGGAGCGTTTGACACGCATGGTCCATCATTCCCTCCGCCTCAGTTCGCGCTCGGCGGGCGCGTGGACGCCATGCCAAGGCTGGGGACGCCGACCTTCGAGCAAAGGTCGAGGACCTGCATGACCTTGTCGTACTGGACGGCGCGGTCACCGCGCAGGATCACCGCCAAGTCCGGCGTCGTGGCGATCGAGGAGCGCAACTGGCTCTCCAGTTCGGCCATCGAGACGGGGATGGCGTCGATCGACACGGTCCCGTCGTTCGATACCGCGATGACCCGGCTCTTCTGCGCCTCGAGCGTCTTGGCCGAGGAGGCGGATGGGAGGTCCACCTTGATCCCCTGGACTGCCGCCGTCGTCATCAGGATGAAGATGATCAGCAGCACCAGCACCACGTCGACGAACGGGGTGATGTTGATTTCATTATACGGCTTCTTGCCGCCACCGACCTGCATACCCATGGCCTGATCTCCTTAAGTTGGGGTCAGGCCGCTTTGGCGGGGACGGGTGCGGGAGCCGGCGTGTCCTGCCAGGTCTCGGCGATGCGCTTCTCCAGCTCGTCCACGAAGATGTCGTGGTCGGCGGTGAGTTCTTCGATCCGGCTGAGCAGATAGTTGTAGCCGAACAGCGCCGGGATCGCGACGGCAAGGCCCGCCACGGTGGCGAGCAGCGCGGCGGCGATACCCGGCGCGATGGCGTTGATGTTGACCTCACCGGCAGCGGCAACGCTCGCGAAGGTGATCATGACGCCCAGCACCGTGCCGAGCAGGCCGATGAAGGGGCCGCCCGAGATGGCGATGGTCAGCAGCACCAGCTTCGAGTTGAGCTTTTGGCTTTCGCGGACGCGTCCGGCGTCGAGGGCCGAGCGGATCGCCGCGATCGACTGGGCGCGGATCGCAAAGCGAGAGCCGGTGGCCTTGCCTTCACGCAGGCGCTCGGTGAGCTCGCGGCGCCCGATATTGTAGAGACGACCGAGCGTGGACTCCGCGGCGGCATTGCCCGGATCGAACGCCGGGAGGCCATCATGATCGCCTGCGCGCCGCGAAAGCTGGCTATAGGCGTCGATAAAGGCCTCGTTCGCGCTGCGGACGCGGCTGATCAGCAAGCCCTTGGTGATCATGATCGCAATGGCGATCGCGAGCATGAAGGCGCAGATGATGATGACGATCCAGGCGTCGAGCGTCAGCGCCGAGAAGAGAATGCCGAAATGGTTGTGGCCGCCGCCGGTCTCGACCTGCTGGGGCGTATCGGTCGTCACCAGACGCGAGGCCTGGCCTTCACTGGCGGCGGCGAGCTGGAACAGGCTCTGCGGCAGAGCCGCGCCGGCCACGCGGAATTCGTCGATCTCGCCGGTGAAGCCCTGACCGATGACGGCGGCGCCGGTCGCAGCCGCGAGCGCGCCCGCCACTTCGCCCGCAGGCTGGCCATTGATGTAGAGGGTCGATTTGGCGCCGTCGTTCACCAGCGCGACATTGGCCCAGCTATCGGCCGCCAGAGCGCCGCCATTGCTGCGCGTCCCATTGGCGTCGATGAACAGCTGGCCGCCTTCCGCGACGAGGCTCACCGCACCCGGCAGGCTGAAGATCGCGCCATCGCCCGAGGGTTTTACCCAGAAGCTGATGGAAAGCGGGCCGGAAGCGAAGGCGGACGCGGGCAGCGTCACCGGGTTCGCGCCATCGAGAATGAGGCTCGATCCGATCAGGCCGCCCGCGTTCCGCGCTTCTCCGCCAGTGGCGTGGGCGCCATTGGCGGTGGCGTCCCGAGGAGCTCCCTCGTTGTCGAAGTGATAGACAAGGCGATAGTCGGCGCTGAAGGTGCCGGCTGCATCCTGCGCAGCCGCCGCGCTTTCATTGCCATAATAGGCATAGATCGCGGACGCCTGACCCGGCTGAAGTCCCTGGACATCAACCCAGACCAGCGCCTGCTCGTCCTGCGGCGACCAGCGCTCGATGTGGAACTTGAGCGGCGTGCGATCGTCGCCAGCGACAAAGCGCAGGTCGGAACCGTCCGCCTTCACATCCTTGAAGCTGAAATTGCCCGAGTGCAGGCGAACCAGCACCGGCGCGCGCGTGACTTCGCCGGTGATGCCGGCGGCGTCGACGTTGAGATTGATCCTGGTGCGATAGCTGTAATCGGCCTCCCACCAGGCATGAGCCGGAGCGGCGAATGCGACAGTCGCGGCCAGCGCGACGCCACCGGCAACCGCACCCTTTTTGAGACGTGCAATAACGGACATGATTAGAATTCCCCCTGGATGCGGAAGCGAACGAAGATGTCGCCGGACTCGGATTCCGAACCCGACCTGAGCGGAACACCGGCGTTGATCGCGCCGGTCAGATGGTTGAAGAGCTTGAGCCGTGCGCCGAGGCCGGCGCTGGAAAGCCAGGTGTTGCGGGTCGCAAGCTGGCTTTCGAGCGGCTGGTGGATGCCGACATAGCCACTGTCGATAAAGGCGTGGAACCGCAGCTCATTGATGAGCTCGCTGCCGAGCATCCGGCCTAAATCCGGCGAGCGCAGTTCGGTCTGATAGGCAAAGCCATAATCACCGATCGCCTCGGACTCATAATAGCCGCGCACGCTCGACATGCCGCCGAGCGAGAAGCCTTCGTTCGAGATCAGCGGATCGGGCGACCATTGGCCGGAGAACCGCGCGTTGAGCTGAAGATCGGGTCCGAACGTCCGCGTGGTCTCCGCGTCGAGCTTCAAGGCGATGAAGCTCTGGCGGGCCATGTAACGCTTGGCGTCGAAGCGCTCCCAGGGATCGCCGAGACCGCGGATGCCGAAGGTGCCCGAAACGGTGATATTGCTGTTCGAGCGATCGCCCGCCCAGTCGCCGCGCCAGCTCGCCATGACCGGGAAATATTCGATCGGGGCGGACGCACGGTCGGAACCGAGGATCACATCCTCCTTAAAGTCCTTCCAGTCGAAACCGAGCGTCAGCGAATGATAAAAGCCCTCGCTGGACCCGAGCGACTGGATCAGCCGGGCGCCGATCATGTTGCCCTTGCCGACGACATTGGTCCCGCCGACCACCGCGATGTCGCTGTCGGAATGGACCCCATAGAGCAGGAGCTGCGTGCCTTGCCCCAACCGCATCAGATAATTGCCGGACAAGACGGTGCCGTCGTCGGTGCGCTCGGGGGCGGTCTGAGCGGACAGACTTAGGGAATCCCCGCGTCCCCACATATTGTCGTAGCGGATTGTCGCGGACGCCCGCAGATCGGTCGTGGCCGATGAACTGAAATTGTTGAGCTCCGCAGAGGCATGGAACGGCGAGCTTTCCTCGACCTTGAGGACGACATCGAGCGTTCCGGGCGCTTCGCCGGCACGTAGTTCCGGCGTGACGCGGCGATTGGGATTGCTGTTGAGCGCGACGACATCGCGCTGGAAGGCGGTCAGGTTGGGCGTCTGGCCCGGCGCGACCGAGGGCGCCATCGCGCGCAGAGCATCGGCGCGTCCCGTGTCGCCTTCGACGAGCAGCTGGCCGATGGCCTGTTGCTGAACAGCCAGTTGCAGAACCCCGCCGTCGACGGATTGTTCAGGCACATAGACAGAGACCGCCACATAGCCGGCATCCTCATAGGCTTTCTGCAAAGCCGCCCGTGCGGCCTCCACATCGGCCTCACTTCGTCCCGGCCCCATGAAGGGCAGGATCGCCCGCTCGACATCGTCAGGCGCAAGGACGGTGTTGCCCTTCACCTGAAACGCCATGATGTCGAACTGAGCGCCTGCATCGGCGGGCGCGCCCGTGGCGTCGCCGGCCACACCGTCCTGGGCGAATGCCGGGGCTGCGATCAGGCCTATGGCGACGGCAAGCGCGACATGGCTCACAGCGCGACGCCGGTGATCTTTTTCAAACCTCAAAACCTGTACCCCCTGCCGGAAGCGCCGCCACGGCTTGGAGCCGAACGGCGATCGGTCGCTGTCGTCCCATGGCTGGCGCACGCAAAGATTCGTGCTGCATTGCAGCGCCAGTTGTCGATGCGCTCTTAAGAAGGGATGCGGGAGAGTCTCAAGACATAACGCATGAACAAATGCGTTTCGTCTCGCCTAGGTCGTTTAGTATGTAAGTTGTGTTACAGGGATCGCTGGTATACGTATTATCGTAATGCCACAGGCGAATCACTTGATAGTAATTTATGTCGAATAATATTGTATTTTTACTTCATTGCAGCAGAAATTGCGCCCTGACTATTCGTCGGGACGCTGAAGAGAATATTGTCTCCCAGGGGCGGGAGGAAGGTTCAGTCGCGCATGGCGCGAAAGGCCCGCGCGCGGGTCTTGCTCGGCGTTTCTCCAAAGTGACGTTGATAGGTCCGGCTCATCACGCCTGGCGCGCCGAAGCCGGCGGCGAGCGCGATGTCGCTGATAGATCGGCTTTCGGTCACGCTTTCGAGGCGGGCTCTCACCCACTCGATGCGGATTTGCTGAACGAGCTGGGTAACGGTGTTTCCAAGGCAGGTTCGGAAGTTCCGGCGCAAGGTGCCAGGCGTCACGCCCACCATCGGCGCCAAATCGTTGATCGTCCAACTGTGCTGCGGGTTGGCGCGGATATGCTCGACGGCCCGCTGCACCGAGCGCGCGACGGGAAAGAGCGTGTCAGCAGCCGCATCCTCGCGCAACCGCTTCACCAGTCCATCAAGCGTGCGCTGCTCGAGCACGCGATCGTCCTGGCCGGGCTCCGCCGCAACCGAAGCGCGCGGCAGTTGGGCGCCCAGATCGTCGAGAGACCAGCCGAACAGATGATCGATCGCCGCGAGACGGCGCGGACTGCCAAGCACGCGCGAGGCGGCCGACTGGATGGCGGCGCGCGGAATATGCAGGAAGAGCGCGCTCGAACCGGCGGCGCAGACAACGGCCGTCCGTGTAATGGCGCCAAGGAGCAGCGCCGAACCAGCGCTGAGCGTCTGCGCTTTCCCCTCCGTCACCACCACGGCCGTCCCGGTGATCGGCATGACGATGTGGACGGTCGCGTCGGTGGAGGAGAGCGCAACAACGCGCTGGCGCGGAAAAGCCCGATAATCGAAGTCGAGCGGACCGAGCTTGAAGCGTTGCCGCAAGACCGCCGGGCGTGCCGCTTCACGGACGGCAACCGCGTGACGATGGGGCGCGACTGCACGCACGGATGGCAAGGCGATCGCCCTGTTATCCGCGTCATGCGTCTCCAATCTGATGGCCATATTCGGGTTCATGGTCATGGTCCTCGACTGGAAGACCAATCTCGCGACATCGAACGAAAGACTTTTTTCGCTTCGAGGCATTTTTCTTCAGCCCGGCATCGCGAAAGAATTCTGCGGCCCGGCCAGCTGTCACGAAGACGCGATAATTTCTGCCTACGGGCTGAGCATTTGAATGACAGTGGGATGACAGACGCACGATGAGTCGGGAGGTCTCGACACGACTGATAGGCTGGCTCGCCTCGCTCTCCATGCACGCTGCCATGGGGGCTGCTCTCTTATGGGCCTGGGATAAGGGCACGCCTGTTCGCGACGTCGCCGGCGGCGATCGCGGTTCGGTACTGATCGTCGAACTCATCCCCCTTGATCCCGCGGACGGACGCGCTCGCGACGACAGGCCCCAGCGCGGCGAGATGGCGGAGGCTCTGTCGCAACCACGCCCCCCGGAGGCGTCCGGCCTGACCGGAGATCCTGACCCGTTGCCGCGCGCTGCCGGGCCTGAGTCAGATGGGATGCGCGCCAGTGCCGAGGCGCAGGGCGACGCACAGGATCTGGCCAATCTCCCGACCGCCGATGTCCTCGCTTATCGCCGGCGACTAGAGGCTCATCTGGCGCGTTACCGCCTCTATCCCGCCGGTGCGCGCGATGCAGGCCGCGAGGGCGTGGTCATGCTGCACTTCACCATGTCGCGTGAGGGGCGAGTGATCGAGGCCTGGGTTGGAGAAAGCTCCGGCGCCACCGACATCGACCGGGAAGCGGTGGCCGCGGTCATGCGCGCGCAGCCCCTCCCGGCTTTCCCGGAAGGCTGGCCCGGCCAGCTCAGCGTCGTCCTCCCGGTGACCTTCAGGCTCGGATGACAAGGGTTGCGCGCATCCCTTTCATTGCAGTCAGGCGAAGCGGACGAGGGCTTCTGCTCGTTGCCGCCATCGTCTTCACGATCTGCATGGCCGGGGCGGCGGCAGCCCAGACAGCGCCGGCGATGCAAGAGCGGCGCTACGATATTCCCGCCCAACCCGTGGCGCAGGCGATTGCCGAGTTTGCGACCGTGAGCGGCGTCAACATCATCTATCGCCAAAGCCTCGCCGGTGCGCGGCAGTCCACACCGCTCAGCGGCGTCTATGCCGCGCCTGCCGCGCTCCGGCATCTGCTGCAAGGCACCGGCCTCTCGGCGCGCTTCACCGGCCCCAACTCCGCGGTGATTTTCGTCGCGGGCCAGCCGCCACCGACCGACCGGGCCGGAAATGCGGTGACGGCCAGCCCGTCCGCGCTCCATCTCGACATGGCGGAAGTTCGCGCGCCGCGCCTGGTCGGTCGCCGCGATCCGAGCGCCTACAACCATTATGCCCAGCGCGTTCAGACGGAAATCTTCGAGCGCCTGAAGCGCGACGGCGCCTATGAGGGGCGTAGTTTTCGCATCGAGATCGCCGTCTCCGTCGATCCGACCGGCCGCATCGATGAGGTGCGCCTGATGCGCGGCAGTTCCGAACCTGATTGGGACGCCCGCGTCCGCCAGATCCTGTTCGGCACGCTTATCAGCAGCCCGCCGCCCGAGGGGCTAAGCCGGTCGATGCGCTTCGAAGTGGAAACCGACCGTTTTGCGGGACGTGAAGCGCGGCCTGGCGGGAGGCGGCGTCAATGAGCGCGACGCGGGCCAGTCTCAAAACAACGCTGGCGCTCCGCTACACCCAAATTCGCGATCGCCTGGCCGCGCGTCTTGGCTCGCAGGACCTGGCCGGCGAAGCGCTGCACGAGACCTGGATCAAGTTCAGCGATCTCAAAGATGACGCGCCCGTCAACGACCCCGACGCCTATATCTATCGCGCGGCGATCAACATGGCCGCGACCCTGTCGGCGAAACAGCGCCGCGTATTGGGCAGCCAGGATATCGAAGACATATTGTCGATCCCCGATGACGCGCCCGGCCCGGAACGGATCGCCCTGGCGCGCAGCGAACTCGCCCATGTCTGGAAAGTGCTGGGTGAACTGACGCCCCGCCAGCGCCACGTCTTCATTGAGAGTTTCACCGGCACGATGAGCCATGAGCAACTCGCCGAGCACTATGGCGTGACGGTGCGGCTGATCCAGATGGACCTGCGCGGCGCCATTTTGCACTGCGCGCGTCGTACCCGGCGAAAAAACCCTTTCGCTGAGCGGGCCGCTCGCGTGTCTACCCGATAGGAGGAGAAAGAATTGAGGATGCAGACCGCGCAATGGCCGCGCCCGTTGGATTCGGATTGCCGATGACGGATCGGGAGATCCGTGAAGATGACGCCGACGACCTGCTCGTCGAAGCGGCCGATTGGCTCGTCTGCCTGACCTCCGGCGCAGCGACGGACGACGATGCCGCCCGGCTTGCGGCATGGCGCGCCACCAGCCCGGCGCACGAGGCCGCCTTTCGTGAGATTGCCGGCGTGCGCAATTACGCCGTCGCGGCGAAGCACAACAAGAAGCCCGCCATGGTGAGCCGCCGCGCTGTTCTGGCCGGCGGCGGCACGGCAGCGCTCGCCGCACTGACGCTGGGCGTCGCCCGACCGCCGCTCGGCCTCTGGCCTTCCTTTGCCGAGCTCACCGCGGACCACCGGACCGCAATCGGGCAGCGATACGCCTTTGCGCCCGTAAACGGCGTCAAGGTGGAGATGAATTCCCGCACCGCCATATCCCTGCTCGACACGACCCGCGACGGTGCAAACGGCATCAGTCTCGTGGTCGGCGAGGCCTTCATCACCGCCGGGGAACGCAGTGCGCCGTTCCGGGTGAAGGCAGGCGCAGTGGAGGCCTCGACACGGCGCGCCAGCTTCAACGTCCAGCGCCTCGATGGCGGCGTTCGCATCGCCTGTGTCGATGGAGAGGTAACATGCCGTGGAGGCGATCAGCCCATCATGCTGCGCGCCAATCAACAGGTGTTCGTCGCAGCCGATGGCGGAACACGTCGCAGCGAGATCGACGGCGCCAAGGCGACGGCCTGGCGGCGCGGCCTGCTGATCTTCGAAGGCGCTTCGCTGGCCGAAGTGGTCGACCAGATCAATCTCTACCGCTCGGGCAAGATCGTGCTCGCCAATACGGCGCTGGGCAGGCTTGAGGTCAATGCGATCTTCCACACCAACCGGATCGAGGAAGCCGTCCCGCAGATCGAGCAACTGCTGAACTTGCGCGCACGCCACCTTGCCGGCGGCGTGGTGGTGATGAGCTGACACATTACCGGCCATCCACGCCTCGACTGGACATGATGATCTGAAAACGAACCATTCGACACAGCAATGATATGTTTTAGTATCTTTGGTTGATTGTCATTCGTCTATATGATACCTATTCGGATCAATTATGAGTCGATCGATCCGCAAAGGCATCAAATGGAAGACGACCTGTTAAAAGAGATCGGCGATCAGCTTCGGCGGGCGCGGCAGGCCGCGCGGCTGACCCAGGAACAAGTCGCTGATCTCGCCGGCATATCACGCCCGCGCTATCGCGACATTGAGACAGGGGCAGCGGCGGCGCGCGCCACGACATTGATCAACATCGCCCGGGCGGTCGGCCTTGAGATGATGCTGGTGCCCCAGGCGGTGGCGCCGGCCGTGGCGGCGCTCTTGCATCCGGAGACAGACGATGATCGCCCAGCCTTCAGCCCGCAACCGGAAGAGCGGTGATGACAGCCTTGCCAACCGCTGAGGCGATAACCTCCCTGGATGTGTTGCTGAAGGACGTGAAGGTCGGCACGATCGTCAGAACGCCCGGTGATTTCAGCGCCTTCAGCCTTGATCCGGCCTATCGCGCGACGGGCGGCGTTCCGGTTCTGAGCCTGTCCCTTCGCTCGGCATCAGGGGATTTGCGTAAAGACCCGCGTCCTGTCTCTGGCGCCTTGCCGGCCTTTTTCGCCAATCTCCTGCCCGAAGACCGTTTGCGCGCAGCGATGGAGAAGCACCACGCCGGCACTGTGCGGGCGGGCAATGATTTTGATCTCCTGGCGGCGCTCGGCGCTGACTTGCCCGGCGCTGTGCGTGTATTGCCCTCTGACGGACAAGCCAGCGTCACCACAACAGCCTCACATGGACCACGCAAGGCTCGTTTCTCATTGGCGGGCGTGCAAATGAAGCTCTCGGTGATGAAAAACGCCGGCAAGGGCGGCGGTCTGACGCTGCCGCTTGGTGATGGCGAAGGACAATATATCGCCAAGTTCCCGTCCACCGCCTTTCCTGGCGTATCGGAAAACGAATTTGCCAATCTCGCGCTTGCCGAAGCAATCGGGATGGACGTACCGGAGCGAGACCTCCTTAGCCGCGACCAGTTCGAGGGGATACCCGAAGAGTTTGATACGCTGGCCGAGGGACAAGTTCTCCTCGTTCGGCGTTTCGATCGCGAAGCCGGTGGGCAGCGTGTCCATATCGAGGATTTTGCGCAGGTTTTCGGTCTCTATCCTGCACGTAAATATGACGGTGCAGCCTTCCACGACATCGCATCGGTGCTGAACGTCGCGATCTCACCCTTCCCCGCGCTGGAATTCGTCCGGAGACTGACTCTCTCGGTTGTGATGGGCAACGGCGACATGCATCTCAAGAACTGGTCGTTAATCTATCCAGGTGCGGGGGACACCCCGGCACTGGCGCCGATCTACGACATGCTTTCAACGGTTCCCTATATTCCCTCAGATAGTCTGGCGCTGTCGCTTGGCAGTGAACGATCGTTCAAGGCACTGGGACCGGCCCGATGGAAGGCCTTCGCCAATCGGGCGAGGCTTCCAGAGCCTGCCGTGCTCAAAGCCGTTGCAGAGACAGTACAGCGCATCGACGCGCATTGGTGGACCTTGCCAGAACGCGACGCCGTTCCCGCAGCGGTGCTGGAGCGGATTGATGCGCATGTAAAAACCATGCTGCCGATCCTCACGGATTGAGCGCCCTTGCGAGCTGACAAGGTTAATTATTTCGTTTCGATGACAGAATCCGTTTCGTTTGCAGCCGCCTCCGCTGGTCTTTCAGTCAGGAGGAAGTGATGTGAGCAACGGATTTCAGGGCCGGACTGACAGACCGCGCCGGACATCCCTCCCTTCCTCCGTCGGGGAGGTCGGTCGTGCCACTGGAAACGAAACAATTGCGCTACGCAGTGCTCGCTGCGGAAACCAGGAGCTTTTCACGGGCGGCGGCGCTGCTGCGGATCAAACAGGCGACGCTCAGCCGCAACGTCCTGCTTCTCGAACACCGCCTGGGCGTAAAATTGTTCGAGCGCCGGACGCGCGGCGCGATCGTGACACCAGAGGGCTTGCCGATCATCGCCACCGCTAGGCGTATATTGACCGACGTCGAGTGTCTCCAAACGCGAGCGCGCGCCATGCGGAATGGCGATGCGGGTGAACTGACCATCGGCTTTTGCAGTTCACTGACCGCAGGCGATCTGCGTTTCGCAATCGTCGAGTTTCAACGCCGGTTTCCCGATGTGCGGCTAAATGGCGTCGAACGGGATCGCGGTTTTCTGCACCATGCGCTTCACGCCGGGATGATCGATCTTGCCGTCGTCACCGGCGACCTTGGCGATCCTGGCGTCAAACGCCGTCCACTCTGGTCCGAGCGGGTGCTCGTCGCCCTGCCTGACGAACATCCGCTAATCGATGCCGAGAGAATCTACTGGCATGATCTGCGTCGCCAGACCTTCGTCCTCGGCACGCAGGATCCTGGCCCTGACCTGATGCGGTTGCTTCAGGCCCGTCTCGCGGAACCGGGCTATCAGCCCGACGTGGAGATCCAGGATGTCAGCCGTGAGAATGTTCTGGCGATGGTGTCCGCAGGCTGGTTTCTGACATTGGTTTCGGAATCGGCGCTGGGCGTCAATCATCCGGGCATCATCTTCCGCGAGGTTCATGAGCCGACTGGCCAGGCCCGGATCGACTATGGCTGTTATTGGCGCACCGACGACACGAGCCCTGCGCTGCGTCGGTTTCTCGGACTCATCCGTGAGCGCTACCCGGATGCCTGATCCGGCGCCCTTCGTCCCACAGACCATGCAAAGGAGTTACCAGATGCACGCAAAGCCATGGGTGATCGCGCTCGTCGCGCTCGTGATCGGTTTCGGTTCGGGGTTCGTCCTGCGCCCGGTGCTGGTGCCGGGCGCCGACACGCCACCGGCAGCAACCGCACCCTTCGCGGTCAGTTCATCAGAACCGAGGGGAACGCAATATTTCGAGGTCAATCTGGACGAGGCCCGCCAGATCATCGCGCAATGCCGCGACGGCATGGTGCGCGGGACAGAATGTGCGAATGCCGACATCGCGGTGGCTCAGGCGGACGGCAAGGCCAATTTCGACGCCTTCATGGGGCGATAACGCGAAGCGGTGATCCGCCGCATCCACCGAAGCGCCTCGGCCAATGCAGAGATCCTCCTGTCGAGAGTAACCAAATTAGCTATATTCTTGGCTAAGGGAGATTCTGATGGCTCCGTTCTCTGTCCACGATGCAAAGACCAACCTATCCAAACTCATCGCCGCCGCGCTCGATGGCCGTGACGTCGTGATCGCACGCGGGGGCCGGCCTGTCGTGCGCCTCGTTCCCGTTGCTCCAATAGGCAAACGTCGATTTGGAGCGCTAAAGGGCAAGATCGCATTGGATCACCGTTTCAACGACCCTTTGCCTGACGACGAGTAGAAGGGGTGGGGTCTGGGGTGAAACGTCTCCTCTATACCCATGCTCTAATCTGGTGGCTTGCGGGGGACGAAGCTCTCAGCCCGGCGGCGCGGGAGGCCATTGCCGATGATGTGAACAGCGTTGCCGTGAGCGCGACTTCGGCAATGGAAGTCGCAACGAAGTTTCGGATCGGGAAGTTGGCCGACGCGGCGCTTCTGGCGCAAGAGTTCGAGACGATCATCGCATCGCAGGGATTTACCGAACTGCCGATTTCCGTTCACCATGCCAGGCTTGCGGGTGAGATGAAGATTGCCCACAAAGATCTTTTTGATCGGTTTCTGATCGCCCAGGCTCAATCGGAGGACATGATCCTCGCGTCGAACGAAGCGTTGTTCGACAGCTTCGCTGCAAAGCGACTCTGGTAGAATTGCGCGTAGTGCGGCGCCGGAGCGCCTTGTCTGTGCTCACTGGCGCTGTCGCGGGTGACTATATGGGGGGTGTTCTTGAGCGGTAGGTCCACGCCTCGAACCTTCGTCATCGACGGAAGCAATATCCACGACATCCCGTCCTTCTATGACGAGATCAACCGCGTGTTCATGGGCGGTGAGGATTGGAAGCTGGGGCCGAGCCTCGATGCGCTCGATGACATGCTCTATGGCGGTTACGGCGCCTTGCAGGGGAGCGGCCCGGTCGTCCTGATCTGGCGGGGCATGGAGAGAAACCGGACCGATCTTGGGGTGGAAGCGACGCGCGCTTATTACCGCGCAAAAATGGACGCCCCTGATCGGTACAACGTCGCCCGCATCAATGACGATCTCGCTGCCTTGGAACGGGGCGAAGGCGCAACATATTTCGAGATCATCTGCGAGATCCTGGCCGGTCATCCCCGCATCGAGGTTCGAGCAGAAAGTTAGACGCGATCAGATCGGGTCAGCGGTCACGATGGCCTAGTTATCTCACGACGCGCTTTCGAAAACCCGCGATCCGTCGCCATGAACCGTTCGAGCATGGGTGCGACCAGCCGCACCGGGCTGACCGGCTGCGCTGCACCCGTCGATTTCGCCAGCACCCGCCCGTAATCCACAAGATCACGGTGGACGGAGGCCGGCAACTCAATGGTGAGCCGGACCGGCTTGTCCTCCGCCAGATCTCCGAGCTTGAGTTTGGTCATCGTGTCTGTCTCCACGGCGCCAGCACGAGGTCACGGCTCACAAGGACCCGGACCGGATAGCCGGGCCGCACTGTGAGTGTGGGCTGGATGTTGAGCTGACGGCGGACAATGTCCTGACCCGCCTGATTGATCGTGTTCTGCCCGCCGTCACGGATGGCGCGGGCGATATCATCATCGGAGTCCGTTCCCAGTTCAGCGCCGATGCTGAGAAGTGTGGAGAGGCCTGCCGCACGCAATATGCCGCCCCAATGCTCGTTGACCTTATCCTCAAGGCCGGCATAGCCGGAAGGATCGCCGGTGGGCTGGCGATCAAGGATGATCGAGCGCCCATCGGGCAGGATGAGACGATTCCAGACTAGCAGGACACGGCGCTGGCCGAAGGCGACCTCGGCATCATAATCGCCGATCAACCGTGATCCCTGCGGAATGAGTAAGGTACGACCTGTCGGACTGTCATAGACACTTTGCGTCACCTGGGCGGTGACTTGCCCCGGAAGATCGGAACGGATGCCGGTGATAAGCGCCGCGGCGATGACGCTGCCAGCCTGGACGATATGGGGAGAGACCGGGTCGACAAGACGGCCGCTATTGAGCGTTCTGCCTTCCGGGCCGCGCTCTACGAAGTCACGTTTCGCGCGCTGCATATTCGGGCCGTCTGCGGGTTCGGGAACGGTAGGCGTCGCCGCTCCGAGGTCGGCCAGATCGAGGCCAGGCATCGATGCAGGCGCTCCGGCCGCCTGAGCTGAGGCGCCGGCCTGGCCACCCAGAAACAGCCGGCTTGCGATGGCGGCTTCCTGCTCCTGCGCGGCGCGCTGGGCCGCCAGTTCCTCTGGCGTCAGTCCCTGCGGGCCGGCGGCGGAGGGATCGCCCGGAATGCCAGTCGGATCGCCCTGCTGGGCGGCGAGTATGGGGCCGCCGAGATCGCCCGGAAGCGGATCACCAAGCTGCGGCACGCCAGGCGGCAATTGGCTGTAATCGCGCGGTCCGGTCGCGACCTGCTCGGTCACGGCGCGGCTATCGGTATTGTAAAGCTCTTCCGGGCCGCTGCGATCACGGCTCTGCAACGCGAAGGTGAGCGCGCCGCCGACGGCAAGCGCCCCGGCGCCGCCCAAGATCGCCATGGCCTTGCGCGAAAGGCGCATGACGCGAGGCGGTTCACCGCGCAGCCTGAACCCCGCGGGATCAGCCAGAGGCGGCCCTTGCAGGGGGCGGTCCTCCTCGGTCGCCTGCTGCGGTGCGTCATCCGATGCGCCATCGACCGGCGCCGCGACGCCAGCCTCATCTTCGCTTTCCGGCCCTTCACCCTTGGCGCGGGGATCATGCTCGCCGGTCATCGCCGGCTCCTGCGCTGGCGAGGAACGTCATCGCGCATAATGCGGACGACCTGCTGGCGCTCGCCGCCCAGCCGCAGTTCGGCCGCGGCGAACAGACGATCGACGACGATATGGCGATCCGCGACCCGATAGTTGACCAGTTCGCCGCCGCCTTCGGGACCGATGACGAACAGAGGCGGCATTTCCCCCTGGGCGACGCCGGCGGGGAATTCGATAAAGACCTGTCGTCCGTCATCGAAGGCGCGAACGGGGCGCCAGGGCGCGTTGTCGCCGTCGATCCGGTAACGGAAGTTCAGCCGGGCAATCTCGACACCCGATGCAATCGGCGCCGATGCCGCCGCGACGCTATTCTGTGTGCGCAGCGCGATCAGACGGTCCTGCGGATAGGTCCAGGAGACCGACGCCATATAGGTCGATGGCGTGGCGCGCAGTTCAAGATGATAGGTCCGCCGGTTCGTATTGATGACGAGATTGGTGGAAAGATCGGACCGTGTCGGTTTTACGAGAATGTGGACGCGTGCCGACGCGCCGGACCCGCTCACTGTGTCGCCGATGATCCATCGGACCGTGTCGCCCGCTGCGACGGGACCGGGCCCGACGAGCTGCTCGCCTTCCTGCAAGGCGATGTCGGTCACCTGTCCGGGCGCGGCATAGACCTGATAAAGCGCGCCGTCGGACCAGGGGTAGACCTGAATGGCGTTGATGAAACCATCGCGCACCGGTTGCATCCGTGCGGCGGCATTGGCCTGATTGACGCGCGCCGAAGGGTCGGACGGCTCCGGCCGAACTACGCCCTCTTCCGCAGGCTTCAACTGACCCGGTAAGGGGAGCGGTTCGGGGACGGTGACGATCTCAACCGGCATGAGCGGTGCGGCCATTTCAACGGCGGCAATGGCGGGCGCGTCGTCATAGCGTATCGCGGGGATCTTTGCCGACGTGCTGGCGCAGGCGGACAGCGTGGATACGGAAATCAGCAAGGCCGAAAGCACGGTGATACGCGATGACCGCTGACGCGGAGGGAATGCGGACATGGTCATTGGCCTAGCTCCTTCGACCAGTTGATGGCGTTGACGTAGACACCGAGCGGATTCTTCCGCAGGCGCTCGGGATCGCGCGGCGGCTGCACGGTGATGGTGAGAATGGCGGACCACCGCTCGGTCGCGGCGAGGCTGCCGTCAGAATAGCGGCGCTCGATCCAGGCGACCCGGAAGCTGTCGGGCGATGCCCGGATGACGCTGGAGATTTCGGTAGCGACCTGAACCCGGCCGATATTGGCGAACGGATCATTCGTGCGCGCATAATCATTGAGCGCCATGGCGCCGCGATCGGTCGTGAAGTCATAGGCGCGCAGCCAGTTCTCGCGCACGATCACCGGATCGGCGGGCACGCCGCGAACCTGCTCGATGAAACGCGCCAGATGGAAGGCGATCTGGGGATCGCTCGGCCGATAGTCGGCGTTGGCGGGCGCGACGGTCTGGGCTTGCCCCAGCTTGTCGACCTCGACGATCCAGGGCGTGATCGTGCCGCGTGCGCCCTGCCAGACAAGGCCGCCGGCGAGACCGGCGGACAACGCCAGGCAGCCGAAGGCGGCGAGCCGCCAGTTGCGGGCCTGGACACGGGCGGAGCCGATCCGCTCATCCCAGACCTGCGCCGCGCGCTGGTACGGCGTTTCCGGCTCCGCAGCTTTGCCGTATCGAATGGAGGGTCGCTTGAACATGAGCGGTCAATCCTTTTGCTTGATGTCGGGCGACATGCCGCCGCCGCCGCGATCCCCGGAGCGCACCGCATGGGTGACGGAGGTGACGCCGCGTTGCAGCGCCTGCTGGCGCTTCATTGACTGCGCCCAGGCGGGCGGTGATCCTCCGCCAGAGGAAGAAGCGGCGGGCGCCGCAGTGGCGGACGCGCCGCTCGAAGCTCCAGCGCCGCCCGAGATCGTGCCGCCTGTTGCGCCGAAGCCGGCACGCGCGCCGGAACGGAAGCTGGATTTGACGCTGTCCCCGGCTTTGGAAGCCGCGCTCTTGATCGGGGCCATCGCCGCCTTCGCCGCTCCGCTTGCGGCAGCTTGCCCTACGGCGGAGAGACCGCCTGCAACCGCGCTTGCCCCGGTTTTGCCAATCGAGCCGACGCTATAGCTGCTGGCGGCCGCGCCAGCCGCGAAGGAACCGCCGCGCGCGGCGGCTGCTCCCGCCTTCATCCCGCCGCCGATCGCGGACGCCGCGCCGGAGGCCGCCATTCGGGCGCCCATGGCGCCGCCCACCGCCATGCCGCCTGCGGCCAGCGCCGTTCCGACGGCAGCGCCAGCGCCCAGCTGGGGTGCGCCTGAGACAAGGCCGGTCGCGATGCCCGGACCGAAGATGGAAAGACCGAGCAGCGCCAGCGCCGCAAGCGCGACCGACATGGCCTGTTCGGCGGTCGGCATCTCCCCGAAGGCGCTCTCGAACTGGGCGAAAAGGCCCGTCCCGATTCCGACGATGACGGCGAGGACCAGCACCTTGATGCCGGAGGCAACGACATTGCCGAGCACCTTTTCAGCGAGGAACGCCGTCTTGTTGAACAGGGCGAACGGCAGCAGCACGAAGCCCGCCAGAGTGGTCAGCTTGAACTCGATCAGCGTGACGAAGAGCTGCACGCTGATGATGAAAAACGCGATGAGGATGATAACCCAGGCGATCAGCAGGATCGCGATCTGGACGAAATTGGTGAAGAGCCCGACCGGGCCAGTCAGTTCTCCCGCCGCTTCGAGCAATGGCTCGCCGGCGTTGAACCCAGCGGCCGCGACGCTTCCCGGCTTCATGAAATCGGCAAGGCTGATCGCAGAGCCGCTGGCTTTGAGGCCAAGCCCGGCGAAACTGTCGAAGACGATGCCGGCAAGCGCGGAGAAATTACCGATGACGAAGGCGAAGAAGCCGACATAAAGCACCTTCTTCACCAGCCGGTGCATTACGTCCTCATCGGCGCCCCAGGCCCAGAACAAACCGGCGAGCGTGATGTCGATGACGATCAGCGTGGTCGAGAGGAACGCGACCTCGCCGCCGAGCAGCCCGAAGCCGCTGTCGATGTAATTGTTGAAGGTGTCGAGGAAGGTGTTGATGACGCCGGTATCATTCATGGCGGTCACCCTCGCGTCCGAGGAAACGGCGGCGGTGCTCCTCCCAGGCCGCGTCACAGCCGGAATCCGGCATGGTGAGCGTGCGGCAACGGGCAAGCTCGTCGCGCAAGGGATCGTACGGCGCGAGATCTGTGGGCGATGGCAGAGGCGCGGCAGGTTTGCGCTCGTCCACCGCTATGGCGATAGCGGTCGCCATCAACAGGCCTCCGGCAAGCGCGACTCCGGCGATCCTGGCGCTGCGGCTCATGTGCGTTTCCCCTTCTCGATTATCGCCCGGTCACTGGCCGCTGCGGCGCATGAAACGGCGAAAATGCTCGCGGCCCTGCTCTTCGGTGGCGGCGTTGCGCGCGGATTCGAGCGCCTGGGCGCGGCCCTGCGCGGCGAGAAGCGCGGTGAGATCGGCGATCTGACGCGATTGCAGGGCAAGAAGCTGGTTGCCGGCCTGGGCCGCCTGAAGCGCGCCGGTCGCCGACTGGCTGGCGCCGACGATGTCCGCCATCGCCGTCTGCGAGCCTTCGATATTGCCGACGACGCCGGCCTGGACGCGGAGCGCATCCTCGAAGCTGCCGACACTGTCCCGCCAGCGCTCGCGGGCATTGGCGATCAGGGTCGCGTCGGACGCGCTCATATCGACATTACGATAGCGCGCGGTAAAGGCGTCCTCGATCGTCTTCACATCATAGGCGATGCGCTGCGCCTCGCTCAGCAACTGGCGGGTCTGCTGAATCTGCGCCTGAAGCTCGCCCAGGCTGCTGAACGGCAGCGAAGCGAGGTTGCGGGCCTCGTTGATGAGCGACGTCGCCTGCTGCTGGATCTGCTGTATCTGATTGTTGATCTGCTGGAGCGAGCGCGCCGCGGTCAGCACATTCTGCGCATAGTTGGTCGGGTCATAGACGATCCCGCCGAAGCCGAGCTGCGCGCTGGCAGGCTCTGGGACGGCTGTTAGACCCAGCATCGCGATGCCGACGATGATGCTGCGGCGCAGTTTATGACGTGTCATAGCGGATTCTCCTCTGTGAAAGCGGGCAGAAGGTCGGCCGCCCAGTTCAGACCGCGATGGCGCAGCCAGGCGTCGGCGAAGCCCTGCTGCCCATGGGCGTCCATCAGTTCGCCGATGGTGATCTGGTCGGTCTTGGAAGAGGCGGCCGCGAAAGCGAGCGCGACATCGCCGAGACCCAGCTCGAACAGCCGGTTGCCGCGTGGGGACTGGCAGTAATAATCCCGCTTGGGCGTCGAACGGGCCAGGATTTCGATCTGCCGGTCATTGAGACCGAAGGCGCGGTAGATGCGGGCGATCTGCGGCTCGAGCGCGCGTTCGTTGGGGAGCAGGATACGCGTCTTGCAGCTTTCGATGATCGCGGGCGCGACGCTGCTGTTCTCGATCTGGGCAAGCGACTGGGTGGCGAAGATGACGCTGGCGTTCTTCTTGCGCAGCGTCACCAGCCATGTGGAGAGCTGGCGGGCGAAGGCGGGCGAGTTCAGCGCCAGCCAGCCTTCGTCGATGATGATGAGCGTGGGGCTCCCATCGAGCCGCCCGGCGATGCGGTGGAAGAGATAGGACAAAACGGCGGGCGCCGCGCCACTGTCCATCAGCCCTTCGGTCTCGAACGCCTGCACCGAGGCGGTGCCGAGCCGTTCCTGTTCGGCATCCAGCAGCCGCCCCCAGGCGCCGCCCACGCACCATGGCGCAAGCGCCTGCTTCAGCTCCTGCGACTGGAGTAGCACGGCGAGCCCGGTGAGCGTTCGCTCGCCGGGCAGAGCGCTGGCGAGGGAGGTCAGGGCCGACCAGATATGGTCCTTGGCCTGCGGATCGACTGTCGCGCCTTCGGATTCGAATATGCCTGCGAGCCATTCGGCGGCCCAGGCGCGCTCGGCCGCATCGTCGATCCGCGCCAGCGGCTGCAACAGGACACTGCTGTCCTCTTCCTTCCCGGCCTCGCTCGCAAAGAGGCTGCCGCCCAGATCCTGCCAGTCGCCGCCCATGCCGAGCGCGGCGGCGCGTATGCTGCCACCGAAGTCAAAGGCGAAGATCTGGCTGCCGGCATAGCGCCGGAACTGGAGCGCCATGGTGGCCAGCAGCACGGATTTGCCCGCGCCGGTCGGGCCGACGACAAGCGTGTGCCCGACGTCGCCGACATGCAGCGACAGGCGGAACGGCGTGCTGCCCTCGGTCCTGGCGAACAGCAGCGGCGGCGCCTTGAAATGCTCGTCGCACGATTGGCCCGCCCAGATCGCCGAGAGCGGGATCATATGGGCGAGGTTCATCGTCGAGAGCGGCGGCTGCCGGACATTGGCATAGACATGGCCGGGCAGCGATCCGAGCCAGGCCTCGATCGCGTTCATGCCTTCGGGGATGCAGGTGAAGTCGCGGCTCTGGACGATCTTCTCGACCAGACGCAATTTCTCGGCGGCGATGCCGGGATCTTCGTCCCATACGGTGACGGTCGCGGTCACATAAGCCTGACCGACATCGTCGGCGCCGAGTTCCTGAAGCGCCGCATCGGCGTCGGCCGCCTTGTTCGACGCATCGCTGTCCATCAGGACCGACGCCTCGTTGGTCATCACTTCCTTGACGATTGCCGCGATGGATTTGCGCTTGGCGAACCATTGCCGCCTGATTTTCGACAGCAGCTTCGTCGCGTCGCCCTTGTCGAGCATGATGGCGCGGGTGGACCAGCGATAGGGAAAAGCGAGCCGGTTCAGCTCATCGAGAATCCCCGGCCAGGTCATTGTCGGAAATCCGATCACGGTGAGGACGCGCAGATGATGCCGGCCCAGCCGGGGCTCGAGACCGCCGGTCAGCGGCTCATCGGCCAGCAGCGTATCGAGATACATCGGGGTTTCGGGCACGCGGACCCGCTGGCGCCGGGTCGAGATCGTCGAGTGGAGATAGGTCAGAGTCTCCGCATCATCGAGCCAGGCGGATTCGGGCACGAACCCGTCGATCAGATTGAGAAGCTGGGCGCAGCGATCCGTGAAGCTCTTGACCAGTTCCCAGGGATCGACCCCGTCTTTGGCCTTGCCTTCGTAGAGCCAGCTTTCGGCGCGGGCCGCGTCCTCGGCGGGCGGCATCCAGAGCAGCGTGAGATAATAGCGGCTCTCGAAATGCGCGCCCGCGTCGACGAACTGGGCGCGGCGTTCCTCGTCGACCAGCGACGAGACCGGGTCGGGGAAGTCCGAAACGGGATAGTCGTCGGACGGGATGCGCTGGGCTTCGACGAAGATCGACCACCCCGATCCCAGGCGCCGGAGTGCATTGTTGAGCCGGTGGGTAACGCCCACCAGTTCAGACGGTGTGGCGGAATCAAGATCGGGGCCACGAAAACGCGCGGTGCGCTGGAATGAGCCGTCCTTGTTGAGGACGACGCCCTCGGCAATCAGAGCGGCCCAGGGCAGGAAGTCGCTGAGCCAGGCAGCGCGTTGGCGATATTCGGCGAGGTTCATCATGGTGTTGCTCCGCCTCAGACACGCAAATGCGCGGGGTATCGGAGATGACGGCGGGCGACGTCGGCGAACTGCGCATCGCGGCGCGCGGCCCAGACGGCGGCAAGATGGCCGACCAGCCAGAACACGCCGCCGGCAATCCACAACTGGAGGCCGAGACCGATCGCGGCCGCCAGCGTGCCATTGGCGATGGCGAGCGTGCGCGGGGCGCCGCCGAGCAGGATGGGCTCGGTCAGCGCCCGGTGGACGGGGGCGTAGAAGCCCGCGACCTCATCTCCGCCGCCCAACATCAGATGACGGCCCCGCCGCCGAAGCTGAAGAAGGAGAGGAAGAAGGAACTGGCGGCGAAGGCTATCGAAAGACCGAACACGATCTGGATCAGCCGCCGAAACCCGCCATTGGTGTCGCCGAACGCCAGGGTCAGGCCGGTCACGATAATGATGATGACCGCCACGATCTTGGCGACCGGCCCTTCGATCGACTGAAGAATCGACTGAAGCGGCGCTTCCCAGGGCATCGAGGAGCCTGACGCCCTGGCCGCGCTCGACATGGCGAGCGCGACCACGAGGCCGATCATCGCCGTGTTGGCGGTGCTGCGGAAACGGGAAAGTGCGTTGGTCATCCGAGTTCTCCTGTCTGATGGATGGGGACGTCTTCCGCCCGGCGGACGGGCTCGAGCGGGCCGGGGAGCTGGCGCAGCGCATATTCACCGGCGGCATTGAGCCCATCGACGCGGGCGAGTTCGGACAGCCGACGACCATGGCCATCGCGCACAAGGACCGCGACGAGATCGATGGTCTCCGCGATCAGCGCCCGCGGCACCGTCACCACCGCTTCCTGGATGAGCTGTTCCATGCGGCGTAGCGCGCCGATCGCGCTGCCGGCGTGGATCGTGCCGACGCCGCCGGGATGGCCCGTGCCCCAGGCCTTGAGGAGATCGAGGGCCTCGGCGCCGCGCACCTCGCCGATCGGAATCCGGTCCGGGCGGAGGCGCAAAGAGGAACGAACGAGATCCGACAGGCTGGCGACGCCGTCCTTGGTCCGCATCGCCACCAGATTGGGGGCGCTGCACTGAAGCTCGCGGGTGTCTTCGATCAGAACGACCCGGTCGCCGGTTTTGGCGATCTCGGCCAGCAGCGCGTTCGTCAGCGTGGTCTTGCCGGTGCCGGTGCCGCCGGCGACCAGGATATTGGCCTTGTCGGCGACTGCGATTTGCAGCGCCGACGCCTGCAACCGCGTCATGATCCCGTCGGCGACATAATCATCGAGGGTGAAGACAGCCACGGCGGGCTTGCGGATCGCGAAGGCCGGCGCTGCGACGACAGGCGGCAACAGCCCCTCGAACCGCTCCCCGCTATCCGGCAGCTCGGCCGAGACGCGCGGGCTCCCTGCATGAACCTCGGCGCCGACATGATGGGCGACCAGCCGAATGATCCGCTCACCGTCAGCCGGTGAAAGCCGTTCGCCGGTATCGGACAGGCCTTCGCCCAGCCGGTCGAGCCATAACCGGCCATCGGGGTTCAGCATGACCTCGACGGTCTTCGGGTCCGCCAGCCAGCCCGCGATCGAAGCGCCCAGCGCCGTGCGAAGCATCCGCGCACCGCGTGCCGAACTCTCCGGTTTAAGGCTGTAGCTTGCCAATGACCGTCCCCTGATTGCGCCTTGGCGCGAGCCGCGCGTGGGCATGGGGACAGTTAGAAGAGACAGAAAAAACGCTATCGCAACAACTATTTGCGTTTAGCGTAGGGCGTCGAAGGAATAGAAAGCCGGGCGTAGGACTTATTCAGTCCTCAAACCCGGTAACGGGACGGCTCGCCTGTGAATCAACGTCCTGCGTGATCTCACGAGCGAGACTCGACCCCGTCTCGACCCGACGGCCAAGCGCTTCGATGAAGGCCTTATAGCGTTCATTGCCGCTGGCCTTCGCGGCCGCCTGCCCGGTGTCGGGCAAGGGCGGGGTTGTGGTGAGCCAGAAGCGAACGAACAGGGCGATCGCCTCATTGGAGATGGTGATGTTCTGCTCGGCTCGCTCCAGTTGCCGCGACAGGCGATCGAGGCGCCGCGCCAGCGCCGCCTCCAGGCGCTCAGGCCCGTCTGGCGACAGGAACGAGAGAAGTGCGGCCTCGATGATGTGCGTCTGCGGCACGCGCTTGCGGGCGGCATAGTCCTCGATCTGATCGACGAGATCGGGCGGCAGACGATAAGTGCGTTTGACGCGCATGGTCTGGGTTCTCCCTGTCAAAGCTCGATGCCGTCGCCGGGATCGAGGCTCGCGATGCGGGCGATGCGGTGCATCCGGCGCTGGGTGGTCGCCTCGTCGCTGGCTGTATCCGGTTCGTCGAAATCGAACTCGTTGACGGGCGCCGGCGCCTCACGCACCACCTCCTCATGGTCGGGAAGCCCCGGCTCACGGCGGATATTGGCATTGGCGTCATCGCTGTCGGCATTCTCAGGCGTGGCGGCCGCACCGCCGGATTGACTTGGAGGCGGACTGTCCGGCTGCGGCGGCGGTTCGATACCCGTCCAGTCGTCTGGACGTGGCGGCCGCTGGTTGCGCCGGGGTTTTGGCGCCGGCAGCAAGCGGCGGGTGAGACGGGGATCGGTAAAATATCGCGCCTTCTTCGCCCGCACCGGCGGCGTGCCCGCCACCATGACGATCTCATCGTCGGGTGGAAGCTGCATGATCTCTCCAGGCGTGAGAAGCTGGCGGGCGGTCTCGGATCGCGACACCATCAGATGACCGAGCCAGGGGCTGAGCCTGTGGCCCGCATAGTTTTTCATCGCCCGCATTTCGGTCGCGGTGCCGAGGGCGTCGGAGACCCGTTTGGCCGTCCGCTCGTCGTTGGTCGCGAACGAAACCCGGACGTGGCAGTTATCCAGGATCGAGTGATTGACGCCATAGGCCTTCTCGATCTGATTGAGCGACTGGGCGATCAGGAAGGATTTCATTCCGTACCCGGCCATGAAGGCGAGCGCGGATTCGAAGAAGTCCAGCCTGCCCAAAGCCGGAAACTCGTCGAGCATCAGCAGCAGGCGCTGCCGCTTGGCAGTGGAGTTCAACTCCTCGGTCAGCCGGCGGCCGATCTGGTTGAGGATGAGGCGGACCAGCGGCTTGGTGCGGTTGATGTCGGACGGCGGCACGACGAGGTAGAGCGAGACTGGATGCGGCCCGTTCACGAGGTCGGCGATGCGCCAGTCGCATTGCCGTGTGACGGCCGCGACGACGGGATCGCGATACAAGCCCAGGAACGACATGGCGGTCGAGAGCACCCCCGACCGTTCATTCTCGCTCTTGTTGAGGAGTTCCCGCGCCGCCGAGGCGACGACCGGGTGGACGCCCGCGTCTCCCAGATGCGGGGTTAGCATCATGGCCCGCAGCGTGGTCTCGATCGGGCGGCCCGGATCGCTGAGGAAGTTGGCGACGCCGGCCAGCGTCTTGTCGGACTCGGCATAGAGCACATGGAGAATGGCGCCCACCAACAGCGCGTGGCTGGTCTTTTCCCAGTGGTTGCGCTTCTCGAGCGACCCTTCGGGATCGACCAATATGTCGGCGATATTCTGAACATCGCGGACTTCCCATTCGCCGCGGCGCACTTCGAGCAAGGGGTTATAGGCCGCGCTCGCGGCATTGGTCGGGTCGAACAGCAGCACCTTGCCGAAACGGCTGCGGAAGCCTGCGGTCAGTCCCCAGTTCTCGCCCTTGATGTCGTGGACGATGCAGCTGCCCGGCCAGGTCAGCAAACTGGGAACAACGAGGCCGACGCCCTTGCCCGAGCGGGTTGGCGCGAAGCACAGCACATGCTCCGGGCCATCGTGGCGAAGATAGTTCGTGCCGAGCTTGCCGAGAATGACGCCATCATCACCCAGCAATCCGGCGGCGCGCGCCTCCGTCTCGGTCGCCCAGCGCGCCGAGCCATAGGTTTCTGCATTCTTCAGTTCACGGGCGCGCCAGACCGACATGCCTATGGCGACGGCAATCGATACGAATCCACCTGAGACGGCGATATAGGCGCCGTGCAGAAATATGTCGGGTGCATAGGCGTCGAACGAAAACCACCACCAGAAGAAAGCGGGCGGCGGATAGATCTGCCAGTCGCCTATGGTGAACCAGGGTGATCCGAGCTGGGGTTGATGGGCGAGCGCGGCGGCCGTCCACTGGGTCGCGCTCCAGACTGATGTGAGAACGATCGCGAAGACTGCGAGGATCTGGCCCCACAATATCTTGGTAGCCGACATAACCCTTCCTTTCCGGCAAATTGCCTAAAGGTCGGGATCCAATGATTGCGATTACAATATCTTAGCGAGAGCGATCGAAGAAATAGAAACGCTATCGTGCAAATACAAATGATAGCGTAGGCGAATTACGCGCGTCTCAGACTCTATTTGCATCGAATTTCGCCATACGGCTGGACCGATCGTCCGCTGAACCTCGGGAATGACGCAGCATCCAACAGCCTCCCGCATGGACCGATGACCCGGTCACCGAACCAATCCAATCTCGGTGAGAAAGACGGCGAGGTCTTGCTCAACAGCCGCGGCGCGATGAACGGCGTCGAGGTCCAGACGTTCGGCAAGTCGGTTGGCTGACATCCCTTTCTGATAGTCATTCCATCGCCGTCGTAACTCGCGAAGCGCCCCTGCGGTGCTTTGCGGATCAAGGCGTTCACATCCGTCGATGTGATGCAGCAACGTGGCTTCATGGCAGGGCCGTTGCCATACAAGATGAATATTCTCGCGGCGGCTTAGCTGGAAGAGACGCTGATCACGTTCCGGGACGGCGCCGAGCCGGTCGGCATCGAGCAGCACAATCTTGCGATCATAGGGTTCGCCACGACTTTTCTGCTTCTGCGCGATCCTGCGAGCAGCCAGTTCAACGATGCCACATGGATCGCCGCCGCCAGGTTGCAGCACAACCAGATCGAGATGGACCGCAAGTTGCTGATCTTCGATCAGACGGGTGAGGAATGCTCCATAGCCGCGTTCGCTCTCTCCCTCGCAGCCGACAAACAATCGCCTGCGCTGCGGGATGCGGCGGCGTTGTGGCCGCCTCATCCGATTTGGGGAACGGCGCCGTAGGTGCCGCCCAGATATTTGCGATAATAATTGTCGTCGCGCCGGACCGACTGGACGTCGCGCAGCGTGTAGACCTCGGTGCGACCGCGCCGGTCCTTGGTGCAGAACAGCACTTCCTCCTTGATGAGTTCCTCCAGCAGGGAGGCGTTATGGCAGGTCATCCAAAGTTGGGCATCATGCGGATTACGTTCCGGATCGTGGAACCAGCGCAGAATCTCAGGCAACACCAGAGGGTGGATAGCGGTGTCCAGTTCGTCGATTACCGCGAGGCCGCCGGTTTCTAACGCTTGAAGAATGATTGGATAGATACGCAGGAACATCCGCGTGCCGTGGCTTTCCAGTACGAGCGGCATCGGACCATCATGGCCTTCATGAGTGAACAGCGCGATTGGACCGTTGGGACCGGATTCGAGTCGCATCGCCTTGATGCCGAGGTCGATCCGCTCGATCTCACGGTTGAGCGCATCGACCAGCGCCGGATTGCTAGCATAGTGGCGCACCATCTGATCCTCCAGTCCATCCTGCTTCTCGATCAGGATATTGGAGATGACGAGTGAAGCCGCCTGCCAGATGGATGTGGCGAAGGGATGCTTGAGCTGGGCAAGCGTCGAGATGACGCTTGCGTTCGGCCGCAGCACCTTCTCCAGTGCCTGCCGGTAGCCGGAAAGGCCAAAGGCGCTCGCCGCCGTCACCTTGCCGTAACGATCGCGCTCGAACAGGCGAACCTTACGCCCGGTGTCCGGCGGCCAATAATACATCGCTTCAGCCAGCACCTCCTGCGCCTGACCTGCCGCGCCGCCCAGCGTCACCTCATACGCGTACCGGCATTGTGGTCCATTCGGATCATCACTCTCGGGATCAGCAAGGCCGGCCAGCGAGACCGACAGGCGCGTCGGCGCAGCCAAGGATGCTTCGTCATTGAAACGTTCGTAAGGCAGACGCGCACCGGGCGCGATGCTGAAGCTGTCGCGTACGAACCAGGCCACAAAAGACAGTGCGCGCAGCACCGTTGATTTGCCCGAAGCGTTTGGACCGAAGATAGCGACCACCTTGGGCGCCCGCTCCTTGGAACCCGCCCAGATTGGTGCCAACCGTTCGGGAGTGTCGGGCGCGTTTCCAGCCGCGCGCAGGTCGATGACCTGCCGCTCGCGGATGGAATAGAAGTTCTCAATGTCCAAGCTGTATAGCATCTGCGCCGCTCCTCGACCCACAAATAGGGCATTTGTCGCCACATTCAACGAAAATTTGTTAAACTAGGCGCCAAATATCCTTTTTCGATCCTGTTTGACGTCAGGAAAGCAGGCCAAGATTTGCTACAGACCCAGGCCCCGCTGTCGGCCAAAGGTCCAATCAACCCCGCCGCCCGGCGTCATTGTCCCGGACACATGCTGCCCCAGATTCTGCTCCAGCGCGGGGCGCCACGGTACGAGTTGGAACCCGAGACCATTGTCGATCATGGCATAGCGGCCGGATGCGAGCGTGACGCGCTCCCGGTAGACTCCGGCGACATGCTCCCCAGGCGCCGACGGCTGCGGCGCGAGGCCCGTCCGGCCCGCAATTTCCGTCTGCGCCCGTTGCAGCTCACGCTCTTTCAGCGTCTTCAACAACGACCGTGCGAATACTACTCGTTGCCCGCGACGTTGGGCGAAACCCTCCCCCTCGAGATAATCGCAGCGCGCTTCCAGCGCCGAGGCCACCTCAGCGCCGAATCCGCCGCCCAGCACAGGTTGTTCGCGGGCGATCAGATTGCGATCGAGCCAGGTGACGCCATCAGCGCTGATCTGTTGGCTCAAGGTCAGATCCGAGCGCGTCGCGAGCGAATGGCGCCGCTGTCCCCTAACGTCATCCCAGGAGCGCAGCTCGACAATTGCGCCTGGCTTCGCGTCCCCGGTCATTTCGAGATCCTCGAACCGGAGATGATGGGTGCGACCATCGATGCCGTCGACCACGGCAAAGGCGCTCCCTTTGAGTTCATCATAAAGCCCGCGATCAACCAGACGGCCCACGATCGGATCGACCGGCGGAGCGAGGTGGATCGCGAAACGCGATACGTCCGGATTCGGCGTGTCCTTACCCATCGCCTTATGCATAGTCTTGATGATATCGCCGCGAACGCCGAGATCGCGCAGCTTGTCTTCCAGACCCGGCTTGATGGTCCAGGCTGCGGGACCGAGCGGATCGACCAGACCCAGGGCTTCGAGCTTCTGCGCGCGGCCTATCAGGAGATGCCGGTTTTGAGCTCCATGACCATTGGCGTCCGGGCGCAGATCGACAATGCCGCCATGACGATCGGCGATATCTCTCAGCGAGCGATCGAGGCTGGTCCAGCGATCGGCCTGAACCTCGCGACCGAGTGCGGCCTGGATCTCGCGCTGTGTGCGCGGCCCCATTTCAAGGGTCACGCGGTCCTCGGCGCGATGGCGGAAGCCCTCGCGGATATAGTCCCGGCTTATGACGAGGTCGCGGCCATCGTCACCGCGACCACGAACCAGCACATGAATATGGGGGTCGTCGGTGTTCCAGTGATCGATCGCCACCCAGTCGAGCGAGGTGCCAAGGTCGCGCTGTGCATCTGCCATCAACTCGCGGGTAAAGGCACGCAGGTCCTCCATCTCTCTGGCGTCCTCCGGTGAGATGATGATCCGAAAATGGTGGCGGTCGTCCTCGCAGCGATCAGCAAAGGCGTTCCCGTCCGCCTGGTCGCCAGTCGCGTCGAACAGTCGGCCCGGCGCCCCGTCGCGAGTGACACCTTCGCGTTCGAGATAGCTGGCGTGCCGGGCAAGCGGCGCTGCACGATATTTGCCCCCTTGGTGCCGGACAATCCGCATCTTGACGACGACGCGTCGATCCGATGACCTGCGCGCGCGACGAGGGGCTGTCACTCGGCCGCGCCCGAAGCGGGAAGCGCCGCCCCCTTTCCGGCGAGGACTGTATGTGCGACCGCCGCGCCCGCCTTTGTTCGCCGCCCGCAGCACCTGGCCGACGAAGGACTTCGCTTGCCGGCCTTTTGTCCCTCCGTCGCGGGGCCGTCCAGGCCTGACCTGGAACTCGTCGTCGGGGCCGCTCATCGGAGGCTGGAACCATCGGCGCAAAAGCCCGCCAGACGCGGATTGACGAGAATTTCGGCAGTTTCACGAAAACATGCTGGCAGGCCGCTCACGGAGCCATACGAAAAACCCCCGACCAACCAACCATCTGGACCGAGCCTGCTGGCGGTCCTTTTATCTTGCGATGCTCCCCTTATTTCCCTGCCTTCCCGGCCTCGTATGCGATAGCGAACGCCGTTGCGCCCCAGACTACGCCTGCCTGCGAGCGGGCGCCTCATGACGGCTGGTGACCGGAAAGAGGGACGAACAGGCTATCCTCGACTTCGGAAGGGGCTGGATCTGGTATCTCTCCGGCATCGCCCCGTGGCGCTACGGATGGCGTCGAAACTGTGCCGGACGTGACGCTGACCGGACGGGAAAAGAGCGGCGCGTGGGTCCAGGCCAGCGCATCGGCGGGCGCGCTGGCGAGCGCGCGAGCGGGCGCTCCGCCGACCATCGGCGCGAGCATGGCGAGATAGGCGCGCGTCTCTCGCGGTAGCGGGCGGCCGGTCGCCAGATGCTCATCATAGCGTCCCGGGCCAGCGTTATAGGCTGCCAGCATTGCAGTCGGATTGCCGTAACGATCGTGCAATTCACGAAGATAGGCGGCGCCCGCGATGATGTTGTCGCGGGGGTCGTAGGGATTGCGGCCGAGACGATAACGCGCGCGAAGTTCCGCCCAGGTGCCGGGCATGATCTGCATCAGCCCCATGGCTCCAGCGTGCGAGAGCGCGGTCACATCGCCCGCGCTCTCGACACGCATGACCGCCCATATCCAGCGCTCCGGGATACCGAAACGACGCGATGCCTCGGCCACATGAGCGGCGATCGGCGTCACCGCGGACGACGACTGCGCCGTGGCGGTTTCGCCGCGCGCGATGGCCGTCGCCGGCGCACTCGCAAGACTTGCGAGCAACGCCAGCGACAGCGCCCGGCGGCGCGATGTGCAGCAGCGCGGGCGCACCGGATCAGCTCCGATCTTCGCGGACACGCGGACGGCTTACCGACAGGCGGAAAGCCGAACCCTCGTCGTCGGTGCGGAAGAGATGCGCGCGCAGAGTCTGGCCCGCGAACAACGGGCTTTCGATCTCCAGCGAGACATAGTCGCCCGCGCGTTCGCCGACATCCTTCCACGCAGCGCCGACTCTGGGGCCATGTTCGTCGTCGAGCAGGACGCGGAAATCCGGCGCTTTTTCTGCATCGCTCGGTTCGGCGGGAACGAGGGCGATAACCTCATCGATGCCGAACAACCGGATGCGGCCCGTATAGCCATCATCGGTGGGTTTGAAGATATTGGGTTGCATTGCCAGTCTCCTTTGCTTGGCGGGGTGGAAGAGATTTCGCGGCACGGCGAACGCTCACATCGGCGTCGCCCGACCGATCACGGTTGCTGCGGGAAGCAGTCCGAAATAGCGGCCGTCGAGGCTGTCCTCGCGGTCGGCGTTGAGGAAGAAAAGCTGGTCGGCTGCGAGCGTTCGGCAGCCCGTCCAGACCGGCAGCGCGCGGCCAAGCCGGTCGGTCGCCTTGGCGACGGCGACGGTCCGGCCATCGATGCTGATGGTGTCGCCAGTCCGGCAAACCGTCTGTCCGGGCAGCGCCGCGACACGCTTGAGGAGCGGCAGGCCGAGCGGCAGATAACCGCCCTCGGCGAGGAACCGCGCGATGTCCGGCGGCGGCTTCACCACGGCAAGCGCGCCGCGCGGGACGGAGTCGCCCGTCCGCACGCGGTAGAACCCGATAGGGACGCTGGGACTGGCGTTCCAGATCAGTCGCGGCGGTGGATCGATCCACATGGAGATCGCGATGAGATTGACCGCGACGACGGCCGCCGCGAGCGTTTTCCACGGATAGGTCATTGCAGGGAGCCTTTGCGGGCGAGCCAGGCGCGGTGGCGCTCCAGCGTGTAGGGACGCGGCGTTTCGCGGGCGGCGAGACGATTGTGGACGTGGCGCCAATGGTCCGGCGCGACGTCGGCGGGATCGATGTCGAGGGCGTCCACCGCGTCGATCGCTTCGAACACGCGCTGGACCTTCGGCCAGCCGGAAACCCGCAGCAGAATGTCGCCGCCGGGATCGACGCCGGGCACGGTCTGATAGGGTTCCCCCGGAAGGACCGCGCGCAGTATGTCGATGCGGGAAACGACCGTGCCGAAGTCGTTGGACGCCCAGCGCACGAAGGCGAATATGCTGCCAGGAGCGAAACCGAGGCGGCGACGGCGCCGGTCGAGCATCTGATCCTCGACAGGGCGTCCGAAGCGTATCCAGCGCTCGATCTTCTTCTCGATCCACAGCAGGTCGACGCGGGTGCGATCATCGCGGGCGGCGATCATGGGGCGCGCTCCTGATCCTCGTCCGGGAAGGCTTCGACCAGCATGGCGCGCAACAGATCGGCCAGCGTCAGCCCGCGCTGGAGCGCCGCCAGCTTGATCCGCTTCCGCAATTCCGGCGTCACGTCGATGGTGAGCCGCGCGGTGTTTGCGCTGCGTGTTGGCGGCGTGGTTCGTTCCCGATCGCCGTCGGACACCCAGGATTCAACACCGCGCGGCCGGGCAATGAAATGCCGAGACGATTTGCCCGGACCGCTCATGGCAGCAAGCTCTCGACCTGCTGCGCTAATTCGGAGATTTCGCGCGCGGCGATGCTGCCCGAGTCCATTTCGGATGCGAGCCGCCCGGTTCGCAGCGCATCTGCGAAGATCACCCGCTGGCCGACATGGGCCGGCAGCAGAGGCGGATCATGGTCAGCAAGATTGTCGGCAGTGGCGCGTCCGATCAGCGTGCGCGCAGGATAGCGGTTGAGAATGAACCGCGCCGCGATCGCGGGTTTGAAGATGCGGGCCTGATCGAGCAGCGTCAGCATCTCGGCCGAAGCCCATCCGTCAAGCGGCGATGGCTGCACCGGCAGGAGGACGAGATCGGCGGCGAGCAGAGCCGAGCGGAGCAATCCCGCGACACGGGGCGGCCCGTCGATCACCACATGGTCGACGCTGCGCGCCAGCTCCGGCGCCTCGTGGTGCAGCGTGTCGCGTGCGAGACCGACGACGCTGAACAGTCGCGGCAAGCCTTGCGACGCGCGCTCCTGGGCCCAGTCCAGCGCCGAACCCTGCGGATCGGCATCGATCAGGAGCACGCGCTTGCCGGTGATGGCCCACTGGCCAGCCAGGTGGAGCGCGAGGGTCGTCTTGCCGACGCCGCCCTTCTGATTGAGGAACGCGACGATCATCGCGCTTCGTCCACAGGGGCGCAGCCCGTTAGCATGAATCCGAAGGATTCAGAGTTAGCAATGTTAAGGGGCGGAATCGTGTAATGATTCCATTGCGTTATAGGTGGTTTTGGTTCCTGATAGTCCGAGGATCGGGTTCCCGATCGTCCGATAGTCGCGGTTCCTGATAGTCCGTGTCTCATGGCAACTTATCCACAGGCGGGTAGCCCATCCGCCGCATGGCGGCGTCGAGCGGATCGATGGGGAGCGGAGTGATGTTCAGCCGGTGACGGCCGAGTTCGAAGGTGAGGGTCAGCCGGTATCCGGGCAGGGGTTGGCGGCGGACGATATCGCGCAGTTCGAAGCTGAACCGCTTGAGCGGCGAGAGGACGCCCGACTTCAGGTGGAGGTGAGCGACGTCGAAGCTCCACCCATGTTCCTGCCGTCCGCCATGCTTGCGGCAGATGCGATAGAGCCAGCGCTCCAGCCCGCCGGTCAGGCTGAAATAGGCGCGGTCGATGGTAAGGACGAGCGCGTGATCCAGCACCCCGGCATAGAACCAGTCGGGAACGATCATCTCGATGCCGAGCGCGCGGCCCTTCCCGTCGAGACGCTCGCGCCATTCGTTGATCCAGGAGAAGCGATGGCGCCGCCGCTGGGTGGTTTGACGGATGCTGGTGGCAATCGTGGTCGACTGAAGCCGGTCGAGCCCGGCGCGCAGCCGCTCATAGCTGGCTTTGCCGGTTCCGCGCCGTGTAAAGGTCAGGATGTCATAGGGCGTGGCGGCGATCAGGCGAGAGGTCGGCAGGCCGGCGTCGTGCGCCTCGACGATCTGGCTCGCGGCCCAGATGAGAATATCAGCATCCCATATGGTGGCCATGCCATGTTCGGGCGTCGCCTCGACCTGAATCGTGACCTCGCCCATGCGAAACTCGATCGGTGCGACCCGCTTGCTCTTGGCGAGCGAGAAGAAGGGCCAGCTCATCAGATCCTGGGCATCGCGCGGTGCGACATCACCGCCGGCCGGGCGGAACAGGTCGAGCTGCCGGGCGGGAGCTTTGCTTAGCGACATGGATTATCGCCCGCGCGTCCCGCTGGCGTGCCGCCTTGTCGTGGCCAGGCCAGGTCCCGGATCGGATGTCGAGCGCCGCATCCCGGCCGCCGCCCAATCGTCGATGTCGGCAACCGTGTAGACGATGCGTCCGCCGAGCTTGTGGTAGATGGGGCCGGTTCCGAAGCAGCGATGCTTTTCCAGGGTGCGCGGCGACAGCCCGAGACGCTTCGCAGCATCGGGGGTTCGCAGAAAGCGCGGCGCAGTGTCTGGGGCGTCAGGCTGCATGATCGGTCTCCGTCGAAGCGCGGGCCACGAGGGCAAGGCGCGTGGTACTGGAGACAAGGCTGGCGTATGCCGCCTATGCCGGGAGAGAGGGCAAAATCAGCCTGCGGGAAATGTCGCACCGGCGTAGAGCGTCACCGGCTCCGGAGCAGATCGAGATATCCGGTCTCGCTGAGCCGAATGGCCTCGTCGCGCAGTCGTTGAACCTGCCGGCGTTCATTGGCCGCGCGCCAGTTGGAACCATGCAGTTCCAGGCCGGGATAAACCGCGGCGTCGGCCAGCTCGCGGGTGCTCAGACCAGCCGCGAGGAGACCCAACAGGTGCAGCAGGAAACTCAGGCGCAGGCGCTGAAATTCCGTTGGCCGGAAAGCGGCGGATTGTTTGCCGCGCGGCGCGCCCTGAAGTCGGCGCCGGAAGCGGTCGGCGACGGCCCGGCGCAATGGATAGTCCCGGTCGGGAGTGAGAGCGATGACCGTGCCTGCGCGCATAGCGGGATCAGACAGCCACAGGCGCAGGCGTCCACCGGGATCGTCGATAACGAGATGGCGACCGCTCTGGTCCGTGTGATCGGCGAGGATCGGGCCGAGATCGGCCGGATCAAACGCAGGCGCGGCGGCACAACCCTGGGGCGGAGGCGCCAGCACGACTGTGCCTGGCGCGACGTCGGGTCGCCATAGCGCGGGCGCGGCTGCGGCCGACACATAAGGGTCGATGGGGAAACACCAACCCCCAGCGCCGGACGAAGTCCGCGCTGAGGGTCTCCTCCCGATGTGCACCGTCCGCGCTCGTCGATGTCATCCGATCATAGTCACGGCGGTAATTCTTGTTGTGCCGCAGGAACTCCTGCGCAAAGTCCGCGTAATCGAAATTGGCGGTTGCCCCGGCGATCGCTTGCGACCGCCAATCGCTGGCAGTTGGCATCGCACCTCTCCCTGTATCCCGCATTCGGGGTCAGGAGAGCGAGCTTGCCTGCGCTCACCCACGCCAGAAGAACCGCCCGAGCGCATGAATTCAACGCCTTGCGGGCGAACCTGCGCGCACGGCGCAGCGAACCCCGGTCGGCGGTCGCGACGGCTCTACCGGGGGCGCCCTTCGAGCAAATGACGATATCCGACTTCGGTCATCCACCTGGCGCGAGCGAGGTGAGTTTCGTAGATGCCCCAGGCGCGCTCGGGATCTGTTGCCGGATCAAGGCCAAATATGACGCGGACAATCTCATGCCAGTGCGCGCCCTCGGCATCCGCTTCGAGCAGGCGCAGATAGGTAACGAAATGCCGTTCGTCATAGGGGTTCACCCGTCTTGTCTGCGGAGGCGCGTCGTCAAATGCAGGAATGGTCATTGCGCGACACCTGGCGCCCAGGAGGCGTTGCGATTGTCCCGAACACGGAGCCCGGTTATGCGACCGATGGGATAAGCGCCTCGCGCGCGGCCCGCAAATCGCGCCCACTGCCAGAACCTTCCGCAAAGGAGACGCGGGTCGTGGAACACCCTGCGCACCGGTCGTCCCGACAATAACGGATGAAGATCAGCTCGACTTGCGGAAGAATTCCATCGGGTCAATGTCGAGGATCGTCGCGATCCGTTCGAGCATATCGACGGTCGCCGCGTGTTCTTCGCGCTCCAGCATTCCAACATAGTTGCGGTTGATCCCTGCACGATCCGCAAGTTCCTCCTGCGACAAGCCTTTGGCATGACGCATGTGACGCAAGTTGGTGGCGACGATCTCCCGCAAGCTCATGCGGGGGACGTCGCCGCTCTGCCTAACCCATGGCCACCTAATATACTAGGGAATCGTATCTACGTAACGGCGTATCTGCGGAAATCCGCCACTACGCATTCAAGGAACGCGGGGCCGACGAGCGGCCCCGCGTCCGTCTCACCGGGCAAAGGGATCGAACTCAAGAACGATGCTTGCCGAATCGCCGTCCCATTCGCTGGCCGGCATCGCGCTGAACAGGCCGCCTTCGGTTCGGAATACGATGATATTGACCATGAGGCTGCGCGCGAGGCTCCAGGCATAGGCGGATACGGTGTTGAGCGACTTGGACATTGCGGGCTCCTGTCTTTCGTCGCGGGGACCATCCCCGCTCGACAGGCTCCCGAAGTGTCGGGCGCATGGCTGCAATCACCGCACGGGCGCAGCCCGAAGGCCGCACGCTGCGCGTAGCGGACCCTTTATGGGTTGATGGCGAAGCCATGGGTCTGACCAAGGATCAGAGCCAATGAGAGCGGCGGTGGCACCTGCGAGGAATTGGAACCGCCGGAGGTTCGTTCAAACCGGGTCCGGCTGGGTGGACACTGCCTCATCCTTCCCGGTCTCGCTTCGGTCCAGGCAGCGATGGTCAGGGTATGGCGGACGTGTCATGCATCTGGACGCAGACCGACACGCAAGGTCGGTTTTCCGCGGGGGCGATCCGGGGCGGCTGGTTCCGGGCGTCGGCAAATAAAGAGGCCCGGCGGATTGCTCCGCCGGGCCGCTCCGTCCCGATCAGAACGGAATGTCGTCATCGAGGTCGTTGTAGTTCCCGGTGTAACCTTCATCCTTCTGCGCGGGCTTGCCGCGGCTCAGGAAGTCAACCGTTTCGGCGATGATCTCGCAGCCATAGCGGTCGTTGCCCTGCTGGTCGGTCCACTGGGTGTAATGGATGCGGCCCCGGACCAGAAGCTTCATCCCCGACGTGCAATGCTCCTGTACCGTCTTGCCGAGGCCGTTGAAGCAGGTGATGCGATGCCACTCGGTGTCCTGGACCCGGCGACCCTGTTCATCGCGGACGATCTTTCCGTCTTTGTAGCGGGGACGCGAGGTGGCGAGGCGAATGGTGGTGATGTTGGTGCCGCCCTGGGTGGTGCGGCTTTCCGGGTCTGCGCCGAGATTGCCGGCGAGAATGACGATGTTCTGCATGATATTGCTCCGTTGCTTCAAGTCCGAGGGACCGTCCCTCCGACGAAGCCCGATCAAAGGCCGTCCGGTGCCGTCCGCATCGCCGCCTTCAGGCGGCGGCCTGACCCCATAGGCGCGGGAGTGGTGCGGGCAGCCGCGCAGCGGCAACTCGGTCCGGCGCCGCCGGGGTTGCTGGCGGAAACGGAACGGACTTAGGGATTCGCCAGTCGGAAGGGACCGCCCCCTCGGTCGAGGCAGGACGGAGATCGATGCGAATAGAACAGCGACAAGGCTGGCTCGCGAACGGGAGCGAACCGGCTTGCAGCCCTACAGGAAACAAACACACCTGCTTTCGGCACTGGCCAAAGGCCCCGGATATCCGGCGAGCGACTTCGCGCTGACCTGGTTCACCGTCAAACCACCGACTTGCGATCAAATCCGTTCAATGGCTGGTAGTCGTTCCGGCGCGCCACGGGAAAGCCGACGCTTCCGGCAGCTTCCGGAGCAAGGTGGGACTAACGAGCCAGCCGGCGCGCGCGCCGCCTGCGATAAGGCGCCGAGCGCATCGATCGAACGGGGTAAGCTGCCCTGGAGCGAACGGGAATGGCCGAGAAGCTATGACAGACCATATCCATTTCTGAATGGAACAGAGGCGGCCCAAGCGGCGCGATCGGCCTTGTCTGCAATTTGGCCGCGCTCAAGGGATCGGTCAGCGACCTGTGGATGAAGGTCGCGTTGCCTTGGGCTTGGGCTGGTGAAGACGCCGCTTCACATTCGGCTTCAAAGCGCCGCGAACATCTTTGTCGGCAATCGCAATATCGAACCACTCAGGGTCGAAATATCCGCCGCACCACCGCTTGGTTTCTCTGTATTCGGGGTCTTTCGGGTCTGCCAGCACCTCTAGAAATTGCTCATATCCTGAAATGCCGCCGACATCCTCGGGCGGCCGAGCGCGTGCGCCATCGATGCAGGTTGCGTGGGTTGGGGGCGTATCGAGAAAGACCATTTCCTCGATTTCGACCTGATGCCGCCAATTGTCGCCGAAGTCGTACAGATAGCTGAAGACAATCCCGGCGCCCTGGAAATCCCTTATCCGCACCGCGCGTTCGTCGAAGACTCGCGCATCCCCCTCGACCGAGCCATCCTCGGCAAGAGCGGCATCGCCATAGCGCAGTCCGCCTATCTCAAACTCGTGGAGATGATAGTTCCACCAATTGAACGCGGCCTGGATCGCCAGGTGAAGCTGTTCGAGGTTCCACGCGCCCGGCACGATGATGCGGCGCCAGATTTCGGGTTCAATCCCGTTGATGGATATCTTGAGCCGCGCGGCATTGGGAGCTTCGAACATCGCGTTTCAAGCCGCCTTCGATAATGCTGACACCTTGATCTCGTCCTCATGGCCCCGTGCCTGGGCGAGATCATAGGCGCCCTGCATCCGCATGAGCGTATCGGCTTTCAGGCCAAATGCCTTCTCGAAGCGGATCGCCATATCGGCAGTCAGGCCGGTGTGCCCGTTCAGGACATTACTCAGATTCTGCCGCGAGACACCGAAGTGCTGCGCCAGCTCCTTCACATTGATACCATGCGGCTCGACCATCTGGCGCTTGAGCCAGGGGCCGGGATGAACATGGATCGAAGGATGAACTTTGATAGCCATCAGTGATAATCCTCCAAATCAAGATCCGCGATCGTGGAGTCGTCCACCATCGTAAATGTCAGCCGCCAATTCTTCGTCACCGTCATGGCGTAGCTGCCTTTGCGGTCCCCTGTCAGGGGATGGAAACCGAAGTTTGGTGGAACAGAGAGTTCATCCAGGCTGGATGACGAAACCAGGAAGGCGATCATATCAATGACGCGTTCCGCCTCGATCACGCCCCTGGCGCTGCCTTTTTCGACCAGTCGTCGCAGCGCCTTGTGCCTGATGCTATCAATTTCCACGTGTCAACAGATAGGCGACACGAAAGTCCGTGTCAATGATTGGTTGACACGGATTGCTGTCGAACGTGGCCGATGGGCGGCGCTTACGCGCCGCCCAGATGACGGAAATCCCAGACCTTGATGCCGAGCGTTTTGGCCTTGTCACGGATGTTCGACTGGATGCCGGTGCCCGGAAACACCACCAGCCCCTTGGGCATGGCGGCCAGCATCTCGTCATTACGCTTGAACGGCGCGGCCTTGCCGAGTTTCCAGTCGGGCTTGATGGGGACGCTCGGCACGCCGCGTTGGTCGGCCCAGAGGACCGAGATATGCTCGCCGCCGCTTTCGGTAGCGCCATGGATCAGAACCATGTCGGGGAACCTGGCCCGGATCTTGTCGAGCGTCGACCAGATCAGCCGCGTATCGTTGAACGCCGGACCGGATGAGACCGCGATACGGACGCCTTTCGGCATAAGCACCTGCTTGTCGGACCATTTGCGGTCGTTGATGAAGTCCTTGCTGGCAATGACCGCCGAGGTCAGCGCCTTGCGATTGACCTTCGAGCCGGACCGGGGAAGCCAGGGCTTCTTGGTGAAGGTGCGGTACTGGTCGGCGGCGGCGTCGCGCAGATATTCGAAGGTGTCACGGCGCTCGATCATCGTCACGCCTTCGGCGATCGTCCGCTCCAGCTCGACCGACTTGACCTCCGAGCCGTCCTGTTCGCGCTGCATCCGCTTCTGCGCGACCTCATTGTCGTCCAGTTCGCGTTCGACCCGCTGGATGCCGTTGTGAAAGACGTTGACCAGTCCCCAGAGGATATCCTCGAGGTCGGGTTCGATGCGCGTGTCAATCAGGGCCGAAACGATGCCATCGAACATATCGGCCACTGCGCCGTCGACGAGGCGGGTTTCGGGTAGCGGCCGCTGATCCGGCTCATCCTCGAAGGGGCGGTAGCCATAGAGCTGCATCTCCTGGAGCAGATAGGCCGTCTGGGATTCGGCGTGTTCGGGTTCGTCAGCGGGAATGTCGTTGCTGTCGTTCATGGGGTGTCGCCTTCGTCTGGGAGCCGCGACCTTCGCGGCCTTCATGGCGACGGAAGGCAGCGGGCCGGGCAGCGCGCACACCGCCAAGCGCCAAGCGTGCGCGCGCCCCTTTCGGGCGCGCGATGGCGGCCGAAGCAAAGCGGAGGACGGACAGACGGGGCTATTTTGCTTCGCGATGCAAAGCGGCCGCTCGCGGCCGCGGCGGAAAATAGCCCCGTCGTCCGTTGTGCTCGCTGGACGCCTGCTGCTCCTGTCGCCCTCTATGAAGGCGTGGGGGCGGCCTCTTCAGCGAAAATGGCGCCTATGGTGCGACACAGCTTCGCCGGTGACGACAATGCCGAACTCCCGCTTCCCGGCCTTCAGCCGGACAGGAGAAGGTGATGCTCGGCATCTTCGTCCCGCAGTTGAGGGGCCAGATGCGCCCGCAGCCGATCCGCCCCCAGGCCGTGCAGGTCCGAATTGAAATCGTCGAGCATCGGCGCCAGCGGGATAGCCTCGATCCCGGCCTCGACAGCCCTGCGGGTCAACAGGCTTTCGGCGGCTGCTCCGGTGGAATCCTCGTCGCGGGCGATATAGAGGCGCCGAAGATCCGGCGGGAACCGGATGGCTGCAAGGTGGGCGCCCGACAATCCGGCGATTGCCGGCAATGCGGGCATGATCGTGCGGAGCGACAGGATCGTCTCGATGCCTTCGCCAGCGACCATCACCGGACCAGCGCGCCCGAAGCGAACGCCGTGGCCGAGCAGATGGCCCATGGCGCGGCGTGGATAGGCGACCGGCGCTTTATCGATCGTCGTGGGATCGAGCCAGGTGCGATGCACGCCCGTGATCGCGCCAGCCAGATTGGTGACGACAGCGATCATCGCCGGCCAGGCCCGACGCGTGCCCGGGCGATCTTTCCGGGATGGTCGATAGTAGCAGCGCGGATGGAAGCGGAGCGGATCACCCGCTTGGAGCGGTCCGATGCTTCGCCCGGCGAGATAGTCCGCGGCAAGAGTGCCGTGAACGGGGAGCGACGCTGCGGCCAGACGCTGCGCCGCCTCCGGCGTGCCGGACGGCGCTTTGGGTTCCCGCCGCGATCCGGCGCCCTCATGCCGAGGCGATGGCTGCGGCAGGCTGAGGAAGCGCCGGGCCTCTTCCAGCGTATCGCGCAGCCGCGCATGGCCTCCCGCGATGGTGATGATGTCGAGCAGATCACCATGGTCGCCGGTCGCCGCATCGGTCCATTTTCCGGCCGCCCCTCCGTCAGGAGAGGCGACCAGGCGGACATAGAGGCTGCGGCCGGGCGTGTTGCGGGCATCGCCCACGAGCCAGTAGCGGCCTTCGCGATGCCCTTTCGACAGGTAGCGGCGACAGACGCTCTCGGCATTGTCGGCGAGACGCAGCGCGATGTCGGTGGCGGAGTTTTTCATCTCACAGTCCTCCGTCACGCCGCATGGCGCTCGCCGACCCGCTGAAGCGGATACCGTTCCAGCAGCCGGGCGAGCACGGTCGGGCCATCGCTTCCGGTCGGGACGAACAGCCGCAGCTTCCAGGAGATGATCTCCGAGATCAGCCCCATCGCCTTCAACCTGTCGCGCATCGTGTCGGTGAAGCCGTCCAGTTCGATGCGGTTCACGCCCATGACGCGCGCCCGGCGAAGCTGAAGCCCTTCCGTCAGCTCGAGGATGGCCTGACCATCCATCAGCGCCGTGAACGCGGCGTCGGCTGCGAGCACCGGGCCATTGTCGTTCGCGGTGGCGGTCGCCGCCCAGGCAGGCGACACGCGGCGCCCGACGATCCGCTCGCCATCATCGGTCTGGAGCCGATAGACGCGGGTGGACTCTTGCGGCAGTCGCTTCCAGATCGGCAGCAGAAGCCCGGCGACGATGTGCATGGTGCTGGTCGCAAACTCCGGCACATCGGCAAGCTCCGCCTGCCATGCCCGCTCGAACTCGCCTCGCTCGGCTTCGCGCCACTGGGTTTCCGCCATGGCGGCAAGCGGCATCGGCGTCGATTCCATCGGCCGGACGAGCCGGATGCGCGCTTCCACGCTCCCGTCGTCCAGTTGCAGCCCGCGCGTCGGAATCTGCACGGCGGCGCGGCCCGACTGCGCGTTGACCAGCAGCCTGGCGCGCCGATCGCGCAGATGGTCGAACGCTTCGTCCAGCGTCACCGGCCGGTTGCGGTCCTTGCGTTCGATGGTCAGCAATCGCGTCTCCGCTCTCGTGCCCGGATGGGTGTAGATGGTGACGCGATCGACGATCTTGAAGCTCTCGGCCTGGAGCGTCTCCAGTCCCAGCTCATATGTGCCCGATGCGATTGCGCCCTCGATGCGGGCGGTCAGCAGATCCTCGAACCGGGTGAACAGGATGTTCTGGAGGTCGATGGTGAGCGCCAGCATCCGGTTGAGGAAGGTGGTGATCGGGGGCAATTCGTCCCGCAGCCCACCCTCGTCGCCGAGCGTCAGGCCGGTCGCGGCTTCGAACTCGGCGAGCGAACAGCCCTCGACCTTTCCGCTGAAAATCAGCCGGTAGAGCTGGCGCAGCGCGTCGCGCGCATACCAGGATTCCAGATTGTCCTCGGGCCGGAACAGCCCCTGGCCCCCGGTCTGGCGCTGCCCGCGGGTGATGGCGCCGAGAGAATCGAGCCGCCGCGCGATGGTCGAGATGAACCGCTTCTGCGCCTTCACATTGGTCGTCACCGGCCTGAACAGGGGCGGCTGTTTCTGGTTGGTGCGGTTCGACCGGCCGAAGCCCTGGATCGCATTGTCGGCCTTCCAGCCCGCTTCGAGCAGATAATGGACGCGCAGACGCTGATTCCGCGCGCCGAGATCGGCATGATAGCTGCGCCCGGTGCCGCCCGCGTCCGAGAAGATCAACACGCGCTTTGCATCGGCCTGGAAGGCGTCGGTCTCGCCGATATTGGCCGACCCCGGCCGGCTTTCGACGACGAAACGGTCGATCCCGTCCGATCCGCGCCGCTTGACGATGCGCCGCGACCGGCCCGTCACCTCGGCGACGACATCCGTCCCGAAATGGTGGAGCACCTGATCCAGCGCGGCCGGCACCGGCGCCAGAGAGGCGAGCCGCTCGATCATCCTATCCCGCCGTTCGATGGCCTCGCGCGATTCGACCGGATTGCCGTCCTTGTCGGTGACGGGCCGGGACGACAGATTGCCCTCGCTGTCGCTGAACGGCTCATAGAGCTGTACCGGGAAGCTGTGTTCGAGGTACGAGAGAACATATTCGCGGGGTGTCACATCCACGCGCACATCATCCCATTCCTCGGTCGGGATATCGGCAAGGCGGCGTTCCTGCAGGGCCTCGCCGGTCGAGACGATCTGGATGATCGCCGCGTGCCCGGCTTCCAGATCGCGCTCGATGCTGGCGATCATCGCCGGAGTCTGCATCGCTGTGATCAGATGATTGAAGAACCTCTGTTTTGCTGACTCAAAGGCGCTGCGCGCGGCCGACTTCGCCTGGCTGTTGAGGTTGCTGCCCGCCGCCCGCATCGCGGCGTCGAGATTGTTATGGATGATCTGGAATGCCCCGGCATAGGCGTCGTAGATCTCGATCTGGGCCGGGGTCAGCGCGTGCTCGAGCATCTCATACTCGACTCCGTCGAAGGAGAGCGACCGCGCCGAATAGAGCCCCAGTGCCTTCATATCGCGGGCCAGAACCTCCATTGCAGCGACCCCACCATTTTCGACCGCGCCGATGAACTCGCCGCGCGTGGCGAACGGGAAATCCTCGCCGCCCCAGAGACCCAGGCGCTGGGCATAGGCGAGGTTCTGCACAGTGGTCGCGCCGGTCGCCGAGACATAGACGATGCGTGCATCGGGCAGCGCGTGCTGGAGCCGCAGCCCCGCACGGCCCTGCTGCGACGGGGCCTGATCGCCGCGGTCGCTCTTGCCCCCGGCGGCATTGGCCATCGCGTGGGATTCGTCGAACACGATCACGCCGTCGAAGTCCGTCCCGAGCCAGTCGACGATTTGCTGAACGCGGCTCGCCTTCTCACCGCGATCCTGCGAGCGTAGCGTGGCGTAGGTCGTAAACAGCACGCCCTCGTCGAGCGTGATCGGCTTGCCCTGACGGAACCGGGACAGCGGCGTCACCAGAAGACGCTCCTGACCGAGCGCCTCCCAGTCACGCATCGCATCCTGGTGCAGGGTCTCAGAGCGACTCACCCAGACTGCGCGGCGGCGTCCTTTCAGCCAGTTGTCGAGGATGATGCCCGCGACCTGACGGCCCTTGCCCGCGCCGGTGCCGTCGCCAAGCATCCAGCCGCGCCGGAAGCGCACGGCGGCTTCGGCATTGTCCGGTGCGGCGGAAATGACGTCCCATGTCTTGTCGACCGTCCAGGCGCCCGCGAGATGCTCGCCATGCGCTTCGCCCGCGAGGATGATGGATTCGAGCTGGGCGTCGGAGAGGATGCCGTCATCGACCAGATGCGCCGGCAGCGAGGGCCGATAGCTCGGCGCTGGCGGCGGCACCGAGGCCATCGACGCCGACTGGACAAGCGGGGTCGGATGCGGCCTGGCGCCGGGGATGCGGATCGACTGGAGCGCATAGGGCTCGTAGATTGCATCGGTCAGATGGCCGTGACCCGGCACAGCTTCGGCGCAGGGCGTATAGGCCAGCTCGACGCCCTCGGTTACGGGCGTCGGCGCGACAGGCCGGGCGGCAGCTGCGCGGCGCACCGGACGGGCGGCGATAGCCTGCACGGCAAGCGGCGTACTTGGCGGCGGCGCATCGGGCGCGGGCGTGCGCGGTGGCACTTGGGCAAGCACCCAGCCGAGCAGCGTCGCCGTGTCGGGCGCAACGCCGGGCGCATCGGGGAACCGGAGCGGGTCGTCGGCGGGCGTCCGGTCGATCACGGTGAGCCGCGTGTCGATCGTGGTGCCGTGCTTGCGATAGACCCGTCCATCGATCGCCGCCGAGAACAGGACGCGGCCGCGTTCCTGGAGCGCGACAAACGCATCGGTGAAGGCGGGATTGTCAGGCGCGCAGGAAGCGCCGGTAATCACCACGAGACGACCGCCGGGCCGCAAGCGCGCCAGCGCCGAGCCGATATGACGTAGCGCCGCATCCTTCATGCGCGCCTCGACATGGGCGATCGCCGAGAAGGGCGGGTTCATCACCACCACGTCCGGCACGGCGGCCGGATCGAGATAGTCGTGAATATGGGCGGCGTCGTGCGCGGTGACGCTGACCTGCGGGAATAGCAGGTCAAGCAGCGCGGCGCGGGTTTCGGCCAGCTCGTTCAGCATCAGGCGCGCGCCTGAGATCTCGGCCTGGATCGCGAGCAGGCCGGTGCCCGCCGAGGGTTCGAGCATCCGCTCGCCGGGCTGGAAGCCAGCGGCGACGCCGGCGACATAGGCGAGGCCCGCGGGTGTCGAGAATTGCTGGAGCGCCTGCGAGGTTTCCGAGCGCCGGGTGTGGGTCGGCATCAGCCCCGCGATCTTCTCGATCAGCGCAAGCCGGGCGTGCGGATCGGCGTATTTGCGGAACAGCGTATTGGCGTATTTACGCAGAAACAGGATCTGCGCGGCCTCGCAGGCGTCATAGGCCATCTTCCAATCCCACAGCCCTTCGGCGTCGGACCCGCCGAACGCTGTTTCCATCGCGCAGCGCAACGCGGGCGCATCGACGGGACGGCCGTTTTCGAGGTGGGGCAGGATGAGCTGCGCGGCGGCAAGCAGCTTCTCGGCGGTGTCGGCGAATTGACGCGCGGCGCCGGACGGCACGGCGGCGAGCGCCGTGGAACGGTTGAAGGTCATCGAGGATGCTCCGGGAGAGGCGGAAGGGTCGAAGCCGGCGGACCCTCTCTCTCAAACCGCCAGGCTCACCCCGTCCCGGCCATCCTCTTCCTCTCCGGTGGTCCGGTGTGGATGCTTGCCGCATCCACCAGCCCCCAGACTGCGGCGTTGCCGTTCTCGCCGAAAAAACCTATAAGTGACCAACTACATGGTCAGGAGCGAGTCATGGATGGAATCAATCTGGCGGACGCCAAAGCTCATTTGAGCGAACTGGTCGATCGCGCTGCTGCTGGCGACACGATCGATATCCTGCGCCGTGGGAAGCCTGTGGCCCGCCTTGAGGCTGCCAAACGGCCGCGCAAGGCGATCGATGCCACCCGGCTGCGCCAACTGACCGATTCCCTGCCGGTCCAAAGCGAAAGCGCGGACAGGTTCACGCGCGCCATGCGCGATGGTGATCGTTACTGATGCTGTATCTCGATACGTCTTTGCTGATCGCGGCGCTGACGAACGAGGCCCGCACGGCGGAGATTCAGGAATGGCTGGCCGGGCAAGACCCGGAGGAACTGATCATCAGCGACTGGGTCGTGACGGAGATGTCATCCGCCTTGTCGATCAAGGTGCGGACAGGCCAGCTCGATTCGGCTCAACGCGCCGAGGTGCTGAGCCAGTTTCAACGGCTTTGCAGCGAAAGCCTGACGATCGTGCCGGTGGCTTCTGCCAATTTTCGGACCGCGGCTTTGTTCTCCGATCAGTTTTCGCTGAATCTGCGTGCCGGTGACGCGCTGCATCTGGCGATCGCGGCGGAGCGGGGTGCAAGGCTTTGCACGCTGGATCGCCGTTTGGCCGAAGGAGGGACCGCGCTCGGCGCGGTGACGTCGCTTCTGTAGAACCTGCCATATGGTCCAACTCTGGACGGCGGACGAAAAAATGGGCGACCCCATGACGGAGCCGCCCAGATAAATCAGACTTCCAGGTGCCGGGCCTCGTCGATTACAAACCCGAAGCGCTCAGCGACATATTCATCGGATGGAACGCGGAAGCGCCGTTCATGACCCTGATCGCGTCGCCCGCCGAGCCGGGCGATGCAATCCGTCATGCCAGGTTTTTCCCTGGATCGGATCGCCGATACGACCACCCAATCGTGCCGGTGCTTCTCGCCAAAGAGTCGCCGGTCATTTTCGACGGATTCACCGGGCGCCAGGAAACGGTCGTGGATCGCCTCCCAACAATTTGGGTAATAGTCGCGCAGGGTCTTCTCAGCGTGACGCCGTTCATAGGCCGTGAAGAGATCGGGAAAGCCAGTCGCGACCTTCGCCCATTCCGCATCTTCCTCATACCAGCCCCCGGCAACCCGTAGGGCCGCGGGCATTCTCGCGTTGCGCGCGCGATCGAGCTTGAAGCCGCCATGGCTCGCCGTGGAATGGAAGACCACCCCATCGGCATAGATCTCACTCGATTGAGATTGGCCCCACGGTGTCGACAGCTTGCCATCGCCACGCTTCCGTTCGAGCCGCAGCAATTCCTCCCGGTGCTGGACCAGCTCGGCGATATGGTCATGAAACCCCACTGCATCCGCGACGACGGCGATTGCGCCATAGAAATCATCGCGCCGCCATTGGCTCATAGGCTTGCTGAGCCGCCAGCGGTTCGCGATCCGCAGGCCGCTCCGACCTGGAATGGCGGCATAGGCGGTGTCGTCGACTAGCGCGGCGAGATCGCCGTCGGCGGTGCGGCCATAGGTGGCCGGAACCGAAGGCGCCGGGTTCATGCCGCCCTCCTGATGGTCGAGACGACGGGCTCGTCCTCGACAAGCTGAAGGACGAGATTGGAATAGCGGTTCCGGGACGCCCAGCTTTCGGCATCCGCCATATTGGCGGCAAGATGCCGTAGCTCGTCCTTGCCGTTCCAACGGGTGAGAACCCGCACCATGCCCGGCTGCGGCAATTCGAGGACTTCAAAGCGAAGGTCGGTCGTAACCATATAGTGACGACGCACGACAAGGACCGGCGTGATGCCGGACATAAAGGTGCCCTCGTGGAGCACGAAGCTTGCCGAGCAGGTCCTGCCGCCCATAACCGCCGACGGCGATTTTTCCACGAGACGGCCGGTACTGTTGCGCGTCTGCCAGTCCCGCAGCTTGCGCGTGTGGCGGGCCGGCGGCCGCGGGGCTCCATCGAAGTAGCGCAGGACGGCCCCGAGTGGCGCTACGGCGTGAACAGCATCGCCATCGAGAATGATGGACGTCGCGCCCGCGACAGAGGCGTTGCCAGTTCTTTCGGTCATGTGAGGTCTCCGGGAGAGCAGCGAGGGAGCGAGCCGCCGACCGCTCTCTCTCAAGCCGGCCGGCTCACCCGCTTCCCCGCCATCCTCTCACTCTGGCTGCCGGCCCGGAGACGGAGTCGACGGCAGACCGAACACTCCCGCAGCGACCCGGCGGCTATGTCAGCCAGCCACTCCACGGCTTCTTCCACGTCTGCGTCATCCTCTTCGACAAGCCGCGCGAGAGCGACAGCGCCGTTGCGGCCCAATTGGCCGAGGCGCTGAAGAGTAGCGAGCAACAAGGGCGCAAGCGCCTCCGGACTGGCGTTTTCGATGTCGGAAATCTTCACGGGTCAATCTCCATTCTATGAGGGGAAACCCGAGCGCAGAGCGCCCAGGCGATGTTCGCCGGCAGCAACCCGCCGGACTGCACCGTTCAGCGGGCAGCGCGGTTGCGCTTGGCGGCGAGCGAGATCGCTCGCGTTGCGGCCTTGAAGGCGGCTTCTCCCTCTTCATGGGAGAGATCGCTGGCCGCCTTCACATCGAGGGATGCCTGACGGATATCGGCGTTGCTCACATCGGCGATCTGGAGACCATCCGGCGCTTCCGTCTCGAAGACCACTTCCACGGTCGCGCGGACATGCTCCTCGCAGAGGCGGAGCAGGACATGCGAGCCGAGACCCGGCTCAACGCCGAGCGGCCCATATTCGGCGATACCGAGCATTTCATCGAGCATGGACTCGGTACTGCGCGCCATGATGTCGTCGGCCGTGATCAGCACGGCCATGCCGCCGAAACCGTCTGGCCGCATTTTCGTGCAGGTCCAGGCCGAAACGATCGATACATAGGGGAGCGCGGGCGTCCGTCGGACGATGCTCTGGAAAAACATCTCCCAACCGGACACCGAGAGGTCGAGTTGAAGATAGGCGTCGTCTTCGCCGAGTTCGGCAAGCTCCGCGCGGACCGCGTTGGCCGCGGCGCTTTCAACGTCTCCGGACAAGGCGAGCGCTGCGCGGACCTCGTCGACGGGATAGGCGGGCATATCGTTGGCGCCCTGTTCGGCATAGAAATAGATGCCGTCTCCTTCGGTGTCGCTGCTGAAGATGCTTGAGAGGATCAGTCGCTCAAGCGGGGTCATCGCGCTCAGCGGAATGGTGGGCTGGACCACCGTGGAGCAGAAATAATCAGCCATATCGGATCTCCAAAAACGCGAAAGCCCGGCGCGTGGCCGGGCTTTCGGGGAAGAAGCATGAGGGTTGGATCAGGAGGCTGGCGGGCCTTCGATCGCGAAAGGGTCCACCAGCTTGTGGATCGGCTGCGCGCGGCCCATCCAGGGCTGCGGGCGGATGCAGCGCACCCAGTCCGCGAAGCTCGGAACGAAGCCGAGATCTTCGAGGACATGTTGTTCGCCGATCAAGCGGACCGGAACGACCCGCCCGCTTGAGACCGTGATGGTCGCGCCGAAAAAGCGTTCGAGCATGAAAATGCCCTCGGCATGATGGCGCAGCGCGCGATGGCGGAAATCAGCCGTGATCGCCTTGGACTCGTCGAACCACTGATGCAGCGGCAGATAATCCTCGGCCGAGCCGCCCCATTTCCGCACGGACGAGAGCGCGTGATGATAGCAATGGCCCATCTCCGCCTCCCTACAGCTCGTAGTAATGGTTTTCAGACCGTTCGATCCGATAGTTGAAATCGAAAACGATGGTCCCGGCGGCGACGTCGAAGGTGAACTCGCCATAACCGCCTTCATTGTTCTCCCAGCCGCCATGCTTGCTTTCGAGGAGGTCGTAGCACATGGCCTCGATCGCATCCGGGAGCGGGACCGACACATGGCGGACCTCCTCGTCGTGAAATTCACAGCGGGCGATCTCGACAGATGTGTCGGGTAGGTCGGCACTGCTTTCACCGGAACGCGCGTCAATCTCTTCGATTTGACCGCTGTCCCCACTGCCATCGAACCGCACGGTGACAAGGGTGATGCCAGATCCTGCCAGAACAGACAGGACGGCAGCCTTATTGGCGGGAAAAATCTCGCTCGCTCGTTTCTCATATTCCGCCTGGCGCGCCAGGAAGGCGGTCATGTCGAACGTGGGAACAAAAGGCGTATTGCTCATTGTCGATCTCCGAAAATGAAAAAAGCCCGGCGCGTGGCCGGGCTGTGAATGGGATTGAGGTGAGACGTCGGTGCGGGACGGGGCAGCGACTGGTCGACCCGTCCCGCACCAGCATTCAGGCGGCGATAGCGTATTCGTCGTCGCCCTCCTGGTCGTTGGCTGCTTCCTGGTCGGCGTAGGTGTCATCCTCATCAAGGAACGCCGGCAGCGCGTCAGCCTCATCCGTCAGCGGCAGCGGTTCCTCGATCACCGGCGTCCGAAGCGGTTCGGGCAGCCAATTCGCATCGGCGAGCAAGCGTTCGGCCTCGCGCGCCATGTCGCCCTTCTTCAGATGGTCGATCAGCCCGGCGGTCTGCTGTCCTTTCGCCTCGGCGACTGCCTCGAGGATACGCGGCTTCGCGACCCGGTTGAGATAGTTCTCGAAAGTCGGACGCCAGCCGGCGCCGATCATGTCGAGCCCCACTGCGCGGGCCAGCACATTGGCATGGTCGATGCGGCGCGCGACGCCATGCGCCGAGACACGGCCGCCGCCATGCTTCGGGACCGGCTCCCATTGCGCATTCACAGAATAGGCCGCGCAATGGGCGAACAGACTGGCCTGTTCGCTGCCGTCGAGTTGCTGGAGCGCGTCCCAGACATCCTTATCGGATTGGGGAAGGCGCTCCTTCCAGCGGGCGTGCCGCTCCTGGATGGATGCAGCCGACGGGCTATTCCGCAGGTCCGCGCCCTGGAACGGCATGGAGACGCGGTGGACAGCCAGCTCCATGCAGCTTTCGGTGCGACCCATGTAGAACACCGACAGCACCATCGCGTGCAGCACGGCGGCGAAGGCCACCGAAGGCGACTGCGCGAAGGCATCCTGAAGCGCCAGCGTGCGGGCCGCGGTCAGTTCGGCGACGAGCCGGTCCGGGAGCGGCTTGATGACCTCGCCGTCATCATCGTCATCGTTCCGGGCCGGCGCGGACGGGGTCGTGCGGGACTCGGTATCGGTCGCTTCCCCGCCGATCTCATCGGATGCGTCATCCGATCCGGCATGGGACGCTTCATCGCCACCTTCGCCGGTTTCGTCAGGCTCCAGCTCATCCTCGGCGCGGACATAGCCACGGTCGATATAGAGCGTGCCGTCTTCCTCCAGACCGATGAACACGCCGGCATTGGCGATCTCGGCAGGATCGAACACCCGGTTGCCCTGGGCGAGAACGCCAAGCTCGGCGTCGATGGCGGAGATACGCAGTTCCACGTCCTCCGGAACATCGGGTTTGCCGTCCCATTCGGCCTCGAGCGCATCGGCTTCGGCCCGCAGGGCGACGATCCGTGCTTCCTGCGCCTCGGTCAGCGGCTGCACCTGGCTGGTGATCGCGCGGCAGTCCTCGTCATAGCCATAGGGCAGATCGACCAGTGCCTCGACCCACTTCCAGCCTTCGGTCATGACCGTGTCGGCTTCCACGTGCAGTTTCTCGTCGACCAAACGATCGAGCAGGGCGGGATCGGAGAGCCAGCCGCCATCGTCGGCTTCGAACAGGTCGCGGATCGGACCCGCGCCGCCGGCGGCGATATAGGCGTCCAGCCCGATGAAGCGGACGCGCTTGTCCGAGACTTCGACCTTGTCCTCAAGCAGCTTGGACTTGATGAACCAGGACGACTTGTTGCTGCTATGCGCGAGTTGCCCCCACAGATCCTCCTGGCGCTGGTGATCGTCGCTGACCGTGAACGCCATGAGCTGATCGAGGGTCATGTCGCCTTCGGCATAGCATTCGTGCAGGTTGGGCGAGACCGACGCGAGCTTGAGGCGCTGGCGCACGACGGCGGGCGTCACGCGGAAGTGGGCGGCGATCGCCTCCTCCTGCTCGCCCTTGTCGAACAGGGTCTTCATCGCCCGGAACTCATCGAGCGGGTGCAGCGGCTCGCGCTCGCTGTTCTCGGCCAGCGAATCCTCTTCGGCCAGGACCGGATCGTTCGCGGCCTTGACCACGCACGGAACCGGCGCGTCTTTCGCGAGCCGCTTGCGCTTCACCAGGATCGCCAGCGCACTGTAGCGGCGGCCACCGGCCGGAATCTCGAACATGCCGGTGTCTTCGCCAGCCTCGTCGAGCACAGGCCGGACGTTGAGGCCGGTGAGCAGGCCGCGGCGTTCGATATCATTGGCCAGATGCTCGATGGTCACGCCATGCTTCACGCGGCGGACGTTCGATTGCGAGAGGACCAGCCTGTCGAACGGAATGTTCCGGGACTGGTTGAGGGTGATCTTCGATGGGGCTTTCGCCATGACACGTCTCCATGACGGGCGGCCGGAAGACCCTCTCCCGACCTCCAACCCGTCGCAAAAACCAAAGCCTTCCTCTCACTCTCTGAGACCTTGCCGTCGGCGCGATAACGCGCGCTGCGCGCACCGCCGAACCCGTCACGGGACCATGCGGACTTACAGAAATCCGTATCGGCGGATTTGATGGTCGAGCATCGTCGCGAGCCACAGCCGCCGGTGCAGCCCGCGCCATCGCATGTCTCCGCGACGGATCGGCCCCGAGCCTCTCTCGCGACGCTCAACCCGTCACGAAGACCCGGCTCTCCTCTCACTCTCGCGGGCGGCGTTGCGGGGGCGGCTGGCCCCGCTCGAAGGGGTAGCGCAAGACCGCCTGTCGGGCTTGCGGTCAGGGGAAGCCTTTCCCCGAAATCCTTCCCGGCCAAACCACGCCAGGAGTAACGATTGCCCTGTACGGAAACGGCGGCATGATGCCGGAGATGTGCAACCTCTACTCTCTGGTCAAAGGTCAGGCGGCGATTCGCGAACTTGCCGAGGTCATGGCCGATCACACGGGCAACCTGCCGGAGATGGCCGGGATCTATCCTGATTACCCGGCGCCCATTGTCCGCAACCAGGAAGGTGGCCGGGAAATGGCAATGGCGCGTTGGGGTATGCCATCTCCGGCCTTCGCGCTCGAAGGCAAATCGGTCGACAAGGGTGTCACCAACATCCGTAATACGAAAAGTCCGCACTGGCGCCGCTGGCTCGGCCCCCAATCACGCTGTCTGGTGCCGTTCACCTCTTTCAGCGAGCCGGACCAGTCACCCGGCGGCGACCGCAAGCCAGTCTGGTTCGCGCTGAACGAGGATCGGCCGCTCGCATTCTTCGCAGGGATCTGGACCCATTGGACCTGTGTACGGAAAAAGGCCGAAGGCGAAATAAGCTGCGACCTGTTCGGCTTCCTGACCACGGAGGCCAAAGCCGAGGTGGGGCGCTATCACCCCAAGGCGATGCCTGTGATCCTGACCCGGAAAGAGGAATGGGATCGCTGGCTTGCCGCCCCCTGGGATGAGGTGGCCAATCTTCAGCGATCCCTACCGGATCAGGCTTTAGCTATCGTCGCGATGGGCGGAAAAGCCGACGGAGCCACCTGTTGAGAAAGGCGCGATTCGGCTAAGACTATCATCCGGTGCGCAGTAGGTCTGCGATGGCTTCGGGCTGCTCGGTTGGTACATGATGCGCGGCGCCTTTCACAATGACATGACGTCCATCGCCAACGGAATTGGCAATCTCCTGACCCAGTTCAAAGGGAGTCGCATTGTCCAGCTCACCGGAGATCACCGCCACGGGCACTTTGATTCCGGTGAGGTGCGGCCTCATATCACCCCGGTCTAAAACAGCCGCATCGAGCGCCAACGCGAGAGATGCGGGATCATGCGAAGCCATCGCCTCGCGTTCAGATGCAGCCTCGACCGGGTGCGCCTCAAGCCAACCGGGGGAGGTCGTCATGCGCTGAACGTCTTTCAGCACTTCGTTTCGTGCTGTCGCATCCAGCAAGGCCAAGCGGCGGGTGCGCCACGCATCGATCCTGTCAGGATATTCGGGACGCGCGCTGCTGTTCACCACAACAAGACGTTCGACGGCATCTGGATATCGAGCCGCTATGCGCAAGGCTATCATGCCGCCTTGGCTGTGGCCGACGATGGTGGCTGGCGCGGCTCCGTTTTCCATGATCCAAAGCACCAGATCATCGGCAATGCCGTCCAGATCGAGCCCTTCGCGCCAGGTGCTGATGCCGTGACCCGGCATATCGAAAGTGACGAACCTGCCGTTCCCGCCCAATCTGTCGATCAGCGGGGTCCAGAACTGGCGGTTCAGGAAAAGCCCGTGCAGGAAAATGATGGTGCGCCCGCTGCCGCTGTCATCCCAACCATAAAGCGATCCATTGATAAGAGCCTGCCGCGCAGGTTTGGCACTGTGGCGCGCCGCCGCGATCAACAGGGAATCCTCGAATATCTGGTAACGTGCGATCAGGCCGTCACGGACCGTAAAGCGGATGGCATAGTCGCTGTCCACGATGGCATCGGTCGGTTGGACGCGGTGCCGGAACCGGCCCAGCGCGATCACATCGGCGTCTTCTGCGATCAGGCGGTCGACGGAAAAAGACAAGGGCCTGAAGCCGGTCGGAAACCGTTCCAGCCAGCAGCGCACCGCATCACGCCCGCGGATGATTCCGACGGTGACGACGGCCGGGTCGCCATCGACGTGCCAGATCGCATCTGGGTGGATGCACTCGAGCGCAGCCTCAATATCACCTGCGCCGAAAGCGGCGAAGTATCGTTCGATCAGGGTGACGTTCTCATCGCTGGCGGCCTGGCCCCGTTCAAGGCGTGATTGATTCATGAGCGATCTCCTTCGTCGCTCATTATCGAGGCGATAGCTCATTTCAGGAATGGAAGTAGATGGAAGACAGTTTTCCAATTATGGATGAGCGATGGATTGGAACGATGTACGCTATTTCGTAGCGACCTATCGCGCCGGCAGCCTGACCGGAGCCGCCAGAATACTTGGCGTCAGCGTCCAGACTGTAGGTCGTCGCATTGATGCGCTTGAGGCCGCCATCGGCTCAACGCTCTTCGTACGGCACTCCGGCGGCTACACGGCGACGCCCGATGCAGAGGCGCTCATGCTGGAAGCCGAGCGGGTGGAGGAAGCAGTTGCCGGCTTTCGTGCACGCGCGAGCGGGAGAGCCGAGACAATCGAGGGGGCCGTGCGTCTGGCGGCTCCGGAGACGATCACGACCCATCTGCTGCTACCAGCCCTGCGACCCATGCTCTCGCAATATCCGGCGCTGCAACTCGAGATCATCACCGGCATCGCTCGGGTAGGCATTGCGCGAGGCGAAGCGGACCTCGCCCTGCGCCTTGTGCCTCCCGATCATGGCGCACTGACGGTTCGCAGGGTTGGAACGATGACGCATGGCCTCTACGCTCGTGCGGGCTCGGTTACGGATCTCGCATCTGCGCGGCTTGTCGGATGGACAAGCGATCATGACCTTCCAGCCTCCCGTTGGCTTCATCGTCTCACCGGACGATCGGCAGACATCCGCTTCAACCATCTTGAATCTCACCGCGCCGCCATTGCTGCCGGGATTGGTGTCGGTATTTTGCCCTGCTTCCTGAATTCAGGTCTTTCTCGTTTACCCTGCTCAATGGTGATGGAGGAACCGCTTTGGCTGGTGGGCCATGCCGCCGCCGAGATGTCGAAGCGGGTGCGTGTCGTTTACGACGAGATTGCCACCATCATTACAGCGCACGCTGCCCACCTCACAGGCCGCGACGAAAACCCCTGATCGCTTCAGGTCCAACCAGAGAGTCAGATTGACTCTCTGAGGCGACGGGAACATTTAGAGAACATTTGGACCATTTCAGATGTTTTCGACTCGACGCCTATGCCCGCCAATTCCCAGCTTTCCGCGCTCCGCGACCAGATCGCCCGCATCGAATCGGGCGGGAAGCGGGCGTGCGGGGTTCTGCCGTTCGGGATCGAGGCGGTGGACCGCAAGGTGCCGGGCGGCGGTCTGGCGCTCGGCGCGCTACACGAGGTGGCCGGCGGCGGTAATGGCGCGGTCCATGGTTCGGCCGCGGCGCTGTTCGCCGCCGGCATTGCTGCACGCACGTCGGGCCAGGTGCTCTGGTGCGTGACCCGGCGCGATCTCTTCGCCCCGTCGCTGGCGCAGGCGGGCCTGCATCCCGACCGGGTGATCTTCGCCGAGGTCGGCGAGGAAAAAGCGGTGCTCGCCTGCATGGAGGAAGGACTACGCCATGGCGGCCTGTCGGCCGTGGTGGGCGAGCTTGCCCGCCTGCCGATGGTCGCCTCGCGCCGCTTGCAGCTCTGCGCGGAAGAATCCGGCACGATCGCGCTCGCGATCCGGCGCTGGCGGCGCATGACAGAGGCAGCCGACTTCGGGCAGCCGACCGCGAGCGTCACCCGCTGGCGTGTTTCCGCGCTCCCTTCCGCGCCTTTGCCGGTGCCCGGCGTCAGCCGGGCACGCTGGCTGGTCGAACTGATCCGCGCGCGCGCGGGCGACTGCGCGGATTTCGAGCTGGAGGCTTGCGATGACGCGGGCCGTCTCGCTCTTCCTGCCGAGTTGGCCCACGGATCGGCTGACACGGACACTCGGCGCATCGGCGCCGTCGCCTGAGACCGCGCTGGCGCTGGTCGGCCGCGAGGGCCGCAAGCGCCTGATCCTCGCCGTCAACGCCGCCGCACGGGCTGAAGGGATTGCGCCGGGCATGGCGGTCGCCAAGGCGCAGGCGCTGGTGGCGGGCCTCGATGTGCGCGATGCCGATCCGGCGGGCGATGATGCCGCGCTGGAACGCCTCGCGATCTGGGCGCTCAAGCGATACTCGCCGATCGTCGCGGCCGACCCGCCTGACGGGCTGCGGCTCGATATGGCCGGCGCTTCGCATTTGCTTGGCGGCGAAGCGGGGTTCGTCGCCGATCTGGCGAAGCGGCTTGCCGAGACCGGCATTGCCGCGCGTATCGCGATCGCGCCCACCTATGGTGCGGCACATGGTCTCGCGCGCTTCGGTCGATCGCTCTCCATCATCGTCGATCCGGGGGATCTCGACGCGCAGCTTGCATCGCTGCCGATCGCGGCCCTGCGGCTCGATACGGCCACGATCGATGCCCTGCGCCGTCTCGGCGTCGATAACATCGGCGAACTCACGGCCATGCCCCGTGCGCCGCTGACCCTGCGCTTTGGCCCCGAGGTCGGCCGCCGCCTTGATCAGGCCTATGGCCGCACTGGCGAACCATTTGAACTGGTCGAAGCGCCCGAGCTGATCCGCGTGCGCCGTGCCTTTGCCGAACCGATCGGCGCGCCCGAGACGCTGGCGCGCTACACCGGCAAGCTCGTGGTCCATCTCTGCGAAGAACTGGAACGGCAGGGTCTCGGCGCGCGGCGGCTCGATCTGCTGTTCACCCGCGTCGATAATCGCATCGAGGCGATCCGCGCCGGCACCGCCAAGCCGCTGCGCGACGTCAAGCGAATGACCCGCCTGCTCTGCGACAAGATCGAGACCGTAGCGCCGGGGTTCGGGATCGAGCTGATGACGCTCACCGCCAGCATCGCCGAGCCGCTCGACTATCGCAGCACGGCGACCAGTCTCATCGATCCAGCGGCGCCCGATCTCTCCGATCTGGTCGATACGCTCGCCAACCGTATGGCGCATGGAAGGCTCTACCGCTGCGCGCCGACCCAGAGCGAGGTGCCCGAACGCAGCGTCGCCCGAATCGAGCCGCTGGCGCCGCCGATCGGCGTCTCCTGGCCGAACGACTGGCCGCGCCCGTCACGTCTGCTCGATCCTCCGGTGCCGGTGGAAGCGATGGCGCTGCTGCCCGATCATCCGCCCGCCAGCTTTACCTGGGGCGGCGTGCGCCGCCGCGTGAAGCGCGCCGACGGTCCTGAACGCATCTTCGGCGAATGGTGGGTGCGCGATGGCGAGCTGTCGGCGGTTCGGGATTATTTCCAGGTCGAGGATGAAGCGGGCGAACGCTTCTGGCTGTTCCGCCGGGGCGACGGCGAAGATCCGCACACCGGCGACCATCGCTGGTATCTGCACGGCATCTTCGCATGAGTGGCTATGCCGAACTGCAATGCGCCTCGCATTTCTCGTTCCTGCGTGGGGCGTCCTCGGCCGAGGAACTGTTCGCCACGGCCGCGTTGCTGGGGATCGAGGCGCTGGCGATCACCGACCGCAACAGCCTCGCCGGGATCGTGCGCGCCCATATTGCCGCGAAAGAGACCGGCGTGCGGCTCATCGTCGGCTGCCGTCTGATCCTCGCCGACGGCACGGACATTCTCGTCTATCCGACCGATCGACCGGCCTATGCGCGGCTCTGCCGGATGCTGTCGGTCGGCAAGGCCCGGGCCGGCAAGGCGAAGTGCGAGTTGCACTGGAACGACCTAGCCGATTGGGGCGAAGGCCTGATCGCCATGCTGGTGCCCGATGCTGCGGACGATATGACCGCCATGCGCCAGCGCCGCCTTGCATCCCTCTTTCCGGGGCGCTGCTACATGGCGCTGACCTTGCGCCGCCGCCCGCGCGATTTCCTGCGGCTGCACGATCTGGTCAATATGGCGGCGCAGGCGGGCGTGCCAACCGTCGCGACCAACGACGTGCTGTTTCACCATCCCGAACGCCGGATACTCCAGGATGTGATGACCTGCATCCGCGAAGGCTGCACCATCGACGATGTCGGGTTCGCGAAGAACCGCCATGCCGATCGCTATCTCAAGCCGCCCGAAGAGATGGCCAGGCTGCTGCGCCTCTGGCCCGAAGCGGTCGCGCGCTCGACCGAACTGGCTAAGCGCTGCCGGTTCAGCCTCGACGAACTCGCCTATCAATATCCGCATGAAGTGGTCGACGACGGACTGACCGCGCAAACAACATTGGCGAAGCGGACCTGGGCTGGCGCGAAGGAGCGCTTTCCCGAAGGTCTGCCCGAAGAGGTCGCCGCAACGCTCCGGCATGAGTTGGGCCTGATCGAGAGCCTCGATTATGCGCCCTATTTTCTGACGGTGGATTCGATCGTCCGCTTCGCGCGGTTGCGGGGCATCCTCTGCCAGGGGCGCGGCAGCGCGGCCAATAGTGCTGTCTGCTATGTGCTCGGCATCACCTCGATCGACCCGTCGCGCAACAACCTGTTGTTCGAGCGGTTCGTCAGCCAGGAGCGGCGCGAGCCACCCGACATCGATGTCGATTTCGAACACCAGCGCCGCGAGGAAGTGATCCAGTGGGTCTATGAGACCTATGGCCGGCACCGCGCCGCCCTCTGCTCGACCGTGATCCGCTACCGCGCCAAGGGCGCGCTGCGCGACGTCGGCAAGGCGATGGGCATGCCCGAGGACATGATCGCGCTGCTGTCCTCGCAGATCTGGGGTTGGTCGACCGAGGGCGCCGAGCCGAAGCACGCCGAGGAACTGAACCTCAACCTGGGCGATCGCCGCCTCCGGCTGACCCTCGATCTCGCCCGCCAGCTCATCGGCACCCCGCGCCATCTCAGCCAGCATCCCGGCGGGTTCGTGCTGACCGAGGACCGGCTTGACGAACTGGTCCCGATCGAGCCGGCTGCGATGGAGGATCGCCAGGTCATCGAATGGGACAAGGATGATGTCGACGCCTTGAAGATGATGAAGGTCGATGTGCTGGCGCTGGGGATGCTCTCGGCCATGCGGCGCGGGTTCGACCTGCTACGCGAGCATAAGGGCATCGATCTCGATCTGGCGTCGATCCCGGCGGAAGACCCGCGTACCTATGCGATGATCCGCAAGGCCGACACGCTCGGCACCTTCCAGATCGAGAGCCGGGCGCAGATGGCCATGCTGCCCCGCATCAAGCCGCGCACCTATTATGATCTGGTCATCCAGGTGGCGATCGTCCGTCCCGGCCCGATCCAGGGCGACATGGTTCATCCCTATCTGCGGCGACGCGAGGGCCAGGAGAAGGTCGATTTTCCGACGCCGGAACTGGAGAAGGTGCTGGGCAAGACGCTCGGCGTTCCGCTATTTCAGGAGCAAGCCATGCAGGTCGCGATGGTCTGCGCGGGGTTCAGCGCGGCCGAGGCCGACCAGCTCCGCCGCGCCATGGCGACGTTCAAGCATACCGGCGGCGTCGTCAATTTTCGCGAGCGGCTGATGAGCGGCATGATCGAGCGCGGCTATACCGAAGAGTTCGCCGAAAAGATCATCGGCCAGCTCGAAGGGTTCGGCAGCTACGGGTTCCCGGAATCCCATGCCGCCAGCTTCGCGCTGATCGCTTATGCCAGCGCCTGGCTCAAATGCTGGCATCCCGACGTCTTCTGCGCCGCGCTACTGAACAGCCAGCCGATGGGCTTCTACGCGCCGGCGCAGATCGTGCGCGACGCGCAGAGCCACGGGGTCGAAGTACGGCCGGTCTGCATCAACGCCTCGCGCTGGGACTGCACACTCGAGCCAACCCGCGATCATCGCTTTGCCGTCCGGCTCGGGTTCAACCGGGTCTCCGGTCTCGCCAATACCCATGCCGCCGCCATTGTCGCGGCCCGTGCCGGGCAGCCGTTCGGCGATATTGACGATCTCTGGCGCCGTGCAGGTGTGCCTGCGGCCGCGCTGGTGAAACTGGCGGAAGCCGATGCGTTCCGCTCGGAGTTCGGTCAGGCGCGGCGCGAGGCGCTGTGGACCATCAAGGCGCTGCGCGATGAGCCGCTGCCGCTGTTCGCCGCGAGCGCGAATGACGATGGCCGCCCGCCGCCGGAGATCTCCGAAGAGGCCGTGAGGCTGAAAGCGATGACGGCGGGGCGCGAGGTGGTGGAGGACTATGCCCATGTCGGCCTGACCCTGCGCCAGCACCCGGTGTCGTTCCTGCGCGCCGATCTGGCGCAGCAGCGGTTTCTCTCCTGCGCAGAGGCCAACAGTCTGCGTGATGGTCGCTCGGTTCGCACCGCCGGGCTGGTGCTGGTCCGTCAGCGCCCGGGCAGCGCGAAGAATGTCACCTTCATCACGATTGAAGATGACACCGGCATCGCCAATCTCGTGGTCTGGCCGGATCTCTATGAAAAGCAGCGCCGGATCGTGTTGACCGCGACGATGCTCGGCATCCAGGGGCTTGTTCAGCGCGAGGGGGACGTGATCCATCTCATCTGCGCCCGCCTGTGTGACCTAACCCAACTGCTTTCGGGGCTGGGTGATCGGGGACGAGAGGGCGTCGCAGCGGATGCAGGCTCAGGGCTTGGCGATCAGCACACGCTGCGGCAAAGATCTCGGAACTTCCACTAATCGCTTCGCAAAATGAATGCTTAGGATCTTGTGGGACTAGATAAATGGGCGTCCGCCGGTCACTGGGACGGTCGCGCCGGTGATGTAGCTCGCCTCGTCGCTCGCCAGCATAACATAAGGCGGAGCCAGTTCGCGGGGCTGTGCCGCACGGCCGAGCGGCGTATTCTCGCCAAAACTCTTCACCGCCTCTGGCGGCATGGTCGACGGGATCAGGGGTGTCCAAACCGGGCCGGGGGCGACGCAGTTCACGCGGATGCCCTTGTCCGCAAGCATTTGCGCCAAGCCCATCGTGAAATTCTGGATCGCGCTCTTGGTGGTTGCATAGGCGAGCAGGCTGGCATTGGGCTGATCGGCGTTGATCGACGTGGTGTTGATGATCACGCCACCCTTCTTCAAATGCGGGACCGCAGCCTTGGAAAGATAGAACATCGCATGGATGTTGACGGCGAAGGTCAACGCCCACTCGTCGTCGGAAATGTCGCCGATATCCTCAAAGCTCGCCTGATAGGCGGCGTTGTTGACGAGGATATCGACACCACCCAACTCCGCGAGCGCCTTTTCGACAATCGCCCCGCAATGCGCGGCGTCGCTGATATCGCCGGGTACCAGAACTGCCTTCCGACCCGTCTCCTCAACCCATTTCTGGGTCTCGCAGGCATCTTCATACTCATTGAGGTAGGAAATGAGGAGATCAGCGCCTTCGCGCGCATAGGCGATCGCAACCGCCCGCCCAATGCCGCTGTCGCCGCCGGTGATGATCGCCCGTTTCCCCGCCAGCCGGCCGGACCCAACATAGCTCTCCTCGCCATGATCGGGCCGTGGGTCCATCGCATCGGTGCTCCCCGGCATCGGCTGCTGCTGCTCTGGATAAGGCGGACGGGGATCGTCGGTCATTGGTCACATCCTTCGTGGTCCAACCTCAGGCGGCGATCAGATGCACGGCGGTTGGCTGGGCCAGCGGCAATCCGGCTGACTGCGCTTGCGCCGTCAACTCCTCCTTGCGTGCAAGCATCTGGTCGCGCAGCGCGACGAGATCGACATCGGTCTTGCGACATTGGGCGAACATGCCTTCGGACGGCATTTCCTCCTCATGGACGTGGTGCTTGATCTCCTCGGAGAGCACCTTGACTTTGGCGTCGTAGAAATCATCCTCGGGGGTGCCGGCTTCGATGTCGTTCACCAGTACCTTGGCGCCGTCATGCTCGACATAGGCTTCGTCGAGCGTGTCGCTCTCGATCTTGCCGCGAAAGGCGGGATAGAAGATTTCCTCTTCGATCAGCGTGTGAATTTTGAGCTCGGTACATATCTCGTGGGCGAGCGTCTGCTTCCTGCTCGATGACGTGGCTTTCTCGAACTGCTCGAACAGGTCCTCGACCTTACGGTGATCGGCCTTGAGCAGGGCAATAGCGTCGGTGAAGGCTTCGCTGGGCATAATATCCTCCTGTGGAGTGCTGCCCGGAAAATGAGCGGATCATGCCATCTGTTCCCTGCAAGCGACTCGCAGTACGACGAAGCGTGAAGAAGCTGATGCGAACATCTTCACACCGTCTTGTCGTCATCTTCCTGTTTAGATGTCTCGTCTTCTTTTTTCGCGATGAAGCTGATCTTGCCGTTGGGCTCGAGAATGGCCCACGCAACCTCGGAGATCCTGGCGATGCCGGCCAGTCGCATCTCGATTTCCACCTCGGCGCGCGTGATGCGATCGCGGCGCATATTGGCCATGATCAGATCACCGTCCTTGACCAGCACGCGGGGCACGCCTTCCAGCAGGCGCTCGGCGCGGGGCGAGAGATAGGTGATCCAGCTTAGCGAAAGTGCCCAGAAGGCGATGGTGCCAATGGCGAGCGCAGCGCCCGTCATGCTGAGATCATTATGGGTAATGCCCTGCTGGACCAGGTCGCCCATGACGACGAGCAGCACCAGTTCGAACGGCGTGACCTGGCTTAGCTCCCGCTTGCCCAGCAGCCGGAGCAACAGATACATGACGAAGAACATCACGCTGGCGCGCAGGATGATATCCATCAGGGCAGCACCTTGATCGTGACCGGCACGGCGGCCAGCCGGCGCTCCCCGTCAAGCGCCACGACCTCGCCGCTCGTGCCCGCGAACAGTGGTGGATTGATCTGGCCGTCGACCTTGAAGCGGAACGTCTCGCCTGGCTTGGCCTCACCGAAGGAAAAGCGATGAAAGCCGCTCCTGTGGCTTTCATCACCTGCGGCCGGGATCATCGTGTTGATGGTCATTTCCCGCCACAGTCCATCCGAGACGGCGATGACGAGATCACCGATCGGGCGGTGCGGCGTGACTTCGACGACTGTCTCGAACGCCATGCCGTTGCGCAGCGTTTCCGGCGATCGTACGCTCAGGGCTAACATGTCGTTTGACGTCTGTCGAACGACGGCCGGTTGGCCGCCAAATAGGCCGGTCAATCCCGCGCCCAGCAACACGGCGAGAAGGAGGAGCGGCCAGGGGTTGGCGCGCCGACTGTTGCTTTCATGCTTCTGTCTGATGCCGTCTGGCGGCTGCGCTGCCATGACCATAGCTCAGGCCGCTCGCTGCGGGCGACCCGCCACAGTCGATAGCATGTCGGCCAGCATCTCGAGCGCGACGCGCAGGCTCTCAATCCGTGTCGCACCGCGCCCGATGTTACCGAAATGGTGGACGAGATGGCGTGTCTCCACCCTATGCGCGGCGCAGGCGAAGTGCACCAGCCCAGGTTCGTCACCGGGTTCGCCGGGGCCGGCAAAGCCGGTGATCGCAATCGCCAGCCCGGCGTCCGACCGGCGCAAGGCGCCTTCGGCCATCGCTCGGGCGATCGGCTCGCTGACCGCGCCGCAATCGTCGATCATCTGACGGCTGAGGCCGAGCAGGTCACATTTCGCCTCCTTGCTGTAGACGACGAACCCGCGGTCGAAGGCATTGCTGGCGCCCTCGATATCGGTAAGCAGCGAAGCGAGCAGCCCGCCGGTGCAGCTTTCCGCGGTCGCGATCCCGATCTTCGCCTTGCTGGCGGTTTCGAGCAGGGACATCGCCGCCTCGATGATGTCGTCAGGTAAAGCCGGTGACAGCGTCTCGGCGTCCGGCGCCGGGGTGGTCTTGTTCTGCGAGGACATCTTCCTTCTCTTTGTTGGCACCATCGTCTGGCGAGAAACCTCTATCCTACCACCACCGTTCCCTTTGGGATGCGGCAGTGGCCTTTCCTCAGCGCGCCAGGGCGTCCCGCGGCAGCTTCAGGACAGTCTCGAAAGCGCCATCGCGCCATTCCTGGACGATCGTCCCCTGAAGTCCCCTGAGCGTCGCATCGAGCAGGCTCGTACCGAAACCCGCCTGAGGACTTTCCGATCGCTGGCCGCCAGCTTCCCGCCAGAATATGGAGACCGTTACGGCATCGGTGGCGATGCTGACGTTGAGCGATCCTTCTGGATTGGAGAGCGCACCATATTTGACCGCATTGGTGGCGAGTTCGTGGAACAGCAGCGCAAGCGACGTCATCGCATGCTGGCCGACTACTGCGTCGCAATCAGTCAGGGCAATGCCGGCATCTCTATAGGGCGCCATCACCGCCGTTAGGATTTCGCCCAGGGTCGTGCAGGCGCCCTCGGCCCTGTCCTCGCTGTGCAGCACCAGCGCCTGCGCGGCAGCGAGCGACGTGATGCGGGCGTTCAATTGCTCTATGAACGTCTGGATATCATCGGCGCGGCGGCTGCCGATGCTGACCAGACCCTGGACGATCGACAACAGGTTCTTGACCCGATGCCGCATCTCGCTCAGCAGCAGCGCCTGCTCATCCGCATGGCGCAGCCGGTCGCTTATATCGCGCGCGATCGTGGAGGCGCCGATGATCGTCCCGTTGGGGTCGCGAAGCGGCGAGATCGTCACTTCGACATGAACAGGTACGGCCTCGCGGGTACACCGGACTGTTTCGAACCGGCCGATGCGTTCGCCCAGCCGCAGACGAGCCACGATATCGGCCTCCTCATGCAGACGTTCCTCAGGGATGATCAGGCTTATCGGCCGTCCGACCGCCTCCTCGCGCGAATAGCCGAACAGCCGCTCGGCACCTGCATTCCAGCTGGTGATGGTGCCGTCCAGCGTCTTGCTGAGGATCGCATCAGTCGTATCCTCGACGATCGCCGCAAGCCAGGCCGCCATATCGGCGGAAAAGTGCGGGTCGGACAGGGAATGCAGACTTGCCGGTGACATGTTCGATCCTTCCTTGCGGCAGCGCATTGAAGGAATAGCAATGGCGTCCGCGAGATGTCCGCGGCTTAGCTCCGACTGTGCGTCGGCCTCGGCCAGTCTGCACGATAGCAGACCCCACCGCCGGCAACAAATCACGTGCCCCACAGTTCGACACTTAGACTCACCGGCTCGCCGGATTTGATGCGGACCGAGCCGTGGCCGTGACAGGCTGTGCGTCCAGCTGGAACGACGCAGCCATGATGCCCGTTTTGCAATTGAGCCCCGCGCACCGAAGAACCCTTTCCGCAGGAGAAGTGCAATGGCCGATTTGCGTGACGATGCACCGATCACGACATCGAAGCGCAGCGACAAGATTGTCGATGCGACCGAGAATCTGCTTGAGGCCAAGGGCGATAGCCTTGTCGGCCGCTCCGTGACGATCAACCGCACACGCGCCGAACTCTACGCCTATTGGCGCGATTTCAGCCGGCTTTCGACTTTCATGGACAGTGTCGAGCGCGTCGATGTCATCGACGATGCGAGAAGCCACTGGGTGGTCAAGGCACCCGGCGGCAAGACGGTTGAGTGGGATGCCGTCATCACCGAGGAGCGGCCTGACGAACTAATCGCCTGGGCATCGGCGGAAGGCGCGGATGTCCCCAACAGCGGACGCATCGACTTCCGGGACGCGGGTGATCGCGGGACGGTGGTCACCGCCACCATCCTTTACGACCCGCCCGCTGGATTCATTGGCAAGGTCATCGCCAAGATGTTCCAGCGCGAGCCGGCGATTCAGGCTCGGCGCGATCTCAGGCGGTTCAAGCAACTCATGGAAACCGGCGAGATCGCTACGGCGGCACGCACACACAAGCAATTGCAAGAGGAGGCCGCCTGATGCGCGCCCTGACATGGCACGGAAAGCACGATGTCCGCGTGGATACCGTGGACGATCCCGAAATCCTGAACCCGCGCGACGCAATCATCAAGGTCACCTCGACTGCGATCTGCGGCTCGGACCTGCATCTCTACGACGGTTATATTCCGACGATGCAGGCGGGCGATATCCTCGGCCACGAGTTCATGGGCGAAGTAGTCGAGACCGGCCCTAGGTCGACGCTCAAGAAAGGCCAGCGCGTGGTTGTGCCATTCACCATCGCCTGCGGCGGCTGTTATCATTGCGGCAAGCATCAATATTCCGCCTGCGACAACGCCAATCCGGCCGACAATCAGGACATCGCCCAGTCGCTCTACGGCCAGCCGATGAGCGGCCTTTTCGGCTACAGCCACATGACCGGCGGTTATGCGGGCGGACAGGCCGAATATGTCCGCGTACCATTCAGCGATGTTGGCCCGATCGTCATCCCCGACGGAATCGAGGACGACAAGGTGCTGTTCCTGTCCGACATCCTGCCCACCGGCTGGCAGGCGGCGGAATTCGCACAGATCGAGCCGGGCGATACGGTTGCGGTCTGGGGCTGCGGCCCGGTCGGCCTGTTCTGCGTCCAGTCCGCCTTCCTGATGGGTGCCGAACGCGTGATCGCCATCGATCACTTCCCGCGCCGGCTCGAACTGGCGGCCAAGTTCGGCGCCGAGACGCTCAACTTCGAAGAGAGCAAAACCTATGAGGCCCTGATGGAGATGACAGGCGGCATCGGCCCGGATGCCTGCATCGATGCCGTCGGGCTGGAGGCACACGGCCTGTTCGTCGACAATGTCTGGGACCAGATCAAGGTCTCGACCTTCACCGGAACCGACCGGACCCACTCGATCCGCCAGGCGATCATCGCCTGCCGCAAGGGCGGCCGCGTCTCGATGCCGGCGGTCTATGGCGGCTTTGTCGACAAGTTCCCGCTGGGCGCCTTCATGGAGAAGGGTTTGACCCTGAAGACCGGCCAGACTCATGTGCAGCATTATCTGCCCGGGCTGCTCACTGCGATCATGGAAGGGAAGATCGATACGACCTTCCTGATCAGCCATCGCATGCCGCTGAGCGAGGCGCCTGAGGGCTATAAGATCTTCCACGATCATCAGAACGACGTGACCAAGGTGGTGCTCAAGCCCGGCCTCGACCGGGTGGCTGCGTAAGGAGAAACTGATATGGCCGACAAATTCGCGATCATCACCGGCGCCTCGACCGGCATCGGCGCCGAGCTTGCGAGGCTGGCGGCTGCGGACGGATATGACCTGCTGCTGGTCGCCGACACGCCCTTTGTCGATCCTCCCATCGGGATCGCCAATGCCCAGACGCTCGAAGTCGATCTCGCGACGCTCGAAGGGGTCGACCGACTGCTCGACGCCGCTGGTGGCCGGCATATCGATCTGCTGTGCGCGAACGCCGGACATGGCCTGGGCGGACCGTTTCTCGACCACGCAGTCAGCGACTGGCGCCATGTCATCGACACCAATGTGACGGGCACCGTTTACCTGTTGCAGAAGATACTCGCGAAGATGGTGGCGCAGGGTGAAGGCAAGGTCCTCGTGACCGGATCGATCGCGGGCTGGATGCCGGGCAGCTTCTCAGCGGTCTATAACGGCACCAAGGCGTTCATCGACAATTTCACCGCCGCGATGCGCAACGAGCTCAAGGAGCATGCCGGGATCACGATCACCACCCTGGAACCTGGCCCGGTCGAGACCGAGTTCTTCCACCGTGCCGGCATGGACGACACCAAGGTTGGTCAGGCGGACAACAAATCAGATCCGGCCGTTGTCGCCAAGGATGGCTGGGATGCCCTGTTGGCTGGCAAGGACAGCGTAATTTCGGGGTGGAAGAACAAGTTGCAGGTGATGGCAGCGGGCGTGCTCCCGCAATCGGTGCCGGCGGAACAGCACCGCAAGATGGCCGAGCCAGGAAGCGGAACCAGTTGAATGGCGCTCGCCGACACCAGAAGCGATCGTCATATCCTGGTTCTCGGCGCAACCGGGCTGATCGGTTCTGCGATCAACGATCGTCTCCTGGAATGCGGTTGGCCAGTGACGGCCGCTGTGCGGAAGGATGGGCCTACGCTTCGTCGACGAAGCTAAGTCGCCGTCGTTCAACCGGCCAATGATCTGAGAAAACAACATCACGTTCCAACCCATCGGCCAATCATAACTCTTCTACGTTATCTTGCGGAACATACCTGGCTGATCTGAAACCATCAGGCGATCTGCTCGTTTTCTGATGGAGAAAGCAGACAGGTTGAGAGGATAGACAATTGGGGGCGATGATCAGCGCCACAAATCCTGATGCACTTGAGCGAGGCGTCCGAGACAGAATAGCTGATGCCGCCTTTCCATGTGTTGGCGCCAAATCGGCATTAGCGAAAGGGACATTGAAAATCCTGCCCTGCTATAGCCTGATCAGTAACTGGGACGACCTACGTATACATCAGATTCTTTTGAAATGGGCAGCCGATTACCGCGCTTCACCGGAGGGACTGAGAAGTCTTGCGGTCGTATTTGAAGGCCCCGTCACTCTCAATGAGGCGGATTTCGAACTGGCGATGTGGGACCGCATTCAATCCTTTGCGGATAAGGACCATTGGTTGGGTCAACCCTATGACCATCGGGTCAGCCCCGACCCGAACGATCCGCATTTTTCTCTGAGCTTTGGCGGAGAGGCATTTTTCGTCGTAGGTCTTCACCCCAATGCATCCCGGCCAGCGCGCAGATTTCCATCGCCAACTCTTATCTTCAACCTGCATGATCAGTTCGAACAATTGCGCGAAGAGGGCAAATATGAGCGGATGCGGGAGAAAATCCTCCAGCGTGACCGTCAGATTGCCGGCGACATCAACCCGATGCTTGCCCGCCATGGAGAGGCGAGCGAAGCACGGCAATATAGTGGCCGGCAGGTTCCGCCCGACTGGCGCTGTCCGTTTCGGGACCCACGGGCATGAGCGCGATTATGGAAATCCCGCCACGCAGCGGAGCCGCCTTCGTACTGCGGACTGGCGAAACGCTGGAAGTCATCGATCCGCAAGGTGAGCAGGTCAGCGACATGCTGGCATTCAGCCATGATGACGTCCGCGAACTCATCTCCAACGGCCGAACCTTCGACTATGAGGAGACGATCAGCCTGACGACCGGAAACCGTCTCTGGTCCAACCGTTCGCGCCCCATGCTTGAAATCGTCGACGACACAGTGGGGCGGCATGATTTCCTGCTGACGCCGTGCAGTGAGGCGACCTTTCGCCATTTCTATCCTGAGAAGCCTGTCCATCGCGGATGCCAAGGCAATCTGGGCGAAGCATTGCAGCCCTATGGTATCAGCGAATGGTCGATCTCGACAGCCTTCAACATCTTCATGAACGTGCCGGTGGATAGCGCGTCCGGGCGGCTCCAGGTTCTGCCGCCAACGAGCAAGCCGGGCGATTACATCCGGTTTAAAGCCCTGATGGACCTGGTTGTCGGGCTCACGGCCTGTTCGGCCTATGCGTCAAACGGCGGCACCTTCAAGCCGATCCACTATCGCATAATGTGAGGCAGCTCACGCTATCCCACGACGCGGCGGGTCAATTCCCGCATCGGGGTGGCGGCGCGTTTAAGCCGCTTGTCGCGATATTTGACGCCGCCGAACAGAAGACGCGTCGAGAGGGCGGCCCATGAGGTTAGTGCCCGTTCCGCAAGCCAGGCGGGTGCCCATAATGCGCTTGAGGAGGGAAAGGCCAATTGCCCGCCCGCCTTCCGGCGACCGGCTTCCGCCGCAGTGATGCCGAGGGCGGCGATCACAACCAAGGCGAAAGGCCCAATTCTTCGCGTCAGCCAGACGCTCAGTGGCAATAACGATAGCTGGGCAGCCAGACGCCCCGGCCTGGCCCACTCATCATAGGCTTGCCGGGTACGTTGCGAGAGAAAATGCTGCGCGGTGGGAGGCCGCCGGTCTACGATCAGATCAAGTGCCAACGCTTCCCGGCCTCCCGCAGCCTTGACGGTGCGGACCATCTCCAGATTCTCGAAAAGAGCGTCCCCGCTATAGCCGCCTGCTTTCAGGAGCGCGGATTTGCGTACGCCCAATGTGCCAGGCCAGTCGCCACCGGTGAGCCGATTGAGAAGACTGCGCGCCGTGTCCCAGCGCGCATGCCAGGGCAAGGGCACAAATCTGTTCTGCGGACGGACCACCTCATAGCCCGTCAGCAGACCGGCCATTTGTCTCAGTTCGGCTGCCCGATATCGAACGTCGTCGTCGGCGATGACGACAGCCTCATGCCTGGCCGCCTGCACCCCGGTGACGACGCCTGCCACTTTGCCGTTGGTCGTCCGGATTGCTGGCCGGATGTGTCGCACATAGTCGCCCCATGCGCGGGCATGACGATCGAAAACCTCTGGCGCCGATCCATCCACGACGACGACATCGTCGAGGATTCGAGACAATTTCCGGAGATACCCGCTAAGTGCGCGAATCTGAGGGCTGCGTGCTGCGATCGGGAGCACGTAACTTGCCGCTATGCGCCGGTTTGTGTTGTCTTTCGTTTGCTTCGACAGGTTGGGCATGAAGCAGGGGATCGCGGCGAGCATGGGCGTCTAGCCCTTCGCGTCCAGATCGACTTCCGCCTCTCGCGTCCAGAAACGCAGCGCACGGCACGCCTCGATAAATGACGTGGCATCCGCCTTCTTGCCCAGCTCGATGCAGGCATCGTCGAGATCTTCGGCCAGGCCGGCTTTCTCGAGCAGCGCCATGACCTCCGCCGAATAGCCGATGAACTTACAATGCGCGAAGGCATCGGTGACGAAGTCCTTGGCCGTCGCATCGCCGGCCAGCAGAGCCGCTCCGTATTCCGACGCGAGTACAGCCACTGCATCATATAGTACCGATGGACCGCCATCGATCTTTTGATCAGCCGCGACCTTCGTCCCGTCAGAAAGCGTTGCCCCGCCGATTTTCGGCGCGACGATCTCATAGACCGCCTTTTCCTTGTTCACCGCGGCAACGAGAGCACTGAACATCTCGGCGTCCGCCCCGTCGGTGATGAGGATGCCAAGCTTGCGCCCTTCGAATCTGTCCGGCCCATTTTTGATGATGCTGAGGGCATTCGAGGGTGGAAGCGTATCGACCACGGCGCTGGCTGCCTTGGCCGGCTTGGGAAGGTCGAGGCCCAGCCCATCGGCGACCGTGGCGGCGAGGTCCTTGTCGATGTGGATCAGATGCGAGACCACACGCGAACGAATATCCTCGCGCTCGCATTTGCTCAGTTCGAACACCAGCGCATCGCCGATATGCTTCTGTTCGATCGGCGTCTGGCTGATGTAGAATTGCCGGGCCTGGCTGTAATGATCGGCAAAACTCTCTGGCCGGATCCGGGCCTTTGGGCCGGTTTCCTCGCCCGCGAAGCTGCGGAACCCACGAACCGGATCCTCGCGCGGGCCGCCTTCAGCGCCCCAGCTGTTGGGCTCGTAATTGGCGCGCCCTTTGGGATTGTGCATCGCCATGTGCCCGTCCTGTTGGAAGTGGGCGAAGGGGCATTTCGGCGCATTGATCGGGATATGCGTGAAATTGGGGCTGCCCAACCGCTTCAACTGCGTATCGAGATAGGAGAAGTTGCGCCCCTGCAGCAGTGGATCGTTTGAGAAATCGATCCCCGGCGGCACATTCTGGGTCATGAAGGCGACCTGCTCGGTCTCGGCGAAGAAATTGTCGACGACGCGGTCAAGTACGAGCCGGCCGATCACCCGGACAGGGATTTCCTCTTCGGGGATGATCTTGGTCGGATCGAGGACGTCGAAGGCGAACTTCTCGGCGAACTCCTCATCGAAGAGCTGAACGCCAAGCTCCCATTCCGGAAAATCCCCGCTCGTGATCGCATCCCACAGGTCGCGGCGATGAAAATCGGGATCAGCCCCGTTGATCTTGACCGCCTCGTTCCAGGCCACCGATTGCAGGCCGAGCTTCGGCTTCCAATGGAATTTGACGAAGGTCGAGTGGTCGTCCTTGTCCAGCAGCCGGAAGGTATGAACTCCAAATCCTTCCATGAAGCGGAACGAGCGCGGGATCGCCCGGTCGGACATGGTCCACATGATCATGTGGAAGCTTTCAGGGGTCAGCGAGATGAAGTCCCAGAAATTGTCATGGGCAGATTGCGCCTGCGGAAACGCCCGGTCGGGCGCGGGCTTCACCGAATGGACAAGGTCAGGAAACTTGATCGCGTCCTGGATGAAGAAGACCGGGATGTTGTTCCCGACGAGGTCCCAATTGCCCTCCCGCGTATAGATCTTGACCGCGAACCCGCGAACGTCGCGTGCCAGATCGAACGAGCCCTTGCTCCCCGCCACTGTCGAGAAGCGCACGAAAGCCGGCGTTTTTTCGCCAACCCGGCTCAAAACATCGGCGCGCGTAACATCGGCGAGGCTGTCGGTGAGTTCAAAGTACCCATGCGCCGCATAGCCGCGCGCGTGAACGACGCGTTCCGGAATGCGCTCATGGTCGAAGTGGAAGATTTTCTCGCGAAAGTGAAAGTCTTCCAGAAGCGCGGGTCCGCGGGCACCGTAACGCAGCGTGTTCTGGTCATCGGCAACAGGACCACCTTGCGCTGTAGTGAGGGTCGCGACATCGCCGCCGGCGATTTGATGGGTTTCGCCGCCGGGGCCTTGATCCTCGCTATAGCTGGGCTTGAAGTCGGCTCCGGCAGGATCCGGTGCACTTGCTTGTGATTCGCCAAGCTTGTTCTTACTCGCGGCCATGACGATCCTCTCCATGTCTAACATGGCCGGAGCTGTCACATCTTTATGTATCAGGAATGCCTTGTTCGCTCCCCGGCCTTATAGGAGCGTTACGCCCTATCAAAGTAATGGTTCCGAAATCAGCACTCCTGCGAGTCGTTCGCGCTCGAATTGGCACGCGGAAGGACGTTTGCAAAATGATGCTTCGCTGCAATTATGTTGGCAATCTGGTTGCTTTGGCGATTTGGTGATCATCCACGCGACGGGCCGCTATTGACGGCCGAACTTCCATTGGGTGGGCGATCGGACTGAAGTCAGGCTGGAGCGAAGCCTGTCGCCTCGCTCCAGCCAGGATTCCGCCACGGGCTCAGGCGGCCGCCAGCTTGCGGTCCTGTGTCTCAAACAGTGCGATCTGATCCTTGATGGCGAGCTTCAGCTTCTTGAGCCGGATGATGCGCGCCTGATCGGGAAGCGGTCTGCGGCTCTCTTCACCGATCTCCTGTTCGAGACGTGCGTGCCTTTGCATCAGTTGCTGCAAGCGGTTTTGCGACATTGCCTACTCCTTCCAAAGTTGACCATGTGAAAGGCGCGAGCGACACTGTTTTCGCGCCCCTAACCAACCTTGGCCCAGGCAGCGAAAAATCAATAGGTAGCGCATTGAAAAAGCGGACTTTGCGAGGAAAGGTATAAGCATGGCCATGAACGCAATCTTGAGGGCGACAGCATTCCTGGCGATCCTGGGGGCTGTCGCGGTGCCGGCGGCTATAGCTTCGGCAGAACCTGCCTTTACCGACTATCCGGCTGCGGAAACATTACAGGGCACGCCTGTTCATCCCGATTATACCGGGGATGCCGCCACCTACCGCACCAGGATCAGGCAGGCCGTCGCGGCAGGCCCCAATGCTGGCGGGCATTACGCGATCGTCCCCATCGGGTGCGGCGGATCATGCACCATCGTCGAAATGGTCGATCTGCGGAATGGTGCGATGCTGGCCTTCCCGATTGGCGGTGAGGACTATTACCAGCTTGCACTCGACTTCAGGCTCGAGAGCCGTCTGATTATGGCAGACTGGAAAGACACCTCGGACGGCGCGTTCAATCAGTGCATCAGGCGCTTCTATGAGATCCGGGACGGCGATTTCGTGGCTTTAGGAGAGACGCGCCGCACCGTAGACGATCACGCCCCTTGTTCGGAATGACTAAGAGGATTCCAGCCATCATTGCCCCGGATGCTTAGCGCGCGTGTGGATATTGCGCCTGGAACCGGACGCGCGATTGGGGCGAGCCTACAACCATGATTTCCGCCGGACCGCAGGCCTCCAGCAGAGCCCGCTTACGATCATCGTCCATCGTTGCGCTGGCTGGTCCGGCCCAGTTCATCTCTTCGCCCAACCGGGCGAGTGTGGCGCCATCGACGCGGTCGCGTAGGACATAATATCCTTCCGTATCGATATCGAGGCCGATCTCGGCATGAAACCAGGCCAGCTTATCGGCTGGCTGCCCTGCCGCGCCCGTAAAGAAACAGCCGTCCCGCAACTCGATCCGACCGCCATGCAATGCCTGTAGCTGCATCCCGGTTCGAGCAGTCGAGGCAGGCCAGACACGCACCTTTCCTTCGGCTGCGGCGCTCACCTCCGGGAGATTGAGCACGGATACGAAGCCCCAGCGGATATGTGGGGGGACTGACCAGCCATTTTCGCGAGTCCAACTGTCGAATTCCTCGGCCGTCAGCCCCGTATCGATGGCATCAACGGGCGCGTCTTGTCCTTGACGCGAGCGCCCATAGCCAAGAAGCGCCTTGCGGCCTTGCAATCGTTCGAGCCAAACCTCGCCTACTGCCTTTGAGTTCGCAGGGGGAGAACGGGACGCCTCGCGGATCAGAGAACTGCCGGGCGCCTTCGTCTCCCGACCGAGCATAGTCCTATAATCAGGGGACGGAGCGCTGGTCTGTGTCGCATAAATGCGCTCGGGAGCACCAGTATCGAGCGGCAGAACGTGGGGCGCCGAGCAGCCGGCACATGCGAAGAGGATGGCGAGGAAAGGGCGCATCACGCAGTGGTAGCATGATCGGCTTGCGTGCGAATGAACCAATTCAGAGCGCAGATCGCAATGTCACATCCCGACGCATTTCCGTCGACTCGGCTCCATCATGTAATGATGGGAGGAACGAGCCGAAGAATTGGGAATTTAAGGAGTCTGTTCGGAGGAGTCGAGAAATGGCGGCGCGCCCTTATTGGAAAGGCCAGATCCGTCTGGCGCTGGTATCGATCCCGGTCGAGATTTACTCAGCGACGAAGAGCGGCGCGAAGATCGCCTTCAACCAGATTCACGAGCCGTCCGGAAAACGCATCAAATATGAGAAGGTCGTGCCCGGCATCGGGCCGGTAGACCTCGACGAGATCGTCAAGGGTTTCGAATATGCCAAGGGCGAATATGTCCTGCTCGACGATGAGGAGATCGAAGGCGTCAAGCTGGAAAGCAAAAAGACTCTTGAGCTGACCCAGTTCGTCGAAGCGCACGACATCGACATGATCTATTTCGAGAAGCCCTATTATATCGTTCCCGCCGACGATCTGGCCGAAGAAGCCTTCATCGTGCTGCGTGAGGCGCTCCGACGGACCCGCAAGGTCGGCCTTGGCCAGCTTGCGATGCGCGGCCGGGAATATGTCGTCAGCATTAAGGCGTGCGGGCGCGGCTTGGTGATGGAGACACTGCGCTATGCCGACGAAGTCAATCGCGCATCGAGCTATTTCCGGGAGATCAGCGACGCCGACCCGGACGAGGAACTGCTCGATCTCGCCACCACACTGATCGACAAGAAGACCGGCAAGTTCGACGCCACCGATTTCCATGATCGCTATGCCGACGCGCTGCGCGAGCTGATCGATCGCAAGAAGAAGGGCAAGACGCTCAACATCGAGGAGGATGACAAGGGCGCCGATCCGCGCGGCTCGAACGTCGTCGATCTGATGGCGGCGCTCAAGAAATCGATCGGCAGCGGCGGCACGGGCAAGAAGGCGCCCGCTACAGCGGCAAGCAAGTCTAGCGGCAAGGCGCCCGCGAAAAAGACAGCCAGCAAGTCGGCGACGAAGCCCGCCCGCAAGCGGGCCTGACCGATGGTTCGTGACGACGGCATGGTCAGTCCGCAAGGGCAAGACGACGATGAAGCCTTTGCCGAAGGCACGATCACCCTGTGGGCCAATCTCCTAACCCTGATCGGCGAGCATCTGTGCGAGACGGGCACGCCGCGCCGCGAGGTTCTGGAGATGCTCACCATGCTCCATGACACCAATGAGGCGACGATCCGCTCGCCTCGTGCCCGCACCAGCGCCTCCCGGCATCTCATGTCGGTCTATCGCGCGCTGGGCGAAGCCTGACTGCGAGGCGGCGCATCATGGCCGTCAGAGACGACGCGTTGCGGGACATGGCGCAGCACCGGGGCTTCAAGCTCCTGAAATCCCGTCGCCGTAAACCCGGTGTGGGCGACTACGGTAAGTTCGGCCTGACCGATGCAACGGGAAAACCTTTGCTCGGGATGGGTGACGAAGGCCTCACGGCCAGCGCCGCAGACGTAGAAGCCTATCTTCGCAAGAGCGCGCTCGGCACATGGAAGCAGTCGGCCGAGACGACGCCCGATCGCCCGCTACAAGCCAAAAAAGCTCGCGCGGCGGAACCGGACGACGAGGAGAGCCCCATCCGCCGCAAGTCAGCCGGGCGCGGCGAAGCCGGCGCAGGCCCGCAACGCCGGAAGGCCGCGCGCCCCCCTCAGGGCAGGCCTGACCTGCGGCTGGTGCCGAAAACGGAATCGCCGCCGAACAAGCCGGAAGCTGTGCCAGAGCCCGAACCGGAGCTGGCGATCCGGCAGGCGAAACCGGGTGACGCCGATGCACTGTCGGCTTTGCTCGGCGGACTTAGCGACGGGTCCGTGAATGCGGAGGACATCGCCGGCAATCTTGCCGCGATCCGCAAGGCGAAGGGCGGCATGGTTGTCGCTGAGAAGGGCGCGATCATCGGATGCTGCGCCTGGGCGGTGGTGCCGACCGTCCAGCGGGGCGAAACGGGCCGGATAACATTGCTGCTGGTCGACAAGGCGCATCGCAGGCGCGGCATTGGGTCATCCCTGTTGGCCGCCGCCGAGGCCGCGCTGAAAAAGGCCGGATGCCGCGAGGTGGAGGTGATGAGCCATATCGCCATCGCCAACAGCCATAATTTCTTCCGGTCACTGAAGTTCGAGCAGGCTAGCTACCGCTTTGTTCGCGCCATCGGAAGCGCGCAGGTGGGGGAACGCGTTCCACGGGGGAAGGATTAGACAAGACGAGAGGACGGGCCTGCGAATGGCGAAAGCTGCGACAGCGAAGGACAAGGCGACTGACCAGAAGCTCGCCCGCTATCATGCAAAGCGGGATTTCGGGCGGACGGCCGAACCTTCCGGCGCCACGGCGTCAACCAGCGGCAATGGATTTGTCGTCCAGAAGCACGCCGCATCGCGACTGCATTTCGATTTCCGCCTCGAACTCGATGGCGTGCTGGTGAGCTGGGCGGTCACGCGTGGTCCAAGCGCCAATCCCGATGACAAGCGGCTCGCGGTCCGAACCGAGGACCATCCGCTCGATTACGCCAGGTTCGAAGGCTCTATCCCCAAAGGCGAATATGGCGGCGGCACGGTGATGCTGTGGGATAACGGCACATGGGATTCGATCCCGGGCAAAGACCCACGCAAGACCCTCGCCGAAGGCCATCTCCATTTCATCCTGCACGGCCGCCGGATGAAGGGTGAATGGGTGATGTTCCGACTGAAGCCGCGCGGCAAGGAAAAGGCCGAGAACTGGATACTCCGCAAGGTCGACGACATCCACGCCGGCGGGTCGGACGATCTGGTCGGCACGCACCTGACCAGCATAGACAGTGGGCGCACGATGGAGGAGATCGCTGCCGGCAAGGCGGCGAAGGGAAAGTCGAGCGGCTCACGCTCCACATCCCGGAAAGCATCGTCTCGCGGTAACAAGCCCCCTTCCGCACCTCCGGCCTTCCGCCCGGTGCAGCTTGCGACGCTGGTCGACCATGTGCCCAGCGGCACCAACTGGCTGCACGAACTCAAATATGACGGCTATCGGACGCTGATCGCTATCGGGGGCGAGGGCGACCGCGCCTATACGCGATCGGGGCTGGACTGGTCGGATCGCTTCGCCGGCCTGATTGCCGACGCCGCCTCTCTCAATGCCGGCAGTGCGCTGATCGACGGCGAGGCCGTGGTGCGGCTTCCCGATGGTCGCACGAGCTTCCAGGCCTTGCAGGGGGCGCTCAAGGATAACCCCGACATCATCGAATATTTCGCCTTCGACCTCCTCGAACTCGACGGCGAAGATCTGACCGGCCTCCCGCTGACGGCGCGCAAGGAGCGGCTGGCAGCGCTGATCGGCGCGGGGACCGAGCGCATTCATTATTCCGATCACATCGTGGGCAGCGGCGAGAAGCTGCTCGACAGTTTCTGCGGCGCGGGCCTCGAAGGCGTGATCTCCAAGCGGGCCGACGCCCGCTATTCCGGCACGCGCAGCGGCACCTGGACGAAGACCAAGTGCATACGCCGCCAGGAATTCGTGATCGTCGGCTGGCTTCCGTCCGACAAGCGGAGAGGATTTCGCTCGCTGCTCCTTGGCGTCAACGAGGACGGCCAGCTGCGGTACGCGGGTAAGGTGGGGACCGGATACACCGACGACGAGATCGAACGCCTGAGCGCAGTCATGGCGCCGCTCGAGCGCAAGACCCCGACGGTCGAGGCGCCGCGCGCCGCTGTGCGAGGCGCCCAGTGGATCGAGCCCAGGCTGGTGGCCGAGGTGGCATACACGGAGGTTACCGGCGACGGGGTGTTGCGCCACCCAAGCTATCTCGGCCTGCGCGAGGATAAGAAGCCAGAGGCCGTGGTGTTGGAAAGCGAGGCTCCGGTCGAGAAGGCGACTGCGCCCGTAGGCAGCGGCGTCAGGATCAGCAACCGCGACCGGGTGATCTTTCCCGAAGGCAAGCTCACCAAAGGTCAGCTCGCCGACTATTATGAAACGGTGGCAGCTATCATGCTGCCCTGGGCGGGCAGCCGCCCGATCAGTCTCGTTCGCTGTCCGCAGGGCCGGGCGAAGAAGTGTTTCTTCCAGAAGCATGACGCGGGCAGCTTCGGGGACGCGGTGAAACAGGTCGCCATTCGCGAGAAGGATGGTCACGACGAACCCTATCTGTTCGTCGACACGCCCGCAGGTCTGCTGACCTGTGTTCAGATGGGGACGATCGAATTCCACGGCTGGGGTGCCCGCATCGAGGACGTCGAGCAGCCCGACAGGCTCGTCTTCGATCTCGATCCCGATGAAGGGCTTGCGTTCAAAGATGTGGTCTCGGCCGCTTTCCACGTTCGCGACGTGCTTGCGGAGATGGGCCTCGCGACCTTCCCGATGGTGACTGGCGGCAAGGGCGTACACATCATCGCGCCGCTCACGCCATCAGCCGAATGGCCTCAGGTGAAGGATTTCGCGCACCGCTTCGCGACTGCACTAGCCCAGGCCGAGCCCGCCCGGTTCACATCGGCGCTTGCCAAGGCGCGGCGTAAGGATCGCATATTTATCGACTATCTGCGCAACCAGCGCGGGGCCACAGCGGTCATGCCCTATAGCGCGAGAACCCGTGAGTTTGCGCCCCTTGCAGTTCCGCTGACATGGGAAGAGCTGCGGGACATCGACGCGCCGTCGCATTGGCATATCGGCGATGGTGAGGAGATGCTGAAACGCGCCGCGTCGAAGAACCTCGCGCGATGGGGCCGTGCCGACCAGGTCCTTCCTGACCTCTGATGAAGATCGCCACCTATAACGTGAACGGGATCAATGGGCGGCTGCCGGTCCTGCTGCGTTGGCTCGACCTGGCCCAACCCGATGTCGTGGTGCTGCAGGAACTGAAGGCTGCTCAGGACCGCTTTCCGGAAGCGGCCATTCGCGACGCCGGTTATGACGCGATCTGGCATGGCCAGAGCCAATGGAACGGAGTGGCGTTGCTGAGCCGCGTCGGCGAAATCCACGAGACGCGGCGCGACTTACCGGGCGATCCGGGTGACACACAGAGCCGGTATATCGAGGCTGCCGTGAACGGCGTCCTTATCGCAGGCCTTTACGCCCCCAACGGCAACCCGCGTCCCGGCCCGAAGTTCGAGTACAAGCTGCGCTGGTTCGAGAGGCTGGAAGCGCATCTGTCGTCGCTTATCAATCTGGATGCGCCCGTGATCGTCGCTGGTGACTTCAACGTGATGCCCACCGAACTCGACGTCTATGCGCCAGAGCGCTGGCGAGAAGACGCGCTCTTCGCGCCTGAAGTCCGGGAGGCCTGGCAGCGGTTGCCGGACCAGGGCTGGGTAGATGCGATCCGCCACCTGCATCCCGACGCGGCAATCTACACTTTCTGGAAGTACTGGCGGCGGTCATTCGAGCGGAACGCAGGACTGAGGATCGATCACTTCCTCCTCAACCCACAAGCTCTGAAGCGCCTTGAACGCGCCGAGGTTGATACCCGTCCACGTAGTTGGGAAAAGACAAGCGACCACGCGCCGGTCGTAATCGACCTCTCGGTTTGACGATCGTCGAAAGCAAGGTCGAGTCGGCCACCAACTTAGAGGGTGCGGGAGGCTAGGCATCGACTGCTTCCGCGAATCCTCCCGCAAATCGGCAGAAAGCCAAGGATTTGGGCTGCAACTTGACGCTGCGTGCTTCCGCGACCCTCTAAGGCCGACTGGGCGATCGCCCTCGTAGAGAGTTTAAGGCGATGATAAATAAGGAAAATTTGGCGCACTCGACAGGATTCGAACCTGTGGCCTCCGCCTTCGGAGGGCGGCGCTCTATCCAGCTGAGCTACGAGTGCATCCGGTCCCCCGTAGTCGGGGCCTAGAAAATCGTCAATCTGTCGACTGCTTCCGTGGTGCTTCCGTGGTGCTTTTGCCTAGAAAATCCGCTTCCGCTAAAATCGACCTAAAACCTTGTTATTACACACTTATTCTTATCGCCCACCACCCTAAAAACAGCTTGACTTCCGCCTTCGGAGGGCGACGCTCTATCCAGCTGAGCTACGGGTGCGGATGGCATGAAGCCGTATGAGTTGGGCCGAGGAAGGTCAATCCGCGATCAGAATCGGCTGTCCGAGCGCGGTGAGTTTTTGGTGAGTTTTTTCGTCCGTCCTTTCTTTGGCCTTCCTAAGTGCCCGTATTTGCTGTATAAAAACCCTACTCTCGCGTTGGACGTGAGCCTTCGGAGGGCAGCGCTCTATCCAGCTGAGCTACGGGTGCGTGAAGCGGCCAGTTAGCAACCTCTTCGGCATCGCGCCAGCGCTTTTCCAAGCATCCCGCTGGATGCGGGCGCACCGCCTCGCGGATTAGCAATTTGGCAATCCGGCGGAGCTAGGATTGCGCAATGAGTTCGATCCCCAGCCGCGATGATTCCTCAACCGCCGCCTTGGGCGGTTTATCAGCGAATCAGGGCCGCGATAGCCGGGTTCGCATCATTCAGCTGAAATGGGTCGCGCTCCAGGATGCAGCGGAAGCGGTCCGTGCATTGGCTGGCCTGGAAGCGAGACATTTGCCCGATGAGATCCGGGATTTTCCGGAATTCATCCAGAGCGCCGGCGGCTGGTGGCTGGACCATGCCGCAAGAGCGGTGGGCGATTTGGCGGCAGTGATGGAGCAAGGACTTGCCGCGCTGCTTTCCGCCAGGACGAAGGGCGCCAATGCATCCATAGCGGCATTGGCCTTATGGCGAGAATTCGAGGCCGCGACAGCCGCAATAGTGCTCCTTGCTCCCCCGCCCGCCGACACGACGGATCGGCCCGCAGGCGACATAGACAATATTGAAGCGGCTTGACCGAGTTCCCTTTATGTTCCATCCGGGGGCATGGCCAGCATGCTGATTCCCCTCGCCTTCGATGCGCAAGCGGTAGCCCGGGGCATTTCCCGGCTGTTCGCCCGTAACGACATCTGGTGCCTCCAGGAAATGCCTTTGCGCAATGGCAGGCGGGCGGACCTGATGGGGATCGACCCCAAAGGCCATATCGTGATCGTGGAAATCAAGGTCAGCCGGGCCGATTTGCTGGGCGACGGAAAATGGCCGGACTATCTCGATTATTGCGATCGCTTCTTCTGGGGCCTTCCTCCGGTACTGGATCACACCTGCCTGGAGGGGGAAGCATTCCGTCCGGATTGCTGCGGCGTGATCGTGGCGGATGGCTATGATGGAGAAATCGTGAGGCCCGCCCCCACCCATCCGCTGGCTTCGGCGCGGCGCAAGGTGGAGGTGGAGCGGCTCGCCCGGACCGCGTTGCGCCGGCAACTGGCGGCGATGGACCCCCAATGCACGGCATGGGCGAGCAGCGAATAAGCCTGCTTGCCGGGCATAATTCGGGCATAAGGCATCTATGCCGCCGATCCAGCCCGGTCCCATCCTGCTTTCCGCCCTGGCAATGAGCTTGATCGTGGCAGCGCGTTACGCACTGACGAGCGGCGCCTTTGCCTGGATAACCGGGAAGGTCCGGCCAGGGCTCTATTCCGGGCTCGAACGCCAGATGCATTCGGAAATAGCATGGTCGCTCCTGTCCGCGGCGATCTACGGCATACCCGCGGGAATCGTCGCCTGGGGCTGGAAGGAGCGAGGCTGGACGTTGATCTACACGCACTGGAGCGATTATCCGCTGTGGTATCTGCCGGTTTCGCTGTTCGCCTATCTCTTCCTTCACGACAGCTGGTTCTACTGGACCCATCGCTGGCTGCATCGCCCCGCCCCGTTTCGGATCGCGCATGCCGTCCACCATGCCAGCCGTCCGCCCACCGCCTGGGCGGCCATGAATTTCCATCCGATCGAGGCTTTGACCGGCGCAGTGGCGATTCCCGCCCTGGTGTTCCTGATTCCCATCCACATCGCCATGCTCGGCGCCGTATTGGCGATCATGACCGTGATGGGCGTCACCAATCACATGGGCTGGGAGATTTTTCCCAGACGGGTGGTTCACTCCCGCCTGGGAGGCTGGATCATCACGGCCAGCCACCATCAACGCCATCATGAGTTGTATCGCTGCAATTACGGCCTTTATTTCCGCTTCTGGGACAGGCTCTGCGGAACCGACCAGGGAATTGCCCGGCCATGATCCTTGTTCTGGCCGCGGCGCTGTGTGCGGCGCTCCATGCCTTGCTGGTCCCACCGGGCGCTGGCGCGCGCCTGCACGCCGCCGGCATGGCAGGCACCGAAGTGACCGTGGCCGTGACCGGATTGAGATCCGCGAAAGGCGTGGTGCGCGCCTGCCTGACCCGGGATTCCCGGGAATTTCCGAAATGCAAGAGCGAACAGGATTATCGCCTCGTCGCGCCAGCATCCCCGAACCCCACGTTCACTTTCTCCGATGTGATGCCGGGCCGCTACGCCATCGCCCTGCTGCATGACGAGAACCGCAACGGCAAGATCGACCGCGCCTTGTTCCTGATGCCGAAGGAAGGTTTCGGCTTTTCGCGGGATGCTCCTGTCAGGATGGGCCCGCCCAAATTCGAGGCGGCCGCCTTCACCGTGGAGCACGAGCCTGTGCATCAGACCATCCATATGCGCTACATGCTCTGAAACCGGCTGAACCTTATATAGCGCGACTTAACGGGATATTTACCACGTCGCGCCAGAAAGCCCTTGAAAGACTAGGAATTGAGGGCTTTCCCGAATGGACACGCTCAGGGGGAATTTCGCGAACGGCGTCGATGATTTCGGCGAGCCGGACTATTACGATCCGGCCGATGACGAGGCCGGGCGCGAGATGCCGCCTTCACCGATCGGGCAGGACGAACGACGCATGCAGGTGCGCGCCTATAATTACTGGGCCAATCTGCTGGAGGATCGCCACTTCCCGTCGGTAGAGGACATCGATCCGCAAAACCTGCCGGATTTCGGCCCCTATAGCGTATTGCTGGATTTCAGCGTCGGCATCGAAAACCCGAACATCGTCTTCCTCGGCGCAAAGCTGGCGAAGGAATGCGGAGCCGAAGGCGATATTGCATCGCTGTCCGACGTTCCCAGCCGGTCGCTACTGTCCCGCATCACCGATCACTACATGCAAATTCTCGCCAACCAGGCCCCGATCGGGTTCGAGGCGGAATTCGTGAACCAGGACGGCCGCACGATTCTTTATCGGGGCATCCTGCTGCCCTTTTCCAGCGACGACGACACCATCGACTTCATCTACGGCGTGATCAACTGGAAGGAACTGGCCGACCAGTTCACCACGGATGAGCTGATGCTGGAAATCGATCAGGCCCTGAACCCGGAGAATGCGATCGCCGGGCGGACCCAGCAGGGAATCGAGCCGCTTACCAGCTGGGCCGACAGCCCGCTGGCAAGCAAGCCGGCGCGCCATCTGCCCGAAGACGCTATCCTGGATCTTTCGCCGGAAATGGAAGCGGACGAAAGCGAGATCGAGGCAACCCTGCCCAAGCCTGGCTTCGGATGGAATCTTTCGACGGCCACCGCCGCTGATCCGTCTCTGGAAGGCGAACTGCCCTCGCTCTGCCTGGATGAAAGCGAGATGGAACTGGGCGACTGGCTCGCTTCCGCGCGGGAAATGGCCCGGGCCGCCCATGGCAATGAGGAACGAACCCGCCAGGCGCTGTATGCCGCGATCGGCCGGGCCTATGATTTTTCGATTGCCGCCGCGCACGCGCCGGAGGAATTCGATGAATTGCTCGCCGATTACGGCCTGACGCGGCAGGCCCGGGCGCCCATGACGCCGGTCGTCAAGCTGGTGTTCGGCGCGGATTACGACAAGACCCGCCTCACCGAATATGCGGCCGCGCTGAATCATGGCCATCGCCTGGGGCTGGCGCAGGGCGAATTGACGGCCTTCCTTTCCGCTTTCGACGGCGGGCTCAAGGGAGTGGTCAAGGCGGAGCGCCTGCTGCGCCGCGAGGAAAGCGGCAAGCCGGCCAGGGACGCAGCGCCCGCGCGGGAAAAGCTGGCCCGCAAGTTGCGCGGAATGGAACCGCGCGGCTTCGACATGCTTCCGCCGCAGGGCCATGAATTCGGCCTCGTCATGATCCGGCGCCTGCCCGAAGGCCATATCGCGATGCTGGGTGAGCTGCCGCAGGATGACGCCATGCTGGCCCGTGCCGCGCGCCAGCTAATCGGCTGACGAAAAAATCCCGTTCGCTTTTCCCGCTGCCGGGAACAGGCTATGGCTTCAGCGCCGGTTAAGGCGAAGGAACGATAGCAATTTGCGAATGTCGATATTGGCCCGCCTGCTTGCGATTTGCGCGATCCTTGCCCTGGCGGTGCAACCGGTCGCCGCCCAATCCATCTTGCGCGATGCGGAAACCGAAGCACTGCTGAAGGATATGGCCGCCCCCCTGGTCAAGGCGGCGGGGCTGGAGCCCGGCAATGTGGACATCGTCCTGATCAACGACCCCTCCATCAATGCCTTCGTGGCGGGCGGGCAGGCGATCTACATCCACAGCGGGCTGATCAATGCCGCCGACAGCGCCGACGAAGTGCAGGGCGTCATCGCCCACGAATTGGGGCATATCACCGGCGGGCATATCATCCGGTTCGACGAAGGCGCGAAGGCGGCAACCAACATCACCATCCTGTCCCTCCTGCTCGGCGTCGCCGCCGCGGCGGCGGGAGGGGGCGAGGCGGCCATGGGTGTGCTGGCGGCAGGGCAGCAGGCCGCGATGGGCAAGTTCCTGGCCTTTACCCGGGTGCAGGAATCCAGCGCGGACGCGGCAGGCGCCCAGTTTCTCTCCACCGCGGGGATTTCCGGGCGCGGTTCGCTGGAATTCTTCAGGAAGCTGCAGAATCTGGAATTCCGCCACGGCTACAGCCAGAGCGACGAGGCCGGTTTCAGCCGCACCCACCCCCTGACCGGGGACCGCATCGTCACCTTGCGCGAAACCTATGAGAAGGACCCGGCCTGGACCCGGCCGGTGGATTCGGACCTCCAGGCCCGGTTCGAACGCGCCAAGGCCAAGCTCTATGGCTATCTGGCGGAACCGGCGCAGACTCTTCAGGCATATCCGCCCACCCGGGCGGACGTATCGGCCCATTATGCGCGGGCTTATGCCTATCACAAGGATGCCCAGGTCGGTAAGGCGCTTGCGGAAAGCGACGCCCTGCTGATGTCGGACCCGAACAATCCCTATTTCCTGGAATTGAAGGGCCAGATTCTGCTCGAATCCGGCCGCCCGGACGAAGCGCTCGCTTCGCTGCGCCGGGCCAACAGCCTGACCGGCAATTCGCCTCTGATCGCTCTCACCTTTGGCCATGCGCTGATCGCCACCGAGGATGCCGATCACTATCCCGAAGCCGAGCGCGTGCTGAAAGCGGCGGTTTCGCGCGACCGGGATAATCCCTTCGCCTGGCACCAGCTCGGCGTGGTATATGCGGCGCGAGGGGACATGGCCCGGGCGAAGCTGGCCAGCGCCGAGCAGCAGATTCTGTACCGGCGATACAACGAGGCCCTGCAAAGCGCGCAGGCCGCCTTTGCCGGGCTGCCGGAGAATTCGCCGGACTGGCTGCGCGCGCAGGATATCACCTTGCAGGCGCGGGAAGCGCTTGAACGGGAGAAAAAGAGCGGTAAGCGCAAATAATGGCCGATGAAAAAACCGCCGCGCTCCGCATCCTGTCCACTGCCGGGATCGCGCTTCTTGCCGCCGCACTGGGCTTTGCCGGGGGCTGGGCCGCATCCTTCACGGGCATGAACCGGGATGCCACCGAGAAGGTGGTTCGGGACTATATCCTCGACAATCCGGAAATCCTGCCCGAAGCCATCGAGCGGTTGCAGGCCCGCGAAAGCGCAAGCCAGCTCGGCGAAATCCGCCAGGCTGTGCTCACGCCGTTTCCGGGCGCGGTGCTGGGCAACCCCGCCGGCAAGGTCGTGCTGGTCGAGTTCAGCGATTATGCCTGCGGATATTGCCGGCACAGCGTGGCGGATATCGATGCGCTGATCGCGGCCAACCCGGATCTGAAAGTGGTCCTGCGCGAACTGCCGATCCTGTCTCCGCAAAGCGCCGATGCCGCGCGCATGGCATTGGCCGCGGCCGAGCAGGGCCGCTTCGAAGCGTTCCACAAGGCGATATTCCAGATCGGCCGGCCCAGCCCCGAAGCGATCGAACAGGCTGCGAAACAGGCCGGACTGGATCTGGAGCGAGCGCGGAAGGTGGCGGCTTCGAAGGAAGTCGAAGCGGAATTGCAGCGCACCCAGGCGATGGCGGCGCGGATGGGCTTCAATGGCACCCCGAGCTGGGTGATCGGCGATCAGGCGTTCTCGGGGGCGGTGGGGCGCGAGGCGCTGGCCAAAGCGATTGCCGCCGCGCGCAAATAGCGTGGTGCGGCTACGTGGCATGATGGTGCCTAACGTTGCCGCCCGGTCGCTCCGCCTGGCGCAATGGCCTTTCTGGCTGCTGATCCTGGCTGCGGCCCCGGCTCATGCCACGCCGGCCGCGGACAGGCTTGAAGTGGGCCTGGCAATGGAAGCGCTGCAGCTCGACGACACCCGCCTGCAGACGGTGGGATGGCGGCTTGCCACCGCCAATGCCGCTTTTTGCGGCGCGGCGTGGCCGGCCGTGGGGCTGCTCCTGCAGGATGTGATGAATTACAACGATCCCGGCTCGATCCGGGCCGCGCTGGGAATTTCGAGCGATATCGCAGTTCAGGCCGTCGCTCCGGATTCGCCCGCCGCCCGCGCCGGCCTCAGGCCCAACGACGAAGTGCTGGCGATCGGTTCATGGTCGATGGCGGATCTGCCATCCGTTCCGGCCGGAGATTATACGCGGCTCAAGACCTTGCACGACCGCATCGATACCTTGCTGGCGGATGGCGGCAAGATCCGGCTGCGCGTGAAGCGGGGGAGCGACGAGGAGCGTGAAGTGGAACTGGCGGGCGTTCCCGCTTGCCCGGGGCGGTTCGAATTGCGGACACAGGGGGGAAAAGCGCAGGCGGATGGCTCGCGCGTTCTCATCGGGCGGCGCTTCGGCGCGGCGAAACGCCCCAGCGATGTGCTGGAAGAAAGCGAATTCGCGGCGGTTGTCGCGCATGAATTCGCCCACAATCTGCTGGGCCACGGCGATTGGCTGGAACGCGAAGGAAGAGGATGGGGCAATATCCGCAGGACCGAACGCGAGGCGGACAGGCTCAGTGTCTGGCTGCTGGCCAATGCCGGCTACGATCCGGCGGGAGCCGTCCGGCTGATGAGAGGGTGGGGCCGCCGCAACGATCTGGGCATCCTGCGCCTGCCGACCCATGAAGGCTGGGACGAGCGGGCCGCCTCGATGGAAAGCGAGATTGCGCCGATGCGGGCCGCGATGGAGCGGAGAGGCGCGGCGGACTGGTCGCGGGATTTCCTCCGGGAATGAAACGCGAAGCTGCGATCCATGCCCGCAAAATATCTGACTTGGTCTGGAAAATCCGCTAGGATATTTGCCCATGGCCGTGTTGCCCTTTAGCCCGACACCATTTTTCGCCAACAAAAACCGCGCCTTCTGGCAATTGCAGATCGCGGGCTGGGGCGGGGCGATGGTGCTGCGCGCGATGACCAGCCTCGCCAATGAAAAGCCGCTTTCCTTTCTGATCCTGGTGTTCATCGCCACCGTCACCGGCTTTTCGATCAGCCTGATCCTTTCCGTGATCTATCGCCAGTTGATCCATCGCAGGCCGCTGGTGACATGGGGGGTGACGGCGATCGCCCTGGCGCTGGCGGTCAGCATGTCCGCATTCATCAACGGCTGGGTTATCAGCCTCTATCAGGCCGGCAGCCAGTCCAACTTTGCCCAGCTGTTCCTAGGCGTGTTCTACATGGACCTTACCTTGCTGGGCGCCTGGTCGGCGCTCTATTACGCGATCAACTTCTTCCTGCGGGTGGAAGAGCAGGCCGACCAGCTGATGAAGCTGGAAGCGCAGGCCACCAGCGCGCAGCTGGCCATGCTGCGTTATCAGCTCAATCCGCACTTCCTGTTCAACACACTGAACTCGATCTCCACCTTGGTGCTGCTGAAGCAGACCGAGCCGGCCAACGCCATGCTTACCCGGCTGTCTTCCTTCCTGCGCCATACCCTGGCCAACCAGGCCGGCACCAAGGTGACGGTGGATGAAGAGGTGGAGACGCTGAAGCTCTATCTGGGGATCGAGCGGATGCGTTTCGAAGACCGCTTGCGGACCGATTTCCGCATCGAGCCGGGGGCGGGACGGGGGTTGCTGCCGTCCCTGCTGCTTCAGCCGCTGGTGGAGAACGCCATCAAATATGCGGTTTCGGCGCAGGAGGAGGGCGCGCAAATTCGCCTCAGCGCTCGGCTCATCGGCCAGAAACTTCGCGTTACCGTCTCCGACACAGGTCCGGGATTGCAAAATGCCGGGGACCGGGCAAGCCTGCCCACCGTCATCGCCGATGACGACACCGCTTCCACCGGGGTGGGATTGGCAAATATCCGCGATCGCCTCGCCCAAGCCTATGGCGACGATCATCGCTTCGAAATCCTTACCCCGCCCGAAGGAGGGTTCACGGTTATTATCGAAATACCCTACGAGCCCGCGAAGGGAGAGGCGGTGGTGGACACCGACGGGAAACTTCCCGCGCCCCAACCCGTTACCATTCTGCCCGAAAAGCATCCCCTGGATTCAAACGCATGACCATCCGCACCATACTTGTCGATGACGAGAAACTAGCAATTCAGGGCCTGGAACTTCGACTCCAGGCCTTTCCCGATGTCGAGATCATCGACACCTGCGCCAATGGCCGGGAAGCGATCCGCAAGATCAAGACCGAAAAACCCGATCTCGTGTTTCTGGATATCCAGATGCCCGGATTCGACGGCTTCTCCGTAGTGAAGGGGGTGATGGAGATCGAACCGCCCCTGTTCGTGTTCGTGACCGCCTATCAGGAACACGCCGTCCGCGCGTTCGAGGCCAACGCCGTGAATTACCTGATGAAGCCGGTGGACGGGGACAGACTGGCCGATACGCTGGACCGGGTCCGCACGCGTCTGGCGGAGAAACGTTCCGCCGAAGAAGCCGAAAAGCTCAAGACCGTGCTGGCCGAAGTCGCACCGGACGCGATCGACCAGATGCCGGAGGACGAGGAAAGCTCCTCCCGCTACGAAAAGCTCATCAATGTGAAAGACCGCGGGCAGATTTTCCGCGTGGACGTCGATTCGATCGAGCATATTGAGGCCGCCGGCGATTACATGTGCATCTACACCGGCGACAATTCGCTGATCCTGCGCGAAACGATGAAGGATCTGGAACGCAGGCTCGATCCGCGCGTGTTCCAGCGCGTGCATCGCTCGACCATCGTCAATCTGGACAAGGTCCGGCAGGTCAAGCCGCACACCAATGGCGAATGCTTCCTGCTGCTGGAAAGCGGAGCGCAGGTGAAGGTTTCACGCAGCTACCGCGATGTTGTTGCGCGTTTCGTGCATTGACGGGGCCTATCGAATTTCGTCATTGCGGGCAGGCGTAGCCAACGCGGCAACAGAGCCTGGCTCTGGCTTGCTTCGCCATGCTCGCAACGACGAGAGGGGAACTTGTGAGCAATTGGCACATCGAAGGTTTCGACCTCGACCGCTTCGTGCGCGCCACATTGGATGAAGATCTGGGTGTCGGCGCCCCGGGCGGGGGGCGGGACGTGACGGCGCAAAGCGTCATTCCGGCAGAAGCGCGCTTTTCCGGGGTAATGGATAGCCGCGACCCCATCGTCGTGGCGGGGCTGCCGGTCGCCGCCGCCTTCTTCCACATGCTCGATCCCGACATGACAATCGAAATTCTGGTTGGCGAGGGCGAGGAAGTATCCGGCGGGACGGACCTGATGCGCCTGTCCGGCAATGCCCGCGCCATGCTCACGGCGGAACGCAGCGCGCTCAACACCGTGCAGCACCTTTCCGGCATTGCCACCACGACCCGCCAGTATGTCGCCGCCATGGGCGATGCCGGGGCCGTGCTGCTGGATACGCGCAAGACCATTCCGGGCCTGCGCCGCCTGGAAAAATACGCCACCCGGATGGGCGGCGCCCGCAATCACCGCATGGGGCTGTGGGACGCCGCGATGATAAAGGACAACCATATCCTGGTGGCGGGCAATGTGGGCGAGGCTGTCCGCCGCGCCCGCGACGCCGGCGTGAAGGACATCATCTGCGAGGTGGACCGGATCGACCAGATCGAACCGGCATTGGAGGCCGGGGCAAGCCACCTGCTGCTGGACAATATGGCGCCGCAAACCCTGCGCGAGGCGGTCGCGCTGGTGGCGGGCCGGGTCCCCTGCGAGGCTTCGGGCGGCGTGAATCTCCAGACCATCGGCGCGATTGCCGCAACCGGGGTGGACTTCGTCTCGGTCGGGCGGCTGACCCAAAGCGCGCCCGCAGCCGATATCGGGCTGGATTTCACGCCTCTGTGAAACGCGCCGCACTGACCCTGCTTGTCTCCGCGCTGTTGCTCGCCTCCGGCACGCACGCATTCGCGCAGGCCTATCAATGCCGTGTTCCGCAAGGGCAGCTATCGGTCCCCAGGATCGCGCCTGACGGCCCTGCGCGCCGCACGCCCGTCACCGGCTATACGCTGGCCCTGAGCTGGTCGCCGGAATTCTGCCGGGGCAGGGAGGCCAGCGGGGCGCACAAGCGGCAATGCAGCGGCAGGGATGGGCGGTTCGGCCTGATAGTGCATGGGTTATGGCCGGAAGGCACGGGCGGGAACTGGCCGCAATGGTGCTCCGCCAGCAGCCCATCGCCCGACACGTTGCGGCCGCACCTCTGCATGATGCCGTCCGAGCGGATGATGGCCCATGAATGGGCCAAGCATGGCAGCTGCATGGTGCGCCGCCCGGAAAACTACTTCAAGGTTTCGGCCATCCTGTGGCGTTCCCTGCGCCTGCCCGATCTCGACCGGCTTTCCCGGCGCAAGGATCTGGATGCCGGCACGCTTCGCAAGAGCTTCACCGCCGCCAATCCCGGCTGGAAGCAGGAACAGGTGGGCCTGCAACTCAATCATAATGGCTGGCTGGAGGAAATCCGGCTTTGCTACGGCAAGGATTTCATGCCCGCGCGCTGCGATGCCCGGCGCTACGGGCCGAAAGACAAAACGCCCGTAAAGATCTGGCGAGGGTTGTGACCGTTCCCGGACCGGCCCCAGGCCCGCTCAGCGCCTTGCGCGAAAGAAATCGCGCAACAGCGCGGCCGCCTCGGCCTCCCCGATGCCTGAATAGACTTCCGGCCGGTGCAGACATTGCGGCTGGGCGAAGATGCGGGCGCCATGCTCCACCGCGCCGCCCTTGGGATCGGCCGCGCCATAATAGAGGCGCGCGATTCGAGCATGGGCGATGGCCCCGGCGCACATCGCGCAGGGTTCCAGCGTAACCCATAGCTCGCAGCCTTCCAGCTTCTCCTGCCCCAGCGCCTCGGCGGCGCGGCGGATGGCCAGCAATTCCGCATGGGCCGTGGGATCGGCCAGCCCGCGCGGCATGTTGTAGGCGCGCGCCAGAATGGCACCGTCACGCACCACAACGGCGCCCACCGGCACTTCACCGGCGCGCACGGCCGCCCGCGCCTCTTCCAGCGCGGCGGCCATCGGTTCCGGAAGCGGCCAGCGAGTCATGCCTGTTCGCTAGTCCCGCAAGGGCCGAGCCGCAATGCCGCCGATTTGCTTGACGATTCGGCCTGCCGCCGCTATGCGCGCCGCTTTCCACGGATAACCGTATCTTCGAGTGAGAATGTAGCATGTCGCGTATCTGCGAACTGACCGGCAAGGGCCGCCAGATCGGCCACAATGTGAGCCACGCCAACAACAAGACCAAGCGGGTCTTCCTGCCCAACCTGCAGAATGTGACGCTGCTTTCCGAAAAGCTCGACCGCAGCTTCCGCTTCCGCGTCTCAACCCAGGGCCTGCGCTCGGTCGAACACAATGGCGGGCTGGACAACTGGCTGCTGAAGACCGCTGACATCAAGCTTTCCCCGCGCGCCCGCAAGGTGAAGCGCGAACTGGTGAAGGCTCAGGCCGCGGCCTGACGGCCACGGGCGGGGCAGAACGGCCCTCCCTCTCCTGCCTGATTCAAGATCGGGCCTGATTCAAGATCGGGGGCGTGCGGCATCGTCGCGCGCCCTTTTCGCGTCTTCCGGTTCCGGGGGCGGCGGGGTCCAGCGCAGCTTCAGCAGCAGGGTGCGTTGCGTCACCGCCGTGTTGTCGTCGGAAATGATCCAGACGATGACCGCCCCAGCCTCATCCGGCACGATCTCCAGGCCTTCGTAATTGTCGACCGGCAACGGCGGCGCGAATCGTGCCACGATCTTTCCCGTCCAGACCCGGCCCGGGCGAATCTCCGCCGGATCGGCCAGCAGCAGGGCGCCCGCAAAACGCGGCGGGATCGGGAACACCACCTTGCGCAGCAGGATCAGCACGCGCCCATCGGGCAGTTGCGCGATGTCGGTGGGGGAGAAGCCCTCAGGCGCGGCGAAACGGAATCGCTCGGGCCGCGAGCCTTCCACCGGATCGCCGGGGAACAGCAACCCCGCCCCGGGCCGCCGGCTCCACCATTCCCCCTGCGCCTCTTCCAGCACGAGGAAACGCCCGTCGGCCAGATGCAGGATCGCCTCCGGCCCGCTATTGGAGGGCCAATGCCGCATCGCCGGGGGCGCAATGGCTTGAAGCGCTCCGGCATCGGGGCCGATCCTCACGATCCGGTTGGTCTGCTCATAGCTCGCCCAGATCGTCCCGCTCGCCGGATCGCGGGTCAGGCCCTCGACATCCACATCGAGCTTGTCCGCCCCTCCACGCGCCACGAAATAGCCCATGCGGGCCTGCGGGTCGCCCAGCGACGGATCGCGGAAGCGCAATTCCCGGCCACGGTCGCTCGCGCTCAGGAAATGCGCGCCGCCATCCAGCGCGACGAGGGTGGAATAGCCGCCGAAGGCATCGCCTGCGCTGCGGAGCTGCCACGCGTCGAGCAGCTTCATCCCCGCGCCGGGCGGCGGCAGGCCGGCGATGGACAGCCGGGCGAAGCTGACATGGCCGTCATTGTCGGGCGGGGGGACCGGGCTGCGCCACCAGCTCAGAGCCAGCAGGACCGCGCAGAACAGGACAAGTGCGATTCGGCGCATGGGCGGCGGCATAGGCGGACGGCGGAAAGGTGGGAACGGAATTTTCCCGATCCCCATGCGAAAAGGGGGCACGGCCAATTGACCGCGCCCCCTTCCGTGCGACCCTCGAAGGGTTCGTTATCGGCTATCAGAAGTCCGCGGTGATGCCCGCGAAGAAGGTCGTGCCCAGTGAATCATACACGGTGGGGAAGGTGTTGGCGGCCGCATAGGCCGTGCCGCCCGCATCCGCGCCCACGATCGGCGGATTCTTGTCGAAGATGTTCTGCACCCCGAGGCGCAGGGTGAACTTGTCGTAGAACTCCATCGACCCGCTCATGTCGAAATAGCTCTTCGCGCCGATCTTCGAGTTGAGGATATCCGTTCCCGCATCCTGCTTGACCGCGCCGATGAAGCGCCACCGGCCGGTGATGGAGAACCTGTCGCCTCCGAAGGTGAGCGAAGCGGTATGCTTCCACTTGGGCATCGGCGCCATGTTGCAGGCGAAGCCGAACTTGCCGGCGCATTCGGTTGCCGGAATAAAGCTGACGCCCTGCTTCTTGAAGCTGTCGACATAGGTGCCGGACAGGTTGAAGCCGATCCTGTTCTCCCCCACCGGGCGGACATAATCGAGCACCACGTCGACCCCGCTGGTCTTGAGGATCGCGGAGTTGAACTGGAACTGCTCGACGCCATAGTCGATGCCGCCGCTGAGCGCGCCGGTCAGCGAATTGCGGACCACCGCCTGGCAATAATCGCTGCTGGCGTCCTTGAGAAACAGGAAGCAGCCGTCGACCACATTCTGCGGCGAAACGCCGAGAACGTCGATCGCGTTCTTGATCTTGATATTGTAGTAATCGACCGAAAGCGACAAGCCCGGAATGCCGCGCGGCGTGGCGACGAAACCAATCGTGATGGTGTCGGATTTTTCCGCGTCCAGATCGGGATTGCCGCCATAGAAAGCGTTGATCTGGCCGGAAACCGGCTGCGCGATGCGGCCGATCTGGCTTGCCGGAGCGCCTGTCGCGATGCACAGGGCAGTCAGCTCGGCATCGCCGACCGGAGTGCTGCCCGCGCAGGGATCGTTGTCCAGATTGTCGATGCCGGACATGATCGGCGCCGATACCTCATAGAGGTTGGGCGCACGCACCGCACGCTGATACATGCCGCGCAGGCGCAGGCCGTCCACCGGGGTCCAGTTGGCGCCGCCCTTCCAGCTGAAGACGCTGCCCACCGTCGAATAATCGGCGTAGCGCGCGCCAAGCTCGATATTCAGCTCCTGGAAGAAGCCCTTGTCCGAGACCAGCGGGATGATCGCTTCCCCGAACACTTCCTTCACATTGTAGGAGAAGCTGGGGAACACCTGGCCCTGGCCGTAACCGATCAGTTCGCCCGAGGCATAAAGGTCGTCGATGGTCGAAGCCGCCTTTTCCTTGCGGTATTCCGCGCCCACGGCGAAGCCCACGGCCTTGTCGGACCAGGGCGAGAAGGCGCCGAGATCGCCACTGAGCGAAGCGCCGGCGATCCATTGCTGGGTCTTGTCCTTCTGCCGCCCGGTGGCGGAGATGAAGCCAAGCGCATCCTCCGAAATCGGATCGGTGGTGAACAGGTTGATCGGAACGCAGCCATTGCCCGGATCGCGGCAGACGATGTTGCCGGAACCGTCGTCCACGGCGTCCAGGGCCTGGGCGACGAGGCCATAGGTGACGTCGTTCAGATAGGCGATGTTGCGCTTGGTCTTGGCGTATTGGCCGAAGACTTCCCAGTTCAGATTGTCGCCAATGTCTCCGCGCAGGCCCATCACCGCCTGCCACGCCTTGTTGTGGTAGGTGGTGGTGCGGCCGCCGCTCTCGACGAGGCGCCGGCGAATGCCGACGGTGGTGGAACCGTCGGGGTTGATCGTGCCGATGCCGTTGAAGAAGAGATCGCGCTGCTGATCCGTCAGATAGGGATTATCGGGATATATATCGAAGGTGTAGCCGAAGGTGCCGCTCGGCGCGCTCTGGCTGTTCACCTTCGAATCGATCAGGCTGGCGCGGCCGAACCATTCGACCCCGTCCACTATCTCGTATTTCGCCAGCACCGTGCCGATCCAGCGTTCCTGCGGGGTAATCAGGTAATTCGGCGGCGCGTAATTATAGGGTTCGTAGAAGGGAACGAGATCGTTGCCCTGCCCGATCTGGTAGTAGGCGTTGTCATTATCCGCGAAGGTGTTGTCGAACACCGTGGGATAGGCGGTGGAACTGCCGCCGGGCGACACGAGATCGTCGGAACTCAACGCGAAGCGCGAATATTTGCGCGCGTCCTGATAGACCACCGAGCGCTCCATATAGCCGACCGAGGCGACGATATTGCCGCGATCGCCCAGCCTGGTGCCCAGCGTGAGGTCGCTGTTATAGACCTCGCCATCGCCCCGGCTGGTCATTTCGAGGGAGCCATCGAAGCGGACCCCTTCATATTCGTCGTCCAGGATGAAGTTGACGACGCCGGTGATGGCGTCCGAGCCATAGACGGCGGAAGCGCCGCCGGTCAGCACGTCCACCCGCTTTATCAGCGCGGTCGGGATGGTGTTGACATCGACCACGCCGTCATAATCGTAGGAAACCATGCGCTTGCCGTTGACCAGCACCAGCGTCCGCAGGTCGCCCAGGCCGCGCAGGTTGAGCGTGGCCGCGCCCGGGCTGCCATTGTTCACCGCCGGGCCGCTTTCCGGAAGGAACTGCGGATTCTGCGCCAGCAGCTTTTCCGCGCTGGGCGAATTGAAGGTCTTGAACGAATCGCCGCTGATCACCGCAACCGGGCTGCTCGCCTCGAGATCGGGCCGCGCGACGCGCGAGCCGGTGACGATGATGAGCTGGCTTGAGCCGGTGCATTCGGCGCTGCCGGGATCGATCGAGCAATCCACGGTAGGGACAGGTTCTTCCTGCGCATGGGCGGGGGAATAAAGAAGGCTGGTTCCGAGAGCCATGGTGGCGGCGGCGGAACAAAAACGTGCAAATGGTGTCATCGCGTGGTCCCATTCCTTGGGAACGAAATCCGGAGTTCTGAGGAGAGAACTCGACGCAACCAAATACCGGACCCAAATACCGGGCCAGGGGGCTTGGCCTACTGACATTAGTGTTTGTTAAACCACGAAAGGAAAGCGCCAAAGCGCTATTACTGACATTTTTGTCAGCACTGTAGCAACTGTGCAACATTGCCGTGATAGGCTAGTTATCCCGCATTTCTGAGGGTTTTTGGAATATGCTTGCCCGTTGCCGGACCCGGCAGGATAAAGATTTCCCGGAAATGTGCAGTCGCAAAATAAAATTGCGAAACGGTGCCGTTACATCGGGTCGGGCAGGAACAGCAGCGGGTCCAGCCGCGCGTCCCGCCATTTGATTCCCCAGTGGAGATGCGGCCCGGTGGCCCGGCCGGTCGCGCCGATCCGGCCGATCGTCTGGCCCTGCTTCACGCGCTCGCCCTCGCGCACCAATATGGCCGAGCAATGGAGAAAGGCGCTGTTCAACCCCGCGCCGTGGTCGACGATCAGCAGATAGCCTTCCAGCGTGAACGGCGTCTGCGCGGCGAGAACCACCACGCCGTCGGCCGGCGCCACGAAGGGCGTGCCGCTGGCGCCGGTGCTGATGTCGAGTCCGCCGTGATAGGCCCCGGGCTCGCCCCGATAGATGCGCTGCAAGCCGAACCGCCCGGAAATCCGCCCTTTGACCGGCCAGATGAAGCGCTGGCGCCAGCCGTCGCTGGCGGCATTCACCGCCCGCCCCGCCTCGATCCGAGCCAGCTCCGGCCTGCGCTTCGCCAGGAAAGCCTCGGTCGGCCCATCGGGACGGCGCGCGGCGTTGATATGTTCGATATTCCAGGAGCGCGGCGCGATGGACAGGGGCTTTTCCATGCGCTGCCCATTGGCGAACTCGGCGGCGAGCATGGCGCTACGCCCCGCGTCCCGATCGAACGCGGCAAAGAAGCTGCGGTCGGGGGCCAGCGGCAGGGGCGCTCCATCCAGCGTCACTCTTGTCGTGCCGGCTGGAGCGATGCCCCGCACCCAGCCGCCTTGCGTAAGCTCTCCGGACAGGCTGAACACCGCGGCGGCCGGCGCGGGCGAAGCCGGGGGAACGGCGGCGCTTTCCGGCGGGCGCGGGGCGGTGCCGGCCGCCGGCGCATCGTCGCCATAGCCCGCGCTGCAGGCACCAAGGATGAGGCTGGCCCCGCCAACGGCAAGACCGCGCATCACGGAACGGGCCTTCACGCCTGGCCCAGCAACCGCCGCGTCGCTATTTCAGGGCTGGCGTAAGCCTCCTGCAGCTCGACGCTCCAATAGCGCAATTCCTCCAGCGGGATGACCTTGCCGCTCACGGCACAGATCACGTGGCTTCCGGTTTTGCGGATACGATACCCGTTGGGTCCGTATTCAAGGCTGGCTACAGCATCGCGCGATGACATCAACATGGCCAAGACCCTAGCAAAGCGTCCGTTTCAAAGCAATTTCGGCTGATCGCCGGTTTCGCCACGGCGCGGCGCGGCGCGGGCGGGCCGCGCGCCGCCGGGCGAAACCTCCAGCGTTCCATCGCGGAACTTCAGCGACAGGATCGGCTCCCTGGCCGCTTCCGCCTTGTCGGTCAGGGTCTGGCCCGATGTATTCATGACCCGCACATAGCCGCGCGCGAGCGGCCGGTCGGGATGCAGCGAGGCCGCCATGCGCGCCAGATTGTCGAGCCGTTCCCGCTGGGTGGCGATCCGGCGCGTCACCAGCTCCGGGGCGAGCCGCACCGCCCCCAGGCGGTCCCGCGCGCGGTCGACCCGTGCCATCAGCAGCGGGGTCGAAAGGCGGGCGCTGTCCGCCATCAGCGCATTGCGCGAAATCTGGGCACGGGCAGCCAGCCCGCGCCGCAGCCGCTCCGTAAGATCGTCAAGTTTCTGAGCCTGAGCGGCCAGCAGCGCCTCGGGCCGGGGCAGGCGCTGGGCCCGCGCCTCCAGCCGTTCCCGCCCCAACTGGACCGGGCGCAGCGCGCAGCGCTGCTTGCGCAGGCCCAGCTCCGCCAGCAACGATTGAAGATCCGCCCGCACCGGCACGGCCATTTCAGCGGCGGCGGTGGGGGTGGGTGCGCGCCGGTCGGCAGCGTGGTCCGCCAGCGTGGTGTCCGTCTCATGCCCGACCGCGGAAATCACCGGAATCGCGCAGTCGGCGATCGCCCGGACCACGATTTCCTCGTTGAAGCTCCACAGATCCTCGATCGAGCCGCCGCCGCGCGCGACGATCACCAGATCCGGGCGCGGCACCGGCCCGCCGGGAGCGAGCGCCGAGAAGCCGCGAATCGCGGCCGCGACCTGCTCCGCCGAGCCCTGCCCCTGCACCAGCACCGGCCAGACCAGCACATGGCTGGGGAAGCGATCCGCCAGCCGGTGGAGAATATCGCGGATCACCGCTCCGGTGGGCGACGTCACCACCCCGATCACGCGCGGCAGATAAGGCAGGGGCCGCTTGCGCTCTGCCGCGAACAGCCCTTCCGCCGCGAGCCGCGCCCGCGTCTTCTCCAGCAGCGCCAGCAGCGCGCCTTCCCCGGCGATCTCCATCCGCTCGATCACGATCTGGTAATTCGAGCGGCCCGGGTAGGTGGTGAGCTTGCCGCTGGCGATCACCTCCAGCCCATCCTCGGGCGCGAAACCCAGCCGCTGGGCATTGCCGCGCCACATCACCCCGTCGATGCGCGCATTCTCGTCCTTGAGACTGCAATAGAGATGGCCGGAGGCGGCGCGTTTCACGCCGGAAAGCTCCCCGCGCAGGCGGACGAAGCCGAAGCGCTCCTCCACCGTCCGCTTCAGCAGCGCGGAAATTTCGCTGATGGAGAGCGGCGCGGCGTTGTCCCCGGCCACGCCCTTCGCTACCAGCCCGCCAGCGCCTTCCGGATCGGGGGCATCGTCATCGAAGGTATCGGGCATGAATATCCTCTTGCTGGGCTCGGGCGGACGCGAACATGCGCTGGCATGGAAGCTGGCGCAATCCCGCCTTTTGCGAAACGGGGCAGGCAGGCTGTATGCTTCGCCCGGCAATCCGGGAATCGCGGCCCATGCCGACCTCGTCGCGCTCGACCTGAGCGACCATGCCGCAGTCGCCGCTTTCTGCGAAAGCCACGCCATCGGGCTGGTGGTGATCGGGCCGGAAGCCCCGCTGGTGGATGGCCTGGCCGATTCGCTGCGGGAAGCGGGCACGCCGGTGTTCGGCCCCTCCAGGGCGGCGGCGCGGCTGGAAGGCAGCAAGGGCTATACCAAGGATCTGTGCGAACGCGCCGGCATCCCGACCGCAGGCTATGTCCGCACCCGCTCGCTCGAGGAAGCGAATGCGGCGCTGGAGCGCTTCGCCGCGCCCTATGTGCTGAAGGCGGACGGCCTCGCGGCGGGCAAGGGCGTGGTCATCGCCGAAAACCGGGCCGAAGCCGGGGAAGCCCTGGCCGACATGTTCGGCGGCCGGTTCGGCGCGGCGGGCGCGGAAGTGGTGATCGAGGAATTCATGGAAGGGGAGGAGGCCAGCTTCTTCGCCCTGACCGACGGGGCAACCATCGTGCCGTTCGGCTCCGCGCAGGACCACAAGCGGGTGGGCGAGGGCGATACCGGACCCAATACCGGCGGCATGGGCGCCTACAGCCCGGCCCCGGTCCTCACTCCGCTGCTGGAAGGCGAGGTGCTGGAACGGATCATCGCCCCCACCGTCAGGACCATGGCCGATGAAGGCACGCCTTACTCGGGCGTGCTCTATGCCGGGCTGATGCTGACCGCGCAGGGTCCGAAGCTGATCGAATATAATTGCCGGTTCGGCGATCCGGAATGCCAGGTGCTGATGATGCGGCTGGATTGCGACCTGGGCGAACTGCTGCTCGCCTGCGCGGAAAACCGCCTGTCCACCTGCCAGCCGCCCCGCTTTTCCGACGATGCGGCGCTGACCGTGGTGATGGCGGCGCAAGGCTATCCCGATACCCCGAAGAAGGGTGGACGGATCGAGGCGCTGGACGCCGCCGAGGCGACCGGCGCGCGGGTGTTCCATGCCGGCACCGCGCTGGACGCGGCCGGCGCCCTTGCCTCGAGCGGGGGGCGGGTGCTGAATGTCACCGCGCGCGGTGCCAGCGTGACCGAGGCGCAGGCCGCCGCCTATCGCGCGGTCGACCTCATCGACTTTCCGGACGGTTTCTGCCGCCGCGACATCGGCTGGCGCGAAGTGGCCCGGGAGAAGGAGCAGGGCTGATTGAGGCAGGCCTTAGACTCGTTCCGGTTCTGGTTGAACCGGAACGAGTCTGGAATTTGCCTGTTTTCCGTGATTTCCGAGTCAGCAAGTGATTCCACTTGCTTCGAAATCACTCTAGCGCGCCGGTCAGGCGATCCGGTAGAAGCGATGCGCATTGTCGCGGAACAGGGCTGACTTCTCAGCGGCGCTGGCCCCCGACACGATCAGCTTGAAGGCGTTCCAGATGGCGGAATAGCCGCAACTTTCCCGGTCCGCCGGATAATTGCTTTCGAACATGCAACGCTCCGGGCCGAATGCCTCGATGCAGGTTTCGATATAGGGCCGCCATGCCTCGGCCAGTTCGGCGGGGGTCGGCGGCGCGTCCCGATGCTCGAAGCCGAAGCCGCATTTCGTCATGCCCAGCCCGCCCAGCTTCACGATGACGTTCCGCCGTTCGGCCAGCCGCCGGATCTGCTCGCGCCAGTCGGCGAACACCTCTTCCCTGCGTCCGGCATAGGGGCCGATCCCCAGCGGACCGCCCAGATGATCGAGCACGATCCCGGTGCCGGGAAAGGCCGTCGCCAGCTCGACCAGATCCGGCAGCTGCGGATGATAAAGCCATGCCTCGAAGGCGAGGCCGAACCCCTCGAGCAGGGCGAAGCCTTCGCGGAACCGGGAGTTCCCCAGCAGATGCGGCGGCGGATTGACGATGCTGTTGCCCACTTCGGGCGAGGCATCCCACGCCACCGAATGACGGATCGAGCGGAGCCGGCCTTCCCCGGCCTCGACCAGCTTCTCCAGCGTTTCCCGGGCATCCGCGCCGAGCAGCAGATCCGCATGGCCCACGATCGCCTGCATCGGGCGGAAGCCGTCGGCACGCGCCTGCGCGGCCAGCGCCGCCACCTCGCGCACCTCGCCCACCGGCATCAGCCGGGCGGGCGCATCCGCATCGTAGAAGGCGCGGCATTCCACGAATACCGACGTCTCGACCCGGTGGCCCCGCCCCGGATCGACATCCGCGACATAATCTTCGAGCAGATAGGGCATTCCCGCCCAGTCCCAGATATGATGATGGGCATCGCAGATCGGCAGGTCCGGCTCGATGATGTCCTCGGCCGGAAATCGCTTGCGGATATCGTACATGCGGCGCTGTTATCACAGCATGGCTATCCGACAATGCGGTTGCGGCGGAAAACCGCCGCAGGGGCGCGGGCGAGCAGAGGGGTTGAACAATGAAAGCGGTATTGGCGGACGATCTCGAGGCGATTGAAAGCTACCGGCTTCGCGATGCCGACCGCCCGCGCATCGGCCCGGACGAAGTGCTCATCCGGGTGGAAGGCTGCGGCGTCGGCTATGTCGACGCGCTGGAAGCGCTCGGGCGCTATCAGGTGAAACCGGCGCTGCCCTTCTCGCCCGGGCATGAAATCGCGGGCGTGGTGGAAGAGGTGGGCCGGGAGGTGTCCGGCCTCTCCGCCGGCACGAGAGTGATCGCCCTCGCCCGCCACGGCTTTGCCGAATATGTCGCCGCGCCCGCTTCCATGGCCTTCCCGATGCCCGCCGCCATGAGCTTTGCCCAAGGGGCGGGCTTCCCGCTGAATTTCCTGACCGTGCTGCACGGCCTGCGCGATCGCGGGCAATTGGCGGCGGGGGAAACCGTCCTCGTCTTCGGCGCGGCGGGCGGTGTCGGCTCGGCCGCGATCCAGGTCGCCCGGGCCATGGGTGCGCGGGTGATCGCCGCCGCCTCCACCGGGGAAAAGCGCGACTATGCACTGGCGAACGGGGCGGATGCCGCGATCGACACCCATCCCGAAGGCTGGCGCGACCGGCTGAAAGCGGCCTGTGGCGGCGCCGGGCCGAATGTCATCTTCGATCCGGTGTGCGGGCCTCTGTTCGAGCCTGCCTTCCGCTCGCTCGCCTGGGGCGGCCGGCATCTGGTCGTCGGTTTCGTGGGCGGGCCGATCCCGGCCCTGCCGGCCCATCTGTCCTTGCTGAAAGGGGCCGCCCTGTGCGGAGTGGACGTGCGGCAATATATGCTGTTCGAGCAGCACCGGCTGCGGGACGATTTCCGCCAATTGCTGGGATGGGCCGCCCATGGCGGGATCGAGCCGCCGGTGGGCGAAATCTTCAAGCTGGAGGAATTTGCCGACGCCTTGAATCTTGCCCTGTCCGGCAAGGCCCGGGGCAAGATCGTGCTGCAGGTGGCCGCCAGCCCGGCCACGGCATAGATCAGCCCAGCCGCACCTTCATCAGCGCCCGCAGATCCGCCTCCGGGCGCGCGCCGAAATGGGAAATCACTTCCCCGGCCGCCACCGCGCCCATCTTCAGGCAGCGGCCCAGTTCCTCGCCCCGCACCAGACCGGCCAGAAATCCGGCGGCGAACAGGTCGCCCGCGCCGGTGGTGTCGACGACATGCTCGACCGGCTCGGCCGCGATCTCGGCCCGCTCCCCGCCGCTGATCGCCACTGCGCCTTCCTCGCTGCGGGTGACGACCAGCACCGGCAGTTTCGGCGCCAGCGCGGCCAGCCCGGCTTCCAGATCGGCTTCGCCGGTCAGCGCGGCCAGTTCCGCCTTGTTGGCGAACAGGATGTCGATCTCCCCCGCATCGATCAGCGCGCGGAAATCGTCGCCATGCCGGTCGATCACGAAGGCGTCGGACAGGGTGAAGGCCACCCTGCGCCCAGCCGCGCGGGCGGCGGCAATCGCTTTGCGCATCGCGGCGCGCGGCTGTTCCGGGTCCCACAGATAACCTTCGAGATAGAGGATGGCGGCGCTGGCGATCAGCCCTTCGTCCAGCGCTTCGGCCGGCAGGAACTGGGACGCACCGAGATAGGTGTTCATGGTCCGCTGGCCGTCAGGGGTGACGAAGATCAGGCAACGCGCGGTGGATGGCGGGCCGGGGCGGGCGGGGGAATCGAAATCGATGCCAACCGCCCGGATGTCGTGAGCGAAAACCTCGCCGAGCTGATCGTCCGCGACCTGGCCGATGAAGGCGCATTGCGCCCCCAGCGCGGACAGGCCGGCCAGCGTATTGGCCGCCGAGCCACCGGAAATCTCCCGGGCCGGGCCCATCGCCTCATACAGCTCATGCGCCCTGTCGGTATCGACCAGCATCATGCCCCCCCGGGCAAGGCCGAGTTCCTCGATCAATTCATCCTCGCAGGGAGACATCACATCGACGATTGCATTGCCGATGGCGAGAACGTCGTATCGAGGAGCGGACATGCGGTTTCCCTTGCAGAGAGCATCTGTTGCGCCCCTTACCCGCTCGATGCCGGAAGGCCAAGGCGGCGGATCGCGGCACGATGCGTTGACTTGGCGGCGCTTGCCCGCCACTTGCGTTCAGGCCATCCCAACGATCGCAGGAAAGGAGCGGGCGATGCGGCGCAAGATCAATCTGTCCCTTTGCCTGCTGCCCCTGCTCGCGGCCTGCGGCGGAAGCGGCGGGCAAGCCCCGGTCAAGAGCGTGAGCGCCCAGCCTGCGCCCGCCCGGGGCGTTCCCGCCACCAAGCCCGCGCCGCCGCCCGCGCCCAGCTGGCGCGCCGCCCGGGTGATGGAAGCGCCCGGCCTGGAAGGGGTGATCGGCGCCGATGTTTCCTCGCTCACCCGGCAATTCGGCCAGGCGCGGCTCGATGTATGGGAAGGCGACGCGCGCAAGCTGCAGTTCAGCGGCCAGGCCTGCGTCCTCGACATCTATCTCTATCCGCCTGCGCCGAAGTCCGAACCCAAGGCCGCCTATGTGGACGCGCGCCGGGCCAGCGACGGGCAGGACGTGGACCGCGCCGCCTGCGTCGCCGCGTTAAAGAAATAAAGGCAGTCCTGCGCTGCCAGCGCAGGCAGGGTTTCAGGCGAGCGCGGACTCGGTTCTCGTCCGCCGGTTGAATATCCGGTCCACTCGCTGGCCATCCCAATGCAGTTCGTAGTGATCCGTCTGTTGCGGGATGCCCACCGCATCGGGCCAGAACGCCCCTATGCACAACCCGCCCGGGCAGCGCACCGAATTGTAGTGAACCCCGTCTGCCCCATCGCCGCGCAATCGGGCGGCAAGGCGCTGCGGCACGCTCCAGTCCGCAGGGTCGTGACAATCGGCGCGGCCTCGCAGATCCACGAACAGGCGGTCCACCGCGCCCACCATCATGCGGAACTGCGAATGCCAGCCCGGCCCTTCGCCCGTGCTGCGCATCAGCCGGGCCTGATGGAAGGCCACTTCGCGCAGCGCCACTTCCTCGCTGTCGCCCGCGCTGTAGACACCATATCCGCCCGCCGTGAAGCGGCCGGGCCGGTCGGCGCTGACATGCACGAAAGGCGCCATCACCAGGCTGGCGCCGGGGCCGGCCACGCGCCGCTCCGCAGGCACCAGATCCAGCCGGCCGATGCTTTCGACCAGCCGGGGATTGGTTTTGCTCTCCACCGAGGCCAGCGCCTCCCAATCCCTCGGGTCGGCAATATCCTCGAACAGGTCGACGGGCGGATGAATGGTGCGGATCAGGCGGAAGGCCCGGTCCCATCGCACATGCACCTCGGGCAGGGCATCGCGGGCGGCATTCACCAGCCGCCCCGCTCCGCATCGAGATAGGCGCGCACCCGTTGCAAGGCGAAGATCGAGCCGCCGAGCATCACGTCGAGCGCGCGCTGCCCGGCGAAGACCGCATTCGGCTTCCTCACCCAGCGATAGGCCTGTTCGACATCGCGATAGAGGTAGCGCAACCCCTTGTGGATGCCGAGCAGCAGCGAAAGCCGGGTGGCAAGGTCGCGGTCGATCCGGCCGATCTCCCCCTTCTTCCAGCGGGCATAGGTGCGCAGCGAAAGCCCGCCCAGGATTTCGCAGGCTTCCTCATCCGTCAGCTCCCAGCGGGCGAACAGGTTCACCACCGCCCGGGCTGCGGCCCGCGCTTCCTCCGGAGTGATCCGGGGATTGTGCGGCTCCGCCTGGGTACGAGGGATTTCCTGCAGCACACGCTTTCTCCTATTGGCAGGATATAGGCGATAAGATGCCATTTGGCAAGACCGCAGCCGTTCTACGCGGATGCCGCCCATGCACACGACATCGAGGCCCGCCGATCAGGACCGGCGGGAGGGGGCGGGGGAAGCTATTTGAACAGCCGAAGGCTGTCGCTCAGACGGTGAAGCTCTCGCCGCAGCCGCAGGTGCCTGTCGCGTTGGGGTTCTGGAACACGAAGCCGGCGCTGAAATCGTCTTCCTGCCAGTCCATGGTCGAGCCGATCAGGTAAAGCACGCTGGCCCCGTCGATGAAGAAGGCGCCGCCCGGCGTCTCGATCCGCTCGTCCATCGGATCGGCTTCGGTCACGTAATCGACCGAATAGGCGAGGCCCGAACAGCCCCGGCGCGGGGTCGACAGCTTGACCCCGATGGCATCGGCGGGGGCCTTCGCCATCAGCTCGGCAATACGCGCTTCGGCCGACGGCGTGAGCAATACGGCGGCCGGCCGCGCACGAGTCTTGGTTTCCGTCGTCATCACAACATCCCCAGTTCGAGCCGCGCCTCGTCGCTCATCTTGGCCGGGTCCCATGGCGGGTCCCACACCAGATTGACCTCGGCCCCGCGCACGCCCGGCACGCTGCCGACGCGCAGTTCCACTTCGCTCGGCATGCTTTCGGCCACCGGGCAATGCGGCGTGGTCAAGGTCATGGTCACCGCGACATCGGCTTCGGAGGTGACCTCCACATTATAGATAAGGCCGAGATCATAGATATTCACGGGAATTTCGGGATCGTAGATCTCGCGCAGCGCAGCGACCACCGCTTCGTAGAGATCGCCGCCCGGTTCGCCCGCAGAAATCCCGGCCGGTTGTTCCTTAAGGAAGCCCTCGAGATAGTCCCGCTTGCGCTCCAGCTTCTCGGCCGGGCTCTCCGCCTCGTCCACCCGCGCGCGAGGGGGCGGCGCGACGCCGTCCACTTCCTCGATCGCGAATGTCTTTCCGGTGTTCTCGCTCATGCTCATCATCCTCTGGCGAAAATCCGCCTGGTGCGTTCGATGCCGCGCAGCAGGGCGTCTATATCGCCTTCATCGCTGTAAATGCCGAAGCTCGCGCGCGCCGTCGCCGGCACGCCCAGATGGTCCATCAGCGGCTGCGCGCAATGGTGGCCGGCGCGGATCGCGACGCCTTCCTCGTCCAATATGGTGCCGAGATCGTGCGGATGCACCCCTTCCATCGCGAAACTGACGATCCCCGCCGAATCCTCCGGGCCGAACAGCCGGATGTCGTTCATCCCGCGCATCGCATCGCGCATCCGCGACACCAGCGCCAGCTCGTGCGCATGAATGGCCGGCAGGCCGATCGCCTCCACGTAGTCGATCGCGGCGTGGAGCGCGATCGCCTCCACGATGGCGGGGGTTCCCGCCTCGAACCGCTGGGGCGGAGGCGCATAGGTCGTTCGCTCGAACGTCACCCGGTCGATCATCGAGCCGCCGCCATGCCAGGGCGGCATCGCTTCCAGGATTTCCCGGCGCGCCCACAAGGCCCCGATCCCGGTCGGGCCATAGAGCTTGTGCGCCGAGAACACGTAGAAATCGCAATCCAGCGCCGCGACATCCACCGCCAGCCGCGGCACGGCCTGACAGCCGTCGATCAGGATCTTCGCGCCGGCCGCATGGGCAAGATCGGCTGCGCGGCGCACATCCAGCGTGGAGCCGAGCACGTTGGACACATGCGCGAGGGCAACCAGCCGGTGCTGCGGCGTCAGCATCCGTTCCGCCGCATCGAGATCGATCCTGCCGTCATCGGTCAGCGGGCAGACGTCGATCGCCACCCCGGTCCGGTCGCGCAGCAATTGCCACGGCACAATGTTGGAATGATGTTCCAGCACCGAAAGCAGGATTCGGTCCCCGGCCTTGAGGTTCGCCTGCCCCCAACTCTGCGCGACCAGATTGATCGCCTCGGTCGCGCCGCGAGTGAACACCACCTCGTCTTCCGCGCCGCCAAGGAATTGCGCGACCCGCCGCCGCGCCGCCTCGAACGCCAGCGTCATATCCGCCGAACGCGCATAGACCCCGCGATGCACGGTTGCATAATCGCGCCCCATCGCCCGCGCCGCCGCATCCAGCACCGTCTGCGGCTTCTGCGCGGTCGCCGCGGAATCGAGATAATGCCAGGCCCCGCCCTCCGGAACGGCCAGCCCCGGGAAATCGGCCTTGCGGCTGAGGGTCGCGGTGTCGTTCACACCGCATCTCCCAATACGGAAAGCGCCTGATCCAGCATGGCTTCGCGGGTCGCTTCGTCGGCAATGCCGGCGAAGGCATCCGCGACGAAGGCGCGGACCAGCAGCTTGCGCGCGATCTCGGGCGGAAGCCCACGCGCCGCCATGTAGAAGCCCGCCGTCTCATCCAGCGCGCCGATCGCCGCGCCATGTGCGCATTTCACGTCGTCGGCGAAGATTTCCAGTTCCGGTTTGGTATTGGCGGTCGCGCCCTTTTCCAGCAGGATCGCCCTGAAATTCTGCGCGGCATCGGTCTGCTGCGCATCGCGCGCAACTTCGATCCGGCCCAGGAAATTGCCGGTCGAACGCCCCCATTGCACCGCCCGCACCGTCTGGTTCGAGGTGGCGCCCGGCGCGGCATGGATCGTGCGGGTAACGAATTCCTGGATATTGTCCCCGCCGCCGATGGTCACGCCGCCGAATTCGAAATGTGCGCCTTCCTCCAGCGTCACCTCGACCTCGACCCGGGAATAGGCAGCCCCGGCATTGGTCACGAACATGGCGAACCGGCCATCCTTGCCGACATGGACGCGCAGCCGGTCCACCCGGCCGCCGGCGGCATTGCCCGGCAGCACGGCGCGGACTTCCTGCGCGGTTTCACCGGCCGGCACCTCGAGCGCGCGCCACTGGGCAAGCGCCACCCCATCCGCCTGCGCCAGGAAAGCGGGGTCGGCATAGCGCCACTCCTCATCCCGGGTGGAGGGGCGGGCCAGGGGAATGATGGCCGCGTCGGTCACGCCGCTACCGCCTCGTAGCCTTCCTGCTCGAGCCGGAGCGCAAGTTCCGGCCCGCCGGACGTGACGATCCGGCCCTTGGCGAGGACATGCACCCGGTCCGGCTTCACATAGTCGAGCAGGCGCTGGTAATGCGTAATCAGCAGCACGCCCCGGTCGGGCTTGCGCATGATCGCATTGATGCCCTCGCCCACCACGCGCAAGGCGTCAATGTCGAGGCCGCTGTCGGTCTCGTCCAGCACCGCGAGTTTGGGATCGAGAATGCCCATCTGGACCATTTCGGCCCGCTTTTTCTCGCCGCCGGAGAAGCCGACGTTCACCGGGCGCTTGAGCATCTCCATGTCGAGCCTGAGCAGCCCGGCCTTCTCGCGCGCGAGCTTGAGGAAATCGCCGCCCGAGAGCGGCTCTTCCCCCCGCGCCTTGCGCTGCGCATTGAGCGCCTCGCGCAGGAACTGGACATTGGAGACGCCCGGGATCTCGACCGGATACTGGAAGCCCAGGAACAGCCCGGCGGCCGCGCGCTCATGCGGCTCCAGCGCCAGCAGGTCCTGCCCGTCGAACGTCACCGAGCCTTCGGTCACCTCATAACCGGGCCGCCCGCCCAGCACATAGGACAGCGTCGACTTGCCCGCGCCGTTGGGCCCCATGATGGCATGGACCTCGCCCGCATTGATGGTGAGCGAAAGGCCCTTGAGGATTTCGGTGCCACCGACCGTGGCGTGGAGATTGTCAATCTTGAGCATCGGAATCCTTCGTGCGCTTGGGGCCAAAGAAAAAGGCCAGCGCAAAAATCATGGGGAAGAAGGTTGCGGCAGCAATCGCGATCCAGCTTGCGGCGTTCATGCTGCACTCCCGCGTCCAGAGGTGGGGCGCTGGAACGGCTTCTCCAGCTCGGCCAGAATGGCCTGCAGCACGCCCTCCGCATCGCCCAGCACCGCTTCATCGGAGAAACGCAGCACGCGAATGCCCACGTCGCCAAGCTTGCGATCCTTCAGCGCATCCAGTTCCGCATTGGCGCCCGGCCCGCTGATCTCAACCACCAGCCAGCGCGCGGGGCAGGCGAAATCGACAATGGCGGAACCCACGATCTGATGCCGCTTGAACTTGAAGCCGCCCAGCTTCTGGTCCTTCAGCCCGGACCACAGCAGCTTTTCCGCTTCGCTCGGATCGCGGCGGCGGGCGCGGGCCATGTCCTTCAGGCGGTCCAGCCGCTTGCCAGTGACGCCCCAATTCGCGCGCGGATCGGATGATCCCGTATTCTCGCCGCTGCGGATGGAAAGGGTCTTGCTCATCCTACCGATCCTTCCAGCGAGATGCCCAGCAGCTTCTGCGCTTCCACCGCGAATTCCATCGGCAATTGCTGCAGCACTTCGCGCGCGAAGCCATTGACGATCAGCGCCACCGCTTCCTCCTGATCCAGCCCGCGCTGCATCGCGTAGAACAGCTGGTCGTCGCTGATCTTGCTGGTGGTGGCCTCATGCTCGATCTGGGCTGAGGGATTCTTCACCTCGATATAGGGCACGGTATGCGCCCCGCAGCTGGAGCCGAGCAGCAGGGAATCGCACTGCGTGAAATTGCGCGCCCCTTCCGCATTCGCGGCGACGCGCACCAACCCGCGATAGGTATTGTTGCTGCGGCCCGCGCTGATCCCCTTGGAAATGATCGTGGAGCGCGAGCGCTTGCCATTGTGGATCATCTTGGTGCCGGTGTCGGCCTGCTGGAAATTGTTGGTGACGGCGACCGAGTAGAACTCGCCCACCGAATCCTCGCCGTTCAGCACGCAGCTGGGATATTTCCAGGTGATCGCGCTGCCGGTCTCGACCTGGGTCCAGCTGATCTTGGAGCGGGCGCCCTGGCACAGCCCGCGCTTGGTCACGAAGTTGTAGATGCCGCCCTTGCCCTGCGCATCCCCCGGATACCAGTTCTGGACGGTCGAATATTTGATTTCCGCATCGTCCAGCGCCACCAGCTCCACCACGGCCGCGTGCAGCTGGTTCTCGTCGCGCTGCGGCGCGGTGCAGCCTTCCAGATAGGAAACATAGCTGCCCTTGTCGGCCACGATCAGCGTGCGTTCGAACTGTCCGGTGTTCTCCGCATTGATGCGGAAATAGGTGGAAAGCTCCATCGGGCAGCGCACCCCTTCGGGGATATAGACGAAGGTGCCGTCGGAAAAGACCGCGCAATTGAGCGCGGCGAAATAATTGTCATGCTGCGGCACGACCTTGCCGAGCCACTTCCTCACCAGCTCCGGATATTCGCGGATCGCCTCGCTGATCGAAAGGAAGATGACGCCGGCCTTCTTCAGCTCCTCGCGGAAGGTGGTCGCCACGCTGACGGAATCGAACACCGCGTCGACCGCGACCTTGCGCGCGCCCTCGACACCGGCCAGCACCTTCTGCTCCTCGATCGGGATGCCGAGCTTTTCGTAAACCTTGAGGATTTCCGGATCGACCTCGTCCAGGCTGCCCAGCTTGGGCTTGGGTTTGGGCGCCGCGTAATAATAGGCGTCCTGATAGTCGATCGGCGGAATATCCAGCTTCGCCCATTCCGGCTCGGCCATGGTCAGCCAGTGGCGATAGGCCTTCAGGCGCCATTCCAGCATCCATTCCGGCTCGCCCTTCTTGGCGCTGATGAAGCGGACCGTATCCTCGCTCAATCCCTTGGGCGCGAATTCCTGCTCGATATTCGAATGGAAGCCCCATTCGTAGGTTTCCAGCCTGCGGGCTGCCTCGCGCGCTTCGCGATCCTTGATTTCTTCCGTCATGCGTGAGCCCCCACGGGCGTTTCCGAAAACCGGGTGAGCGGCACCTGGGCGAGCGCGCCCCGTAGCGCCTCATTCACCAAAGGCCAATGCGGACGAAGGCTGCAGGATTTCTCCAGCCCGCAATCGTGGCGTCCGGCTTCGATACAGGCGGTCAGGGCGATCGGCCCTTCCACCGCTTCGACGATATCGGCAAGGGAAATCGCGGCAGCCGGCCGGGCCAGCTGGAGCCCGCCGCCCGCGCCGCGGACGGAACGCAGCAGGCCAGCCGCGCTCAGCAGGCTGACCAGCTTCTGCACCGTGGGCGCGGGCAGCCCGGTTTCCTCCGCCAATTGCGCGGCGGACACGCGCGTGCCGCCGCAGTGGCGCGCGGCGGCGCTCATCGTTACCACTGCATAATCGGCCATGCTGGAAAGCCGCATGAATCCTGCACTCCGCCTAAATAAGATCGAATCACTCCGATTTCATCTAGGGATGAGGCAGCGGGATTGCAATCGTGACGCTCGCAATGGGAGAAAAGCGCGAAAAAAAAGGCAGCCCCGCCACGCGGACGGGACTGCCTTGAAGGTGAGGAACTCTCTGCGGCACGCCTGCGGCGGCGCGTTGAGCCCTTCGGGTCGCACCTCCCCACTAGCGGAAAACGCAGGCGGCAAATTGTAAGAAGGCGACACGCAACCGGAAGAATCGTCCGATTTCGACGAAACACGCGCATTCCGTCTGTTCCATCGACAGAGCGCGGCGGCTTTGCCATAGATTCAACATGATCTACCGCCTGCTGCGCCCGTTTCTTTTCACGCTCGATGCGGAGCGGGCCCACGGCCTCGCGATCCGCGCCCTGCAGGCCATGCCAGGGGAGGCGCCGGCATCCTTCGGCCACGGGCTCGCCACGCAGGTGGCGGGCATTTCCTTCCCCAATCCGCTGGGCATGGCCGCCGGCTTCGACAAGGACGGCAAGATACCGGACGCGCTGCTCGGCCTCGGCTTCGGTTTCGCCGAGGTGGGTTCCATCACGCCGCTGCCGCAGGCGGGCAATCCCAGGCCGCGCCTGTTCCGCCTGACGAAAGATCGCGCGGTGATAAACCGCATGGGCTTCAACAATGACGGGGCGGAGGCAGCCGCCGCAAGGCTGGCCGCGCGCAATGGCCAAGGCAAGGACAGGGGCGGCGTGCTGGGCATCAACATCGGCGCAAACAAGGATTCGCAGGACCGGATCGCCGATTATGCCACGATGGCGCGAGCGATGGCGCCCTACGCATCCTATCTCGCCGTCAATGTCAGCAGCCCGAACACGCCTGGCCTGCGCGCGCTGCAGGATGAAGCGGCGCTGGCCGCCCTGCTCGATGCCGTGCTGGAAGCGCGCGGCCCCGCCGGGCCGCCGATCTTCCTCAAGGTCGCGCCCGATCTAGAAACCGCCGATATCGACGCAATCGCGCGGATCGCGCTCGACAGGCGGCTGGGCGCGCTGATCGTTTCCAACACCACCATTTCCCGCCCGCCGCTGCGCTCCCACCATGCCGGGGAAGCGGGCGGGCTTTCGGGGGAGCCGTTGCGCGATCTCGCGCAGCGGCGCTTGTCCGATTTCCGCAAGGCCACCGGCGGCGCGATCCCGCTGGTCGGCGTGGGCGGCATCGCCAGCGCCGAACATGCCTGGGCGCGCATCCGCGCCGGGGCCAGCCTGGTGCAGCTCTACAGCGCCATGGTCTATGAAGGCCCGAACCTCGCGAAGCGGATAGTGGCCGGCCTGGAGCGGCTGATGGCGCGCGAAGGCTTTGTATCGATTGCCGAAGCGGTAGGAAGCGAATAGGCCTGCCCCATGCTGAAACGCTTTTTCTCCAGCCTCAGCGCCCTTCTCCTCATCACGGCCTGCGCGACGGCGCCCCAAGCCGCCGAGCCGCAAACCGCCAGCGGCTCCGGCCTCGTCAGCGCGGCCGATCCGCGCGCGGCGGACGCGGGGGCGAGGATGCTGCGCCTTGGCGGCAATGCGACGGACGCGGCAATCGCGACGATGCTGGCGCTGACCGTGGTGGAGCCGCAAAGCTCGGGCATCGGCGGGGGCGGCTTCTTCGTCCGGGGCACGCCGCAGGGCGATGTCGCGACTCTGGACGGGCGCGAGACGGCGCCCGCCGCCGCCAAGCCGGACTGGTTCATGAAGGATGGCAAGCCGCTGCCTTTCGACGCGGCGGTGCTCTCCGGGCTGAGCGTGGGCGTGCCCGGGAACATCGCCCTTGCGGCGGAGGCGCATCGCCGCTTCGGCAAGCTGGGCTGGGCGCAATTGTTCGAGCCGGCCATCGCCCTGGCCGAAGAAGGTTTCCGGATCAGCCCGCGCCTGCATGATTTCCTCATCCGCAACCCGGAGCGGGCGGCGCATGGCGAAAGCGGCAAGCGCCTGTTCTACGACGAGCAGGGCCAGCCGCTGCCGATCGGCACCCTGGTGCTGAACCCGCAGCTTGCCGACAGCCTGCGCGAAATCGCGGTGGACGGGCCACGAGGATTTTACGAGGGCCGCCAGGCGAAGGCATTGGCCAGCGCAGTCGCGGCGGCCACGCCCCATCCGGGCAAGATGCAGCCGTCCGATCTCGCGGCCTATGCCGCCAAAGAGCGCCCCGCCCTGTGCGGCCTCTATCGCGGCTGGCGGATCTGCGGCATGGGGCCGCCCTCTTCCGGCGCCACCACCGTCTTCGCGATCCTCAAGCAGCTGGAAGGATTCGATCTGGCCGGGCTGGGATCGGCTTCCCCCATCGCCTGGCACCTGATCGCGGAATCCCAGCGCCTCGCCTATGCCGATCGCGAACGCTATCTCGCCGATCCGGATTTCGTCCGGGTTCCCGTGGAAGGACTGGCCAAGCCGGACTATCTGGCCGCGCGGGGCGGGCTGATCGACCCGGTCGACGCCATGGCCTCGGTCGAGCCGGGCCGCCCGGACGGCGCCCCGCCGCCAGCGGCCGACGGCGTTGCGCCCGAAGAAGGCGGGACATCCCATTTCGTGGCGGTGGATGGCGGCGGGACCGCCGTCAGCTATACCTCCACCATCGAAGGGGCCTTCGGATCGGGCATCGTGGTGGGCGGCTATTACCTCAACAACGAGCTGACCGATTTCAGCTTCATCCCGGATCGCGGCGGCCAGCCGGTGGCGAATCGCGTGGAAGGGGGCAAGCGGCCGCGCAGCTCCATGGCGCCGACCGTTGCCTATGCCCCCGACGGCAGGCTGGCGGTCGCTGTCGGCGCGGCCGGGGGCGCGACCATTCCGGCCCAGGTCGCGCGCGTGCTGATCGGCCTGATCGACTGGGGGCTGACGGTGGAGCAGGCCCTGGCCCTGCCCGTCATCTTCGCCCCGGGCGACACGGTGTATGTGGAGGCGGGCAGCACGCTGGAGGACATGATGCCGAGCCTGCGGGAGCTGGGGCACAAGGAAGTGCTTGCGCGCGATCTCCCGCTCAAGGCCAATGCCGCCGCATGGACCGCCAGCGGCTGGCAGGGCGCGGCGGACCCGCGCAGCGAGGGTGCTATTGCGAACGAGTAATGCTTGCGGCCTTCATCCGGCCATCTTAAGCCGCCTGATGGGGAGTTAGTGGGGAGACGGGAGTGAGGCTTTCGGATTTTGACGCGGCCACGAACCTCGTCAGCCTGTTTTTTCTGCGCGCGGACAAACTTGGCGACAAACCCTTCCTCTGGGCCAAGCGCGAGGGCCGGTGGCATTCGATTTCGTGGCGGGTGGCGGCAAGCCAGGTCTGCCTCATCGCCGAGAACCTGCGCGCCCTTGGCCTGCGCGACGGGGACCGGATCGCGCTGATATCCGAGAACCGGCCGGAGTGGTGCATCGCCGATCTCGCGATCATGGCGGCCGGCTGCATATCCGTCCCCACCTACACCACCAATACCGAACGCGATCACGTCCATATTCTCGACAATTCGGGCGCGCGCTGTGTGATCGTTTCCAGCGACAAGCTGGCCCGGCCGATCGTTCCGGCCATGATCCGCACCGGCATCGCGGAGCATCTGATCGGAATGGAGCCGCTGCGCCGCTCCCAGGCGGCCTTCGGCTATCACGACTGGGAGGAAATGCTGCGGGGCGATGCCGAGGCGGCGCGCCGGGCGGTGGAAGAGCGCATTTCCCATATCGCCCGGGCCGACAGCGCCTGCATCATCTATACCAGCGGGACCGGCGGCGCCCCGCGCGGCGTGCCGCAGCATCATGGCGCGATCCTGGCCAATGTGGCCGGATGCGCGCATATCTTCGAGGAGGATTTCTCGTGGGAAGAGGATGAGACTTTCCTCTCCTTCCTGCCGCTTTCCCATTCCTACGAGCATACCGGCGGGCAGTTCCTGGCCATCGGCCTGGGCGCGCAGACCTATTACGCGGAAGGCCTGGAAAAGCTCGCCAGCAATATCGAAGAGGCGAAGCCGACCATCATGGTGGTGGTGCCGCGCCTGTTCGAAGTGCTGCGCAGCCGGATCATGAAGCAGATGGAAAAGCAGGGCCGCACGGCGGTCTGGCTGATGGATCAGGCGCTGGCCGTCAATGCCCGCTCCCGCAACGGGCGGCCGCGCCTGCGCGACTGGCCGCTGGACCGGCTGGTGGACCGCCTGCTGCGGCCGAAGATCCGCCAGCGGTTCGGCGGGCGGATCAAGGCGCTGGTTTCCGGCGGCGCGCCGCTCAATCCCGATGTGGGCAATTTCTTCACGGCGATGGGGCTGACCCTGCTGCAGGGCTATGGCCAGACCGAGGCCGCGCCGGTAATCAGCTGCGGGCGGCCCGGCGTCGGGCTGAAGATGGACACGGTCGGCCCGCCCCTGCGCGGGGTGGAAGTGCGGATCGCGGAGGATGGCGAGATCCTGACCCGCGGCGAATGCGTGATGCATGGCTATTGGCAGAATCCCGAACAGACCGCGCTCACCCTTCAGGACGGCTGGCTGCACACCGGCGATATCGGCCATTTCGACGAGAAGGGCCGGCTGGTCATCACCGACCGCAAGAAGGACATGATCGTCAACGACAAGGGCGACAATATCGCCCCGCAGAAGATCGAAGGGATGCTCACCCTGCAGCCGGAAATCGCGCAGGCGATGGTGTCGGGCGACCGGCGGCCCTATGTGGTCGGCCTGCTCGTTCCCGATGCGGAATGGGCGCTGCAATGGGCGCAGGCCAATGACGAGAAGTTCGATCTGGCCGCGCTCCAGCAGCTTCCCGCGTTCCGCAGCGCGATCCGCGCGGCGGTCGACCGGGTGAACCAGGACCTCTCGGTGATCGAAAAGGTGCGGCAGTTCGCCTTCGCGGACGAAGCCTTCTCGATCGAGAACGAGCAGATGACGCCCAGCCTCAAGATCCGCAGGCACAAGCTGCGCGAGAAATATGGCGAGCGGCTGGACGGGCTTTACAAGAGCTGATCGCGGCTAGCGGGGTCCTGATTCAGGCCGCTTCCTTCTCCACATATTCGGGATAGAAGCTGGGCGGCCGATCCGACCAGCCGGATGCGGTGGCGGCGGCTTCGCTCAGCGATTGCAGCAGCATCTTGCGGCGGCAGGGTGGGATATGCGGCAGCGCGGCTGCGCCGCAGAAGGCCGACGGCAGCCAGGGCCGCGCCCAGGCGCCCAGCAGGCGCTCATACAGGAAGCGATAGGCCGAGAAGCTGGACAGCCGCTGCTGCGACAAGTCGAACGCACTCACCCGCAGAAGCTGGCCCATGAAACGGTCCACCCCGTCCAGCGAGCTTTCGTCCGGCTGATGGGCGCGCAGGCCCTTGAGATCCTGATAGGCGACATACTGGCTGCGGATCGAGGCGCTTTCCGCCGAATCGCGCGCCCAGAGCTTGAAGGCATCCTGCCGGCCCAGCCCGACATCGAGGCTGCGCTTGATGTAACGCTGCTCGGCCGCGTCGAAACTGGCGAATTCGCGCAGTTCGGCAATGGTCATCGTGGCGGTGCCGGTCTCACTCATCATCTTGCCCCCTTGCGCCGAACATCGACGGCGCGTCTGGGCAGACCTTCACTGAATATGGTTATCATCCGGTAAAGAGCGGGATCAAATCATTCCGGAGAGGGGGCTGGACGGATCGGCATATTTGCGGGCGGCCATGCGGCCCGCGCGATAGGCATGGCGGCCCGCCTCCACCGCCAGCCTCATGGCCCGCGCCATCCGGATCGGGTCCTTCGCCTCGGCAATGGCGGTGTTCATCAGCACCCCGGTGCAGCCAAGCTCCATCGCCACGGCGGCGTCGCTCGCCGTGCCGACGCCGGCATCGACCAGCACCGGCAGGCGCGTTCCTTCCACGATCAGGCGGATCGTCACCTTGTTCTGGATGCCCAGCCCCGATCCGATCGGCGCGCCCAGCGGCATGATCGCGGCTGCCCCGGCTTCTTCCAGCTGCTTCGCCGCCACCGGATCGTCGACGCAATAGACCATCGGGTGGAAGCCTTCGCGTGCCAGCACTTCGGTGGCGCGCAGCGTCTCGCGCATGTCGGGATAGAGCGTGCGCGCCTCGCCCAGCACTTCCAGCTTGACCAGATCCCAGCCGCCCGCCTCGCGCGCAAGGCGCAGGGTGCGGATCGCCTCGTCCGCGGTGTGGCAGCCGGCGGTGTTGGGCAGATAGGTGATTCGTTGGGGATCTATGAAATCGGTCAGCATCGGCGCGGACGGATCGGACAGATTGACCCGCCGCACCGCGACCGTGACGATCTCCGCCCCGCTGGCCGCAAGCGCTGCGGCGTTCTGCTGGAAGTCGCGATATTTGCCGGTGCCGACGATCAGGCGGGAGCGGAAGCGGCGCCCGGCCACTTCCCAGCTATCGTCCTCGAGGCCGGCATCGTCGCCCCCGCCCACGAAATGCACGATCTCCAGCGCATCCCCGTCGGCCAGCGCGACATCGCCCAGGGTCGACCGGGCGACTATCTCGCCATTGCGCTCCACCGCGACCTTGGCGGGATCGAGGCCCAGTTCGCGCACCAGCGCGGCCAGGGTCTGCCCCGGCTCGGCGCGGCGGGATTCGCCATTGACGGTCAGCTTGAGTGTAGCGGTCATCCCCGCCAGATAGCGCTCAACACGCGTGGCGCAAGTTCAGGAAATGCGCAAAGGCAACCAGGGCAACGCCGCCGATGGTCAGGATCGCCTCGCCGAACCCGTGGCCGACGCCGAGCGCGCCCGCCATCAGCGCGAAGCCGCAAGCGGCGATCAGGAGGGGAATCCGTCGCCCGTGCCGCAAGGCGCCCAGCCCGATAGCGATCACCCCGACCGCGATCGCCAGCGCCAGCCCATAGCGATGGATTTCCGGCGCCAGCAGCCATTCGCCGCCCAGGCCGAGCGCCGCCACCAGCACCAGCCCCGCCACGCAATGCAGCAGGCAAAGGCCCGAAAGGGCGATGCCGAACCGATCCATCCGGCTTCGAATCAAATGCAGGGCGGCGCGCATGGCATCGCCAATATGTGACATTATATCATCATGCAATCGGAAAAACCGCGCACCCTTGCGCTTTGCGTGCGCCCGACGCAGAAGGGCGCCATGGTCGCATCCTCAATCCAGGGCGAGAGCTGGCCCGCAGCCGTCGATGGTCCGGCACAGCCGCGCCCGCTGATCCGCTGGCTGCTGATCGTCGCCGTTCTCGTCACCATCATAGTCGCCGTCGGCGGAATCACCCGGCTCACCGAATCAGGGCTGTCCATCACCGAATGGAAGCCGGTGACGGGCACCATTCCCCCGCTGACCGATGCGCAATGGCAGGCCGAGTTCGAAGCCTACAAGAAGATTCCCGAATATATCGAGATCAACGGGCCGGCGGGAATGACCCTGGCGGATTACAAGTTCATCTATTTCTGGGAATGGTTCCACCGCCTGCTCGGGCGGGTGATCGGGCTGGCCTTCGCGCTGCCGCTGGCATGGTTCTGGGTCAAGGGCCGAATACCCGCAGGATACAAGCCGCGGCTGCTGGCTCTGCTCGCGCTCGGTGCCCTTCAGGGCGTGTTCGGGTGGCTTATGGTCCGCTCAGGCCTGTCCGTGCGCACCGATGTCAGCCATTTCTGGCTCTCGATCCATCTGCTGACCGCGCTGTTCACCCTGGCGGGGCTGGTCTGGACCGCGCTCGACCTCCGCTCGCTCGAGCGGAACCCCACCGCCCGGCCCGCGAGATTGACCTTCACCGGCGCGCTGGTCGGCGTCATCCTGTTCCTGCAACTGCTGCTGGGCGCCTGGGTGGCCGGGCTGAACGCGGGCCTCGCATCGGACACCTGGCCGCTGATGCAGGGCCGCTTCATTCCGGAGATCGACTGGAGCAAGGGCTTCTGGTGGAGCGCCACCCACGATCCCTTCCTGATCCATTTCCTCCATCGCTGGTGGGCCTGGGTGGCGGTCGCGGGGCTGATCGTCCTGGCGCGCATGGCCAGGAAACAAGGCGTCAGGCCGGCTTCCATAGCGATCCACACCGCCTTCGGCACGCAGATCCTGCTCGGCATCGCCACGGTGCTGACCGGCGTCTCGCTATGGCTGGCGGTGCTGCATCAACTGGTCGGAGCCATGCTGGTCTGGGCCACGGCGTGGGGCATCCATGTGATCGGACGCAGGGCATGAGCGAGCCGCAAGGGGCGCTGATCTGGTGCCCCTTCGGCGACCGGGACAGCGCGAGCCAGGTGGTCGGACAATTGCTGGACGAAAGGCTGATCGCCTGCGCCAACATCCTGCCGGACATGCAATCGCTCTATCTCTGGAAGGGCGAGCGCGGCGACAGCCGCGAATGCGGAGTGCTGCTGAAAACCGAAGCCTCCACCCTGGACCGGGCGGTCGAGCGGCTGGCCGAGCTTCATCCCTACGAAGACCCCGCGATCATCGGCTGGCACTGCGATGCGGCCAGCCCGGCGACTCTCGCCTGGCTGGCGCAAGAGACGGGCAACGCCGGATAAACCAACGGAGCGGTATTATTTTACCTCTCTGCGAGCGCCCGGATTCGCTTGACTTTCGAGCGATTCGCGAACAAATGCGCCCACTTCGCGGCCTGTATGCGACGCCCCGCGGCGCCATGGCCCTTCGCAGATACGAGGAATTGACAGCCCATGAAGGCGCTCAGCAAGACCACCCGGTCGATCAAGCCGGCCGAGGTGGAAAAGAAGTGGCACCTGATCGATGCCGACGGCCTGGTGGTAGGCCGCCTCGCGGTGATCGTCGCCAATATCCTGCGCGGCAAGCACAAGCCGAGCTTCACCCCGCATGTCGATTGCGGTGACCATGTCGTGGTCGTCAATGCCGACAAGGTCCGCCTGACCGGCAACAAGCTGAAGCAGAAGACCTATTACAAGCACACCGGCTATGCCGGCGGGATCAAGGCCGTGACAGCCGACAAGGTGCTGGATGGCCGCTTTCCCGAGCGCGTCCTGGAAAAGGCCGTGGAACGCATGATTCCGCGCGGCCCGCTTGGCCGCCAGCAGATGAAGGCGCTGCATCTCTATGCCGGCACCGAGCATCCGCACGCTGGCAACCAGCCCGAAACGCTCGACGTCGCTTCGTTGAACCGCAAGAACAAGGTGGGCGCATAATGGCCGACAACAACACCATTTCCGATCTCGCCGACCTCAAGGACATCACCGGCAACGCGGCGGAAAGCGAAACCGCCGCAATCGCCAGCGCGCCGGTCGCTCCGCGCGTTTCCACCGCTCCACTGCGCGAGCAGGAGCTGGACGCACAGGGCCGCGCCTATGCCACCGGCCGCCGCAAGGATGCGGTCGCCCGCGTCTGGATCAAGCCCGGCACCGGCAAGATCACGGTCAACGGCCGCGATCAGGAAACCTATTTTGCCCGTCCGACCCTGCGGCTCGTCATCAACCAGCCGTTCCAGATCGCGGATCGCGCCGGCCAGTATGACGTTGTCGCCACGGTCAAGGGCGGCGGTCTGTCCGGCCAGGCCGGCGCCGTGAAGCACGGCATCAGCCAGGCTCTCAGCAAGTTCGAGCCCGCGCTGCGCAGCACCGTGAAGGCCGCCGGCTTCCTCACCCGCGACAGCCGCGTGGTCGAGCGCAAGAAGTATGGCCGGGCCAAGGCTCGCCGCAGCTTCCAGTTCTCGAAGCGCTAAGCGGCTTCAATCATACGAGACAAGGGAGGGGTCAGCCAGGCTGGCCCCTTTTTTGCGCCAAACGCCTTCGGAAAGCCGAACCATGCCCTATCGCTTTCTGGCCAGCGCTGCGAGCCGCGCAACGGGTCGGCTCGGCTGGGCGCGCGGCGCGGCGGGCGCGCTGATCGGCATCGGTTTCGCGGCCGCGCTCACCCACCTTCTGCTGCCCGGACACAATTTCGAGGCCCAATGGATGATCGCGTCGGTGGGCGCATCTTCCGTATTGGTGTTCGCCCTGCCCGCCAGTCCGCTTGCCCAGCCCTGGCCGGTCCTGGGCGGCAGCATGTTCTCGGCGCTGGTGGGACTGGGTGTGGGGCAATGGGTTCCGATCCCGGAACTGGCCTGTGCGCTGGCGGTCGGCTTGGCGATAGCGGGCATGAGCGCGACCCGCTGCCTGCATCCGCCCGGCGGAGCCTGCGCCTTGCTGGGCACCCTGGCCGCCCACGGCTGGATCGCCCTGCTGCTTCCGCTCGGCCTCAATCTCCTGGGAATTCTGGCGATCGGCTGGCTCTACAACAATCTGACCGGGCATTCCTGGCCTCACCGGATGCCCAGCGCGCCACCGAAGCCATTGCAAGGCTGGATTCCGAATTACGAAACGGGGGACCTCGACGCGGTGCTGGAAGAATGGGACGAAGTGCTCGACGTCAGCCGCGACGATCTGGACGCCCTGTTCCGTGCGGTGGAGCGCCGCGCGCAGCGGCGCTGGCAGCAGGGACCGCCGATCTGATCAGTGGACCGGCGGGTCGACCGCCGGAACCTGCCCGATCGGGGCGACCGGCTCGCCCGGTTCGCGCGGCGGCATGGCGTCTTCGGGCACCTCGTCGATCTGCATGGCCGGGGTCGGAACATGCTGCAGATTGCGCACTTCGACGGAAAGCGTCTCCCCATCCCAGCGCAGCTCGTTGAAGCTGGGCGGCGTGGAGCGGATGCGCCGGGAAAGAGTGCCGGCGCCGATCATCCTGACCGGGCCTTTCGCAGTTTCCGTGACGATATCGAACGCATCGTGGATATGGCCGCTGAGCACGGCCAGCACATTCCGGCCCGCCAGTGCTTCCAGGGCGCGGGTTCCGCCGATGGTCAGCCGCTTGCCACGCTCGTTGAATTCCGTCAGCGGATGGTGCGCCGTCACCAGAACCTGCTTGCCAGGGGGCAGCGCGTCTATCGCATCCAGCGTATGGCGCAGGGCCTTGTCCGTTACCCAGCCGTTGGACCATGGGAAACGCCATTGCGCGCGCGTGGACGTCTTGAGCGGAACCAGCGCAAGCCCGGGCAGGTCGATTTCCCGTTCGACCAGATTCTGGATCTCGCGGAATCGCTGATAGGGCGTGGTGAAACGCTCGATCAGGTTGAAATAGGGCATGTCGTGATTGCCCACCTCGACCGTCACCGGAGCTTCCAGAGCGCCGATCCATTGGCGGGCGGCCGCGAATTCGCGATGCCGCGCCCGCATGGTGAGATCGCCGGTTATCGCCACCGCGCTGGGCCGCCGCGCCGCCAGCTCGCCGACGACCCAGTCCAGCGCGCGCCGGTCTTCCAGCCCGAAATGAATGTCGCTCAGATGGAACAGGGTGGTCGTTTCAGCCATCGGGCTTGCAAAGCAGGTCGAGTTGGAGCTGGGCAAGAGAAAATTGCTCTTCGCGCCGCCCCGTCCGCCTTTCTCCATCTATCATCAAGGCAATCGGCTCTTCCTTGCCGGATCGGCATGTCACCGCGTCATGCAGCCCGAGATCGTCATGAGGCCCCTCGCGAAAGTCCCGCCGCAGCAGGGCGATGCCCTGTTTCAGATAATCGCCGATATCCTCCGCGCCATAGCCCTGGACCATCATCCCGCCCCGGGCGATGGACAGCCGCACGCCGGCATAGCCCTGCTCGCGCCCCAGCATCGGCTGGCGGATGACCACCATCGGGCCGGCCGCGCTCTGGCTGGCGGCATCGACGGCCGTGGCGAGCGTTTCGACGATATTGCCCTCGCGCAATTCCTCGCGCACATCCGCCCAGGCGGCGCCTGGCCCGGCCAGGATCTCGGCCAGTCCGGTCCCTGTCGAGCAGCGAATGCAATTCGGGCGGCGGGCAACCAGCCCGCCACGGCCGAACAGGGCGATGATCTCGCCCGGCCCGGCATCGCCATACAGCATGCCGCACAGCAGATTGGCGGTGCCGCCCGGCAGCGGCAGCACCGACCCACCCCAGCCTTCAAGCGCGGTGATCGACGCATTCAGCGTGCCGTCCCCGCCATGCACCGCGAGGATACCGACACCCGCATGCTCCAGCGCGCGCCGGTCCGGCATATTCTCATTCCGGCAATCGACTATCCTGCCGGGCTGGGCGCCAGCCTTCTCCAGTTCCGCGACGACTTCCTGAAGGCGAGTCTCGTCATGGCTGCCGCTCGCGCCATTGATCAGGAGCCACAGGCAGGGCTTGCCGTTCATGGCCGGATAGCGCCCGGGCGGCGATCCGGTTCCCCCGCCATGCGGCGGATCACAGCCTTCGGGTGATAATCAGCCACGCCGCAAGGGCATTGAACAGGCTGTAGGCAAGATAGGCGATGCCCCATCCCGAATGTTCGTTGGCCACCAGCAGCAGGGCCGCGAGCAGCACCAGAAACTCGCTCACGAGGCCTATCCGGCCCCCGAGAAGATGCACAAACCACGGCAATTGCCCCAGCAATGGATGACGGCTTTCCAGCACCGCCTTGTGCATCGCGAAATTGCCGACGCCGAGGAGAAAGATGAGCAGGATCGCCATGTGCCGCTCACTCTATGCCCATAAGGCGATTCGCCCCGAATGTTTTGTCACATATCGCCGAAATCGGACACGACTCGCCGCACCGCCAGGGCAGGCGGCGAGTCGGGACTCCTGCCGGCGCCGGTCGAGGATCAGCCGGCGGGAAGCAGATGTTCCCGCGCGATCTTTTCCTGCCACTCCAGCGGAGCGAGGGTGTGGACGTTCCGGCCCTGCGAATCGACCGCCACGGTGACGGGCATGTCCTCGACCGTGAATTCGTAGATGGCTTCCATCCCCAAATCCTCGAAGGCGATCACTTCGGCCTTCTTGATCGCCCGGGCGACCAGATAGGCCGCGCCGCCGACGGCCATCAAATAAGCGGACTGGTGCTTCGCGATGGATTCCGTGGCCGCCGGGCCGCGTTCGGACTTGCCGACGCTAGCCAGCAGCCCCTGGCCCAGCATCATGTCCATGAACTTGTCCATGCGGGTGGCGGTGGTGGGGCCGGCCGGGCCGACCACTTCGTCGCGCACCGGATCGACCGGGCCGACATAATAGATCACGCGGCCGGTGAAATCGACCGGCAGCGGCTCGCCCTTGGCCAGCATGTCCTGGATGCGCTTGTGCGCGGCGTCGCGGCCGGTCAGCATCTTGCCGTTGAGCAGCAGGCGGTCGCCCTTCTGCCAGCCCTGCACTTCTTCGGCGGTCAGCGTATCGAGATTGACGCGCTTGGCCGCCTGGTCAGGCGCCCAGTGGACCTTCGGCCATTCGTCGAGCCTGGGCGTTTCCAGATAGCTCGGGCCGGAGCCATCGAGAGTGAAATGGGCATGGCGGGTCGCCGCGCAATTGGGAATCATCGCCACCGGCTTGCCCGCGGCATGGCAGGGCCAGTCCCTGATCTTGACGTCCAGGATGGTGGAAAGCCCGCCCAGCCCCTGCGCGCCGATGCCCAGCGCATTGACCTTGTCGAAGATCTCGATTCGCAGCGCCTCGATATCGTTTTGCGGGCCGCGCTGCTTCAGCTGACCCATGTCGATCGGGTCCATCAGCGCTTCCTTGGCCAGCTTCACGCAATGTTCGGCCGTGCCGCCGATGCCGATGCCCAGCATGCCGGGCGGGCACCAGCCCGCGCCCATCTGGGGCAGCATCTCCAGCACCCAGTCGACGATATTGTCACTGGGGTTCATCATCCTGAACTTGGACTTGTTCTCGCTGCCGCCGCCCTTGGCCGCGACATCGACCGAGACCTTGCCGCCCGGCACCATCTCCACCGACAGCACGCAGGGCGTATTGTCGCGCGTGTTGCGGCGGGTGAACGCCGGGTCGGCGAGCACCGAAGCGCGCAGCTTGTTCTCGGGGTGGTTGTAGGCCCTGCGCACCCCCTCATCGACCACTTCCTGCAGGCCGAGTTTCGATTCCAGCCGGCAATCCTGGCCCCATTTGACGAAGACATTGACGATGCCGGTGTCCTGGCAAAGCGGGCGATGCCCTTCCGCGCACATCCGGCTGTTGGTGAGGATCTGGGCGATCGCGTCCTTCGCCGCCGGGCCCTGTTCCGCCTCATAGGCCTCGCCCAGCGCGCGGATGTAATCCATCGGATGGTAGTAGGAGATATATTGCAGCGCATCTGCAACGCTTTCGATCAGGTCGTCTTCGCGGATCGTCACCATCTCGGCCATGGACTCGAGGCTCCTTCACTTGGTATTGCCGCCCCATAGTCGCCGCAGGGCTCGGTCGTCAAAGCGCTTGGCGCGAGCGGCCGTCTTGCCTAAAGCGTCGTGCGACATGGCCCCGTTCCCGCATGGAACGCCCCGCGCATGAGGAATTGAAGATGAATGTGGCAGCCGCGCGCGCCGAAATCGACTTCACCGCCGCCCGCAAGGCAATGATCGACAGCCAGCTGCGAGTCAGCGGCGTCAATGAAGAACCCGTGCTGGCCGCGATGGCCAGTGTGCCGCGCGAAGAGCATGTGCCCGAGGCCGCGCGGGATTTCGCCTATATCGACCGCGCGGTGGCGCTGGGCGACGGCCGCTTCCTGGCCGCTCCGCTGTTCTACGGCCGGCTCCTCGGCGAAGCACAGATGGCGCGGGATGACCGGGTGCTGGTGGTGGATGCGGGCAGCGGCTATCTGACCGCCCTGGCCCGGACCCTCGCCGATACGGTCGAATCGGTCGATCCCGCCGAAGCCGTCGCCAAGAGCCGCAAGCGCGGCGATTTCTCCGTCCTGCTGATCGACGGCGCGGTGGAACAGGTGCCCGCATCGCTGGCGGCCAGGCTGGCCGATGGCGCGCGAGTGGTGACCGGCCTGGTCAGCCGCGGCGTGACCCGGTTCGCCTACGGGCGCAAGGCCGGTGGCGAAGTGGCGCTGCTGCCGCTGGCCGAAATGGGCATCCCAATCCTGGCTGAATTCGCCGTTCCAAAAGGCTGGTCCTTCTGATCATGCGCAATCGGGCGACTGCCGCCCAATTGCTGGGCGCCTGCGCACTCGTCTGGGCCGGCCTGGCGCCAGCGCGGGCCGATACCCTGCGCGAGGCGCTGGCAAGCGCCTATAACACCAATCCCACCCTGCAGGGCGCGCGGGCGGACCAGCGCGCGGTGGACGAGAATGTCGTGATCGAACGGGCCGACGGCCTGCCTTCGGCCAGCGGCGGCGGCACCTTTACGGAATATCTCTACAACAGCACGGACAGCCCGCTCAATCCGAAGCGGCAATACAACGCCACCCTGTCCCTCGGCGTGCCGATCTATTCCGGCGGGGCGGTGAAGAACGCGGTTCGCGCCGCGAAGACCCGGGTGAAGGCCGGGCAGGCCGATCTGCGCGCCACCGAATCCGCCATCTTCAGCCAGGTCGTCGCCACCTACATGGATGTCATCCAGAACGAGGCGATCGTCCGGCTCAACGCCAACCAGGTCGATGTGCTGGGCGTCAACCTGCAGGCCACCAGCGACCGTTTCGAGATCGGCGACCTCACCCGCACCGATGTCGCGCAATCCTCCGCGCGGCTGGAACTGGCGAAGGGCGATCTGCGCGGCGCCAGCGCCGATCTGGTGTCGGCGCGGGAACGCTACATCCAGCTGATCGGCCATGCGCCGGGCGAGCTGGCGCCGCCGCCGCCGCTGCCCGGCCTGCCGGAAAGCGCGGAGCAGGCAGTCGCGATCGCACTGGAAAGCAATCCCGACCTTGTCGCGGCGCATGAGCGGTCGCAGGCATCGGCATATGACATCGAGGTGGCCGGATCGACCCGCCTGCCGCAGATCGAAGTCTTTGCCGGCGGCGACTATACCAGGCAGGAGCGGGCGGAGGACATCGCCCTAGGCGATGCATTCCCCAAATCCAGCACCGGGGCGACGGCCGGGGTGCGCGCGACGATTCCGATCTTCCAGGGCGGACGGCCCGCCGCGCTGGAACGCCAGGCGCAAGCGCGCGCCGCTTCGGCGCTGGAGCAGGAAATCGCCACCGAGCGCGACATCATCGCCCAGGTCCGGGCCGCATTCTCGAGCTGGCAGGCGGCCAATGCAATCATCGATTCCACCCAGAGCGCGATCGAGGCGGCCGAACTGAGCCTCGAAGGGGTGCGCGCCGAGAGCACGGTCGGCAACCGGACCATCCTCGATATCCTGAATGCCGAGCAGGAGCTGCTCAATTCGCGGGTCCAGCTCGTGATCGCCCGGCGCAACGCCTATGTGGCGGGATTCACGCTGCTGGCGGCCATGGGCAAGGCCGAGGCGAGGGATCTCAACCTCGATGTCGGCGGGCCGCTCTACGATCCCCAGGACAATTATGAGCGGGTGAAAGGCAATATCTTCGACTGGTCGTTCGACCCCGATCCGGAGGCGCAATCCACGCGAACCGTTGACACGCCGGCGCAGGACGGCTCAATTTCTTCGCAATAATTCCGTTCTATTGTGATATGGCCCGCACGGGGCAAAGCAAGATGGGGCACGCAGCTCATGCGTCAGGAAGGTGAACCGTCGGTCGAGGAGATCCTCGAATCGATCAAGAAGGTTATCGCGCGCGACAACCGCGAAAGCGCGGTCGAGCAGCGCCGCCAGCGGGAGCAGGCCGGGATTCAGCCGGAAGTGATCGAGCAGTCGGGAGAGGATCTGGACGAGATTCTGGACCTGGGCGAAGAAGCCGAGATGATCGAGGACGAACCGTTCGAGCAGCCGGGCGTGACCGAATCGCCGCTGGTGAACGAGGCTGTCGGCAGCTCGATGCGCGAATCGCTCGCCGCGCTGGCCATGCTTTCGGAGCCGAGCGCCCGCCCGCAGATCGTCCGTTCCGGCGAAACCTCGCTGGAAGGGCTGGTGCGCGACATGCTCCGCCCGATGCTGGCGGATTGGCTGGAGCGCAACCTGCCGGGCATGGTCGAGAAGATGGTTGCGGCCGAAATCGCGCGGATCGCCGGAAAGCGGGCCTGAAACGCCCCGGTTTCAGGCAAGGCGCGGCCGGGCCGGCCTCATTCCAGTTCCGGTTCAACCGGAACGAGCTTGGAATTTACCTGTTTTCCGTGATTTCCGGGCGGCAAATGATTCCACTGGCTTCGAAATCACCCTAGACAGCACTGATGACGGATGAAGCGGCGCCCGAGCGCGAAACGCCAGACATCAGGCAGGCCCGCAAGGCCCTCAGGCATATCGGGGGCGAGGCGATCTCGCGGCACATCTTCCTCTGCGCGGAATCCGAGAAGGGAAAATGCTGTTCCCGCAAGGAAGGCGCCGAGGCCTGGAAATATCTCAAGAAGCGGCTCAGCCAGTTGCGGCTGGCCGACAAGGGCGGCGTGGCGCGCACCAAGGCCGATTGCCTGCGTATTTGCGAGGCCGGGCCGATTGCCGTCGTCTGGCCGGACGGCGTCTGGTATCACAGCTGCACGCCCGATGTGCTCGAGCGCATCATCCAGGAACATCTGATCGGTGGATCGCCGGTGGAGGAATACCGGCTGCGCCCGTCCGACTAGGGTGAGGACCTAAAGCGCTCCGGCGAACCGGGCCGTTTCGGCTCAATCCTTCTTGTCGTCCTGCTCGTCTTCAAGCGGATCGATGATCGCATCGTCATGGCCGGTTCCGCTGGAAAGGAACACCAGCCCCATCAGCGCCGACATCAGCAGCATCGCAAAGCCGATGCCCAGCGCGGTCGCGATGTAGAAGTGGATCGAGACAAAGCCATTGTTGCGATAGAGCAAGGCCATCGCGACGATAATCACCGCCACGGTTACGCCCAGCATGAAACGCATCAGCCGCTTGTAGCGCGCCCAGGCGTAAGCGGCATTGCCGGGATCGTCGAGGGGAGAGCGCGGTATCATCGGAAGGTGGTCTGCACCCCTTCCGCCCCTGATGCAAACCCAATTCGCCTTGCTGGCCAATCTGACAGCTTCATGGCATTATCTGTCATCATAAGATGGGAGAATGAGCGTGAAAGTCTCGCATTTGATCGAGCAGCGTGGCGGCGAGGTTCACACTTGCGGTGTCAATACAGGAGTGGCCAAGGCCGCCGGCCTGCTTGCCGAACGCCGCATCGGCGCCTTGCCGGTGATGGAGGCGACCAGGGTCGTCGGCGTCTTTTCGGAACGCGACCTGCTTTACTGCATCGCCAGCGAAGGCGCCGCCGCGCTGGACCGGACCGTGGGAGAAGTGATGACGGCCCCGGCCGTCACCATCGACCCGGAAACGAACGTGCTGGAAGCCCTGAGCCTGATGACTCGCCGCCGTATTCGCCATCTGCCGGTGGTGCGCAATGGCGGCATGGTCGGCCTGGTGTCGATCGGCGATCTCGTCAAGCAAAGGGTGGAACTGGCCGAAGCGGAAGCCCAGGCCATGCGGAACTATATCCAGACCGCCTGAGGGTCCGCCAGCGGCAGCCTTGCGCAAGCAGCATGGCTTGCGGTGAGCGGATGCGCGTCCTACATCCATCCCATGTCTCTATCCCCAGTCACTCTCACCCCTGCCGCCGCGGCGCGCGTCGCCGCCATCGCGGCGAAGCAGGCAAAGCCCGCGATGCTGCGCCTTTCGGTGGAAGGCGGGGGCTGCTCCGGCTTTCAGTACCGGTTCGGCCTGGCCGAAGCGGTGGAAGGCGACGATTCCATCAGCGAAACGGACGGGGTCAAGCTGGTGATCGATCCGATGAGCCTGGAACTGGTGGCCGGCAGCATGGTCGATTTCGTCGAATCCCTTGGCGGCACCTCTTTCCAGGTGACCAATCCCAATGCCGCCGCTGGCTGCGGATGCGGGTCCAGCTTTGCAATCTGAGCATTCGTTCCAGCCTGAGCTTGCGGCTGTTTCGATGGGAGCAGGGCAAGAGCACGCATGAAGGTCGCCAGTTTCAACATCAACGGTATCCGCGCCCGCCTGCCGCGCCTGTTGGAATGGCTGGAGGAAACCCGCCCGGCCATCGCCTGCCTGCAGGAAATCAAATGCCAGGATGACAGTTTCCCCGCCGCCGACCTCGAAAGGATCGGCTATCGCGCGATCTGGCATGGGCAGAAGGGCTTCAACGGCGTGGCCATCCTGGCCGATGGGGAAACCCCGGCGGAAGTGCTGCGCGGCCTGCCGGGCGAGCCGGAGGACGACCATTCCCGCTATCTCGAAGCAGATGTCAAAGGCGTGCGGATCGTATGCATCTACCTGCCGAACGGCAATCCGCAGCCGGGGCCGAAATTCGAATACAAGCTCAGGTGGATGAACCGCCTGCGGGCGCGGATGCGGGAAATCTGGGCGGAAGAAATCCCGGCCATCGTGACCGGCGACTTCAACGTGATCCCGCAGGACAAGGATGTCTGGTCACCGCCCGCCATGGCCAGCGATGCGCTGATGCAGCCCGAAGCCCGCGATGCCTATGCGCAATTGCTCAACGATGGATGGACCGACGCCATCGACACATTCTATCCGATGGGCGGGGCCTGGACCTTCTGGGATTACCAGGCGGGCGCCTGGCAGCATGACCATGGCTTCCGGATCGACCACGCGCTGCTTTCGCCGGAATGCGCTGACCGGCTCACCGCCGCGGGAGTCGACAAGAGCTACCGGGGCCGGGAAAAGGCCAGCGACCACGCGCCGGTGTGGGTCACCTTGCGCAATTGATTGCGCTGCCCGCGATGGCAGGCGGGTTGCGGACCATTGCCCGCGACCCGCCCGTCGATCTCAGCGATAGAATACGTGGTTTTCGACCTGGGCCACGCGCGTCAGGCGCCAGCCCGGCGACACATGCCGCGCATGGAAGAACAGCGCGCCCTTGGCGGGGCTTTCCCAGCTGCCGTCATGCGCGATCTGGGCGATGGCGCGCGCTTCGCGCCAGGCGATCGAGCCGGTCTTGATGGCCGGCATCTGCCCGCCACGGACGAAGGAGAATTGCGAAGGCTGATAGACCACGCCGCAATAGGTGGCCGGAAAACGCCCGGATTTGGCGCGATTCACGATCACGCGGCCCACAGCGAGCTGACCTGCCAGCGGTTCGCCCTTCGATTCGAAATAGATGGCGCCCGCCAGGCAGCGCATGTCCTTGGACATTTCGCCATCCGTGGGGGTCCCGGAAACGAGTTCGGCCAGGGAACCGGCTTCGGAGAGCGGCGGCTCCGCCTTTTCGTCGGCCGGGAGCGGCTGCACCACGGCGCGCGCTTCCATCCTGATGGTTTCCGCCGGGGATTGGGAAACGGCCTCCTCATCGAGAGTCGCTGCCTGAGTCTCCAGCGACTGGTCGATCAGGGTCTGGATCGTTTCCTGTGCGAAAGCACCGGAACCTTCGGTGCTCAAAAGAGTAGCAACAAATGTAGCGGCCACGGCAATAGCACTGGCCTGGTTGGTCTTACGGCTCATCCGGTCCGTCGTTCAAGGCGGTGAACGTGCCCGACACAGGCTGGAAATCCGGCATGCCCTCGCGTGCCTTGGTATGGATTTTCCAACAGCCTGCCGGCCGCCCCCCGTCTGCGTGCTAGCCGCGCCGGCCGAAATGCCGCCGCCGCCGCCTGCGCGGAAGTAGTGGGCGGCCTTTATTCCGCAGTGCAGCAGAGTCAATAACGTTAAGATGTTTATCGGATGAACCGTTCCCCATCAGCGATATCCAACTCCAAAATCCACAGGTCGCTGTCCTGACGCCGCCGCCTTTGCAGATAATCCTGAAAATTTTCTTTATTTTCAATATCTTCTGATTTTACCAGGGACCAGGGCCGTGTGCCGTCCGGATGCGGCATCCGCTCGAACGCCCGGGAACCACGGTCATTCTCGTGGCAAACGACGAGTATCGTTCCGGAATCCCGCTCCCCCTTTGCCAGCACGGTCGCGAACCCGCCGGCATTCTCGACCGCCCGGATCAGGCCGCTAATCTCGATATGAGTGGGAAGCCGGCCCGCCACACGCATTATCCGGGCGTGCTGTATCCGGGCAGGCCCGACAAGGCGATGCGCGAGCGCATGAAAGTGCCGGTGCCGCGGCCGATCTCCTCCCCTTCCTGATCGAGCAGGCGCCCTTCCGCCACCAGCACCCGCCGGCGACCGCTGATCCAGCGCCCTTCGGCCACGAGCGGGCCTTGCTTGATCGGCCGGGAAAAATGGAGATTGAAGCTGGTCGTCAGCAGAAAGCGGTCCGTCACCATGGTGTTGGCCGCATAGAAGGCCGCATCGTCCAGCATCTTGAAATAGATGGTGCCATGCGCGGCCCCGGCAGCATGGAAATGGCGCTCGTCGACCATGAAGCGAATGCGGGCCGACCCTTCGCCAAGGATCTCCAGCCGGGAATCGAACAGATGGTTTATCGGAGCGGAGGCATAGAGATTTTCCAGCGCCCGCCAGTGGAGGGACGCGCCCTCCACCGCGCGATCATGCGGCGTCGCGATCTGTGACATTGTTCAACAGCGCGTAAATGGCTTCTGCGTCATTGGCATGGATTAGCACATCCCGGACGGATTCGTTACGGAACAGGCGGGAAACGGCGGCCAGCGCCTGCAGGTGGACTGCGCCCGCGTTTTCCGGAGACAGCAGGCCGAACACCATTTCAACCGGCATTCCATCGGCGGAATCGAACTCGACCGGGTGATCCAGGCGGAGAAACGCGGCAACGGGCCGGGCGAGGCCCGGAACCCGCGCATGCGGGATGGCGACCCCGCGCCCGAAACCCGTGCTGCCGAGCTTCTCGCGTTCCTCTATCCGCTCGAGCACATCGGCCTGATCTAGCTCATAGACCTGCGCGAAACGGCTCGAAAGTTGCTCGAGAATCGCCTGCTTGCTGTCCGCATGAATGACTGCGACCGCCTTGGGATGAAGCGAATAGATGAAATCCATTGTCCTACCGGGTTGAAAGCTCCGACCAGGGCAAGCCGGAAGATCATTACGTGCAAAGGAGTAAATTGCCGCCGCCCATGCCAAAAGGCAGCGATCAAGCCCGTTACGCGAATGATCGCGGAAGGCCTCAGGAAGGCTCGACCCAGCCGATCGACCCATCGTTGCGGCGGTAGACCATATTATGGCGCCCGGTTCCAGCATTTTTGAAGAACAGCGCATTGGTATTGCGCAAATCCATCATCATCACCGCATCCGAAACGCTCGCTTCGGGAATATCCACCCGGGTTTCGGCAATGATCGGCGGGGCATCGGCGGCTTCCTCGGCTTCCGGCTCGTCGGCGAAGATGCGATATGCCGCGTCTTCCTCCCGCAAGGCGTAAGCGGTCTGTTCATGCCGGCCCTTGAGGCGCCGCTTGTAGCGCCGCAACTGCTTTTCGATCTTCTCGGCCGCCTGATCGAGCGCCGCATGGGCATCGTGCGCAACGGCGTGCCCCTTGAGGATCAGGCCCTGCATGACATGCGTGACGATGTCGCAGCTGAATGCATGGGCCGGCGCCTTGCCGAAAGTGATATTCGAGGAAAGCGCCTGGCTGAAATATTTTCCGATGATCGCATTCAGCCGTTCCGAGGCATGCTCCTGCAGAGCGGCGCCAGTATCCATCTGATGGCCGGACACACGGATATCCATTTTGATGCAATCTCCTGCTTTTTGGCCCGGGACGGAATCAACCCGTCCAGAGCGGGGACTTCAAACTTTCGACGAAGGCGGCATGGCGCGCCAGCTCCTCCGCATCCGCCGCATGGGGACGCGCCGGCCGGAACACCCTTTCGCGGTGAACGGCGGCCGCCGCGGCCACAATCGTGGTTTCCTGAACCGCCGCCAGTTCCAGCCCGATCTGCCGGCCGCCGTTCAGCTCCACATAAAGCTGCGCCAGCAATTCGGCGTCGAGCAGCGCGCCATGCCTGGTGCGGTGGCTCCGATCGATACCATAGCGGGTGCACAACGCATCCAGAGAGAGCTTTGCACCGGGGTGGCGGACCTTGGCGATGGCTATGGTGTCCACCATCCTGCTTCCGCAGACCGGCTCCAACCCGCAAATGCGCAACTCGGCATTGAGGAAGGTGAAATCGAATCCGGCATTGTGCGCCACCAGCGGCGCCTCGCCCAGAAATTCGAGCAGCTCGCCCGCCTTCTCGTGAAAACGCGGCTTGTCGGCCAGGAAGCTGTCGGAAAGCCCGTGCACCGCCTCGGCTTCCGCCGGCATCGGAATATCGGGATTGAAATAGGCGTGGAAGGTTCGGCCCGTCGCCACACGGTTGACCATTTCAATGCACCCTATCTCCACCATCCTGTCACCCTTGGCGGGATCGAGGCCGGTCGTTTCGGTGTCGAAGATGATCTCTCGCATCGTTTGACCTATATTGGTCCGGCACGGCGGCGTGGCAAGTGAAATACGACCTTGAGAGATGCGCTTTACGCGCTCGCCAACCGCTTGCGGACGTCCTCCAGCAGCCGGACCACATCCGCCCTGGTTTCTTCCAGGGATTGCCCGGTATCTATCACGTAATCGGCCCGCGCCCGCTTTTCGGCATCGGGTGTCTGGATTTCCAGTATTTCGGCAAATTTTTCAGGTGTCATGCCCGGCCGGGCCAGCACGCGGCGGCGCTGGATCTCGGATGAGGCGGAAACCACGGCGATCGCGTCGACCCGTTCCCAGCCGCCCTTTTCGAACAGCAGGGGAATATCGAACACCACGATGTCCTGCCCGGCATGTTCCAGCAGGAATTCCTTGCGCAGCGTCTCGACCGCCGGATGCACGATCGACTCGAGCCGCGCGAGCGCATCCTTGTCCCCGAACACCCGCACGCCGAGGGCGGGGCGGTTCACTCCGTCCGGCCCGGTGGTGCCAGGAAACGCCGCCTCGATCGCGGGCAGCAGGCGCCCTCCCGGCCCTTGCAGGCGATGGACGGCCGCATCCGCATCGAACACCGGCACGCCCAGCTCGGCGAACATCAGGGCGACGGTGGACTTGCCCATGCCGATCGACCCGGTGAGGCCCAGGATGAAGGGATGGCTCATGCGCCCAGAATCCCGCGCAGGCGCGCGTCCCCGTCATCGCGCGGCGGCGCTTCTCCGAAAAAGCGGATGAACGCCTCCGCGGCCTGGCCGATCAGCATGTTGAGCCCGTCAAGCGTCCGGAACCCGGCTTCCCTCGCCCGGCGCAGCAAGTCGGTTTCGAGGGGATGGGTGACAATATCATAGACGATGCTTCCCGGCGGCGCATGGCTGAGATCGAAGGAAAGCGGCGGCTGCCCCGCCATGCCCAACGCGCTGGCATTGACGATCAGATCGAAGCATCCTTCCCGGTCGTCGAAGGAGAAATCGGTCGGCTCCCCGAAAAGGGCCAGATCGACGGAGTGATGTTCACCGCCGGGATCAAGCTCTTCCAGCAGGCCCCGCGCCTTGTCGGGATTGCGCCCGGCAAGGACGATCACCACGTTTTCGGCGGCCAGCGCTGTGACTATTGCCCGCGCGGCGCCGCCGGTGCCGATCACCCGCGCCATGCGGAACAGATGGCTCTGCGCCAGCAGGGGGCGCAGCGGCTCGAGAAAGCCCCCCGCATCGGTATTGTAGCCGGACAGCGTCCCGTCGCTTTCCCGGATAATCGTGTTCACCGCGCCGATCTTCCGCGCCAGCGGATCGAGCCGGTCGAGATAGGGGATGACCGCCTGCTTATGCGGCATGGTCACATTGCAGCCCCGCCAGTCGGGATCTTCGCGGCGGGCGGCAAGATAATCGGCGAGGCCTGCGCCGGTGACATGGCAGGCGCGATATTCCGCATCCAGTCCGAGCCGGCCGATCCAATAGCCATGGATCGCGGGCGACTTGGACTGCGCGATCGGATCGCCGATCACTTCGGCATAGGGCCGGCTCATGCCCCGATCTCCCCGAATTCGCGCAATGCCGACAGGACCGGCAGCAACGGCATTCCCAGCACGGTGAAATGATCTCCCTCGATGGTCTCGAACAGCTGGACCCCGCGCGCCTCGATCCGGAACACGCCCACGCAGCCGGCAACCTCGGGCCATTCCACATCGAGGTAATCCCGGATGAAACCTTCCGAAAGCGGCCGCACACGCAGCAGAGCGGTAGCAGAACGGCACCAGAGGATCGCACCATCCCTCGCCAGCGCGGCGGCGCTGTGCAGCTCCATCGTCCGGCCCGAGAAAAAGCGCAGGTGCTCCGCCGCATCTTCCCGCGAGGCCGGCTTGTCGAACCGGCGCCCCTCCACCACGACCAGCGAATCGCTTCCCAGAACGAGCTGGCCCGCCTCGGCAGAGGGGACGGCCAGAGCCTTGGCTTCGGCAAGGGCGCGCGCCACCGCCGGGGGCGGGGCGCCGTTCAATCCCTGCTCCAGCGCGCGCTCATCGATCGAAGCGGCTTCGGCGCGGAACGAAACCCCCGCCGCCTCCAGCATCGCGCGGCGCGACTGGCTTCTGGAAGCAAGCAGGATCATAGCAGGCTGGCGCCTTGCGGATCCTTGCCGGGCGATGCCTGCCTTTCGCTGTAAAGGCGCAGGATCGCCGCAGCCGTTTCCTCGATCGAGCGGCGGGTGACGTCGATCACCGGCCAGCCGTTGTCGGCGAACATGCGGCGGGCCAGCTGCAGTTCCTTGCGGACCCGTTCCTCGTCGACATAATCGGTCTCGGTCGCCTCGTTCAGCGAAAGCAGGCGGTTCCGGCGAACCTGGACCAGCCGGTCGGGCGCGGTGGTGAGGCCCACCACCAGCGGATGCCGCAAGCCGAACAGGCTGGGCGGGGCCGGACTTTCGACCACCAGCGGGATATTCGCCACCTTGAAGCCGCGATTGGCCAGATAGATGCTGGTCGGGGTCTTGGATGTGCGCGAAACGCCCGCCAGCAGAATATCGGCCTCTTCCCAGTCCTCCCAGCCGACTCCGTCGTCATGGGCGATGGTGTAATGGATCGCCGCGACCCGGTCGAAATAGGCTTCGTCCATCATGTGCTGGCGGCCCGGGCGGGTCTGCGCCTTCTGGCCCAGCTGCGCCGCCAGCGCCGCGGTGACGGCGTCCAGCGCCGGAACCATGGGCAGGCCCAGCACCCGGCATTTCTCTTCCAGCCGGGCGCGGATCTCCGGATTGACCAGAGTGAACAGCACAAGCCCCGGATTGTTCGCCAATTCGCCCAGAATCCGGTCGAGATGCTGCTGGGATCGCACCATCGGCCAGAAATGGCGGATGACATCGGCATTCTCGAACTGGGCAAGCGCCGCCTTCGCCACCATCTCGAGCGTTTCTCCGGTGGAATCCGACAGGAGATGAAGATGAAGCCGGGTCATCGGGAAAGCGCACCGCGAGGCTGTGGACAATGGGCGGCATAAACCACGGGATGAACGAGGGGACAAGGGCGGCCGCGGTTTCCATGCCCGTTTCCGGCCGATCGACCGGGAGCTTCTAGACAGGGGGAAAGCTTTCTCTACAGGCTGTGAGTAACGGGCATATCCCCGGCTTGACGCGCATGGCCCGGGATTCGCCCTGCATGGGAACCCTGTTCAGTTGGGGAGAAATCAGGCAGAGGCCCGTTCTACCCGCTATCCACAGGCCAACAGACTCCTTCATCCTCTTTTAAATATAATATTATTTTGATTGGACTACCCGATGCCCGGCATTCTCCTCGATACGCTGCGTGGTGGGAATTTGTTCCCCAGGCCCCTCTGGCTCATGCGCCAGGCAGGCCGCTACCTGCCGGAATACCGCGCCTTGCGGGCGGAAAAGGGCGGTTTCCTCGAGCTGGTCTATGACAGCGAGGCGGCGGCGGAGATCACGCTCCAGCCGATCCGGCGCTTCGGCTTCGACGGGGCGATCCTGTTCTCGGACATCCTGATCGTTCCCTATGCCATGGGGCAGGATCTGGAATTCCTCGCGGGGGAAGGGCCGCGCCTGTCGCCGCGCCTAGTCGATCATGCGCTGGGCGGCCTGCAGGCCGTGCCGGAAAGGCTGCGGCCGATCTATGAGACCGTCGCGAAGGTCAAAGTGGCGCTGGAACCGGGCAGGACCTTGCTGGGCTTCGCGGGAAGCCCGTGGACGGTGGCGACCTACATGGTGGCGGGCGAGGGCAGCCGCGACCAGCACGCCACCCGGCTGATGGCCTATCGCGATCCGGCCGCGTTCGCCGCGATCATCGATGCGGTCATCGAAGTCACGGTCGATTATCTCTCGGGCCAGATCGAAGCCGGGGCGGAAGCGGTGCAGCTGTTCGACAGCTGGGCCGGCAGCCTGGCCCCGGCCGAATTCGAACGCTGGGTGATCGCGCCCAATGCGCGGATCATTGCCGCGCTCAAGGCCCGCCATCCCGATGTCCCGGTGATCGGCTTTCCCAAGGGAGCGGGGGAAAAGCTGGCCGCCTATGCGCGGGAAACGGGCGCGGATGCGATCGGGCTGGACGAGACGATCGATCCTGTCTGGGCTTCCGCCGCCTTGCCCGATGGCTTGCCGGTGCAGGGCAATTTCGATCCGCTGCTGCTGGAATCCGGCAATGCCGGGCTGGAAAAGCGGGCGATCGCGGTGCTGGAGGCTTTCGCCAGCCGGCCGCATGTCTTCAATCTGGGCCACGGGATCGGGCAATATACGCCGATCGCGCATGTCGAGCGGCTGTTGCGCGCAATCAGGGAATGGAAGGGATGACGCGGGCCTCGAAAGCGCCTAAATCGCGCCCATGCAAGAGATCCTGGGCATGATCTATTACTGGCTCAAGGCGGGCCATATCCTGTTCGTGATATTCTGGATGGCGGGGCTGTTCATGCTCCCCCGCTTCTTCATCTACCATCAGGAAAGCGAGCCGGGCAGCCGGGAAGATCTGGCCTGGGCCGAGCGCGAGAAGCGCCTGCTGAAGATCATCCTCAATCCCTCGCTGATCGTGGTCTGGGCACTGGGGCTGGCCCTGGCCTTCTCGATCGGCGCCTTCGCGCAGGGGTGGTTCTACGCCAAGCTGGCGCTGGTTCTCGGCCTGTCCGCCTATCACGGATGGATGGCCGGCTATGCCCGCAAGCTGGCGCGGGGCGAGCGGGCGCTTTCGGACAGGAACCTGCGCCTGCTCAACGAAGTGCCGGGAGTGACCGCGGCCCTGATCGTCATCCTGGTTATCATCAAGCCCTTCTGACTCTTCCGACCCGGGTCCGTTCGAACCTGCCGCGCGATGAATCGCAAGGCGCCTTCGCTTTGCGAATTGACGAGGGGCGGGCCGAAGATTATCTGAAGTCATCCTTTCGGCACGATCGCGCCTCCCTTGCGATCAGGTCCGCTTTCCCCAAGCCCGACAGACCTGCCGGATACCCACTTTCATTCGGAAAAACCGACCGATGCATCTCAAGGAATTGAAAAAGAAAACGCCCGCCGAACTGGTCGAAATGGCCGAGGAGCTGGGTGTCGAGGGCGCGTCCACGATGCGCCGGCAGGATTTGATGTTCGCCATCCTCAAGGAAGTGGCCGAAGATGGCGAGGAAATCCTCGGCATCGGCACGATCGAGGTGTTGCAGGACGGCTTCGGATTCCTCCGCTCGCCCGAGGCGAACTATCTGGCCGGGCCGGACGACATCTATGTTTCGCCCAACCAGGTCCGCAAATGGGGCCTGCGCACGGGCGACACGGTGGAGGGCGAGATTCGCGCCCCGCGCGACGGGGAGCGCTATTTTGCCCTCACGAAGCTCACCAGCGTCAATTTCGACGATCCCGATGCCGTGCGCCACCGCACCAATTTCGACAATCTGACGCCGCTCTATCCGGACGAGAAGCTGGTTCTCGATACGGTCGACCCCACGGTGAAGGACAAGTCGGCCCGGGTGATCGACATCATCGCTCCGCAGGGCAAGGGCCAGCGCGCCCTGATCGTCGCCCCGCCGCGCACCGGCAAGACCGTGCTGCTGCAGAACATCGCCAAGGCGATCACCGACAATCACCCCGAAGTGTTCCTGATCGTGCTGCTGGTGGACGAGCGGCCCGAGGAAGTCACCGACATGCAGCGCAGCGTGAAGGGGGAAGTGATCTCCTCCACCTTCGACGAGCCGGCCAGCCGCCACGTGCAGGTGGCGGAAATGGTGATCGAGAAGGCCAAGCGCCTGGTCGAGCACAAGAAGGACGTGGTCATCCTGCTCGATTCGATCACCCGCCTGGGCCGCGCCTACAACACGGTGGTGCCCAGCTCCGGCAAGGTGCTGACCGGCGGTGTCGACGCCAACGCGCTGCAGCGGCCCAAGCGCTTCTTCGGCGCGGCCCGCAATATCGAGGAAGGCGGCTCGCTCTCCATCATCGCCACCGCCCTGATCGATACCGGCAGCCGCATGGACGAAGTGATCTTCGAGGAATTCAAGGGCACCGGCAATTCGGAAATC